>NZ_WLYN01000019.1:0-30588 GCF_009707615.1 Serratia sp. YC16 | reverse complement strand
GAGGCGCATTATAGGGAGTTCCTCGCAGGCCGCAACAGGTATTTTCAGCAAAAACGATCGTTCGCTGCATTCCACAGCAAAACCCCGCCTTATACCCACTTGCGCACAGTGTTATCCACAGATGCGATTTGTACGGAAAATTTACGAGCGCCACGCAAACGTTTTCGCTACAATTCCCCGCGACGAAACGATCCCCCTTTTATGGGGGCGTTACCTGAATTTGTGCCTGTCCCTCCCTTTATAAGGCAAAAAACCGCGCTTTATAGAGAGAACGAGGTGGACATTCACGTAACGCTCTTTAATTGCGACTCAAAGCCAAGGGATAAAACCATGCAACAACCTCGTCCAATCCGCCGGGCCCTGCTCAGCGTGTCTGACAAAACCGGTATCGTTGAATTCGCCGAAGCGCTTTCCCAGCGCGGCGTTGAACTGCTCTCCACCGGCGGCACCGCCCGTCTGCTGGCAGACGCCGGTCTGCCCGTTACCGAAGTTTCCGACTACACCGGTTTCCCGGAAATGATGGACGGACGAGTTAAGACCCTGCACCCGAAAGTCCACGGCGGCATTCTCGGCCGCCGCGGCCAGGACGACGCCGTCATGAATCAGCATGACATCAAGCCTATCGACATGGTGGTCGTCAATCTGTACCCGTTCGCCCAAACCGTGGCGCGCCCGGACTGCTCGCTGGAGGATGCGGTCGAGAATATCGATATCGGCGGCCCGACCATGGTGCGCTCCGCCGCCAAGAACCATAAAGACGTCGCCATCGTAGTGAAGTGCAGCGACTACGCCGCCATCATTACCGAGATGGACAACAACGATGGTTCGCTGCGCTATGCCACCCGTTTCGATCTCGCCATCAAAGCTTTCGAACACACCGCCGCCTACGACAGCATGATCGCCAACTACTTCGGCGCGCTGGTGCCGGCGTACCACGGCGAGACCGAGCAGCCGTCCGGCCGCTTCCCGCGCACCCTGAACCTCAACTACATCAAGAAGCAGGATATGCGCTACGGTGAGAACGGCCACCAGCAGGCCGCCTTCTATATAGAGGAAGAGGTAAAGGAAGCGTCCGTCGCGACCGCCGAACAGCTGCAAGGCAAAGCGCTGTCCTATAACAACATCGCCGATACCGACGCCGCGCTGGAATGCGTGAAAGAGTTCGCCGAACCGGCCTGCGTGATCGTCAAGCACGCCAACCCTTGCGGCGTGGCGATCGGCGACGACATCCTGGCCGCCTATGAGCGCGCTTACCAAACCGACCCGACCTCCGCCTTCGGCGGCATCATCGCCTTTAACCGCGAACTGGACGCCGCCACCGCGCAGGCGATCATCAGCCGCCAGTTCGTGGAAGTGATCATTGCACCAAACGTCACCCAGGAAGCACGCTCCCTGCTGGCCGCCAAACAGAACGTGCGCGTGCTGGCCTGCGGCCAGTGGCAGCAACGCGTGGCTGGGCTGGACTTCAAACGCGTCAACGGCGGGCTGCTGGTGCAGGATCGCGATCTGGGCATGGTGACCGCCGGCGATCTGCGCGTGGTATCAGAGCGCCAGCCGACCGAACAGGAACTGCGTGACGCGCTGTTCTGCTGGAAAGTGGCCAAGTTCGTGAAATCCAACGCTATCGTGTATGCGCGTGACAATATGACCATCGGCATAGGCGCCGGCCAGATGAGCCGCGTTTACTCCGCCAAGATCGCCGGCATCAAAGCGGGCGACGAAGGGCTGGAAGTAAAAGGCTCCGCCATGGCCTCCGACGCCTTCTTCCCGTTCCGCGACGGCATCGACGCCGCAGCGGCGGTTGGCATCACCTGCGTGATCCAGCCGGGCGGTTCGATCCGCGACGACGAAGTGATCGCCGCCGCCAACGAACACGGCATTGCGATGATCTTCACCGACATGCGTCACTTCCGCCATTAATTCCTTTTGCCGCGTGCGCTCCGGCGCACGCCATTCGTGGAGCCCCTGATGAACATTTTGATTATCGGCAACGGCGGGCGCGAGCACGCGCTGGCCTGGAAAGCCGCCCAGTCTCCGCTGGCGGATAAAGTCTATGTTGCGCCGGGCAATGCCGGCACCGCGCTGGAAGCCAATCTGGAAAACGTGGCGATCGCCGCCACCGACATCCCCGCCCTGGTCGCTTTCGCCCAGAGCCATGACATCGGTCTGACCATCGTCGGGCCGGAAGCGCCGCTGGTGATCGGCGTGGTCGACGCCTTCCAGGCCGCCGGTCTGAAAATTTTCGGCCCATCACAGGCCGCCGCACAGCTCGAAGGCTCCAAAGCCTTCACCAAGGATTTCCTGGCGCGCCACCGCATCCCGACCGCCGAATATGAAAACTTCACCGAGGTGGAGCCGGCGCTGGCCTACGTGCGCCGCAAAGGCGCGCCGATCGTCATCAAGGCCGATGGCCTGGCGGCCGGTAAGGGCGTGATCGTCGCGATGACGCTGCAGGAAGCGGAAGAAGCGGTGCGCGACATGTTGGCCGGCAATGCCTTCGGCGACGCCGGCCATCGCATCGTCGTGGAAGAGTTCCTCGACGGCGAAGAAGCCAGCTTCATCGTGATGGTCGACGGCGAGAACGTGGTGCCGATGGCCACCAGCCAGGACCACAAGCGCGTCGGCGACGGCGACACCGGCCCGAACACCGGCGGTATGGGCGCCTATTCTCCGGCACCGGTAGTGACCGACGAAATCCACCAGCGCGCCATGGATCAGGTGATCTGGCCGACGGTGCGTGGCATGGCGGCGGAAGGCAACACCTACGTCGGCTTCCTGTACGCCGGCCTGATGATCTCCGCCGACGGTCAGCCGAAGGTGATCGAATTCAACTGTCGTTTTGGCGATCCGGAAACCCAACCGATCATGCTGCGCCTGCGTTCCGATCTGGTGGAGCTGTGCCTGGCGGGCGCCGAAGGCCGCCTGAACGAGAAAACCTCCGACTGGGACGAGCGTCCTGCGCTCGGCGTGGTGCTGGCGGCCGGCGGTTATCCGGGTGACTACCGCAACGGCGAGGTTATCCAGGGGCTGCCGCAACAGGAAAGCGCCGAGGGTAAAGTCTTCCACGCCGGTACGCGCCTGCAGGGCGATGACGTCGTCACCAGCGGCGGTCGCGTGCTGTGCGTCACCGCATTGGGCGACACCGTGGCGCAGGCGCAGCAACGCGCCTATCAGCTGGCGGAAGGCATCCACTGGCCGGGCAGCTTCTGCCGCAAAGATATCGGTTATCGCGCGATCGCGCGCGGCAAATGATTTGACCTTTCACGGTCATGACAAGAGGCTCCGCAGCGCGGGGCCTTTTTTATAGCTGGTCTTCTTTCGGTTCCCAGCTGCAGAAGTCGTCGTTAGCCACCAGCAGCAGCTCGCTGCCTTCCGGCGCTTCCAGCCAGGCGACGCTCACCGGCCGGCTGCTGCTGCGAGCGCGCTTCTCGATCCAGACGATGGCGGCGGCATCCAGCCCAGGTTTTAAGCGCTGGCCGTCGCAGGTTTGCACCTGGCCCTGCATCCAACGCCCCTGCAGCAATTTGACCTTGCCGGCGCGCAGCGCATTGCTCACTTCGAGGATACGCCGCGCCTGATATTGGTACAGGGCGATTTCATCGCTGGTCAGCGGTTCGCGGCGCGTCGCCAACTGGCGCTGCATAAAGCTCACCGTGCCGTCGTCGGCAAAGCGCAGCTGAATGGAATCTCGATCGCCGTCAGCGTCGTTGCGTTTGATTTGGCGCAGCACGTCGCCCTGATAGGTGTACAGCGTGGTGATGGTGCCCGGCCCTCGGTAAGGGCTATAGACGCTGACCAGCACCTGTGGGCGGTGTTGCTCATCGTCTTTACGCCACAGGCGTATCACGCCCTGATCGGCCACGAAGCCGCTGGCGGTAAAGCTGGGGATATCGGAATGGAAACTGCAGGCGCTCAGACCGAGGGCAATGCCGGCGGCCATGAACGCCCGACGAGTAAACAAAAGGGGCATCATCGCCCCCCTGTTTAAACTTTTCACCGAGGCGCGGTCTTATTTAACAGCGTCTTTCAGTGCTTTGCCAGAAACGAACGCAGGCACGTTGGCTGCTGCGATTTTGATTTCTTTGCCAGTCTGCGGGTTGCGGCCAGTGCGCTCGCTACGATGGTTTACTTTGAAAGTACCGAAGCCAACCAATTGTACTGCATCACCTTCTTTCAGAGACTCAGTAATAGCAGCCAGGGTCGATTCCAGAGCCAGTTTAGCTTGTGCTTTGGAAAGGTCAGCCTTGTCCGCGATTACATCAATCAGTTGAGTCTTGTTCATAAGTTATCCTTACAGTGTGTTTATCGTTTGCAAAGCATCGAGTGCGACGGATATGCCGATTGACAGCACTCTCCTGCATACACGCACCGATAGCCACTTTTTTTACGCCCCCCAAATGTAGACCAGACAGGGTGCGGATGTGAAGCCTTAAGGCATGACAAATCAGGCGTTAAATCACGTTTTGTTGCCTTATTGCGCTAAATTTATCCCGATGTTGCTGACACCGGCCTCTCGCAGGTCGGATCGCAGCCCCTTGATCAGGTCTATATCGCGCTCTTCACAGGCGTCCAACAGGCGGAAAATTTCCCATTGAATGTCCCATTCTTCCTCTACCGCCGGCAAACTTTCCAACTCTTCGTCGGTCATTTCCTTACCGGCTTGGGTCATTTCCAACATCGCCACGGTGCGAATCGATGTTTCGCTGATGGCGATGGCGTGCTCCAGCGTCTCCCCGCCGAGCCGCGAATGGATCAGTTCCCCTAATGCGATACAGGCATCAATTGCCGGGTAAACGCCGTAAAGATCGTAATCTTCCGCCGACGGAATCGCCTCTTCCAACTTCTCGAGCTGGCTGTCGAAGTTGACCTTGGCATCCTTCACCACCAGCGTTTCCCACACCAAATCCAGAATGCGGCGATAAACCGCCGGATCGCCGAACTCGGTCTGTTTGCAGAACATCTGGTAATTCGGGTACATACGCTCGCACAAACTGGCCATAAAGGTCAAATGTTGCCAGGCCTCGAGCCGTTCCAGGCGTAAATGAATCGGGTTACGTAGCATGATTTACTCTCTTACGCGTTATCTGCGGCGCAGTGTACCCGAAATCGCTCATCGCGACACCTCCGGATGCTGCTGCAACCAGCGCTGAAACGCCGGGCGACGCGATGCGATGGCGTCGGCCCAGCGGGTCGGCTCCGGTAAACGGTAGCCTGCCATACAGCGTTGCACCCACGCCAGCGCGCTGTCGGCGCCCACGCGATGCCCGGTAGAGATGAACAGCGGGTTGCAGCGCGCCTTGCTGCGCCACACCCAGCCCAGCTGTTCGCCCTTATCTTCCAGCGGCGCCAACGCGCCGACGGCGGCGTCCAGCGGGGCAAATTTGCCGCACAGGCGCTTCTTGGCCACGCCGATGGTCGGCACATCGACCAGCAGGCCGAAATGGCTGGCGACGCCAAGGCGCCGCGGATGTGAAATGCCGTGCCCATCGACGAAGATCAGCCCCGGTTTCTGCTGCAGTTGCCCCCAGGCGGCCAACAACGCCGGGTATTCGCGAAACGACAGGAAGCCCGGGATATAAGGCATGACAGTGGCGATGCGCGCCACCTGATACTCCACCAGTTCCAGCGACGGATAGCGCAGGATGGCGATGGCGGCGCGCGTCACCGCCCCCTCTTGTTCGAAGCCCACGTCGGCGCCGGCGATGAACGCCGGCGGTTCGGCCGGCAGATCGTCATAGCGAATGACTTCAGCGGCGCGCCGCAGCTGTTCGGCGCGCAGGGCCTGCATATCGGTCACCTCGGATCCTCAGCGGTGGTATTTCGCCGACTGCGCGTGCACCGCCTCGACGAAGGCGCCGGCGTGCTCCGGCGGCACATCCTGATGGATGCCGTGGCCCAGGTTGAATACATGACCGTTGCCGTGGCCGAAACCGGCCAGAATGGTCTCCACTTCTTCCGCGATGCGCGCCGGAGAAGCATAGAGCATCGACGGATCCATATTGCCCTGCAGCGCCACTTTGTCGCCTACGCGACGGCGCGCGTCGGCGATGTCGGTGGTCCAGTCCAGCCCCAGCGCGTCGCAGCCGGTGGCGGCCATCGCCTCCAGCCATTGCCCGCCGCCTTTGGTGAACAGCGTCACCGGCACGCGGCGGCCGTCGTTTTCACGCAGCAGACCATCGACGATCTTGTGCATGTAGTGCAAAGAGAACTCGCGGTAGTCGCGCCCGGTCAGTACGCCGCCCCAGGTGTCGAACACCATCACCGACTGCGCACCGGCCTTGATCTGGGCGTTGAGGTACAGAATCACGCTGTCCGCCAGCTTGTCCAGCAACAGGTGCAGCGTCGCCGGTTCGGCATACATCATCTTCTTCAGCTTGGTGAAGGCCTTGCTGCTGCCGCCCTCGACCATGTAAGTCGCCAGCGTCCACGGGCTGCCGGAAAAGCCGATCAACGGCACTTCGCCCTTCAGCTCGCGGCGGATGGTGCGCACCGCGTTCATCACATAGCCCAGCTCCACTTCCGGATCGAACACCGGCAGTTTGTCGACGTCGGCACGACAGGTGACGGGTGAGCTGAAACGCGGACCTTCGCCGGCTTCAAAGTACAGGCCAAGCCCCATGGCGTCAGGAATGGTGAGAATGTCGGAGAACAGGATGGCGGCGTCCAGCGCATAGCGGCGCAGCGGCTGCAGCGTGACCTCACAGGCCAGCTCCGCGTTCTTGCACAGCGACATGAAATCACCGGCCTGGGCGCGGGTTGCCTTGTACTCCGGTAAATAACGACCGGCCTGGCGCATCATCCATACGGGGGTCACATCCACCGGCTGACGCAACAGCGCGCGCAGGTAACGATCGTTCTTCAACTCAGTCATTTATGGGGCTCCCTTAATAATCTGCCGGCCATTGTACATTATTCTGCCCGGCACAGCGCCACGGTGTCCTCAATCAAGCGGCGTGCCACGGTGCCGGGCGGCGGCAACAGCGGCAATTGGTCGTAACGATACCAGCCGGCGTTGAGCAACTCTTTGGGATCGTGACGGATTTCGCCCTGATGGTAATCGGCCATAAAGGCCATCATCAGCGAGTGCGGGAACGGCCAGGGTTGCGAAGTGACATAGCGCAGGTTTTTGATTTCAATGTTGCTCTCTTCCATCACTTCACGCGCCACCGCCTGTTCCAGCGTTTCGCCCACTTCGACGAAGCCGGCCAGCACCGTGTGAATGCCGCCGCGATGGCGCACGTGCTGCGCCAGCAGGATCTGATCCTCGCGCCGAATGGCGACGATCACGCAGGGCGCGATCTGCGGGTAGTAGCGCTCCTTGCAATGGCCGCACAGGCAGGCGCTTTCGGTGCGGCTGAGGTGCATCTCATGGCCGCAGTAGCCGCAATAGCGATGGGAGCGGTAGAAATCCGCCAGCTGCACGCCGCGCCCGGCTAGCTGGAACAAGCCGCGATCCTGATCCAACAGCTGACGCACCGAGCCCATCTCCCGCGGCATCGCCTGGCGCACCAGCCAAACCGGCGCGCCCTCCCATTCACCGATGGTGCGCGCCATGTGGCCCTGCAGCCCGAGGGCGGCGGCCGTTCCCGACGGCAATTCACCGTTCGGTAACCAAAGTTTGCTTTCATGGCTGACGATCCACCAGCCGTTTTCATTGCCCGTTAATGCAAGTTCCATATCGTTGTTGCACAACCTCAGCTTCACTGGCACTCTACGAATCGGCTTTGTTACATTTTAATAACTTACCGGTTACTTTTATTACTTACACGGAGTCAAACATGCTCAACCGTTTGGAAAGGCTGACTCAGCGCGTTGGCGGTAGTAATGAATTAGTTGATCAATGGCTTCAGGCCCGCAAGCAGTTGCTGGTCGCCTACTGCACGCTGGTAGGCCTCAAACCGAATAAAGAAAAGCATACGCCGCTGAATGAAAAAGCGCTGGAGAACTTTTGCCACAACCTGGTGGATTACCTCTCCGCAGGGCATTTTCATATCTATGACAGAATTATCAAACAAGTGGAAGGCGCGGCCAGTCCGAAAATGTCGCTGGCGGTGAACATCTATCCCAAGCTATGGGCCAATACCGAACAGATCATGGCGTTCCACGATCGCTATACCGAAGTGGATATCGATCAGGAGGTTTGTCTGGAGTTCCATCAGGCCCTGTCGGATATCGGCGAAACGCTGGCGGCGCGCTTTGCGCTGGAAGATAAGCTGATCCTGCTGGAGGCGGAAGCCGCGCAGCAACCGCTGCCGGACCAGGCGCTGGATCCGGCGCGTTAAAATTTTATAGTTTTTTTTCTTATCCCTCCTATACTGGGGGGCATCTTGTCGGAGTGCCTAGCGCCTGATTTGTTCATCGAATCAGCCAGGCTGAGACCGTTAATTCGGGATCCGCGGAACCTGATCGGGTTAATACCCGCGAAGGGAACAAGAGTAATCTATCGCCACAGGCACGGCCCTCTTTTTGCGGGCGCCCTGCCTTATCGGCCACCATCATTACTCCCTCCGAACTCCAGACAAGCAACTTTCCCAACCCAACACACTGGTAGGAACTTGCTATGTCTAACGTTAATCCACCGCGCGCCCGCAAAGCGCAACGCGAAGCCGCCCAGCAGTTTATCGACACGCTGCAAGGTATGGCTTTCCCTAACTCACGCCGCATCTACCTGCAGGGCTCGCGCAGCGATATCCAGGTGCCGATGCGTGAAATTCAGCTCAGCCCGACCCTGGTCGGCGGCAGCAAAGATAATCCGCAGTATGAACAGAACGAGGCGATCCCGGTGTATGACACCGCCGGCCCGTATGGCGATCCGCAAGCCGAGCTCGACGTGCACGCCGGCCTGGCCAAGCTGCGCGCCGGCTGGATCGACGCGCGCGGCGATACCGCCACCCTGAGCGGCGCCAGCTCCGGCTTCACCCAACAGCGGCTGGCGGACGAAGGCCTCGATCACCTGCGTTTCGAACACCTGCCGCTGCCGCGCAAAGCGTTGCCGGGCAAGTGCGTCACCCAATTGCACTACGCCCGTGCCGGCATCGTCACCCCGGAGATGGAATTCATCGCCATCCGCGAAAACATGGGGCGCGAGCGCATTCGCGGCGAGGTGCTGCGCCACCAGCATCCGGGTCAGAGCTGGGGCGCCAACCTGCCGGACAACATCACGCCGGAGTTCGTGCGTCAGGAAGTGGCCGCCGGCCGCGCTATCATTCCCGCCAATATCAACCACCCGGAGGCGGAGCCGATGATCATCGGCCGCAATTTCCTGGTGAAGGTGAACGCCAATATCGGCAACTCGGCGGTCACGTCGTCGATAGAAGAAGAAGTGGAGAAACTGGTGTGGTCCACCCGCTGGGGCGCAGACACCGTGATGGATCTCTCCACCGGCCGCTATATTCACGAAACCCGCGAATGGATCCTGCGCAACAGCCCGGTGCCCATCGGTACGGTGCCTATTTATCAGGCGCTGGAGAAGGTCAACGGCGTGGCGGAGAACCTCACCTGGGAGATGTTCCGCGATACGCTGCTGGAACAGGCTGAACAAGGGGTCGACTACTTCACCATCCACGCCGGCGTGCTGCTGCGCTACGTGCCGATGACCGCCAAACGCCTGACCGGCATCGTGTCGCGCGGCGGCTCGATCATGGCCAAATGGTGTCTGTCGCACCATCAGGAAAACTTCCTCTATCAGCACTTCCGTGAAATCTGCGAGATCTGCGCCGCCTACGATGTCTCGCTGTCGCTCGGCGACGGCCTGCGCCCCGGATCGATTCAGGACGCCAACGACGAAGCCCAGTTCGCCGAACTGCATACGCTGGGCGAGCTGACCAAAATCGCCTGGGAATACGACGTGCAGGTGATGATTGAAGGGCCGGGCCACGTGCCGATGCAGATGATCCGCCGCAACATGACCGAAGAGCTGGAACACTGCCACGAAGCGCCGTTCTACACCCTCGGTCCGCTGACCACCGACATCGCCCCGGGCTATGACCATTTCACCTCCGGCATCGGCGCGGCGATGATCGGCTGGTTCGGCTGCGCCATGCTGTGTTACGTCACGCCGAAAGAACACCTCGGCCTGCCGAACAAAGAGGACGTCAAACAGGGCCTGATCACCTACAAGATCGCCGCTCACGCCGCCGATCTGGCCAAAGGCCATCCGGGCGCGCAGATCCGCGATAACGCCATGTCCAAGGCGCGCTTCGAATTCCGTTGGGAAGATCAGTTCAATCTGGCGCTCGATCCGGCCACCGCGCGCGCCTATCACGACGAAACCCTGCCGCAGGAGTCCGGCAAGATCGCCCACTTCTGCTCAATGTGCGGGCCGAAATTCTGCTCGATGAAAATTTCGCAGGAGGTGCGCGACTACGCCGCTGCCCAAGAGGCCGCCAAGCCGATCGAAGTGCAGCTGACCGGCATGGAAAAAATGTCCGCCGAGTTCCGCGCCCGCGGCAGCGACCTGTATCACAGCGCCACCTCGCTGCAAGAGGAGACCAGCAATGACTGATATCACTACCCCCTTCCCGGCAACGCCTCACAAACTGGGGCTCTACCCGGTGGTCGACAGCGTCGAGTGGATCGCTCGCCTGCTGGAGGCCGGTGTCACCACGATCCAACTGCGCATCAAGGATCTGCCTGACGAGCAGGTTGAACAGGATATCGCCGCCGCCATCGCGCTGGGCCGGCGTTATCAGGCGCGGCTGTTCATCAACGATTACTGGCGGCTGGCGGTCAAACACGGCGCCTACGGTGTGCATCTGGGCCAGGAAGATCTCGATACCACCGATTTGGCGGCCATCCATCGCGCCGGGCTGCGGCTGGGGGTCTCCACCCATGACGACGCCGAGCTGGCGCGCGCGCTGGCGGTGAAACCTTCCTACATCGCGCTGGGGCACATCTTCCCCACTCAGACCAAAGACATGCCTTCGGCACCGCAGGGGCTGGCGGAGTTGAAACGCCACATCGCCGGCCTGGCGGATTACCCGACGGTGGCGATCGGCGGGATCAGCATCGATCGCGTTCCGGCGGTGCTGGCGTGCGGCGTCGGCAGCGTGGCGGTGGTCAGCGCCATCACCCAGGCGCCAGACTGGCGCGCGGCGACGGCCGAGCTGCTGCGGCTGATCGAGGGCGAGGATCCGAACGATGCTTAACGATCGGGAGTTTTTGCGCTACAGCCGCCAGCTGCTGCTGGAGGACGTCGGCCCGGAAGGCCAGGAGAAACTCAAGCGCGCCACAGTGTTAATCGTCGGCCTCGGGGGGCTCGGCTCCCCGGCTTCACTGTATCTGGCCGCCGCCGGCGTCGGCACGCTGCTGCTGGCCGACGACGACCAGCTGCACGTCACCAATCTGCAGCGACAAATCCTTTACCGCAGCGCCGATACCGCGACCGGCAAGGCGGCGTTGGCGCAGCGCCATTTGCAGGCGCTGAACCCTTTGGTGGAGCTCATCCCGCTGGCGCAGCGGCTACAGGGGCAAGTGCTGCGCGACGCGGTCGCCCGCGCCGATCTGGTGCTGGACTGCTGCGACAATATGGCGACCCGTCATGAGGTCAATGCCGCCTGCATCGCCGCCGCCAAGCCGCTGATCAGCGGCAGCGCCGTCGGTTTCAGCGGCCAGCTGCTGGTGCTTGAGCCGCCCTACGCGCACGGCTGCTATGCCTGCCTGTACCCGGAGCAGGAAGAGCCGCAGCGCAACTGCCGCACCGCCGGGGTGCTCGGCCCGGTGGTGGGCGTGATCGGCACCCTGCAAGCGCTGGAGGCCATCAAGATGTTGGCCGGCATGCCTTCCCCCCTCAGCGGCAAACTACGGTTGTTCGACGGCAAGCAACAGAGCTGGAGCACGCTGCAACTGAGCCAGGCCCGCGCCTGCCCGGTATGCGGAGGCGCGGCATGAAGATCCGTTTGAACGATCAACCGCTGGAGCTGGCGCAGCCGCTCAGCGTCGCCGCTCTGCTGAGCCAACTGGAACGCCACCAGCCGGGCACCGCGCTGGCGATCAACCAAACCATCATCCCGCGCGCCGACTGGGCCAACCATTTGGTGCAGGACGGTGACGACATTTTGCTGTTTCAAGCGATCGCCGGAGGCTGACATGCTGAAAATCGCCGATACCACTTTCTCTTCTCGTCTGTTCACCGGCACCGGCAAGTTCGCCACGCCGGCGTTAATGCTGGAGGCGCTGGCGGCCTCCGGTTCGCAGCTGGTGACCATGGCCATGAAGCGCGTCGATCTGCGCGGCGGCAATGACGCCATTTTGGCGCCGCTGCAGCAGTTGGGCGTCAGGCTGTTGCCCAACACCTCCGGCGCCAAAACCGCCGCCGAGGCGGTGTTCGCCGCCCGGCTGGCGCGCGAAGCGCTCGGCACCCACTGGGTGAAACTGGAGATCCATCCCGATGTGAAATACCTGCTGCCGGATCCGATAGAAACGCTGAAGGCGGCGGAAACGCTGGTGAAAGACGGGTTTGTCGTGCTGCCTTACTGCGGCGCCGATCCGGTGCTGTGCAAGCGGCTGGAAGAGGTGGGCTGTGCGGCGGTGATGCCGCTCGGCGCACCTATCGGCTCCAACCGCGGTCTGCGCACCCGCGACTTCCTCGAGATCATCATTGAGCAAGCCAGGGTGCCGGTGGTGGTCGACGCCGGCATCGGCGCGCCGAGCCACGCGCTGGAAGCGATGGAGCTGGGCGCCGACGCGGTGCTGGTGAATACCGCCATCGCCGTGGCGCGCGATCCGGTGCAAATGGCGCAGGCGTTTCGCCTGGCGCTGGAGGCCGGCGAGCTGGCGCGCAGCGCCGGGTTAGGCGCGAGCCAGCGCGGCGCGGTCGCCTCCAGCCCGCTGACCGCCTTCCTCAGCCAACCCGAGGAGGCGCAGTGATGGCCGACGACTTCAGTAGCCGCTTGCAACAGCTGGATTGGGACGACATTACGCTGCGCATCAACGGCAAAACCGCGCGCGACGTGGAACGTGCGTTGAACGCCGACAAGCTGACGCGCGACGACTTTATGGCTCTGATCTCCCCCGCCGCCGCGCCGTACCTGGAACCGCTGGCGCAGCGCGCGCAGCAGCTGACCCGGCAGCGGTTCGGCAACGTCGTCAGCTTCTATGTGCCGCTGTACCTGTCCAACCTGTGCGCCAACGACTGCACCTACTGCGGCTTTTCGATGAGCAACCGCATCAAGCGCAAAACGCTGGATGCGGCGGAGATCGCCCGCGAATGCGCAGCCATCCAGGCGTTGGGGTTCGAGCATCTGTTGCTGGTCACCGGCGAACATCAGACCAAGGTCGGCATGGACTATTTCCGCCAGCACATTCCGGCGATCCGCCGCCACTTCAGCTCGCTGATGATGGAAGTGCAGCCGCTGGCGCAAGAAGAGTACGCCGAACTGAAAACGCTGGGCCTGGACGGCGTGCTGGTGTATCAGGAAACCTACCATCCGGCCACCTATCTGCAGCACCACCTGCGCGGCCAGAAGCAGGATTTCCATTGGCGCCTGGCCACGCCGGATCGCCTGGGGCGCGCCGGTATCGACAAGATCGGCCTCGGCGCGTTGATCGGCCTGTCCAACAGCTGGCGCACCGACTGCTACCTGCTGGCGGAACATCTGTTCTACCTGCAGCAAACCTACTGGCAGAGCCGTTACTCGATCTCGTTTCCACGCCTGCGCCCCTGCGCCGGCGGCATCGAACCGGCGTCTATCATGAGCGAGCCTCAGCTGGTGCAACTGATCTGCGCCTTCCGGCTGTTCGCGCCGGACGTTGAGCTGTCGCTGTCTACGCGTGAGTCGCCGTACTTCCGCGATCATATGATCCCGGTGGCGATCAACAGCGTCAGCGCCGGATCCAAGACGCAACCCGGCGGCTATGCCGACGACGTGCCGCCTGAACTGGAGCAGTTCGAGCCGCACGACGGCCGCACGCCGCAGCAGGTCGCCGAGGCCATCAGCAACGCCGGGCTGCAGCCGGTGTGGAAAGACTGGGACGGTTATCTGGGACGCGGCGCGCAATAAACGGCAACGTTTACCGCCGTGTGAAGAAAACGCTGGAGCGGCCGCGCAATGCCGAACGGTGGTGCTGGCGCCGACAAACGCGCCGATTATAGTGACGTTGCCGGCCGCCAAACCCGGCGCCGGCCGGGGCCGTTACCCTCTCGATGGTCCCGCCTTATCCCACCCCGGATCGCGCGGAGATTCTCTGCGCGACTCCGGTTCCTCACCAACGGCGACGCCGCATTCTCTTTTGAATTTGCGCCGGTGGGGCATGTGGACAGGCAGTTTTGGCGACTCGGCTGACAGGAGTAACGGCGTTCTGCAATAACTCAGAGTGAGATGCAAAGGGCGGCGGTTACCACAGACAGTGGAGAGCATGGAAAAAGAAGGCACAGCAAAGAAGGTACGGCGACAAGAGAAGCTTGAAGGATAATCCCCGGTGCTGCCAATGGCCCTGGTGTTGGCCGCGGATCTTTTTGCCGCCTGCTCCCTGCTTACGGACAAGAGCAGGCGGTTTATTTTGTGAGACTGGCACCCCCCCAGGACGCGAATCACACAGTATGTGCGCTAATTAATCATATAAACGATTAAATGTGAATGTCTTTTGAGTGTTTTTTTATTTATTATCGAGTGTGTTTTGAGTTTGCCAAGGAAAATCAAACTGATATCACCGCAATACCCGAGGCTTCATCTATAATCCAGCACGGGTCCTCGCGCAGATTTTGCAACGCTCGCGGTCAACATCAAAAAAGCCAGGGTTGTCATGAAGAAAACGCCAAATTACATCGATGCAATCAGCGCGTTGCTCACTCTGAAAGGAGTTGGCGACAGAAAACATGCCTCCACGATGGCCAACATACTGAACCTCCAATACAACAGCGCCAAGCAGAAACTGGATGGCAAAAGAGGCATCACCCTCGACGAAGTGAAAAAGGTTTTTCAGTATTTCAACGAGCCGTTTGCCGGCCAAAGGACGCATAACGGCGTCTTTATCATGAACAGCATTCACAAGCGCTGTAACATTGAGGTCGACCAACACCCGGTCACACACGCAAACGACGACGAAACCTACGCCTGCAAAAAAGACGATCTTTTCATCATCAATACCAGCCGAGATACGCAGGCCGAATTACCGCTGTATAGAGTCAACAAGATAGACTTTCTGCCGGCCCCGCGCATCGCCATCCTGGATAATGACAGCGATATCCTCGAACTTCTGAAGAAGATCGCCAGCCGATACGGCATTGAGACCGAAACCTTCCAAACGGCGGACGCCATGCTGGCCGCGCTGGAGCAGCAGTCCTTTGAGGCGTTTATTTTGGACTGGCTGTTGGACTTCGGCGAGACCTCCGAACGCGTGGTGAAGAAAATTAAAGACGCCCTCGATCCGCACGCCCGCATCATTATTCTCACCGGCCAACTGAACCACTACGAGAAGAACATCGGCGACATGATCCTGCACTATGACGTGCACCTGGTGGAAAAACCGACCAAACCGCTGATTATCTCCTCACTGCTGCTGTCGAACCTATTCTTTAATTAGCTTGACCGGAATGCGAATAAAAAACGATGAGCCAACGCCTTCGACAGATTTAACCCTGATGGTGCCTTTCATCGTCGTGACATAATTTTTGATAATGGTCAGCCCCAGCCCCAATCCCTGCCGCGTTTCTTTTTCTACGCCCTGGTTAAACGCCTTATATAACCGATCCAGATTATTGACGTTAAACCCAATGCCATTGTCTTTCACCCGTAAATACAGATGGCCGTGGCACACCTTCACATTGAGGCTGACCACGCCGTGGTGCGTAAACTTGTCCGCATTGCTGAGCAAATTGGCCATTATCCGGTAGAGCTTGTACTTATCGGAGCCGATAGGCGCACGATAAGACGAACGGTGGATCTCGAGGCGGTTGCCGCGCCCGGTGCCGATACCGGTCACGGCATCGTCCACCACGTCATTCAGCCGGAAGGTGGAAATATTGACTTTGACCTCCCCCATCTCAAGCCGCGAGTAATCCATCACCTCGCGCGTTTGTTCGGCTATCTTATTGCCGTGATAGGAAATCAGGCGGGCCTCTTTTTTCAGCTCCTCCTGCGCCAGCTCATGCTCCATGATGTCCGCGGCAATGACGATAGCCTGGGTCGAGCCGGCGATCTCGTGGTAGATGGAAGAGATGAAAATGTTCTTGTTCTTGATGATCTCTTTTAACGAGAAGGCATTTCTCAACACCAGGAACATCATCAGGAATACCAAAATCAGCGAAAAGAAGGCGAACATCTCGGCTTTACTCGAATTATCCTGGATGATGCCTTTCACTTCGGTAAAGTTTTTGATCTGTATCCGATAGATAATCTCCTGGATATCAACCAGCGTGCCTTCGATGTCATCCATATAGGCGAGAATATCCGCCTTGCTTTTCTGCCCCGCCAGCAAGCCGGCGGAGAGGCCGTCTAACGTGCGGTACTGTTGCTTCAGCAGTGCGACATTCTTGATAAATTCGTCGTCGTAATAAAATGAGTCGCTGAAGGTCGAGCGGCTCTCCAGGATCTGGATCTTTGAGTAAAAGATTTTCTTTTTGATCAGGAAGGCGTCGTAGTCGTTATTTTCACTGAGCAGCAACGCGGTTTTGCTCCTTTCGAACGCCAAAAAAAGGATCTCGGCCACCGAGTAATTGTCCAGATTGGGTTCGATCTGCTTATAACGATCTTTTACGCCGCCGAAATTAATGGCAATCAACAAAATTAATAGGGAGAAGATGGCAACCAACGCGATAAGAGTACCGATCAGTTTCTTGCTCATCTTACTTAATCTCCAACCGTTTGACCTGCCAGACGGTTTTCGCATTCACGTCCAGATTATTCAACTCGGCATATTGATCGCGCGGATAGATAATGGCGAACGGCCCCAGTTCCCCAACGTCGATCGGCTTACCGCCGCGCTGATAGGCGACGATCACGCGATATTTAATCATCTCGTCAATCGGCATTGAGTAGGAATAATCGTCCCAGGCGAAAGCACGCACCGCCTGACCTTGCAGATGATAGGCTTTCACCAGCTCCGCAAACTCAACGCCGGTGAACGTATCTTCCGGGGTGAAATTGGTCGAGGTTTTGATCGTGTGCGGCGGCATCGCCTCCAGCATCTGCCGGGTTATCTTGATCTTCTCGCCATCGAGCGGTTTCAGGTAAAAATAGTCAACCGCCGCATACAGCGGCGCGCAGAACAGCGAAAACAGCAGCAGCGTCATCAATCCTTTGATTTTCATTATTCACCCTCTTTGCGTTTCACCAGTTCGGCCTGGCCGAATTCATCCTGCCCGACCACGACCCAGCCATGATGTTGATAAAAGCCTTCGGCCCTGGAGCCCGGATCGGTGGTTAAGTGGATCGCCTCGGCGCCGTGCTCAAACATCCAGGCGGTGACTCGCGCCAACAAGGCGGAGCCGATCCCCAGCGATTGGTATTCCGGCTTCACGAACAGGCCGCCGATCAGCGGTTCGGGGATGAACAGCCCGAATCCCACGCCGGCATAGTCATCGCCATGCTTGCAGATCCAGCCGCCGCCCTGATTGATGTCCTCCAGCGCCTGTTTGCGCTGCAGATACTGAATCTGATGCGGATGCAGCAGGTTTTCTTCGACGGAAAAACGGATCTCATACAGGTAAGGCAGGTGTTGCGCCGTCAGTTTTTCGAAGGTGAGGAGGCTGTCCATGTTTCGCACTGTCCTTGGTTGT
Source organism: Serratia sp. YC16 (assembly GCF_009707615.1). Lineage (NCBI taxonomy): Bacteria > Pseudomonadati > Pseudomonadota > Gammaproteobacteria > Enterobacterales > Yersiniaceae > Serratia > Serratia sp. YC16. The sequence goes on along the minus strand of NZ_WLYN01000019.1, from coordinate 12,872 downwards.
CAGATAAAAAGCGCAGGTCAATTCTGCTGTAACCATAGTAGCAAAGTTTGTCATAACCCGATGCGAGGCGAAAAAAAACCGCCCCCGAAGGAGCGGTTTATCTGGCGATGGGGCCCGGCATGCCGGGCCCGCGGCGCGGATGACGATTACTCGTCGTCGCTGCCGCCCAGGCCTGCGTTGAGCAGTTCGGCCAGGTTAGCCGTCGCTTCTTCCGCGCTGACTTGCGGAACAACCGGCGTTTCACCCTGAGCACGACGACGCATGCGGTCCTGATGATAAGCGTAACCGGTACCGGCTGGGATCAGACGGCCCACAATGACGTTCTCTTTCAGGCCACGCAGTTCATCACGCTTGCCGGCTACGGCAGCTTCGGTCAGAACGCGCGTCGTTTCCTGGAACGATGCGGCGGAGATGAAGGACTCGGTCGCCAAGGATGCCTTGGTGATACCCAGCAGATCGCGCGAGAAGGTTGCCGCGATTTTACCTTCAGCTTCCAGCTGACGGTTGGCAATCTTGACGCGAGACACTTCAGCCTGCTCGCCTTCCAGGAACTCGGAGCCACCAGCGCTAACGATAGTGCCTTTACGCAGCATCTGACGAACGATAACTTCGATGTGCTTATCGTTAATCTTAACGCCTTGCAGACGGTAAACTTCCTGCACTTCGTTGGTGATGTAGCGGGTAACCGCATGCACGCCACGCAGACGCAGAATGTCGTGCGGAGACTCTGGGCCGTCGGATACGACGTCGCCACGTTCCACCACTTCGCCTTCGAACACGTTGAGCTGACGCCATTTCGGAATCATCTCTTCGTAAGCGTCGCTGCCGTCCAGCGGAGAGATCACCAGGCGACGTTTGCCTTTGGTCTCTTTACCGAACGAGATAATCCCGCTGATTTCAGCCAGGATTGCCGGCTCTTTCGGACGACGTGCTTCGAACAGGTCGGCAACGCGCGGCAGACCACCGGTAATATCCTTGGTACCGCCGGATTCCTGAGGAATACGCGCCAGGGTATCACCCGCACCGATCTGAATGCCGTCTTCCAGCTGAACGATCGCTTTGCCCGGCAGGAAGTATTGAGCAGGCATATCAGTACCTGGGATCAATACGTCTTCGCCCTGAGCGTCAACGATTTTCAGTGCCGGACGCAGGTCTTTACCGCTACCGGTACGCTCTGCGCTGTCCAGAACTACCAGAGAAGACAAACCGGTCAGTTCGTCGGTCTGGCGAGTAATGGTCTGGCCGTCAACCATGTCCGCGAAGCGAATGAAGCCGCTGACTTCACTGATGACCGGCATGGTGTGCGGATCCCAGTTAGCAACGGTTTCGCCGCCGTTAACTTCTTCACCGTCGCCTTTGCCCATCACGGCGCCGTAAGGCACCTTGTAGCTTTCTTTGGTACGGCCGAATTCGTCGATCAGTTTCAGTTCGGTGTTACGCGAGGTAATTACCAGCTTGCCTGCGGCGTTCATAACGAACTTCGCGTTGCTCAGCTTGAGGCTACCCTTGTTTTTCACCTGGATGCTGGATTCAGCAGCCGCACGAGATGCCGCACCACCGATGTGGAACGTACGCATCGTCAGCTGTGTACCCGGCTCACCGATGGACTGTGCCGCGATAACGCCGATGGCTTCACCCTTGTTGATGATGTGGCCACGTGCCAGGTCGCGACCGTAGCAGTTTGCACACACACCAAAGTCGGTTTCACAGCTCACCACGGAACGGACTTTAACGCTGTCGACAGAGTTCTCTTCCAACAGGTCACACGCCTTCTCGTTCAGCAGGGTGTTGCGTGGCACCAGAATGTCCGCCGTACCCGGCTTGAGGACGTCTTCTGCCGTCACACGGCCCAGAACGCGTTCACGCAGCGGCTCTTTCACGTCGCCACCTTCGATAACCGGAGTCATCAGGATGCCGTCGTGGGTGCCACAGTCGTCTTCGGTCACCACCAGATCCTGCGCCACGTCAACCAGACGACGGGTCAGATAACCGGAGTTCGCGGTTTTCAGTGCGGTATCCGCCAGACCTTTACGAGCACCGTGGGTGGAGATGAAGTACTGGAGTACGTTCAGACCTTCACGGAAGTTCGCGGTGATTGGCGTTTCGATGATGGAGCCGTCCGGCTTCGCCATCAGACCACGCATACCGGCCAGCTGACGAATCTGAGCGGCGGAACCACGCGCACCGGAGTCGGCCATCATAAAGATGCTGTTGAAGGAAACTTGCTGTTCCACTTCGCCGTCACGGTTAACCACGTCTTCGACCGACAGGTTTTCCATCATCGCTTTCGCAACGCGTTCGTTCGCTGCAGCCCAGATATCGATCACTTTGTTGTAGCGTTCGCCGGCGGTAACCAGACCAGACTGGAACTGCTCCTGGATCTCGGCAACTTCGGTTTCCGCTTCTTCGATGATCTCCGCTTTCTTGGCCGGGATAACCATGTCGTCGATACCTACGGAAGCGCCGGAACGGGCTGCGTAAGCAAAACCGGTGTACATGATCTGGTCAGCAAAGATAACGGTCGGCTTCAGGCCCAGGATGCGGTAACAGGTGTTCAGCATCTTGGAGATCGCTTTCTTGCCCAAAGGCTGGTTAACGATCGCGTACGGCAGACCTTTCGGTACGATCATCCACAGGATGGCGCGGCCGATGGTGGTGTCGATGATGCTGGTCTGAGAGGTCCATTCGCCTTCGGCGTTCTTGACGTCTTCGGTGATACGCACTTTAACGCGCGCATGCAGAGACGCCAGGCCGGCGCGGTAAACACGCTCAGCTTCTTTGGAACCGTTCAGCACCATGCCTTCGCCTTTGGCGTTAACACAGTCGCGGGTCATGTAGTACAGACCCAGTACAACGTCCTGAGAAGGAACGATGATTGGCTCGCCGTTCGCTGGGGACAGGATGTTGTTGGTGGACATCATCAGCGCACGCGCTTCCAGCTGGGCTTCCAGCGTCAGCGGTACGTGAACAGCCATCTGGTCACCATCGAAGTCGGCGTTATAGGCCGCACAAACCAGCGGGTGCAGCTGGATCGCTTTACCTTCGATCAGAACCGGTTCAAACGCCTGGATACCCAAACGGTGCAGGGTTGGTGCACGGTTCAGCAGTACCGGGTGTTCGCGGATCACTTCGTCCAGGATATCCCAAACGACGGCTTCTTCACGCTCAACCATTTTCTTGGCGGCTTTGATGGTGGTGGCCAGGCCACGCAGCTCCAACTTGCCGTAGATGAACGGTTTGAACAGCTCCAGCGCCATCTTCTTAGGCAGACCGCACTGATGCAGACGCAGGTATGGACCTACGGTGATTACGGAACGGCCGGAGTAGTCAACGCGTTTACCGAGCAGGTTCTGACGGAAACGACCCTGCTTACCTTTGATCATGTCGGCCAAAGATTTCAGAGGACGTTTGTTGGAACCGGTGATCGCACGACCGCGACGGCCGTTATCCAGCAGGGCGTCTACCGCTTCTTGCAGCATACGCTTTTCGTTGCGCACGATGATGTCAGGCGCAGCCAGATCCAGCAGGCGTTTCAGACGGTTGTTACGGTTGATCACGCGGCGATACAGATCGTTCAGATCCGACGTCGCGAAACGGCCGCCATCCAGCGGAACCAGAGGACGCAGATCCGGCGGCAGTACCGGCAGCACGGTCAGGATCATCCACTCCGGCTTGTTACCGGACTGTACGAACGCTTCCAGCAGCTTGATACGCTTGGTCAGCTTCTTGCGCTTGGTTTCGGAGTTGGTTTCGTTCAGCTCTTCACGCAGCTGCTCGCACTCGGCTTCCAGATCCATGTTTTTCAACAGGGCCTGAATAGCTTCCGCACCCATCTTGGCGTCGAATTCGTCACCGAACTCTTCCAGCGCGTCCAGATACTGCTCTTCGGTCAGGATCTGACGACGCTCGAGGTTGGTCATACCGCCTTCGACCACCACATAGGATTCGAAGTACAGTACGCGTTCGATGTCACGCAGCGGCATATCCAGCAGCAAACCGATGCGGGATGGCAGCGATTTCAGGAACCAGATGTGCGCGGTCGGCGAAGCCAGCTCGATGTGGCCCATGCGCTCACGGCGCACTTTGGTCTGGGTCACTTCAACGCCGCACTTCTCACAGATCACGCCGCGGTGTTTCAAGCGCTTGTACTTACCGCACAGGCACTCGTAATCTTTTACCGGCCCGAAGATACGGGCGCAGAAAAGGCCGTCACGTTCAGGTTTGAACGTACGGTAGTTAATGGTTTCCGGCTTCTTAACTTCACCGAACGACCACGAACGGATCATGTCTGGCGAGGCCAGAGCAATCTTGATCGCATCAAACTCTTCGGTCTTAGTTTGCGCTTTCAGAAACTTCAATAAGTCTTTCACGGATTGGCTCCTGTCGGAGTTAAACCTGTTGGGTACCCACAACCGCAGTAGGTACCCGTGTGACCTGAACAACCACCCTCAGGCTCCCTTAGGCGGGGAGCCTGAGCCGGCATGACGATTACTCGTCTTCCAGTTCGATGTTGATGCCGAGCGAGCGGATTTCTTTCAACAGTACGTTGAAGGATTCCGGCATGCCTGGCTCCATCCGGTGATCGCCATCCACGATGTTTTTGTACATCTTGGTACGGCCGTTAACGTCATCCGACTTAACGGTGAGCATTTCCTGCAGGGTATAAGCCGCGCCGTATGCTTCCAGTGCCCACACTTCCATCTCACCGAAGCGTTGACCACCGAACTGCGCCTTACCACCCAGAGGTTGCTGAGTAACCAAGCTGTAAGAACCGGTTGAACGGGCGTGCATTTTATCGTCAACCAAGTGGTTCAGTTTCAGCATGTACATATAGCCGACAGTAACCTGGCGCTCGAATTGCTCACCGGTACGGCCATCGAACAGCGTGATCTGACCGGAGGTCGGGATTCCGCCCATTTCCAGCAGCTTCTTGATTTCAGTCTCTTTCGCACCGTCAAACACCGGCGTTGCGATCGGCATACCTTTTTTCAGGTTCTCTGCCAGACGCAGCACTTCGTCGTCGCTGAAGGTGTTCAGGTCAACTTTCTGGCAAACGTCGTCGCCCAGATCGTAGGCCTTCTGGATGAACTCACGCAGCTTGGCCACTTCCTGCTGCTGCTTCAGCATTTGGTTGATCTTCTCACCAATGCCTTTCGCAGCCATACCCAGGTGGGTTTCCAGGATCTGACCGATGTTCATACGTGATGGTACGCCCAGCGGGTTCAGTACGATGTCTACCGGCGTGCCGTTTTCATCGTAAGGCATATCTTCGATCGGGTTGATCTTGGAGATAACACCCTTGTTACCGTGGCGGCCCGCCATCTTGTCACCCGGTTGGATCTGACGTTTAACGGCCAGATAAACCTTGACGATTTTCAGCACGCCCGGCGCCAGATCGTCGCCCTGAGTGATCTTACGACGCTTGGCTTCCAGCTTCTTCTCGAAGTCGGATTTCAGTTCGTCGTACTGCTCAGCCAGCTGCTCCAGCTGGTTTTGCTTCTCTTCGTCGGTCAGGCCCAGTTCCAGCCAGCGATCGCGCGGCAGTTTGCTCAGCTTGTCGGCTTCGATGCCACCGGCAACCAGCACCGCGTGGATACGTGCGAACAGGCCGGCTTCCAGGATCTGCAGTTCTTCAGTCAGGTCTTTCTTCGCCTGCTTCAGCTGCATCTCTTCGATTTCCAACGCGCGCTTGTCTTTTTCCACGCCATCGCGTGTGAAGACCTGCACGTCGATAACCGTACCGGAAACGCCGTTCGGTACACGCAGAGAAGAGTCTTTAACGTCAGACGCTTTCTCACCGAAGATCGCACGCAGCAGTTTCTCTTCCGGCGTCAGCTGGGTTTCGCCTTTAGGCGTTACCTTACCGACCAGAATGTCGCCGCCAGTCACTTCAGCACCGATATACACGATACCGGATTCATCCAGTTTGGAGAGCGCAGCTTCACCCACGTTAGGGATGTCGGCAGTGATCTCTTCAGGCCCCAGCTTGGTGTCGCGAGACACGCACGCCAGTTCCTGGATATGGATGGTGGTGAAGCGATCTTCCTGCACCACGCGCTCGGAGACCAAGATGGAGTCTTCGAAGTTGTAGCCGTTCCAAGGCATGAACGCTACGCGCATGTTCTGGCCCAGTGCCAGTTCGCCCAGGTCTGTCGATGGGCCATCCGCCAGCACGTCGCCGCGCTCGATTGGCTCACCCAGATTCACACACGGCATCTGGTTGATGCAGGTGTTCTGGTTAGAACGGGTGTACTTGGTCAGGTTGTAAATATCGATACCTGCTTCGCCCGGGTACATCTCGTCTTCGTTAACTTTGATAACGATACGGGAAGCATCCACGTACTGGATCACACCACCGCGTTTGGCAACGGCGGTTACGCCGGAGTCAACCGCTACAGCGCGTTCCATACCGGTACCGACCAGCGGCTTGTCAGCGCGCAGGGTTGGTACGGCCTGACGTTGCATGTTCGCACCCATCAATGCACGGTTGGCGTCATCGTGTTCCAGGAATGGAATCAGTGAGGCACCAACGGAAACAACCTGTTGGGTGGATACGTCCATGTAGTCAACCTGGTCGCGGCTGAACAGGCTTGATTCGCCTTTGCTACGACAGGTGACCAGGTCTTCTACGAAGCGGCCTTCTTCATCCAGGTTGGAGTTCGCCTGGGCGATAACGAAGTTGCCTTCTTCAATAGCAGACAGGTAGTTGATTTCATCGGTCACCACGCCGTCACGCACGCGGCGGTACGGGGTTTCCAGGAAGCCATACTCGTTAGTCTGTGCGTACACGGACAGGGAGTTGATCAGACCGATGTTTGGACCTTCCGGCGTTTCGATTGGGCACACGCGGCCGTAGTGGGTCGGGTGTACGTCTCGAACTTCAAAGCCGGCGCGCTCACGGGTCAGACCGCCCGGGCCCAGTGCGGAGATACGACGCTTGTGCGTGATCTCGGACAACGGGTTGTTCTGGTCCATGAACTGGGACAGCTGGCTGGAGCCGAAGAACTCTTTCACCGCCGCCGAAATCGGCTTGGCGTTGATCATGTCCTGAGGCATCAGGGTATCCAGATCGCCCAGAGACAGACGCTCTTTCACCGCACGCTCAACACGCACCAGACCTACGCGGAACTGGTTCTCGGCCATTTCGCCGACGGAGCGGATACGACGGTTGCCCAAGTGGTCGATATCGTCCACTTCGCCCTTGCCGTTACGGATATCGATGAGCTTCTTCATCACTTCGATGATGTCGTCTTTGCTCAGGATGCCCGAACCTTCGATCTCGTCGCGCAGCAGAGAACGGTTGAACTTCATACGGCCAACCGCGGACAGATCGTAGCGGTCTTCGGAGAAGAACAGGTTCTCGAACAGGCTTTCGGCAGCTTCGCGCGTTGGCGGCTCACCAGGACGCATCATGCGGTAGATTTCTACCAGCGAGCTCAGACGATCGTTGGTCGGATCGACACGCAGCGTTTCAGAGATGTACGCGCCGTGGTCCAGATCGTTGGTGAACAGCGTTTCGATGCGCTTGTGGCCAGACTGGCTCAGCTTGGCCAGCAGATCCAGCGACAGCTCCATGTTGGCTGCGCAGATCAGTTCGCCGGTATTGGTATCGATATAGTCTTTCGCGACCACTTTGCCCGCGATGTACTCTACCGGTACTTCAATGCTCTGAATGTCGTCTTTTTCCAGCTGACGGATATGACGAGCGGTGATGCGACGGCCTTTCTCTACGTAGATCTTGCCGTTGGCTTCGATATCGAACGAAGCGGTCTCACCACGCAGGCGCTCAGGCACCAGCTCCATCTGCAGCTTGTTGTCGCGGATTTCGAAGACGATCTTGTCAAAGAACAGGTCGAGGATCTGTTCAGTGGTGTAGTTCAGCGCGCGCAGAATGATGGTCGCAGGCAGTTTGCGGCGACGGTCAATACGCACGAACAGGTTGTCTTTCGGATCGAACTCGAAGTCCAACCATGAACCGCGGTAAGGGATGATGCGTGCGTTGTACAGCACTTTACCCGAGGAGTGGGTTTTACCCTTATCGCTGTCGAAGAATACGCCAGGACTACGGTGCAACTGAGATACGATAACCCTCTCAGTACCGTTGATCACAAAGGTGCCGTTTTCGGTCATGAGCGGAATTTCGCCCATGTAGACTTCTTGTTCCTTGATGTCTTTGACCGTACCTTCAGGCGCTTCGCGCTCATAGATAACCAGGCGCAGTTTTACGCGCAGCGGTGCAGAGAACGTCACACCACGGATCTGGCACTCTTTGACGTCGAAGACCGGCTCACCAAGACGGTAGCTAACGTATTGCAGCTCCGAATTGCCACTGTAGCTCTGGATAGGGAAAACAGAACGGAATGCGGCTTCAAGGCCGTACTGCCCTTCTGGATCTTGCTCGATAAACTTCTGGAACGAGTCAAGCTGGATAGAAAGGAGATATGGTATGTCCAGCACTTGTGGACGTTTACCAAAATCCTTACGAATACGTTTTTTCTCGGTATAGGAGTAAACCATAGGGTTCCTCAGCTCGCTGATCAGTGACCCAATCTGTCCGTCCGATTAGGGACAGTTCATGCAACACCGTTTTGTCGACCGGAAAGCGGGAACACTTTCCGCAATGTCTCTTGCTATCACGCTTAAACCATTTCATCGCGCCTTCCCCCAGAACTCCTGGTAGTGCAAAGACCGCGGTATATTAAGTCGTCAATAGAAACAAACATTGGGAGGCGAAACCAGCAGCCAAACAGTGTGAAACGCTACTGGCGCCCTACAGCGCAAAAAGGCTGGTGACTAAAAAGTCACCAGCCATCAGCCTAAAAGACTAGGCTGCAACCGGAAAGGTTGGCTTATTTAACTTCAACTTCTGCGCCAGCTTCTTCCAGAGATTTTTTCAGAGCTTCTGCGTCATCTTTGCTCACGCCTTCTTTCAGAGCGGCTGGAGCAGATTCAACCAGGTCTTTAGCTTCTTTCAGACCCAGGCCGGTAGCGCCACGTACTGCTTTGATAACAGCAACTTTGTTAGCGCCTGCAGCTTTCAGGATAACGTCGAATTCAGTTTTCTCTTCAGCAGCTTCAGCTGGGCCAGCAGCTACAGCTACAGCAGCAGCAGCAGAAACGCCGAATTTTTCTTCCATAGCGGAAACCAGTTCAACAACGTCCATTACGGACATAGCGGCAACTGCTTCCAGGATTTGGTCTTTAGTGATAGACATAACAATTGTTCCTAAAATTCAGAAATAGTTTAAATACGTTAGCAAAGGCTAAGAAAGAGGGGCTTACGCCGCTTCTTTCTGATCGCGTACTGCAGCCAGAGTGCGAACCAGTTTGCCGGCAGCGGCTTCTTTCATGGTTGCCATCAGGCGTGCGATCGCTTCTTCGTAAGTTGGCAGCGTCGCCAGGCGGTCGATTTGCGCCGCTGGGATCAGCTCACCTTCAAAGGCCGCAGCTTTAACCTCGAATTTTGCATTCGCTTTCGCGAACTCTTTGAACAGACGAGCAGCAGCGCCCGGGTGTTCGTGAGAGAATGCAATCAAGGTTGGACCGACAAACGTGTCTTTCAGGCATTCGAATGGAGTGCCTTCAACTACGCGACGCATCAGGGTGTTGCGAACAACACGCATGTAAACGCCAGCTTCACGACCTGCTTTACGCAGTTCAGTCATTTTATCTACGGTAACGCCGCGGGAATCCGCAACAACCGCAGACAGCGCGCCTTTGGCTACTTCGCTGACTTCAGCAACAATCGCTTGTTTGTCTTGAAGATTTAATGCCATTAGCTTTTTGCTCCTGGATTAGCCGGGGAAAATCCCCGGAACTCACTTCACTCGGCGCTTTGTAAAACGCCACGCCGAGCGGCTTAACACGGTGAGCAGAATCCAGCAAAGACATTCTTTTATAAAAAAGAAAAATTTTCTTAGGCTCTGTCACCGTCTACGCAGGAAGGATTAAGTATCTTGCGATACACCTGCGGTCTTGGACGGAGGCCTGGATAGGCCAGGCTCCAACCGAAAAATCTTTGTTTTGCTTACGGCATAGCCAATAGCAAAACCTTGGGGCATAAGATTCTAGACAAATCTCGGCCCCAAGTCAAAGCGATAATCGCAAGTGCGATTAGTTCGCTGCAGCAGACAGACCGCTCTGATCGATAGCAACGCCAGCACCCATGGTGGTGGAGAGGCTAACTTTCTTGATGTACATGCCTTTCGCCTGAGAAGGTTTTGCTTTTTTCAGCGCAACCAGCAGGGCTTCCAGGTTTTCTTTCAGTTTGTCTGCGTCGAAATCAACCTTACCGATAGTGGTATGGATGATGCCGTTTTTGTCGTTACGGTAGCGAACCTGACCTGCTTTAGCGTTTTTCACAGCTTCAGCAACGTTCGGAGTAACGGTACCCACTTTCGGGTTTGGCATCAGGCCGCGTGGACCCAGGATCTGGCCCAGTTGACCTACAACGCGCATTGCATCCGGAGAAGCAATAACAACGTCGAAGTTCATTTCGCCTTTCTTGATCTGGTCAGCCAGATCGTCCATACCTACCAGCTCTGCGCCAGCAGCTTTCGCTGCTTCAGCGTTAGCGCCTTGGGCAAATACGGCAACGCGAACGGAACGACCGGTGCCGTGTGGCAGAACGGTAGCGCCACGAACGTTTTGGTCAGATTTACGAGCGTCGATGCCGAGGTTCACGGCAACGTCAACGCTTTCTACGAATTTAGCGGTGGCCAGCTCTTTCAGCAGAGCAACAGCTTCAGTGATGTCATACTGTTTAGTAGCATCAACTTTGTCACGGATCACGCGCATGCGCTTGGTCAGCTTAGCCATCTCTTAATCCTCCACTACCAGGCCCATGGAACGAGCGGTACCTTCGATGGAGCGAGTCATCGCTTCAACGTCAGAACCAGTCATGTCCGCAGCTTTGGTTTCTGCGATTTCACGTACCTGAGCACGGGTCACTTTACCTACTTTGTCTTTGTTCGGCTTACCGGAACCAGACTTGATACCAGCCGCTTTTTTCAGCAGTACTGCTGCTGGCGGGGTTTTGGTAACGAAAGTGAAGGAGCGATCAGAATAAACGGTAATAACAACCGGAATCGGCAGACCTTTTTCAATGCTGTCAGTCTTAGCATTGAACGCCTTACAGAATTCCATGATGTTAACGCCTTGCTGACCCAGAGCTGGACCAACTGGCGGGCTCGGGTTAGCCATACCAGCTGCAACTTGCAGCTTAACGTAGGCTTGTACTTTCTTGGCCATTTAAATTTCCTCGGTTTGGGTAGTATCGCCTCGTGAGAGGCTCCCCGTGTTTAACCTCGCCGAACAAACGTCAGGCAAGGCATCTAAAAACAAAAGGCGCGAAATTGTAGTTCAATTTCGCGCCTTTGACAAGCGGCAACGGACCGCTTACTGCTGATTATTCGATCAGCCTTTTTCAACCTGGCTGAAGTCCAGTTCCACCGGCGTTGCACGGCCGAAGATGGAAACGGAAACTTTCAGGCGGCTCTTCTCGTAATCGACTTCTTCGACCACGCCGTTGAAATCGGCAAACGGGCCGTCGTTGACGCGCACCAGCTCGCCCGGCTCGAACAGCGTTTTCGGACGCGGCTTGTCACCAACCTGCTGCAGGCGGTTCATGATCGCATCAACTTCTTTATCGCTGATCGGCGCAGGACGGTCAGAAGTACCGCCGATGAACCCCATGACGCGCGGTACGCTGCGCACCAGGTGCCAGCTGGCGTCATTCATTACCATTTGCACCAGCACATAGCCAGGGAAGAACTTACGCTCGCTCTTGCGACGCTGGCCGCCACGGATTTCAACCACTTCTTCCGTAGGCACCATCACTTCGCCGAACAGCTCTTCCATATCGTGCAGTTTGATGTGTTCACGCAGCGATTGCGCTACGCGACCTTCAAAACCGGAAAACGCCTGAACGACGTACCAACGTTTTTTTGGAGCTTCAGACATTTTAGAACCTCAGGCCAGTAATAAACGACACCAGACGGACCAGAATACCATCCAGCCCCCACAGAATCAGTGACATCACGGCGGTTACCGCGGCAACGATCAACGTGGTGTGTAGCGTTTCCTGACGAGTTGGCCAAATCACTTTACGTACTTCGGTACGCGCTTCGCGGGCAAACGCAACGGTGGCTTTGCCTTTGGTGGTCATCAGAGCCACTGCACCAGCAACGGCGATGATCAGCACAACTGCCAGCGCGCGCAATGGCAGGCTTAAATCACGGTAGTAATAGTTACCGACAATAGCCACAACCAACAGAACGGCGACGATCAGCCACTTTGCCGCTTCCAGGCCGCGTCCGCTCCCTTGAGCCTCGGTATTCGCACTCATAAACCAACCTGTCACAATGATGATTCAGAACAAACAACTTTGCCTCGCATTGCGAGGCAAACCAAACCGATCGGATACCGCACTAGCGATATCCCGGTGTTTTACGCTATGACGTATTTCAGTCAATACGGTTTAAGAGCCCATCTCACCAATGATTATGACTGCAAAATCGCTGATGAGATAGGTTCTAGTTCACAGCGTAGAAAAAGGGCATCAAATGATGCCCTTTTACCGCGTGTCGCGTCAAACTTTATCAGCGATTAAGCGATAACTTTGGCAACAACACCAGCGCCAACGNGGCAGTTCGATGGTACCGGTCACGTCAGTAGTACGGAAGTAGAACTGTGGACGGTAGCCTTTGAAGAATGGAGTGTGACGACCACCTTCATCTTTGCTCAGGATGTACACTTCAGATTCGAACTGGGTGTGCGGCTTGATAGAGCCTGGCTTAGCCAGTACCTGACCACGTTCGATTTCTTCACGTTTGATACCACGCAGCAGAACGCCTACGTTCTCACCAGCACGG
>NZ_WLYN01000018.1:0-32053 GCF_009707615.1 Serratia sp. YC16 | reverse complement strand
CCCCGTCCGTTCCGCCACTTATTTAATTATGCCTGCTTTCTTAGCAGGCATAATGTTAAGCGAGATTTAGGGGCGTAGCTCAGTTGGTAGAGCACCGGTCTCCAAAACCGGGTGTCGCGAGTTCGAGTCTCTCCGCCCCTGCCATATTAAGAACCCTTTGCGAAAGCAAAGGGTTTTTTTTTGCCTACGGTTCCTCTGTCTTAGAGCATTACGGCTGCGGAAAAAAGCGCATTAGACGCCATAGGCAATGTTTGCCCTCTCCCGGCTGCCGCGTGTACTTCCAATCCCCCCTTAACCCCCTGAGTGTCGCACCGTTTTGCGTTATCTTCTCTCAGAAGGCGATAGCCGCATTTTAACTCGATAGACAGCCAACGACCACGATGGCGGCATTTAAGGCCGCCATAACGTGTTAGGCTGCGGTATTTAAAGGTATTTTAAGTAATTGTCGAATCAAAGGCTGTTGATCGCTGTTTTGCAACCAGACGGCATACAGTGGGCGAATAATCGGCGGGATCTCGGCGGCGGCAACCAATTGCGGGTACTCTTTTTCCCATTGGCTGGGCAGGAAGGCGCAGCCGCCTGTGGTTTCCAGCAGCTGGCGCGTGAGATGAGCGGAGGTGGTGGTGAGTACCGGCACGTTATCGCCTTCCAACATGCGGTTTTCCTGTTGGTGGAAGTCGGCCCCCCATTCCAGCTTGATATAGGGCATCGGGGCCTGCTTGTCGCGATGTGCGGATGAGAACAGGCGTAAAGAGAAATTGCTCAGTTGCTGGCTGGCCAATTCATCCATCTTCGGCGGTTCTGTGGTGATCAGTAAATCGAGCTGCCTTTCATGCAGTTGTTTTACCAAAGAGTGCCTTAATGCCACCCTGGCTTCGAGCTGCAGCGCCTCCCGCTGTTGATAGAGCGCCTGTAGCCACGGGGTCAGATAGGCCTCCCACAGCGAGGCGGTAGCGCCGATCGATAACTCGGTGTGTTGCAGCGAACGCACGACCTCTTTCTTCGCCAGCTGCCAGGTGTTCATCAGGCTCTCTGCATAGGGCAGAAGCCGCTCACCAGCTGGTGTCAGGCGGATATTATTGCGATGACGGGTAAATAAATTTGCGCCCAACTGGTTTTCTAGCTGACGGATGCGGAAACTGACCGCGGACTGCGTTAAGTACAAAGATTCTGCGGCTCTGCCAAAGTGACGCGTTCTACTGACCTCCAAAAAGGTTTTCAGTAATTCGGTATCCACACCTATCTCCAAAAAAATTTGTCGTTAAGATTTAAATGTTTTGTTTTACACGCTGTCAAGCCTATCTAATACTCCGCGCCATAAACAGCACGGCCATAAGAGAATTAGGAGCGTGTCAGATGGCGGATAGCTTCACCACGACCAATCGTTTTTTTGATAATAAACATTACCCTCGCGGGTTCTCCCGTCACGGCGATTTCACCATTAAAGAGGCGCAATTGCTAGAGCGCTTCGGCTACGCGTTTAACGAGTTGGACTCAGGTAAACGCCAGCCGGTCACTGAAGAAGAACAGCTGTTCGTCGCAGTGTGCCGCGGTGAGCGCGAAGCGGCTACCGAGCAGGAAAAAGTATGGGCTAAATATCTGGCGCGCACACGTCGCCCGAAGAAATTCCATACTCTGTCCGGCGGTAAACCGCAGGCTGACGCAGTAGAAGATTACAGCGACAGCGACGACTAAAGACGATGGGGCCTGCGGGCCCCATTTTCTATTCCAGACTCCGATGCAGCTGTAACAGCAGACGATCCATACTGCGATAGCCCAGCGCTTCGCTAAGGTGGCGCCTGTTGAGCTCAGCATCTCCCGCCAAATCCGCCAGCGTGCGTGCAACCTTCAAGATGCGCTGCCAGGCGCGGACCGATAGCCCCAGCGCGTTCAATGTCGTCTCCAAAAACTCGGCGTCCGCCGCCTGCAAAACGCAATCCCGTTCCACTTCGCGGTTGCTCAACAGCGCGTTGATTTTGCCGGCGCGTTCGAGCTGCCGGGCGCGCGCCAGTAACACTCTTTCTCTCACCTGCTCGCTGCTTTCTCCATGCCTTTGCCGCTGACTGAGGGTACCTGGCGGCAGCAGCGGCACCTCGATAGACAGATCGAAACGGTCGAGAAAAGGCCCCGATAGCCGAGCCAGATAACGCAGCACCTGCTGCGGTGAGGCGCGATTGTGCAACCCGTGGTAATGCCCGGTCGGGCTGGGGTTCATCGCTGCGATCAATTGTACCCTTGCAGGGAAGCAGACCTTGGCGTTGGCGCGTGAAATCACGATCTCGCCGGATTCCAGCGGTTCACGCAGCGCATCCAGTACTTTACGCTCGAATTCCGGCAGCTCATCCAGAAACAGCACGCCGTTATGCGCCATCGAGATCTCGCCCGGGCGCGGCAGTGAGCCGCCGCCGACCAATGCCGCCATCGAGGCGCTGTGATGCGGCGCGCGAAACGGCCGCTGGCGCGATAGCAGAGCGGCGGGAACATGATGCTGCAAGCTGGCGACCGCCAGGCTTTCCAGCGCTTCATGCTCCGCGAGCGGCGGCAGCAAGCCCGTGAGACGGCTGGCCAGCATGGTTTTACCGGTGCCAGGCGGCCCGATCAACAGCAGGTTATGCCCGCCGGCGGCGGCGATCTCCAGTGCCCGTTTGGCCTGTTCCTGGCCGATGATGTCGCGTAGGTCGGCGCTTTCGCAGACGTTGTCCGCAGCGGGAGGTGTGGTCGCCACCGGCAGTTCGCCCTGGCCGAGCAGAAAGGCGCAGACTTCCAACAGGTGTCGGGCGGTATGGGAGTGCGACTGTGCGATCAGGCCGACCTCGGCGGCGTTATCCGTTGAGAGGATCAGTTGTCGCCCGGCCTCGGCTGCCGCCAGCGCCGCCGGGATAGCGCCCTTGACCGCGCGCAGTGAGCCGGACAGCGCCAGCTCGCCGAGAAACTCATAGCGCGCCAGGGGGGCGAGGGGCAGTTGCTCGGAGGCGGCGAGGATCGCCAGCGCTATCGGCAGATCGTAACGCCCGCCTTCTTTCGGTAGATCGGCGGGCGCCAAATTGACGGTGATGCGCCGTGCGGGGAAGGTGAAACCGTTGTTTATCAGGGCGCTGCGCACCCGATCGCGCGCTTCTTTCACCGTGGTTTCCGGCAGACCGACCAACGTCAGGCCGGGCAGGCCATTGCTGATATGCACCTCTACCGTGACGGAAGGGGCCTGAACGCCGATGATGGCGCGGCTATAGATTACCGCCAGTGACATATTGCTCTCCTTGCTGAGGGCGACATGATGCGCGATTCATCCTGGCGGCGCGCGGCGTTATTGGTAATTTTTCCATGATGTTCGCAGCCTAATCACCGATTTTCATCGAAGCGAATAAGATTGTGCGAGCTGCCTCGCAGCCTGCGGCAATACCCATTAACAATTCGCTGAAGCCTGCAACACATTAGCGGCCCAGACGCATTGCACCCATAGGCTTAATGGGTGTATTTAACAATTGATTAAAAGAAAAATCACTTCTTTGACACACTCCGACCGCCGCCGCATTCCGCCCGGCAGCCGCTAAATCTCCTGACTTCGTACTCTACGGTAGGGATAACACTATGTTTGGTTGGACCTCGCTGCAACGCAACGCGGCAATCGCCAGCTTTTCAAGCTGGACGCTCGACGCTTTCGATTTTTTCGTGCTGGTATTCTTGCTCAGCGATATCGCACAATCCTTTCACGTCGGCCTGGAGCAGGTCACGTTGGCCATTCTTCTCACGCTGGCGGTGCGGCCAATAGGCGCGCTGATCTTTGGGCGAGCGGCGGAAAAATATGGCCGCAAGCCGATCCTGATGCTGAATATCGTCTTCTTCTCGGTGTTTGAACTGCTTTCCGCCGCCGCACCTTCGCTGACGGTCTTTTTGCTGTTGCGGGTGCTGTACGGCGTTGCGATGGGCGGTATCTGGGGCGTGGCGTCGTCATTGGCGATGGAAACCATACCGGACCGCTCGCGCGGGCTGATGTCGGGCATTTTCCAGGCCGGTTATCCGTTCGGTTATTTGCTGGCGGCGGTGGCCTATGGCCTGCTGTTCGAAACGGTCGGCTGGCGCGGCATGTTCGTCATCGGCGCGGCACCGATCCTGCTGCTGCCGTTTATTTATTATTGCGTGCACGAGTCGCCGGTGTGGCTGGCGGCACGTGAGCGTAAAGAGAGCACCGCTTTGCTGCCGGTGCTGAAGAGCCACTGGAAGCTGTGCTGCTATCTGGTATTGCTGATGGCGGCGTTCAATTTCTTCTCCCACGGCACCCAGGATCTGTATCCGGTGTTTCTGAAAGTTCAGCACGGTTTCGATCCTAAAACCGTCAGTATCATTGCCATTAGCTACAATATCGCATCAATTATCGGTGGCGTATTCTTCGGTTCGTTGTCGGAAAAAATCGGCCGGAAAAAAGCGATCATCATCGCCGCGCTGCTGGCGTTGCCGGTGATCCCGCTGTGGGCGTTTTCCAGCGGCTCGCTGATGTTGGGGCTCGGCGCTTTCCTGATGCAGTTCATGGTGCAAGGCGCCTGGGGCGTAGTGCCGACCTACCTGACCGAGCTGGTGCCGGCCAACACCCGCGCGGTGCTGCCAGGGTTCGTGTATCAGCTGGGCAACCTGATCGCCTCGGTCAACGCCACGTTGCAAGCCAGCATCGCCGAGCATCATGGACACAATTACGGCCTGGCGATGGCGATCGTCGCCGGCACGGTAGCGGTAGCGATCGCCCTGTTGGTGTTCTTCGGCAAGGATACGCGCGGCAAGGCCATCACCGGCGCGGTGAAAAATCCGGGCATGCGCGCCAACGTATGAAATCCGGGCGATCCGCATGAGGTATGACCAGATTGCGCCGAATAATAACGCAAAAAAAGTGTTGTCATGTCGCGCGCGGCTGTGGTACCTCTGTAAGCATTAGTTCTGAATGAGCACAGTGAACAAACCCATTATGAAAGCCTTTGCCCAAGTGATTAGCCTAGTCGTGATTAGCGTGGTGGTGATTATTATCCCACCGTGCGGGGCTGCACTTGGACGAAGAAAGGCTTAGCAAACAAGCCGGAATCGCAAGAGAACCCCCGCACCGTCAGGTCCGGGGGTTTTTTATTGGCAAGAGAAAAGTGGAGCAAGGGGCGGAAGATGAAAAACAGAACAAAATCCTGCAGTTGTCGAAGTAAGGCGGGGAAATAACTATGAATGGCGCTCAGTGGGTAGTTCAAGCGTTGCGTGCGCAGGGAGTGGATACCGTATTCGGCTATCCGGGTGGGGCAATCATGCCGGTGTACGATGCACTGTATGACGGTGGTGTGGAACACCTGCTGTGCCGCCATGAACAGGGCGCCGCCATGGCCGCCATCGGCTACGCCCGCGCCACCGGCAACGTCGGCGTTTGCATCGCCACTTCCGGCCCCGGCGCCACTAACCTGATCACCGGCCTGGCTGATGCGCTGCTCGATTCCGTTCCCGTTGTCGCCATCACCGGTCAGGTGGGTTCCGCGCTGATCGGCACCGATGCCTTTCAGGAGATCGATGTTCTCGGCCTGTCTCTGGCCTGCACCAAGCACAGTTTCCTGGTGGAGTCGCTGGACGCCTTGCCGGGCATTATGGCGGAAGCGTTCGCCATCGCCGCCGGCGGCCGCCCTGGCCCGGTGCTGATCGATATCCCGAAAGACATCCAGCTGGCGCAGGGCGACTTGCATCCGCACCTGATGCCGGTCGATGAAGCGCCGGCGTTTCCGGCGGCGGCGTTGGCGGAGGCGGCCGAGCTGCTGGCGCAGGCGCACAAACCGATGCTGTACGTCGGCGGCGGCGTGGGCATGGCGCAGGCGGTGCCGGCGCTGCGCGAGTTCATCGCCGTGACCCGCATGCCGAACGTCGCCACCCTGAAGGGGCTGGGCGCGCCGGATGCGCAAGATCCGCTGTACCTCGGCATGCTGGGCATGCATGGCGCCAAGGCCGCCAACCTGGCGGTGCAGGAGTGCGATCTGCTGATCGCTGTCGGCGCGCGTTTCGATGATCGCGTGACCGGCAAACTGAACGCCTTCGCGCCGCACGCCAAAGTGATCCACATGGATATCGATCCGGCGGAGATGAGCAAGCTGCGCCAGGCGCATGTGGCTCTGCAGGGCGATCTGAAAGCATTGCTGCCGGCGTTGCAGCGCCCGCTGAACATCGCCGCCTGGCAGCAGCGGGTAACGGCGCTGAAAGCCGAGCACGCCTGCCGCTACGATCACCCCGGCCAGCCGATCTTTGCGCCGCTGTTCTTGCGCCAGCTGTCTGACCGCAAGCCGGCCAACAGCGTAGTGACCACCGACGTCGGTCAGCACCAGATGTGGAGCGCTCAGCACATGACGTTCGAGCGCCCGGAGAATTTCATCACCTCCAGCGGCCTCGGCACCATGGGATTCGGCGTGCCGGCCGCGGTAGGCGCTCAGATTGCCCGCCCGCAAGATACGGTGATCTGCGTCTCGGGTGATGGCTCCTTCATGATGAACGTGCAGGAACTGGGCACCATCAAGCGCAAGCAGCTGCCGCTCAAAATCGTGCTGCTGGACAACCAGCGCCTCGGGATGGTGCGTCAATGGCAGCAGTTGTTCTTCGACGGCCGCTACAGCGAAACCAACCTGTCCGATAACCCCGACTTCCTGATGCTGGCCGCCGCCTTCGGTATTCCCGGCCAGCGCATCAGCCGCAAGGATCAGGTGGAGGGCGCCCTCGAGGCGCTGTTCAACACCGAAGGCCCTTATCTGCTGCAGGTCTCTATCGACGAACTCGAAAACGTCTGGCCGCTGGTGCCGCCGGGCGCCGGCAACGAAACCATGTTGGAGGAAATATCATGATGCAGCATCAACTCTCGATCCAGGCGCGTTTTCGCCCCGAAATGTTAGAGCGCGTATTGCGGGTCGTGCGTCATCGCGGCTTTCAGGTTTGTGCTATGAATATGGTTTCCCCGGCCAACGCCGACAGCATCAATATCGAATTGACCGTTGCCAGCCCGCGTCCGGTGGCCTTGTTGTCATCTCAATTAAGCAAGCTGATGGACGTCTCCTGCGTCGAGATCCAGCAGCCAACATCACAACAAATACGCGCCTGAGGCGCCGAGAAGGATAAATAACAATGACAAAGAAAGCCGATTACATTTGGTTCAATGGTGAGATGGTTCCCTGGGCCGAGGCCAAAGTGCACGTGATGTCGCACGCGCTGCATTACGGTACGTCGGTATTTGAAGGCGTGCGCTGCTACGACTCGCACTTGGGGCCGGTGGTGTTTCGCCATCGCGAGCACATGCAGCGTCTGCACGACTCGGCGAAAATCTACCGCATGCCGGTTTCGCAAAGCGTCGACGAGTTGATGGAAGCCTGCCGCGCCACGCTGCGCAAGAACAACCTGGTCAGCGCGTACATTCGCCCGCTGGTGTTCGTCGGCGATGTCGGCATGGGCGTCAACCCGCCGGCCGGTTATAAAACGGACGTGATTATCGCGGCGTTTCCTTGGGGCGCGTACCTGGGTGAAGAGGCGCTGGAGCAAGGTATCGATGCGATGGTCTCCTCTTGGCACCGCGCGGCGCCGAACACCATCCCGACCGCGGCCAAAGCCGGCGGCAACTATCTCTCCTCCCTGCTGGTGGGCAGCGAAGCGCGCCGCCACGGCTATCAGGAAGGCATCGCGCTCGACGTGCACGGTTACATTTCCGAAGGGGCGGGCGAGAACCTGTTCCAGGTGAAAGACGGCGTGATCTACACCCCGCCGTTCACCTCGTCGGCGCTGCCGGGCATCACCCGCGATGCGATCATCAAGCTGGCGAAAGACATGGGCTTCGAAGTGCGCGAGCAGGTGCTGTCGCGCGAATCGCTGTACCTGGCCGATGAGGTGTTCATGTCCGGCACCGCGGCGGAGATCACGCCGGTGCGCAGCGTGGACGGCATTCAGGTCGGTATCGGTAAACGTGGCCCGGTGACCAAACAGATTCAGGAGGCGTTCTTCGGCCTGTTCACCGGCAAGACGGAAGACAAGTACGGCTGGCTGGATCCGGTAAACCCTTAACGACAAGGCTCGCCGCGCAGCGTGGCGGACGACAAGACAGACAAGATAAGAATATCCAGGCGGTTCGTTCGCCGCCTGCCATAAATACATTTGGAGTGAAAAGAGCATGCCTAAGTACCGTTCCGCCACCACCACCCACGGCCGCAATATGGCGGGTGCCCGCGCCTTGTGGCGCGCGACCGGGATGACCGACGCCGATTTCGGCAAGCCGATCATCGCCGTGGTCAACTCCTTCACCCAGTTCGTCCCGGGCCACGTGCATCTGCGCGATCTGGGCAAGCTGGTCGCCGAACAGATCGAAGCCTCCGGCGGCGTGGCCAAAGAGTTCAACACCATCGCGGTGGATGACGGCATCGCCATGGGCCACGGCGGCATGCTCTATTCCCTGCCGTCGCGCGAGCTGATCGCCGATTCGGTTGAATACATGGTGAACGCCCACTGCGCCGACGCGATGGTGTGCATCTCCAACTGCGACAAAATCACCCCGGGCATGCTGATGGCGGCGCTGCGCCTGAACATTCCGGTGATCTTCGTCTCCGGTGGCCCGATGGAGGCCGGCAAGACCAAACTCTCCAACCAGATCATCAAACTGGATCTGGTGGACGCCATGATCCAGGGGGCCAACCCGAACGTCAGCGACGCCGACAGCGAGCAGATAGAACGTTCCGCCTGCCCGACCTGTGGTTCCTGCTCCGGCATGTTCACCGCCAACTCGATGAACTGCCTGACCGAAGCCCTGGGCCTGTCGCAGCCGGGCAACGGCTCGCTGCTGGCCACCCATGCCGATCGCAAGGAATTGTTCCTCAACGCCGGCAAACGCATCGTCGAGCTGACCAAACGTTATTACGAGCAGGACGACGCCAGCGCGTTGCCGCGCAATATCGCCAACAAGGCGGCGTTTGAAAACGCCATGACGCTGGATATCGCCATGGGCGGTTCGACCAACACCGTGCTGCACCTGCTGGCTTCGGCGCAAGAAGGCGAGGTGGACTTCACCATGGAGGACATCGATCGCCTGTCGCGCAAAGTGCCGCACCTGTGCAAGGTGGCGCCGAGCACGCAGAAATACCACATGGAAGACGTGCACCGCGCCGGTGGGGTGATCGGCATCCTCGGCGAGCTGGATCGCGCCGGTTTGCTGAACCGTGAGGTGAACAACGTGTTGGGGCTGACCCTGCCGCAGACGCTGGAAGCCTACGACGTGATGCTGACCCGCGACGAAAGCGTCAAGAAAATGTACTCCGCCGGGCCGGCCGGCATCCGCACCACGCAGGCATTCTCTCAGGACTGCCGCTGGGATTCGCTGGACACCGACCGCAAGGAAGGCTGCATCCGCACCCGTGAACACGCCTACAGTCAGGACGGCGGGTTGGCGGTGCTGTACGGCAACCTGGCGGAAAACGGCTGCATCGTCAAAACCGCCGGCGTAGACAAGGAAATCCTCACCTTCCGCGGCCCGGCCAAGGTGTACGAAAGCCAGGATGATGCGGTAGAAGCGATCCTCGGCGGTAAAGTGGTGGCGGGCGACGTGGTGGTGATCCGCTACGAAGGGCCGAAAGGCGGGCCGGGGATGCAGGAAATGCTGTACCCAACCACCTACCTGAAATCGATGGGGCTGGGCAAGGCGTGCGCGCTGATCACCGACGGGCGTTTCTCCGGCGGCACCTCCGGGCTGTCCATCGGCCACGCCTCGCCGGAAGCAGCTAACGGCGGCCTGATCGCCCTGGTGCAGGACGGCGACATGATCGCGATCGACATTCCTCATCGCGGTATCCAGCTGGATGTCAGCGAGCAGGAGCTGGCGGCGCGGCGTGAGGCGGAACTGGCGCGCGGCGACGCGGCCTGGACGCCGAAAAACCGTGAACGTCAGGTGTCCTTCGCGCTGCGCGCCTACGCCTCGTTGGCCACCAGCGCCGACAAAGGCGCGGTGCGCGACAAGAGCAAACTGGGGGGATAAACGCATGGCGGTCTCTCAACCCCTACCCAGCGCCCCGTGCGGCGCAGAATATCTGCGAGCGGTGCTGCGCTCGCCGGTCTACGAGGTGGCGCAGGTCACCCCGCTGCAGGCCATGAGCAAAATCTCCTCGCGCCTCGGCAACACCATTTTGGTGAAGCGCGAAGATCGCCAACCGGTGCACAGCTTCAAGCTGCGCGGGGCCTATGCGATGATCGCTGGGCTGGACGAAGAGCAGAAGGCGCGCGGCGTCGTGACGGCTTCGGCCGGCAACCACGCGCAGGGCGTTGCCTTCTCCGGTAAACGGTTGGGGATCAAAACGCTGATCGTGATGCCGGTGTCCACCGCAGATATCAAGGTGGATGCGGTGCGCGGCTTCGGCGGCGAAGTGCTGCTGCACGGCGCCAATTTTGACGAGGCTAAAGCGAAGGCGATCGAGCTTTCCCAACAGCAGGGCATGACCTTCGTGCCGCCGTTCGATCACCCGACGGTAATCGCCGGGCAGGGCACGCTGGCGATGGAGCTGCTGCAGCAAGACGCGCATCTGGATCGGGTCTTCGTGCCGGTCGGCGGCGGCGGCCTGGCCGCCGGGGTGGCGGTGCTGATCAAGCAACTGATGCCGCAGATCAAGGTGATTGGCGTCGAGGCGGAAGACTCCGCCTGCCTGCGCGCGGCGCTGGATGCCGGCCATCCGGTGGATCTGGCGCGCGTCGGGCTGTTCGCCGAAGGCGTGGCGGTGAAGCGCATCGGCGACGAAACCTTCCGCCTGTGCCGTGAATATCTGGACGACGTGATCACCGTGGACAGCGACGCCATCTGCGCGGCGGTCAAAGATCTGTTCGAGGACGTGCGTGCGATTGCCGAACCTTCCGGCGCGCTGGCGCTGGCGGGGCTGAAAAAGTACGTCCAGCAGCACAACATTCAGGGCGAGCGTCTGGCGCATGTGCTGTCCGGCGCCAACCTCAACTTCCACGGCCTGCGTTACGTTTCCGAACGCTGCGAACTGGGTGAACAGCGCGAAGCGCTGCTGGCGGTGACTATTCCGGAACAGCAGGGCAGCTTCCTCAAGTTCTGCCAACTGCTGGGTGGCCGCTCGGTGACCG
The DNA here is from genome assembly GCF_009707615.1 of Serratia sp. YC16. Lineage (NCBI taxonomy): Bacteria > Pseudomonadati > Pseudomonadota > Gammaproteobacteria > Enterobacterales > Yersiniaceae > Serratia > Serratia sp. YC16. The sequence continues at coordinate 20,950 of NZ_WLYN01000018.1, read as the reverse complement.
AGTTCAACTATCGTTACGCCGATGCCGACAACGCCTGCATCTTTGTCGGCGTGCGTCTGACGCGCGGCCACGCCGAGCGGCGGGAGATCATCGACGAACTCAACGCCGGCGGTTATCAGGTGGTGGATCTGTCGGACGACGAGATGGCCAAGCTGCACGTGCGCTACATGGTGGGCGGGCGTCCGTCGAAGCCGCTGCGCGAGCGGCTGTACAGCTTTGAGTTTCCGGAGTCGCCGGGCGCGCTGCTGAAGTTCCTGCAGACGCTGGGCGCGCACTGGAACATTTCGCTGTTCCATTACCGCAGCCACGGCACCGACTTCGGCCGGGTGTTGGCGGCCTTCGAACTGGCGCAATCCGAGCCGGAATTCGAGCGGCACCTGCAGGCGCTGGGCTACGATTGCCACGACGAAACCGACAACCCGGCGTTCCGCTTCTTTTTGCAGGGGTGAGTCCGGTGTGTTTATCCGGCCGGTTGTCCCGCTTAGCGATAGATGGCCGGGAGATGGAAAAACAAATCGCGGCGCGTGATAGTGCGCTGTTCGCCGGCGTAGATACGCAGCTGGAACAGCATTTCCTGACGCCGGGCCAGCGGCTATCGCCGCCGGGCGTCGGGAATGTCATGTTGCTGATGGTATGCCTGACGCTGGGGCTGGCGGGCGTGATGGGTCTGGTCACGGACGTGGCGGCCGCCCGGAGCGGCAAGACCTCCGCCGCCGTGTTGATGGGCAGCGGCGCGATCGTGGCGGTGTGGATGACGCTGATCCTGTTCCAGCTGGTGCAGGGGAAAAACAGCGGGGTGGTATTGTTGCAATATTACCTTGGCATGCTCGGCCTGTGTTGCCTCGGCGCCGCGGCGGCGTGGGCCGAGGGGATGACTAGCATCGCCACCGGCGCCCTGCTGCTGGGGGGCGCGGTTGGCGGCGCGCTGTTCAGCAACCGGGCGGCGTTCTATCTCTACGTCGCTTATTTTCGCACGCGTCGGCGCGTGTTTATCAAACGCCGTTGGCAGAGGGAAGATCTGCGCAACACCCGATAAACCGTCAGAACGGAAAAACTTATGACGCAACCTTTCTCCGGCTTCAGCCAGCAGGGCTTGAATTTCCTGCAGCAGGTGCGGATCGAAAACGATAAGGCGTGGTTCGACGGTAACCGCGACATCTACGATCGCGAGCTGCTGGCGCCGTTCCGCGCGCTGGTGGAGCAGTTGGCTCCCGGCATGTTGGCGATCGATCCGCAGTTCGAGACTCGCCCGGCGATCGGCAAAACGCTGTCGCGCATTCATCGAGATACGCGTTTTTCTCACGACAAGTCGCGCTACCGCAGCCGCATGTGGCTGACGTTCAAGCGTCCGAGCAAAGACTGGAAAGACGCGCCGGTGTACTTTTTCGAACTGGGGCCGGACATGCTGCGCTATGGCCTTGGCTACTACAGCGCCAACAAGCCGACCATGGATCTGTTCCGCCATACGCTGAGGCAGCGGCCGCAGCCTTTCCTTGAGGTAGCCGCCTGCTGTCGGCCGCCGTTCGAGCTGGTGGGCGAGAGCTACAAGCGCCCGCTGGTGAAGGAGCAGGCGGCAGAGATCGCCACCTGGTACAACCGCAAATCGTTCGCGGTGATGGTGACCGACAGCGAAGTGGAAAAGCTGTTCAGCGCCGATCTGGTGCCGCTGCTGGCCGGGGCATTTTTGCAGCTTGAGCCGCTCTACCACTGGCTGATGCAGGTAGAGACGATGAAGCAGATCGATCCGGCGGATCTGTAAACCCCCGCGTCAGCGGGGATGCAGCAGACGCCAAAAGGCGTCGATCAGCGGATCGCTCAGGCGTTTTTTCTGGACGCAGACCCCCAGCTCGAAGGGTTCGACCATCGAGATGTTATCCAACTGCGAGATGCGGTTGCGCACCGGCTCCGGGCTGTTGTCCACCACCACGCTCGGGATCAGCGCGATGCCGCAGCCCAGGGCCACCATCGACACGATCGCTTCGTGGCCGCCGACGGTGGCGTAAATCAGCGGATTGCTGATGCGGTGGCGGCGGAACCACAGCTCGATGCGTTTTCGCGAAGGGCCGTGTTCCGGCAGGATGAAAGGGATCTCGGCCCAGTCTGGCTTGTCGGCGAACGCCTGGCTGCGCACCGCGCAGGGCAGCGCCGGCGCGATCAGCACCAGCGGAATTTCGCCGATTTTGGTGAACGCCACGCTGGCGGGCAGCGTTTCCGGCCGGCCGGCGATGCCGAGATCGGCCTCGTTGGACTGCACCTTGTCGACCGCGTCGGCGGCGTCGCCGGTGGTCAGCTTGATCTCCACCAGCGGGTGCTGCGCGCGGAAGCGGTCGAGGATCGGCGGCAGGTGGCTGTACGCTGCGGTCACCGAGCAGAATAGCCGCAGTTCGCCACTCAGCGACGGGCCGTGCTGGCCGAGCGAGTGCTTCAGCTGCTGATATTGCAGCAGCGTTTGCTGGGCGAATTCTTTCAGCTGTTCGCCGGCGTCGGTGAGCTGCACGGTGCGGTTGTCGCGCAGGAACAGCGGCTGCCCGAGGATCTCTTCCAGCCGCTGGATCTGGCGGGAGAGCGTCGACGGGCTGACGTGCATCGCCTTGGCGGTGCGCCCGAAGTGATGGCTTTCGGCCAGATGCAGGAACAGCTTTAAATCACGTAAATCCATATCGATACGCTCGCAGTTGGAGTGTTGCATAAATTGCAATATCACGTTCTCAATATATCAATTTAAGCAACGCATTTCCTGTTATACATTGAGTTTAACGAATCTCCGCACAGACAGGGCGGGGAATGAAAATAACAATGCAAGACAACATCAAACCGGAGTACCACCATGGCTAACTATTTCAACACATTGAACCTGCGTCAGCAGTTGGCGCAATTGGGTAAATGCCGCTTTATGGCGCGCGACGAATTTGCTGACGAAGCCGGCTACCTGAAAGGTAAAAAAGTGGTGATTGTCGGCTGTGGCGCCCAGGGCCTGAACCAGGGGCTGAACATGCGCGACTCCGGCCTGGATGTCGCCTATGCCCTGCGCAAAGAAGCGATCGACGAGAAACGCGCTTCCTGGCGCAAGGCGACCGAAAACGGCTTTAAGGTCGGCACCTACGAAGACCTGATCCCGCAGGCGGATCTGGTGGTCAACCTGACGCCGGACAAGCAGCACACTTCCGTGGTGCGCGCGGTGCAGCCGCTGATGAAAGACGGCGCGGCGCTGGGTTACTCCCATGGCTTCAACATCGTTGAAGTGGGTGAGCAGGTGCGCAAAGATATCACCGTAGTGATGGTCGCGCCGAAATGCCCGGGCACCGAAGTGCGTGAAGAGTACAAACGCGGCTTCGGCGTGCCGACCCTGATTGCGGTTCACCCGGAAAACGATCCGAAAGGTGAAGGCATGGCGATCGCCAAGGCCTGGGCGGCGGCGACCGGCGGCCACCGCGCCGGCGTGCTGGAGTCTTCCTTCGTCGCCGAAGTGAAATCCGACCTGATGGGTGAACAAACCATTCTGTGCGGCATGCTGCAGGCGGGTTCGCTGCTGTGCTTCGACAAGCTGGTGGCGGAAGGTACCGATCCGGCTTACGCCGAGAAACTGATTCAGTTCGGCTGGGAAACCATCACCGAAGCGCTGAAGCAGGGCGGCATCACGCTGATGATGGATCGCCTGTCCAACCCGGCCAAGTTGCGCGCTTATGCGCTGTCCGAACAGCTGAAAACCATCATGGCGCCGCTGTTCCAGAAGCACATGGACGACATCATTTCCGGCGCGTTCTCCAGCGGCATGATGGCCGACTGGGCGGAAGACGACGTGAAACTGCTGACCTGGCGCGAAGAGACCGGTAAAACCGCGTTCGAGAATGCGCCGCAGTTTGAAGGCAAGATCAGCGAGCAAGAGTACTTCGATCACGGCGTGCTGATGGTGGCGATGGTGAAAGCGGGCGTTGAGCTGGCATTTGAAACCATGGTCGATGCGGGCATCATCGAAGAGTCGGCTTACTACGAGTCGCTGCATGAGCTGCCGTTGATCGCCAACACCATTGCACGTAAACGTCTGTATGAAATGAACGTGGTCATCTCCGATACCGCGGAGTACGGCAACTACCTGTTCGCCAACGCGGCGGTGCCGCTGCTGAAGGACTTTATGACCACCCTGCAGGCGGGTGATTTGGGTAAAGCCGCGGCGGGCACGGCGGTAGACAATGCGCAGCTGCGTGACGTGAACGAAGCGGTGCGCAGCCACCCAATCGAAACCGTCGGCCGCAAACTGCGCGGTTACATGACCGACATGAAACGCATCGCCGTTGCGGGCTGATTGTCCGCAAGATGAAGCACAAAAAGCCGGCTGAGATGCCGGCTTTTTTTATGCCTCCGGCGGCGCGATCAGCTGCTGCTCGAGACCGCGCCGGATCGCGTGTTTGGCGTTCGTCACCCCCAGCTTACGCACCACATTGCCGATGTGAAATTTCACCGTGCCGGTTTTGATCCCCAGGATCAACGCGATCTCATGGTAGGTTTTGCCCTGGCTGGCCCAATAGAGAATTTCTCCTTCGCGCGGCGAGAGCCGATCCGTCCGGCTTGTTTCGGCACTGGCCAACGCCAGCGCATGCTGGTGGGTATCGACCAAGACCATCTGCAGGTTGGCCCGCTCGTCTGCCATCAACTGTCGCAGTTCGGCGTCATCGGCCGCCGTCGCGCTGATCGACAAGATCGCCAGATTGTTGTCGTGATCGTGCAAAACAAAGCTGCAACCGTGCACGATGTCGTATTCCCGCGCCTGATTGAAGATCTTCCGGTAATGCCGATCCTCGGTGGTGAGAGGGGTGTCATGCCACATGAAGGGCGCGCAGCGGCCATGGGCGGCGCGGACGACGGGATCGATGTGCTGATAGCGATTGGCGCTGTAGATATTCAGCCATTCTTGCGGGTAGCTCGAAACCAGCAGATGGCGATCGGGATGGTGTTTGTTGAAGGTCAAATAAGCGTATTTGAATCTGCTGAAGGCGTGCAGTTGGCCGTCAAGATGCAGTCTTGCGGCGACGGCGTTGGCGAATGCGACGGCCATCGGTAACCTCCCTGTCGTTCGGCGGTTCAGCCCGACCTGCACCAAAGTCCAGCTAGTCAGTGCGGCGGATTGAAATTTATACTCGGCTAATAAATTCAAAAAGGCGGCAATGCCAAGACCCGAGCTTAACAGCTATGGGCGAAAATAAGCCAACGCCAGGGAAATTCTTTCACTCATTCTCTTATCAATGCTTCTGGGATCCCGTGCGAGGGCGGCGAGATAATCTCGCCGCCGCCTTATTGGTCATGCCGGCATGGCCACTGCGGGAATGATGGCGCCACGGTGTTGGATCACCGCAGCGGCGAGCAGATGGCCGCGCTGCGCCGCCTGTTGGGCGCTGCCGCCGTTCAGGCGTAGCGCCAGGTAACCGGCGCTGAAAGAGTCGCCCGCCGCAGTGGTATCCACTACGCGCTCCGGCGGCAGCGCGATCGCCGGCACCTCAAGCCGCTCCCCCTCTGCACTGAACACCAGGCACGCGTCTGCACCGCGTTTGATCACGATCTCGCCGACGCCGAGCGCCTGCGTACGTGTGACCACCCGTTCGATAGGCTGCCCACCCCACAGCAACTCTTCATCATCCAGCGTCAGAAAAGCGATGTCGGTACAGGCCAGCACCTCGCGGTAGGCCTGCTGCGTTTCCTCACGGCTTGGCCACAGACGCGGACGGTAGTTGTTGTCAAAGATAACCTTGCCGCCGTTGGCGCGGCAGCGGCGCAGCAGCGCCAGCAGCTTGGTACGATCGGCGGGAGCGAGGATCGCCAGGCTAATGCCGCTGAGGTACAGGTAATCGAACTGCGCCAGCCGGGCGCACTGCTCATCGGCCTGTGGTCCCGCAAGCCAATACCGGGCGGCGGCGTCGTTGCGCCAGTAGTAAAAGGTGCGTTCGCCGGCGGCGTCGGTTTCGATCATATACAGGCCCGGCAGTTTGTTTTCCAACTGCTGAACCAGCCCGGTCTCGATCTTCTCTTGCCGCCAGGCCTGCAGCATCTCGCGGCTGAAACTGTCGGTGCCGAGTGCGGTGACGTAATGCACCCGCCACGCCTGTTCCGGCATTTGGCGGGCGAGGTAGACGGCGGTGTTGAGGGTATCGCCGCCAAAGCCGCGCGTCAGCTGCGCGCCCTGTTGCGACAGCTCGATCATGCATTCGCCGATCACGGCGAGATTTCGGATAGTCATCGTCAATAAGCCCTGGCTAAACAAGAAGCAACAGCCGTCAGTCTCCACGCAAGGCGGTGAGGGAGTCAATAAATTAAAACAGTGTTTTAATTTTTTATGATCGCGATCGGCTAGCGCCGGCAGGGCGAGGGAGAAGTGCACGGCAATTCGTGCTTAAAGTTTTACGCCGCGCTGCCGATAAGCTGGGTAAAGAAACAGCGGCAGCGCTCTCATTTCCCCGCCACGGCGATAGTACCGATGATAACCAACCTGATCTCTGGTCTGCTGGCGCCCTGTTTTGCCCTCTATGCCTGCGCTAAATCGCGGCGCTACTGGCGGCAATGCCGGCGCTTGTATACCTTCCAGCCGATTTATCGCACCAGCGGCGCGCTGCTGGCGGTGGAACTGTTGACGGCGGTGTATCACCCGAATGAGCCGGACAAACGGCAATCCCCGGAGCACTATTTTGCCTCGCTCGACGTCGCTCAGCGTTTGCGGGTGATCCAGGAACAGTTGGCGTTGCTGCAGCGTTGGCAGGCGTTGTTCATTCGCCACGCGGTGATGGTGTCGGTCAATATCGACGGCATCGCGCTGCAAGCGTTGCAGCGCCATAGCGCGTTGCAACGGCAGATCGCCGAGATGCCCTATCTGCGTTTCGAGTTGGTGGAGCACGCCGAAACGGCATCAAACCGCCCGCTGCAGCAGATCGTCGGCGGTGAACGGCTGTGGTTGGACGATTTCGGCAGCGGGCTGGCCAACTTCTCCGCCGTTGGCGCCTGGCGTTATCAATACATCAAGGTGGCGCGCGAGCTGTTCACCTTGCTCAAGCAGTCGGAAGAGGGCGTGCAACTGCTCGGCACCCTGATCAAGATGATGAACCAGCACAGCGATGGGGTGATCGTCGAAGGCGTGGAAACCGAACAGGAGTGGCGGCTGGTGCAGCGTTCCGGCGCGCTGGCCGCGCAGGGCTACTACCTCTCTCGCCCGGCGTGTTTTGAAACCCTGCACAGCGTACCGACGCTGTTCGCCGCGCCCGGCGCGTCGGCGTGAACTCCGGCCTATCCTCAGCTAGGCTTAAACGGGGCTGCTAATACCTTTTCCTTTCATTCGGCAGCCCGTTTTATGCGCTGAGGGAGCCGCTATGACAAGAACAGGAAAGGTTTTCAGCTGGCTGGGCGGCATTGTGCTGCTGGCGATCGCCGCACTGGCGATCTTCATCGCCACCTTCGACTGGAATCGACTCAAGCCCACCATCAACGACAAAGTGTCGGCCGAACTGCGGCGGCCATTCGCCATCCGGGGCGATCTGGGCGTCGACTGGTCGCGCAATCCGGATGAGGGCGGCTGGCGCGCCTGGGTGCCCTGGCCGCATATCCATGCCGAAGATGTGTGGCTGGGTAATCCGAAAAACATGCCCGGCGACAGCATGGTGACGCTGCAGCGCGTCGACGCCAGCATTGCACCGCTGGCGTTGCTGGGGAAAGAACTGCTGATCCCGCGCATCTGGCTCAAGCAGCCGAATGCCTCGTTGCAACGCCTGGCCAACGGCGACAATAACTGGACGTTTGACCTGGCCGCCGGTCAGGATCCGCAGCAACCGCCTTCCGACTGGTCGTTCACCGTTCACGACATCGTGTTCGACAAGGGGCAGATCGCCTTTAAAGACGCCATCCTGAAGGCGGATTTCCGCGCCGTTATCGATCCGCTCGGCAAACCGCTGCCGTTCAGTGAAGTGACCGGCAAACAGGACGGCGGCAAGGCCGTGACACCGGATTACGTTTTCGGCTGGCAGGTGAAAGGCAAATATAACGGCGAGCCGTTGAGCGGCAGCGGCAAGATAGGCGGCATGCTGTCGTTGCAGAGCGCCAACTTGCCGTTCCCGCTGCAGGCCGATGTGCGCTCCGGCAGCACCCGGGTGGTGGTGGCGGGCACCTTGTCCGATCCGCTGAACCTCGGCGGCCTGGACGTGCAGCTGAAATTTTCCGGCGAAAGCCTGGGCAACCTGTATGGCCTGACCGGCGTGTTGCTGCCGAATACGCCGCCGTATGCGACCGATGGCCATCTGAGCGCCCGTCTGCATCAGCCGGGTGGCGCCGTGTTCGAGTATCAGAAATTCGATGGCAAAATCGGCGACAGCGACATTCACGGCGATTTGAAATACGTTGCCGGCAAACCGCGGCCGACGCTGAGCGGGGCGGTGAACTCCCGGCAGCTGAGATTGGCGGATTTGGCGCCGCTGATCGGCGCGGACTCCAACGCCGCCAAAGCTGGGCGCGGCGAGAAGAGTCGCCAGCCGGCGGACAAGGTGCTGCCGGTTGAACAGTTCGATACGCAAAGCTGGCGCAAGATGGATGCGGACGTGAAATTCGCCGCCGCGCGCATCGAGCGCGGCAGCGATTTGCCGCTGAGCGATCTGGCTACGCATCTGAAGTTGAACAACGGCGAACTGCGTCTGGATCCGCTGCGCTTCGGCATGGCGGGCGGCAGTATGAACGCCGTCGTGCGCCTCGACGGCAGTAAAAAGCCGATGCGCGGCCAGGTAGATATGCATGCGCGCAAACTTCAGCTCAAACAGCTGTTGCCGAACGTGGAAGCGATGAAGCGCAGCCTCGGGCAGATGAACGGCGACGCCAGGCTGGCGGGCAGCGGCAATTCGGTGGCTGAACTGCTGGCGACCAGCAACGGCGATCTGCGCCTGTTGATCAATAACGGGGTGATCAGCCGCAGCCTGATGGAGATCCTCGGCCTGAACGTCGGCAACTATCTGGTGGCGCAGCTGTTCGGCGACGACGTGGTGGGCATCAACTGCGCGGCGGCGGACGTCGGCATCCGCAGCGGCGTCGCCGCGCCGCGTCTGTTCGTGTTCGACACCGAGAATGCGGTGATCAACATCACCGGCAACACCAACTTCGCCACCGAACGGCTGGATTTGTCCATCGATCCGGAAAGCAAGGGCATGCGCGTGCTGACCCTGCGCTCGCCGCTTTACGTGAAAGGCACCTTCAAGCACCCGGACGCCGGGGTCAAAGCCGGGCCGCTGATTGCGCGCGGCGCGGCGGCAGTGGCCTTGGGGGCGGTGCTGACGCCGGCGGCGGCGCTGCTGGCGCTGGTCTCGCCCAGTGAAGGCGGCGAGGAGAACCAGTGCGGGCAGATCCTGCGGGAGATGAAAGGCAAAAAATAGTCAGGCGCGCGGCGGCGGCGTAAGCAGCCGGCAGTCGTGATCCTGGAGCTCTTCCGCCGAGGCCAGGGTGAACGGCAGCAGGCTGCGCTCGGTCGCCAGCAGCAGGAAATCGCCGTCCGGCAGCGCGGTCATCGCCAGGCCGAAGCTGCCCATGCGCCCGTCGGCGCGCGGCAGGCCGGCAGCCAACAGACGGAAGGCGCCCTGTTGTTCCAGTTCGGCAGGGGTCACCCGCCGCCCCAGATAGTCATGCCCCAACAGACCGCCGGGCAGCGGTTGCCACTGATTGATGAAATCGGGGCCGATCTGCGTCAGCCGCTGTTTTACCGCCGGCAGCAGGCAGGAGATATGAATGTGCAGCTGGTTTTGCGTGCGGCCATATTCCGAGTTAATCGCCAGCGAAATATCGCCGTCATCGATCGGCTTGCCATAACGTTCCGCCATCACGTGGCGTGCGCGCCAGGCCTGGGCGAAGAAATTCGGCGTGGCGGCGTCCAGCACCGCCGGGCTTTCGATACCGGTGATTTTGGCGCTGGGCATCAGCAGATATTGCAGCGGCCCGTTGCGGTCTTTAAACACCACGAAACCGGCCTGCGCATCCACCTGCGCGCAGGGTGCCGGGTTGTCATGCGCCTGCTGATTGGGCAGGCATTGCTGGCTGACGATGCGCCACAGCGCATCGGGATGGTCGGGTTTCAACCCGTAATAGAGTGCGATGGCGAGCGCCGCCAGCAGCGCAACGCAGACAAATACCCCACGACGCAGAGACATCGGCCGATCCTGTTACCGAGAGAAACGACCAGCATAGCCCGATTTTATGACAGGAAACGCACAACGCGTGCGGCCCCCGCAGTGAGGGGCCGCAGGGGATCACAGCGACTGGTGGCGGGTTTCTTTCATCAGCAGCAGGGCCAGCAGCGTCAGCCCGGCCATCGCCGCCAGGTACATGCCGACGTAGAACAGCCCGTAGTGGGCCGCCAGCCAGGTGGCGATATACGGCGCCACGGACGCCCCGAGGATCGACGCGACGTTGTAGGAGAACGAGGCGCCGGTATAGCGCACTTCGGTCGGGAACAGCTCCGGCAGCAGCGCACCCATCGGGCCAAAAGTCAGCCCCATGATGCTCAGGCCGCACAGCAGGAAGCCCATCACCAGCGCCTGGTTGCCGGAGCCCAGCAGGCTCGGGAACAGGAACGCGAAGCCGATCATCAACAGGGTAATGGCGATCATGGTCTTGCGGCGGCCGAACGCGTCCGCCAGCAGGCCGGCGATCGGCACCATCACGCCGAAACCAATCACCGCCACCATCAGCATCCACAGGAAGCTGTTGCGGGAGTAGCCGAGGCCCAGCGGCTGCGGCGCGGTGCCGTAGGTCATCGAATATACCGTCATCAGATAAAACAGCGTGTAGGTCGCCAGCATGATGAAGGTGCCGAGGATGGTGGCTTTCAGATGCTTGCTCAGCAGCGTGCCGAGCGGCACTTTCACCTGTTTGCCGGCCTTGGCCGCTTTGGCGAATACCGGCGTCTCATGCAGCGACACCCGAACGTACAGGCCGATCAGCACCAGCGCGGCGGAAAGGATAAACGGCACGCGCCAGCCCCATTCCATAAACTGCTGGTCGCTCAGCAACCAGGAGAGCAACAGGAAGGTGCCGTTGGCGAAGAAGAAGCCGATCGGCGCCCCCAGTTGGGGGAAGGAACCGTACAGCGCGCGTTTTTTGGCCGGCGCATTTTCCGTCGCCAGCAAGGCGGCGCCGCCCCATTCGCCGCCCAGCCCCAGGCCCTGGCCAAAGCGCGCCAGCGCCAGCAGGATAGGGGCGAAGATGCCGATGGTTTCATAGCTCGGCAGCAGGCCGATCAGCACGGTGGAAATCCCCATGGTCAGCAGCGAGGCGACCAGCGTCACCTTGCGCCCCACGCGATCGCCGAAGTGGCCGAACAGCGCAGAGCCGATAGGGCGCGCGACAAAGGCGACGGCGAAGGTGGCCAGCGACTGCAGCGTCGCGGTGGTCGGATCGCCCTGTGGGAAGAAGATATGCGGGAACACGATCACCGCGGCGGTGGCGTAGATGTAGAAATCGAAGAACTCGATGGCGGTGCCGACCAGCGAGGCGACGATGACTTTTCCGCGGGAGTTTACCGGTGTGGGCGCGTCGCCGGCGTCGAGTGGGGGTGCGATGGTGGCTTGCATAATTTTTCTTATCGTTAGGAGGGGTAAAAATCCATCTTAGTGACAGCATTCGGCCTTTTCAACGGCGGAACTTTGGCCAGTGCCGTCACTAACCGGTTAAAAAGACTAATGTTTTATCCATCATCTTTTCTGCAGCGTTAAACGTTGAGAAATGGATTCCACACAGAGGGAATAGCTACAAAAAGGGGAAAGAAAAGTGACTGGGTAGTTTGTTATGCTGGTTTTCTGGATGGCGCGCCGCAAGATTCAGAGAAATTGACTGGTTTTTTGCCTGATAACCAGAGGAAAGTGCCGGTGTGTGCGGAAACACCGGCACGATGCATGGCTTCAGCGCGCCGGAGGCTCGCGTTCCGGCAAGGCTTTGTCGCCTTTGTAGTCGGCGGTGGCGATCCAGGCGGCGCAAAACAGCGTCAAGCGGGCGAAGAAGTAGAAGAACGCCATCAGCCCGATCACCGAGCCGAAGGCCGCCCCCGAAGGTGACTTCGCCACCTGCGGCAGCGTCATCGTCATCACGAATTTGATCACCTCAAAACCGATGGCGGCGAGCAAGGTGCCGCGCAGCAGCGCTTTTTTCTTCGGTTTGTGGCGCGGCAGCATCCAGAAAATCCACAGGAACAGCAGATAGTTGGCGAAGATCGAGATCGACAGCGCGATCAGCGTCAGCGCCGGCCGCAGCCATTCGATGCCGTCCAGCCCCAGCGCGTTGACGATCGCCGCCTGCGCCGATCCGGCGACCGAGGTCAACGACAGCGTAATGATCAGCGCGACCACCAGGCCGGTCAGCGAGATGAAGTCGCGGGTATATTTGAAGTAGATTTTCTCCTGATCCTGCGGATTGCGTTCCCAGACGTCGCGCGACTGCGCGCGGATCGCTTCGCGCAGGTTGCCCATCCAACTGATGCCGGAATAGAGCGCCAGCGCCAGGCCGGTCAACCCCACGGTGGTGCGCTGCTGAATGGCGGTGTTAACGGTGTTCTTCAGCGTGGTGGCCAGCGTCGGATCGCTGATGCTGCCGACGATCCTGTTGATCAGCCTGGCCAGCAGATCCGGGTTGGAGGCCAGCACGAAACCGGCGGCGGCGAACGACACCATCAGGATCGGGATCAGCGAGAGGAATGAAAAATAGGTGATGGCGGCGCCGAATTGGCTGCCGAGCCGATCGTTAAAGCGTTCGGCGGCGCGCAGCAGGTGCGCCACGCTCGGCCAGGCTTTGATGCGTTCAATCAGACGTGAAAAACCACCGATGCGGCGGTCGAGAGTCTCATGGCCGGTCTTGATGGCGATAAGCGGCTTCGGCGGCGTGTCTTGTGCGGGTTGGCGGTGTTCCTGGTCTGGTCCTGTAGGCATTACTTCACGATTTCCTTAACGTTAAATGGCATGTTTCAGCAGTGATTATAGCCAAAGCTCCGCGGCGGTTTGCGCGCCGGGCAGGCGGACGGTCATTTTCCGAGCTTAACGCGTTAGCGCCCGGCATGAAATGCCGGGGAGAGCCCGATAGGTAAAATTCCTATGAAAACCCCGTGGTGCCTCGGTTTTTTTCACTTCCCTACCTCCAATTTTTATCTGTTTCGTCGGTGAGAAAGCGTTTACTCATTGTGTGGCGTCGCGCTTTGCCGACCGCCGCTCCGCTGCAGCCGTAGGGGCTGAAACGGTCTCATCCGTCATCAACAGAAAAACTGGAAGGTCTTATGAAATTACTTAATCATCCCACCTGTCGTCCGTTTACCGAAGCGGGCAACCTGACGCAGCTTTCCGCCTACTATGAAGAGGGGCGACACATCATGTGGATGCTGCTGCGCGCTGCGCCGCGCCCCTGTTTCAATCAGGCGCTGATCGAGGACATCATGACGCTGGCGCAGGCGGCAAAAGAGTCTTCGCTGCGGTTCGATTTCTGGGTCACCGGCTCGCTGGTGCCGAACATGTTCAACGTCGGCGGCGATCTGCAATTCTTCGCCGAAGCGATCAAAAACCGCAAACGCGAGGCGATGATGGCCTATGCACGCGCCTGCATTGACTGCGTGCATGCGGCGGCGCGCGGTTTCGACACCGGCGCGGTCAGCATTGCCATGGTCGAAGGCAGCGCGCTGGGCGGCGGGTTTGAAGCGGCGCTGGCGCACCATTTCGTGTTGGCGCAGAACAATGCGCGCATGGGGTTTCCGGAGATCGCGTTCAACCTGTTTCCCGGCATGGGCGGTTACTCGCTGGTGGCGCGCAAGGCGGGCATGCGCTTGGCCGAGGAGCTGATTTGGGGCGGCGAGTCGCACACCGCAGAGTGGTTCGAAAGCCGCGGGCTGGTGGATCAGCTGTTCCAGCCCGGCGACGCCTACATGGCGACGCGCACCTTTATCGATACCATTCGGCCGAAGCTCAACGGCATGCGCGCCATGTTGCGGGCGCGGCAGCGCGTGTTGCAGCTGACGCGCTCCGAGCTGATGGACATTACCGAGGATTGGGTGCACTCGGCCTTTACCATTGAGGAAAAGGACCGTGCCTACATCGAGCGGCTGGTGATGTTGCAGGATCGCCACACCCTGAACCTGCGTCGTGCCGGCTAACCTTAACGCGCCCGCCTTATGCGGAAGGTGAGGGCGGGCGATAAGACTGCAGCCAATGCTCCAGCTGTTCCGGGAGCATTGGCCGCGCGAACAGAAAGCCCTGCTTTTCGTCCACGCCGACCTCGTCGAGGAAGCGGTTTTCGCTCTCGGTTTCCACGCCTTCGGCGATCACTCTGAAGGCCAATGCCTCCGCCGCCGCAACGATTGCGCGTACCAGCGATTGCGAAACCGGGTTGAAATTCACCCCGCGCACGAAGCTTTTATCCAGCTTGATGGCGTCCAGCGGAATACGCGCCAGCTGCGCTAACGACGAATAACCGGTACCAAAGTCGTCGAGATGCACCTGCGCACCCAGTTCGCGCAGCCGGGTGATCAGTACGCGCGCGCGATTTTCGTCTTCAATCAGGCTGCTCTCGGTCAATTCGAAGTCCAGCAGGCATGGGGCCATGCGATGATGGCGCAGCACCCCGAGCAGGTCGTTGACGATGCTGTCATCGGCCAGTTGCCGGGCGGAGAGATTGACCGCCACCCGCAGATTCAACCCCTGTTCTTGCCACTGCGCCGCCTGGCCGGCGGCAGTCTGCAGCACCCATTGGCCCAGCGGACCGATCAGGCCGGACTCCTCGGCGTAGGAGATGAACTGCAGCGGCGGGATGAGGCCGCGCTCCGGAGAATCCCAGCGCACCAGCGCTTCCACGCTGTGCACTTCACCGCTGCGCGCGTCGATTTTAGGCTGGTAGTACAGCACCAGCTGATTTTGCTCCAGCCCTTTGCGCAGGTTGGTATCGAGCCACATGTATTCGGCGACGCGTTTGTTCATCTCCGGCGAGAAAACGGTATAGGTGCGTTTGCCGTGCTCCTTGGCGACGTACATGGCGGTATCGGCGCTGCGGATCAGGCTGTCGAGATCGTTGCCGTGCTCCGGGCACAGTGCGATGCCGATCGAACAGCCGGTATACACTTCAATCAGACCGATACGGAACGGCGTTTTCAGCCGATCGATGATGCGCTGCGCCAGCGTTTGCAGGCGCTCGCGGTCGGTCTGCGGCGCCAGCACCAGAAATTCGTCACCGCCCAGACGGGCGAGCACCTGATCGGGGCTGAGGCAGCCGAGGATCGCCAGCGCGACTTCGACCAGCAGCCGATCGCCGAACATATGGCCGTAGGCGTCATTGACCTTCTTGAAGTTGTCGAGATCGAGGTACACCAGGCCGAAACTCTCTTCGCCGCGCGTGGCGATGGCATGATTGATCTTGTCCTGGATGGCGTTGCGGTTCGGCAGGCCGGTGATGAGATCGGTGTTGGCCAGCACCCGCAGCCGCTCCTGCGCGCGGCGTTCTTCGGTAATGTCGGTACCGGAGCAGATCAGAAAAACTTCGTTCTTGCCGCTGCCGCTGTGCACGAACTTGTTGCGGAACAGGAACAGCCGTTCACCCTTGACCGTCTTTACCCAGCGTTCAACTTCATACGACGAACCGTTGCGGAAGAAGCCGGCGATGTTGCGCCTTGAGGCGGCGGCTTCTTCCGGGCTCATGAACAGTTGGAAAACGTTTTTGCCGATCACTTCGTGTTCTTGCAGCCCGGTGTACTCCTCGCTCAGCCGGTTGAAGCGTTGGATACGGCCGTGTTGATCGACGATCACGATCACCGAGTTGGCTTCGGACACCACCTGTTCGGCAAAGGAGAGGCCGTGCACCAGATCGCGCGCCACGGATTGGGTGTCGCTGAAGGCCGAAGCGGTGCCCGCCCATTCGAGATGGTTGACGCGTCGCCCGACCAGATGCAGATGCAGCGGTTCACCGGCGAGCGTAATGGTCAGTTCAAGGCTGGCGGTGACGCCGGTCAGGCGGCGAATTTTCGCCGCTTCCATCGCGCTGAGCGCCACCGCGATGTGGGCTTTGCCCTTAACGGCGGACAGCTCCAAAGCATTGCTGTCAAACGCCAGCCGCCAATGGGGGCTCTGGGTGCCGAAGTGGGCGTTAAGAAGCTCAGGGCCTTGGTCTGCGGACATGATGATTCCTCAAAAGAGCACGGGCGGCCGGTCAGCACGAAGAACCGGCGGGCAGCCTGTTGGCCCGAAAGTGGTCGCCGTGCGCGTCTGTGCATCATATAACAGGTTTCCACAGGCGGGGCGGGTGATGGAAACTATTATATAAGCAATGATTGGTTTTGCGGCGTAAGCGGCACCTGACGGCCTGTTGTCTTAAAGTGTAGGAGGAGAACATCGGGCCGCGCGAAGTTTGTACAGATTCTTCTCGCTAGCGAAAAACGGTTGATGCAAGGTTGCCGTGAACGCGAGTAAATTATAGCGTTGAGGGTGAGACTGAAAAATAACTCCGCCGAGGGGATTTGCGCCGGGAAATTAAAATTTCCGCCGAATAAACGCCATCTTCATACTTTTTTCATAATTGGTGAATAAACCCATGATGGGTTTTAAAAAGTTTACACACCCTCGCATTACTTGAATTTTATCAGCCTATTATTATCTCCGACGACGAATGAGCCTGTTAACGTACAGCGCTCCTGATGAAGAAAAATTTTTAAGGAAATGATTATGCGTAAATTGACGGCTTTATTTATTGCTTCCACGCTGGCCCTGGGTTCTGCTTCTGCGGCGTTCGCCGCCGACACGACAACCGCTCCGGCGGCGGATGCGGCACCGATGAAAATGATGCATCACAAGGGCGAAGGCAAAGGCGGCCCGTTCGCTGGGCTGAACCTGACCGAGCAACAGCGCCAGCAAATGCGCGACATCATGAAAGATTCGCACCAAAAACGCGGGCCGGGCATGAAAGAGGAACGCCAGGCGCTGCATAATCTGGTCGCTTCCGACAGCTTTGATGAAGCGAAGGCGAAAGCGCAAATTGACACGATCAATAAAGCGCAATCCGAACGCATGCTGGAGCGCGCCAAAGCGGAAAATAAAATGTATAACCTGCTGACTCCTGAGCAGAAAAAACAATACAATGAGAATTATCAGAAACGCGAACAAAAAATGATGGACCACATGAATAAAATGAAGGAGCAGATGTCCTCCGGTCAGTAATATGCGTTCGCAGTGAATAATAAGGGCCAGACGAAATGTCTGGCCTTTTTCATGCATGATTGTCGGTCGATGTTGTATTGCGCGATCGTCATTTCCCGCCGCCAATTTGTCTGAACTGTTCAGCAACGGCCTGCGCAAAACGCGGGTCATTAATATGATAAGGCGTTTTTATCAATCGGCGCCTGTCGGTGGCGTGCATCGTTTCCTCCAGCGTTTGCGTAAAGGCGGCCAGCGCCGCCGGATCCCAGAACGGTTGGCCGGGCGCATCCAGAGCCGACACGCCGCCCGTCGGAATCACAAAGCGCACTTCGCCCGTGCAGGCGTTGATTTTTTCGCCTATCCAACGCCCGGTTAGCGCGTTTTCCTGCACGCTGGTGCGCACCAGCGTGACTTGCGGGTTGTGATGGTGGTGCAGACGGTTGGCGTAGTGAGCCGGTACCGTATTCGGCGCGCCGAAGTTGATCATGTCGATAGCGCCGCAGGAGATCACGCACGGGAGGCCGGTACGCGCGATGGCGCCGAAACGATCGGCATTACAGGGCAGCACACCGCCAAACAGGTAGTCGGTCACTTCGGTGGTGGTTAAATCGATGGCGCCGTGCAGTTGGCGGCTATCGATCAGTTTTTCCAGTGCTCTGCCGCCGCTGCCGGTCGCGTGAAACGTCAGGCAATCCCATTGCGGTGCAAGGTTGGCGACCAGCGCCTGAACGCAGGGAGTGGTAACGCCAAACATCGTCAGGCCGATCGCGGGTTTGTCTTCGAGATGATCGGCGGCAGCGAAGCGTACCGCCCCGGCTATCTGACGCGCCGCGTTGCCCAGTACCCGCCGCGAGATGCGGTTGAGGCCGGCGAGATCGGTGACCGAATACATCATGTTGATGTCGCTGGCGCCAACATAGGCGGAAACGTCGCCCGCCGCCATGCTCGAGACCATCAATTTCGGCATGCCAATCGGCAGCTGCTGCATGGCCGGCGTAATGATGGCGGTGCCGCCGGAGCCGCCCAGGCCAAGCAGGGCGGCGATATCGCGCCGCGTCAGGATAAAGCGTTCAAAAGCGATCGCCATGGCGGCGATCGCTTGGCCGCGGTTGGCGCAGAAGACCGCGCCTGCGCCCGCCGGATGGTGGCGGGCAACCTCTTCTGGGCCGATATCGGCCGGGGAGTTAAACGGCAAGCTACGGGTGGAGAGATCGACGGTTAGCGTGGGCAAATCCAGGCTGGCAATCAGCCGCCGCACATACTCCAACTCTTGTCCTTTGGTATCTGCTGTGGTAGCAATATAGACAAAATTTGAAGTATCTTTCATGCATTTTTCCGAAGGGATTTCTAATTTTTAATTAAAAACATTGTGTTATGTTTTTTGAGGTGCCCTGGTGTTGGCTTTTAAGTTAAATTGATTAATGTATTTATATAATGAGACGGTAGTATCATTTTTGCAAGGGCAGCTCAATGAAAAATGGGACTCCTGTCTCATTTTTGAGCTTTTTAGCGCGGCCGAGGTTTCACCGCCAACCGGTCGGCCGTGGCGTATCTCCGGTCGCGCAAGCATGTTCAGATGTATGAGGTTTAAGTGCCGATAAATGCTTTTCCCGCCCCGTCCGATCTTTCACTGACTTCCGCCCGGGCTAAAACCTATCGTTTGCTGCTGGGGAGCGCGATGGCGCTGTATGACGAAGGGGCGTTCCCTTCGATCACCGAACTGGCGGCGCACGCGCAGGTTTCACGTGCAACTGCCTACCGCTATTTCCCCACTCAAAGTGCGCTGATTACTGCCGTGGTGACGGAAAGCCTGGGGCCGATCCTGGCCTGGCGCCCGCAAGATAACGATGCGCTGAAACGCATTCAGCAGTTGCTGGCCTTCGCCTATCCCCAGATGGAGCGACATGAGGGCGCATTACGCGCAGCGCTGCAGCTCTCTCTACAGCAGTGGGCGAACGCGACGCCGGGCGAAAAATTCGTGCGTGGTAACCGTAAGCGGCTGCTGCAGCTGGCGGTAGAACCGTTGCAGGGCAAACTGCCGCCGGATTCTCTACAGAGAGTGATTTATGCTTTCTCGCTGATTTACGGTTCGGAGGTGTTCCTGGTGCTGAAAGATATCTGGGGGCTGGAGCTGGAGGGTATTCAGGACGTCACGCAGTGGATGGCTAAAGCTATCCTCCGTCAGGCGGAAGAGGATGCGATGAACAGCAAAAAAACATCAGCAGGATAATCCAATTTTTGCCGATGGCCGAGTGATAAACCAGCATAATTCACTGAGTGAATATTGGCAAAATTTATAATTAAAAGTGATAAAAGACGCCTGTTAAGCACTTTTCAGGCGATCTCCCCCTTCGATTCAATCTGATTTATATCTTTATTTATCAACCTGTTAAGTTTAATTCTCTCGCTTTCTAACGCCACTTAGACACTGTGCAATATCATTGTCCTTTCTTATCGCTGTTCACCTGATTCACCCTTGAAACGTTCTCTCCTTCCCCTGGACTACCGAATGACACATTAAGCGCACTTGAGATTGTTGTGCTTTATTTATTTGGTGTTACCAAACTGTTACACAAAAAATCTTATAAAACATTTGCAAACAACAACGGACGGTATCTGGGATGGAGAAGAAACTTAGAGGAGTCAAATCCGCTCGGGCGGCCTTCGGCTGGCCTGAGATCGGGGTTCATCGCGCGCAGTGGAGCGCAATGTTGATCTGCCTGACGGCGATTGGCGGGGCGCAGGCCGCAACCTATATAGAGAACGGCAAGGCAGGCGATCCGGCCAGCTGGCGCAGCAGCGAGTTCAATGCAGAATGGGGGCTGGGGGCGATCCACGCCGACCAGGCCTACGCCGCCGGTTATACCGGAAAAGGCATCAAACTCGGCATTTTCGATCAGCCGGTCTACGCCAAACACCCCGAGTTCGTCGGCCCCGATAAGGTGATCAATCTGGTTACGCATGGCACTCGCGAATACACCGATCCCTATATTCCGGTGAAAAAAGGCGATGACTTCCGCTATGACGGTACGCCGAGCACTGACTCCAGCGGCAAATTAGGTTCGCACGGCACCCACGTGGGCGGCATCGCCGCCGGCAGCCGCGACGGCGGCGCCATGCACGGCGTGGCGTTCAACGCGCAGATCATCAGCGCGGAAAACGGCGACCCCGGCCCGGAAGACGGCATTGTGCTCGGCAACGACGGCGCGGTGTATCAGGCCGGTTGGGATGCGCTGGTGGCCAGCGGCGCGCGCATCATCAACAACAGCTGGGGCATCGGCATTACCGAAAAGTTTGATGAGGGCGGTTATGACCCGGCTTATCCGCATTTCACAGTAAACGATGCGCAAAAGCAGTTCGATCAGATCAAACAGATCCTCGGCACCAAGCCCGGCGGCGCCTATCAGGGCGCGATTGATGCGGCGCGCAGCGGCGTGGTCACCATCTTTGCTGCCGGTAACGACGGCAATCTGAATAACCCCGATGCTATGGCCGGCCTGGCCTATTTTGTGCCGGAGATTGCACCGAACTGGCTGTCGGTCGCCAGCCTGCAGGATCCGACCAATATCGGCGACTACAGCATCAGCACCTTCTCTTCTCGCTGCGGTTACACCGCCAGCTTCTGTGTCTCGGCGCCAGGTTCCCGGGTGTACAGCTCGGTGATCGCAGGCACCAGCGTAGAGAATCTGACTACCGGCTATGCCAATAAAAGCGGTACCTCGATGGCGGCACCGCACGTGGCCGGCAGCGTCGCGGTGCTGATGGAACGTTTCCCGTACATGACCTCGGCG
>NZ_WLYN01000017.1:0-36647 GCF_009707615.1 Serratia sp. YC16 | reverse complement strand
GGTTGGACGCTGCCTGCGGCGCTGGGCGTATGCGCCGCCGATCCGCAGCGCAAGGTGGTCGCGCTGTCGGGCGACTATGATTTCCAGTTCATGATCGAAGAGCTGGCGGTCGGCGCGCAGTTCAAGCTGCCGTATATCCATGTGCTGGTGAACAACGCCTATCTGGGGCTGATCCGTCAGGCGCAGCGCGGGTTCGATATGGATTACTGCGTGCAGCTGTCGTTTGAAAACATCAACAACGCGGAGATTGGCGAGTACGGTGTCGATCATGTCAAGGTGGCGGAAGGCCTGGGTTGCAAGGCGCTGCGGGTGTTTAAGCCGGAAGAGATCGCGCCGGCGTTCCGTCAGGCCCAGGAACTGATGCAGCAGCACCGGGTGCCGGTGGTGGTGGAAATCATCCTGGAGCGCGTCACCAATATTTCCATGGGCACCGAGCTGGATAACGTCAACGAGTTCGAACCGGTGGCGGCAACGCCGGAAGACGCCCCGACCTCGGTCAACTTCTTTGATTACCGTTGAGGAACCTTACCATGCCGAAATTTTCAGCCAACCTGTCGATGCTGTTCACTGAAGTCGATTTTATGCAGCGTTTCCGCCGGGCGAAGGAGCAGGGCTTCAGCGCGGTGGAATACATGTTCCCTTACGACTATCCGATCGCGGCGCTGCGCAGCGAACTGGAGGCGCATCGTCTGAGCCAGGTGCTGTTCAACCTGCCGGCCGGCGACTGGGCGGCCGGCGAACGGGGCATCGCCTGCTTGCCGGGGCGCGAAGCGGAGTTCCGCGACGGCGTCGGGCGCGCGATCGAGTATGCGCAGGCGCTGGGCTGCGATCGCATCAACTGCCTGATCGGCAATCCGGATCCTGCCGTCAGCCGCCACACCACTGACGAACGGGTGAAGGAGAATCTGAGCTACGCCGCCGACACCCTGGCGCGGCAAAATATCCGCCTGCTGATCGAACCGATCAACCGCTACGACATGCCGCAGTTCTACCTGCAAACCTCCCGGCAGGCGATCGAACTGATCGAGGCGATCGGCAGCCCCAACCTGTATCTGCAGTACGACCTCTACCACATGCAGCGCATGGAAGGAGAGCTGACGCAGACCCTCGAGCGCCTGCTGGCGAAGATCGACCACATCCAGGTCGCCGACAACCCGGGGCGGCATGAGCCGGGCACCGGTGAAATCAACTGCGAGTTTATCTTCGCGCAGCTGGATCGTATGGGGTATCGCGGCTGGATCGGCTGCGAATACAAACCGCTTACCACCACGGAAAGCGGCCTGTCATGGATTAAAAAATACCTGTCTTGAGGAGATGAAAATGAAAGTGGGATTTATCGGTCTGGGCATCATGGGCGCGCCGATGGCGGAAAAACTGCTGGCGGGCGGGCACACGCTTTACGCCCACACCCGGCACGAGGTGCCGGCAACGTTACTGCAACAGGGGGCCATCGCCTGCCGCGATCCGCAGCAGGTGGCAGATGAGACGGACGTGATCTTCATCATGGTGCCGGATACGCCGCAGGTGGAGGAGGTGCTGTTCGGTGAACGCGGCTGCGCCGCCGGCAAGCTGAACGGCAAAGTGGTGGTGGACATGAGCTCCATTTCACCGCTGGAGACCAAAGTATTCGCGCAGCGCATCAACCAGCTGGGCGCCCAGTTCCTGGACGCGCCGGTTTCCGGCGGCGAAGTGGGCGCCAAACAGGGCACGCTGACCATCATGGTGGGCGGCGAGGAAGCGACCTTCGAACGGGTGAAGCCGCTGCTGGCGCTGATGGGCAAGAACATCACGCTGATCGGCGGCAACGGCGACGGGCAAACCTGTAAGGTCGCCAATCAGATCATCGTGGCGCTGACCATTGAAGCGGTCAGTGAAGCGTTGGTGTTCGCCTCGCGCGCCGGCGCCGATCCGGCCCGGGTACGTGAAGCCCTGATGGGCGGCTTCGCCTCGTCGCGTATCCTCGAGGTGCACGGCGAGCGGATGATCAAGCGGGCGTTCGCGCCGGGGTTCCGCATCTCGCTGCACCAGAAGGATCTCAACCTGGCGCTGCAGGGCGCGAAGGCGCTGGCGCTCAGCCTGCCGAACACCGCCACCTGCCAGGAGCTGTTCAACGTCTGCGCCGCCAATGGCGACGGCGAACTGGATCACTCCGCGCTGGTGCGGGCGCTGGAAATCATGGGCAACCACCGGGTAGCCGGCTAAGGCGCCCGCCGGCATTTAATTTGCCGGCTTATCATTAGAATCAGAGATGTTCGACATTAATAACGCCCTCTTTATGATAAATAAAGAGGGTCCCCGCCAATCCAATAAAAATGATTCAGCACAATAAAAAGTAAAAAGCAGGATGCCAACCCAAGGAGACACTGAATATGGCAACCGATAATGCTGTTATTGATAAAGATATTCTTACCGCCCCTGACAAAAGTCGTTTATATCGAAAAATCGCCTGGCGCATTATGCCCATTCTATTAGTGAGCTATATCGTCGGTTATCTCGATCGGGTGGGGATTTCGTTTTCGAAATTCCAAATGATGCCCGATATTCTGAACGGCAACGTCTCGATGGCCGAAGCCGTTTACGGACTGGGGGCCGGGGTATTTTTCATCGGCTACATCATCGCCGGGGTGCCCAGCAATATTCTGCTGAGCCGCTACGGCGCCAGAAAGATTATCGCGCTGCTGATGGTGGTGTGGGGGGCGATATCGATGCTGAGCATCTTCATCACCAACCCCTGGCAATTCTACCTGGCGCGTTTTCTGCTGGGGCTGGCGGAAGCCGGCTTTTACCCCGGCGTGATCCTCTACCTGACGCTGTGGTTCCCCTCCAGCCAGCGGGCCAAGATGACGGCGCTGTTCGTGTGCGGCATCCCGGTCAGCAACATCATCGGCGGCCCGCTGTGCGGCTGGATCATCGAACACATGAACGGCCTGATGAACCTCTCCGGCTGGCAGTGGCTGTTCTTTATCAGCGGCCCGCGCGCGCTGTTGATCGCCATCGTCATTTTTTGCTTCCTGGATAATACCTATCAGAGCGCCAAGTGGCTCAGCCCGCAGGAGAAGGCGCTGATCAAGGAGGATATGGAGCAGAGCGCGCCGCGTCAGGGCGCCGCCGGCGGGCAGGAGTGGACGATGAAAAGCATGCTGAGGTCGTCCGCGTTCACCAAAATGTGGCTGATTTGCTTCTGTACGGTGATGGGGCAAGGCGGGCTGGCGTTTTGGGTGCCCACCATCATTCGCGACACCGGCGTGACCTCGGTGATGGATATCGGGCTGCTGACCATGCTGCCGTACATGCTGGCGGTGGTGGCGATGCTGGTGGCCGCGCGCAGTTCGGACAAGCATCGCGAGCGGCGCTGGCACATTATCGTGCCGTTCTGCATCGCGGCGGTGTCGCTGATCTTTATCGGCCTGTTCCCGGACAACAAGCATGTGGTGATGACGGCGCTGTGCGTGGCGGTGGCCTCGAGCCTGGTGCCGTCGCCGCTGTTCTGGAGCTTGCCGAATGCCATCTTTACCGGCACCTGCGCCGCAGCGGGCATCGCGCTCATCAATTCCATCGCCAATATCGGCGGATTTATTTCGCCTTACATCATCGGCTATTTCAAACAGCTGACCCACAGCAATTTGGCGGCGATGTGCGTTTTGTCGGCGATGATGATCGTGGGCGCATTATTAACCTACAGCGTGCCGGCGAAATGGGTCAACAAATAACACTTTCCTTCATCTTAATTAAATAGTCGGCAACAGTTTTATTTTATTTCGCCATGCGTTTCTCCTCTGATTAATTCAGCGGGGGAAGGCATGGCCGTTTTTATTTCTGTTCGAATAAAGGATGCGTCATGAAAATTGTTATTGCACCGGATTCATTTAAAGAAAGCGTCAGCGCGGAATTGGCGGCGCGGGCGATCGCGCGCGGCTTTCACGAGGTTTATCCCGATGCCGAGTGCGTCTGCCTGCCGATCGCCGATGGCGGCGAAGGCTCGGTGGACGCGCTGGTGGCCGCCACCGGCGGGCGCAAGGTGAGCGTGACCGCCACGGGCCCGCTGGGGGAACGGGTGGCGGCGTTTTACGGCGTCAGCGGCGACGGCAAGACGGCGGTGATCGAGATGGCGGCGGCCAGCGGATTGATGCTGACGCCGGCGGAACGCCGTAACCCGCTGCTGGCCACCAGCTACGGCACCGGCGAACTGATCCTGCATGCGCTGGATCAGGGCATTCGCCACCTGATCCTCGGCATCGGCGGCAGCGCCACGGTGGATGGCGGCGTCGGCATGGTGCAGGCGCTGGGCGGCCGCTTTTATCGTCCGGACGGCAGGGCGCTGCCGTGGGGCGGCGGCGAGCTGGCGACGCTGAGCGGAATCGATCTCGGCGCGCTGGATGCGCGCCTGCGGCAGTGCCGGATAGAGGTCGCCTGCGACGTAGACAATCCGCTGGTGGGGCCGCGCGGCGCGGCGGCGGTGTTCGGGCCGCAGAAGGGCGCGACGGCAGCGATGGTGGCGCAGTTGGAACAGGGCCTGACGCAGTATGCCGAGGTGATCCGCCAGAGCACCGGCCGCGACGTGCGACAGGTCGCCGGCGGCGGGGCGGCGGGCGGCATGGGGATCGCCTGCCAGGTGTTTCTCGGCGCAACGCTGAAGCCGGGTATCGAGATCGTGATGGCGGCGCTGGACCTGGAGCAGGCGCTGGAGGAGGCCGATTTGCTGATCACCGGTGAAGGGCGCATCGACAGCCAAACGCTGGGCGGCAAGGCGCTGTCCGGCGTCGCTCGTCTGGCGCGGGCGCGCGGCCTGCCGGTCATCGCGTTGGCCGGCGTGGTGGAGGACGGGGCGGAAGCGTTGCACGCGCAGGGAATCGACGCGATGTTCAGCATTCTGCCGCGCCTGAGCACGCTGGCGGTCGCGCTGTCGCAAGGGGAACTCAACCTGCAGCGCAGCGCCACCAACGTCGCCCGCGCGATGCGTATCGGCCGGCAATTGAGATAAAAAAGAAGGCCACGCTGCGCGAGCAGGTGGCCTGGGTTTTGGCGGCGAAGCGCTTACGGCTCGACGTCGCGGTTGCAGTCCTTGGAGTAGATGTAGCTGAAGGTTTCCTGGCCAACCGCATAGCCTGCCTGCTGCACATAGGCGCCCATGAAGATGTAGTCGCCTTGTTTCACCGGCATCCATTCATTGTCCAGGTTGTACACGCCTGCGCCGCTGAGAATGTAGGCGCCATGCTCCTGCACGTGGGTCTCGATATAGCCGTGGCTGGCGCCGGGGGCGAAGGAGAGGATGTGCATATTCATGTCGAAGCCCAGATCTTTCGGCAGCAGATCCTGCAGGATCACCTCGCTCATGCCCTCGTAGTGGATCTGCTCCAGGTTGGCGACGTTGTTGCTGACCACGTGCGCCTCGTAGCCCTTGATGCGCTGGTAGCGGCGCTTGTAGAGGAACAGGCGGCTGGATTGGCCGCCGTTGGCGTTTTCCAGCCGCATGGTGACGCCCGCCGGGCAGTAAAGATAGCCGCCGGCGGTCAGCGGGTAGTCGGTGGCGTCGGCGGAAGCGGTGATGGCGCCGTCGATGACGTACACGAAGGTTTCGATCTCTTCGCCGCCAAAGCCTTTGGTGTTGCGGCCGCAGTCGTGCAGCGTAACCAGATAGTCGACGAAGGTGGCGCCCAGTTTCGGCGTCGACAAGATGGTGACGTCGCAGTTTTCAAAACCGGGAATGACGTTGCGCACCAGGCCGTTCGGCGGGATCAGCGCATAGTTGCCGCGTTTGATGATGGCGCGCGTTGACAGAATGTCGGTTGGATAACCGGTTTGATTGTTGAAGTAACCCACGTTGATTCTCCTGATCGTTGAAAGGGCGCCGCGGCGGCGCCCGGTAAAAAAGCGCCGTCAGGCCTCGGTGGCCGTTCGGGTTGGCGTAGTGCGTTTCATCAAGACGTTGACGGTAAAGAAGATGGCGGTGCCCACCAGCAGGATGGCGGCGGAGATGTAAAAGCCCATCACCTTGGAGCCGGTGCTGTCGGAGATTACGCCGGTCAGGAAGGGGGCGATTACCGACGAGGACATACCAAAGAAGTTGAACACGCCGAAGCTGGTGCCATAGCCTTTCTTCGGCGCGTTGTCGGCGACGAAGGAGATCATGATCGGATCGACCGCCAGCTTACCCAGCAGCCCGTACAGGATCAGGCTTATCAGCAGCATGGTGGAGTCCGGCGAAATGACGGTGCAGACCAGCATTACCGCCGCGCACAGCTCGAGGAAAATGATCAGCTGCACTTTCTTGTTGCGGAAACGGTCGGACATGCGGCTGAAGAACAGCGCACCCGGCACCGACGCGAAGGCCACCAGGGCGGAGGAGAAGCCGATGGCCACCCCTTCAAAGCCGCGCTCTTGCTGCAGGAACGAGGGCAGCCAGGTGACTATCATGTAGTAGCCGTAGCAGGTGGCGAAGTACATCGCGTAGGCGGAGATCATGCGCAGGCTGAACAGGCCGCTGGCCTGACCGTCCTCTTCGGGCTCGAGCGCCGCCGGTGCAACGGTCTGGCTGACGGCTGCCGGCGCTTGAGGCTGCGAGCTTTTGATGACCACGGCGAACACCAGCGTCATCACTACCAGCAGGCCGGTGATGATGAACAGCATGATCTGCCAGTTCATGTTAAAGCTTTTCACCAGCAGGCTGGAGGCGATCAGGCCGATGGCCATGCCGAGCGCCGAGCCGCTGTTGATCACCGCGGTCGCCAGGCCACGGCGCTCCAGCGGGATATTCTCCGACGACAGGGAGTAAGCCGAGCCGTAATAAGAGCCGCAGCCCATGCCCGCCAGCAGGCTGCCGGCATAGACCATGGTCAGGCTGGTGGCGTTGCCGATCAGCAAGGTGGCGATGATGAACAGGCAGAAGCCCGGGATCAACACCACCTTCTTGCCGAATTTGTCCACCAGGATGCCCGCCGGGATCTGCATGCCGGTATAGGCGAAGAAGTAGAAGCTGGCGATCAGTCCCATTTCCGCATTGGAGTGCGCGCCGATGGTCTGTTGGATCTCGGGGAAGATCGGCGTCAGAACGGTGCGATAGATCCAGATCACCGCCCAGCCCAGACAGAGCACGACGACGATCTTTTTCCAGTAGCGCGGGTCGATGTCGTTGCTCATGCCTCGGCCCCCTGTTCGGTGTAGGCCAGCTGATACAGCGTCTGCGCCAGGATTTTCACCCCTTCGTTCAGATCGGCGACGGCGGTTTTTTCCGCCGGGTTATGGCTGATGCCGGCGATGCTCGGCACGAACATCATCACCGTCGGCACGCGCGGGGCGAAAATTTGCGAGTCGTGCCCGGCGCCGCTGTGCATCATGCGGTAATTCAGCCGCTGCGTTTCACACAGGCGGCTGACGCAGGCCACCAGCTGTTCGTTCATCGGGATCGGTGCTTCGTCCATCCACAGATCGATCTCGGCCTCGATGCCCATCTCGGCGCAGATGCGCTGGATATCCTGCTCGATCTCCTGCGTGAAGCGCAGCAGCGCGGCCTGATCGGTATGGCGGCAGTCGAGGGTGAAGTGGGTGAAGCCCGGCACCACGTTGACGGTGTTCGGCTTCGGCTCCACCTTGCCGAAGGTCAGCACCAGCGGATCGCCCTCGGCGCGCGCCTTGGCGATCGATTCGCAGCAGATGCGGCTGAAGGCGTGCACGGTATCCCGGCGGTAGCTCATCGGGGTGGTGCCGGCGTGGTTGGCTTCGCCCTGCAGCCGCACGTCATAGCGCCGTTGGCCGACGATGCTGGTCACCACGCCGAGGGTTTTGCCTTCGGTTTCCAGCACTTTACCCTGCTCGATATGGATCTCGACGAAGGCCGCGATATCGCTGCGCAGCGGCTGATGCGGCGGCGGGAAATCGAAACCGGCGTCGCGCATGGCGTTGACGAAGCCGACGCCCTTGGCGTCCGTAATGTGCTGCACATCTTCCCGCCGGGCCAGGCCGACGATGTTCTTGCTGCCCCAGAACACATAGGGGAAGCGGCTGCCTTCTTCTTCCGCCAGCGCGATGACTTCCAGGCTGCGCAGCGGCGGGCCGTAGGTATCCTTGAGGTATTTGATCGCCATAAAGGCGGCTTCGATACCGAACTGGCCGTCGAGGTTGCCGCCGTTGACCACCGTGTCGATGTGCGAACCGGAGAGAATCACCTGGTCGGGGTATTTGCTGCCCTCCAGCCGCCCGAACAGGTTTCCGACCGCATCAAAATGGGTGCTCAGCCCGGCGGCGTCGAAGGCGTTTTTCAACGCGTGCTGCGCCTCGATCCATTCCGGGGTATAAAGCAGACGCGTCATGCCGCCGCTGGGGTCGGCGCCGATTTTCGATAACCAGCCGGAAATATCACGGATTTCTTGTTGGAAGTCTTTCATGTTTACCTGCCCGCATGTTGTGTCTCAGCGGCGATGCGGCCAGGGCGGATGATATTCGCCGCCGGCCGACCTATTGCGCTGAGCGCGCTGATGAAGGTTTTCTTTTTTCTCCCCGGCTCTGCAATATCAACCGCGAGCCGCGGCGGAAAAAGCCCACGATAATAAGATTGCGTTAACTGGCGAAGGGGTCTTTGTGGTCGTAAGAACGCTGGTAAATATCATTTGAAATTAAGTATTGATAAATGTCGTCGACGATTTCGATACCGTTTTTCTCGCTTTCCATTTCACGCGCATGGCTGTTCTGTCCCGGGTAAAGCACTTTACTGACACCCGGCGCCGGTTTAACGGCGTTCAACTCTTTCATGACCTGGCTGATATTTTTACGGAACGCCGATTCGTTGGTGAAATAACCTGGATTCAGCACGATATGCAATTGGCCCAATTCCCGGCCGGCGCTGAGATCGTGATACATCGAGCTGACGTGTTTGCCGAACGGCAGGCCGAGCAAAATGCCCGACAGCACGTCGACCATCATCATCAGGCCGTAGCCTTTCGGCCCGGCGATCGGCAGCAGGCCGCTGACGGCGAACGGATCGGTGGTGTGCTTGCCCTCGGCGTCCACCGCCCAGGTGTCGGGAATGACGGCGTTGCGCGAGCGGGCGTCCAGCACTTTGCCCCAGGCCTGCACGGTGGTGGCCATGTCGAAGGTAATCAGCTCGTCGCCTTCACCCGGCGCGGAGAAGGCGATAGGGTTGGTGCCGTAATAGACTTCGGCGCCGCCGTACGGCACCACCATCGGATCGGATTGGCACAGCGAGATGCCGACCATGCCGGCGCGCGCCGCCTGCTGCACGAAGTACGACAGCGCGCCGCTGTGGCCGATGCGGCGAACGCCCACCACCGCAACGCCGCTCTCTTTCGCCATCTCGATGGCGCGATCCATGCTCAGCTTGGCCGCCACGTGCCCGGCGCCGTTGTCGCCGTCGAAAATGGCACTGCAGGGGCCGGTTTTTTCAAAGGTGAAATGCGGGTGATTGTTGGTGCCGCCTTTACTGATACGTTCGGAATAGTATTCGACCCTGACCGCGCCGTGGGAGTGGATGCCGCGCGCATCGGCATGAACCAGCACGTCGGCGACGATGCCGGCGTGCTCCTGGCTCAGGCCGGCGGCGTGAATTTTTTGCTGGATAAGCTGGTGTAATTGTTGTTTAGAGACCTTCATATACAGTCCTTTTATCACTACGGTTTATTTAATTCGCCTCTGCGTTGTAATGTATAAATACCGGGGGGGAATAATGTGATCCAGATGCGTTTTATTCGATTGGATTAAAAATTCGTTGAATTAAATCGTCATTGTTAGAAGTTTTTTATAAATGAATTCCTCGCGTCTGGATTAACTAATATTCAAGGGATTAAATTATTTTTTCTAACAATGAATAAAGTGTGACCGCACTCACCTCTGGGCGTGATTTTAATTTGTAGCTTGATAATTAACCTTTTCGCTGGATTCAATGCATCGCCGTGCTGCCGGTACGGGAAATATTGCCGATATTATTAAATGCTGTCTTAAGGATATCACCATGATCCATGCTTTTATTAAAAAGGGGAGCTTTCAGGATTCCGTCAGCCTGATGTTGATCTCCCGCAAACTCAGTGAGTCTCCCAAGGTCGAGGAAATATCCGTCATGATGGGGACACCGGCCAATAAATCCTTATTGGAGGTGACCGGTTTCTGGCACCCGCAGTTTAGCGAAGCGACGCCGAACGATATTTGCGTGGCGATCAAAGCGGAGTCCGCCGACGAGACGATCGCCGAGGAGATCGGCGCGGCGCTGGAGGCGGCGCTCAAGGCGATTGCGCAGGGCAGCCAGGGCGGCAAAAAGCTGCTGCGGGCACGCAGCTGGCGCACAGCCCGGCAGAAGCTGCCGGCCGCCAATCTGGCGCTGATCTCGATCGCCGGCGAATACGCGGCGGAGTTGGCGGATCGGGCGCTGGAAGACGGCTGCAACGTGATGATGTTCTCCGACAACGTCAGCCCGGCGCAGGAAGTGGCGCTGAAAACCAAGGCGCGCGAGCGTGGGCTGATCGTGATGGGGCCGGACTGTGGCACCGCCTGCATCGCCGGCGCGCCGCTGGCGTTTGCCAACGTGGCGCCCGCCGGATCCATCGGCGTGGTCGGCGCCTCCGGCACCGGCATTCAGGAGCTGATCTCGCAAATTACCCTGGCGGGACAGGGCATCTCGCACGCTATCGGCCTGGGCGGGCGGGATCTGACGGCGGAGATCGGCGGCATCAGCGCCATCAGCGCGCTGCGCATGCTGGCGGCGGACCCGCAGAGCCAGGTGCTGGCGTTCGTGTCCAAACCGCCGGCACCCGAGGTGCGTCAGCGGGTGATCGACGAAATGAAAGCGCTCGGCAAGCCGGTGGTGGCGCTGTTCCTGGGCGCGCAGTCCGCCGTGCGTCAGGATGGCAACATCACGTTCGCCGCCACGCTGGATGAAGCGGCGCGCCTGGCGGCGATGCTGGGCTGCGTGCAGCAACAGGCGGCGCAACAGCCCGCGGTGCCCGGCGGCAAAATCGCCGGACTGTACGCCGGCGGCACGCTGGCGGCCGAATGCGCGATGTTGCTGGCGGAAAAACTGCGCTTGCCGGTGGATAGCGAGCACCCGCGCGGCGCCATGCTGGTGGCCGATGGCCATCGCATCATCGACATGGGCGATGACTTTTATACCCAGGGACGCCCGCACCCGATGATTGACCCGACCGCCCGCAATCAAGAAATCGCCCTCCTGGCGCAGCAGCCGCAGACCGGCGTGTTGCTGCTGGACGTGGTGATCGGCTTCGGCGCCCAAGACGATCCGGCGGCGTCGCTGGCGGACGAGGTGGCCAAGGTGCGCGCGGCGCGCGGCGCGGCCCAGCCGCTGGCGGCGATCGCTACCGTCACCGGCACCGAACAGGATCCGCAGCAGCGCTCGCGGCAAATCGCCACCCTGCAGGAGGCCGGCATCGCGGTGATGCCGTCGCTGCCGGCGGCGGTCGCGCTGGCGCATCAGCTGATTACCCCCGCCTTACCCGCACCTGAACGCGAACGGCCGGCCTTGCTGGACGGCGTCGCGGTGATCAACGCCGGGCTGCGCAGCTTCGCCGATGACCTGCAAACCAGCGATATTCCGGTGGTGCATTACCAGTGGGCGCCGGTGGCCGGTGGCGATCAACGATTAGCCAACATCTTGAAAAAATTAAAGTAAGGAACCGCTATGTACGCAACGATTGAGCAAGCAAACGCCGCCGTTATCGCCCGTATCCGCGAGGCGCGCCCGCACTGGCAGGATGTGGATCTGGCGCATCGGTTGATCCCGCAGCTGGCTGAAGGACGCAAGCTGTTGCACGCCGGGCCGCCGGTCACCTGGCAAGAGATGAGCGGTCCGGTACGCGGTGCCTGCATCGGCGCCTGCCTGTTCGAAGGCTGGGCGCAGGATGAGCAGCAGGCACTGGCGCTGCTGGAGCAAGGGGAAATCGAGTTTATCCCATGCCATAGCGTGAGCGCGGTGGGGCCGATGGGTGGCATTACTTCGGCCCACATGCCGATGGTGGTGGTCAGGAACACTGTCCACGGCAACTACGCCTACTGCAACATGAACGAAGGCATCGGTAAGGTGATGCGCTTCGGCGCCTATGGCGAGGATGTGCAGCAGCGCCTGCGCTGGATGCGCGACTCTTTGGCCCCGGTGCTGAAAGCGGTGCTGGCGACGCTGGAGGAGGGGATCGATCTGACCGCGCTGATGGCGCAGGCGATCAGCATGGGGGATGAGTTCCACCAGCGCAATATCGCGGCCTCGGCGCTATTGATGCGCAGGTTGGCGCCGGAGATTAGCCTGCTGCCTCGCGATAAGGCGGAGCTGGCGCAGGTGATGCAGTTCCTCAGTATCACCGATCAGTTCTTCCTCAATCTGGCGATGGCTTACTGCAAGGCGGCGATGGATGCGGGAGCGGAGATTGAGCAGGGCACCATCGTCACGGTGATGACCCGCAACGGCAAGAACTTCGGCATCAAGATCAGTGGCATGGGCGATCGTTGGTTCACTGCGCCGGTGAACACGCCGGAGGGGCTGTTCTTCTCCGGCTTCAGCCAGGCGGACGCCAACCCGGACATCGGCGACAGCGCGATCACCGAAACCTTCGGCATCGGCGGGGCGGCGATGGTGGCGGCCCCGGGCGTGACGCGATTCGTCGGGGCTTCCGGCGGCATGAGCGCCGCCACCGACATCTCCGAGGAAATGGCGGAGATCTATCTTGAGCGCAACATGATGCTGCAGATCCCGACCTGGGACTTCCAGGGCGCCTGCCTGGGGCTGGATGCACGCCGGGTAGTGGAAACCGGCATCACGCCGCTGATCAACACCGGCATAGCCCACCGCGAAGCCGGGGTCGGGCAGATCGGCGCCGGCACGGTGCGCGCGCCGCTCGGTTGTTTCGAGAAGGCGATCGAAGCGCTGGCCGATAAGCTCGGCATCACGGCGTAAGCGAACGGAGGGGCGTATGGACATTGTCGCGCTGGCCGGCAGCCGCCATGTGACGCAGGACTATGGCGCGCTGCGCTGCGTCGGCAGCTTCAACAACGCGATCAATTTCCTGACGGAAAATGCGCGGTTGCTGACGCTGCACCGCGCCGGCAGCGGCCTGAGCCCGATGGGGTGGCAGCTTGGCGCGCGGGATTTCGACCGCGTGCGTCATGCGATACCGTCCGTACGGCACTGCGCTTTCTCCACCACTGGCATCTTGCTGGATGCGCTTCTTGTCCGGCCCGCCGCGATGGCGCGGGATCTGGCGCTGGCGCAGCGGGCGGCCATTGCCGATTGGCCGCTGACGGCGGTGTTGCAGCACAGCACCGCACTGTGCGGATTACACGGTGAAATCGGTCGGCTGGTGAAGCGGCCATTAACGCCGGAGCCGGCCGGGCTGGCGCGGGATCTCTCTCGTTGGCTGCGGGGCGGCGCGGTCGACTGGCGCCATACGCTGGGCAAAGGGCCGGGGCTGACGCCCAGCAACGACGACACCTTGCTCGGTCTGTTGTTGAGCGCGCACCTCGACAGCCGCATCCAGGTCGCCAGGCTGACGCCGTTTTTCGCCCATACGCCACCGCTGGACACGCTGACCACGCTGGTGAGCGCGCACTACCTGCATTACGCCGAGCAGGGCGTGTTCGCCACGCCGCTGCATACGCTGGCGCAGGGGCTGCAGGTGCCTGAAGACGTATCGGCGGCGGTGGCGGCGGTGCTGAGCCTGGGGCATTTCTCGGGGGCGGACACGCTGCTGGGCGTGTGGCTGGGGGTGACGACGATTAACGCACTGTGCGGCGCGCGGTGTGAACACGAGGGCCGGATCGCGGATTCGGCCGGGACGGTATGATTTCAACTACGGGTGCAAACCATGAAAACCTTGGTCATTGCGTTGGGCGGCAACGCCCTGTTGCAGCGCGGAGCCGTGCTCTCTGCGGAAAATCAGTATAAGAGCATCGCCCTCATCGCCGACGCCATCGGCAAGCTGGCGCAGAAGTACCGCATCGCCATCGTGCACGGCAACGGCCCGCAGGTGGGGCTGCTGGCGTTGCAAAACCTGGCGTACCGCGATGTGCCTCCCTATCCGCTGGATATTCTGGTGGCGGAAAGCCAGGGCATGATCGGTTATATGCTGACGCAACAGCTGAATGCCAGCCATCCGCAGCAGCCGGTGTCCACGCTGCTGACGCGGGTGCTGGTGGATGCGCAGGATGCGGATTACCAGGCGCCGAGCAAGTTCATCGGGCCGGTGTATGCGCCGGAACAGCGGCAGGCGCTGGAGGCCAGGTTCGGCTGGACGCTGAAGGCGGACGGTAACTACATTCGCCGGGTGGTGCCTTCGCCGGCGCCGCAGAAGATCCTCGACATCGAGGCGATCACCTTGCTGCTGTCGCAGCGGCATATCGTGATCTGCAACGGCGGCGGCGGCATCCCGATGATTGCCGGCGAGGATGGGCTGACGGGCAGCGAAGCGGTGATCGACAAAGATCTGGCGGCGGCGCTGTTGGCGGAACAGGTGGGCGCCGATCATCTGGTGATCCTCACCGACGCCGACGCGGTGTACCAGGAGTGGGGCACGCCACGCCAGCGCGCCATTCGTCGCGCCACCACGCAGGAGCTGGCGCCGATGGCGGTGGCGGACGGCGCCATGGGGCCGAAGATCATGGCGGTCAGCCGCTTCGTCGATCGCACCGGGCGGACGGCGCATATCGGTGGCCTGCAGGATATCGACGCGGTGCTGGCGGGCCAGGCCGGCACCGCCATTTTACCTTAGTTGCCGTCGGTTTATCCGCGCCCGCGTTGGCGCGGATAAGTATGCCAAAACGGCATGATTTCAATAATTTTTATTCATTTCATGATGTTGCTCACCTTGGCTAGAGTAAAAACACCCCCTGTGTTTAACGTCAAAAATTTGTCATTTTTATTTGCGACTATGCTTTTTGAAATGACATTTCGGCCAAGGATTGTTATGGATTCGCTCAGTGTTGATGAACTCGCCCAGAAGAACGACCGCTGGTATCGCATTGTAGAGGAGATGCTGGCCGAAGCCGGCGTCGCCATCAATGGCCCGCGCGCCTGGGATATTCGGGTGCACAACCCGGCGCTGTTCAAACGCATTTTGCAGGAAGGCTCGCTCGGCTTCGGCGAAGGTTATATGGACGGTTGGTGGGAGTGCGAACGGCTGGACGTGTTGTTTACCCGCATTCTGCAGGCCGGCGTCGACGAGCGGCTGCCGAAAAGCCTGAGCGACATCGCGCGCATCGCCTATGCCCGGCTGTTCAACCGCCAATCGCGCAAGCGCGCCTGGCAGGTGGGCAAAGAGCACTACGACATCGGCAACGATCTGTTCCGGGCGATGCTCGATCCTTACATGCAATACTCCTGCGGCTACTGGAAAGAGGCGCAGACGCTGGAGCAGGCGCAGCAGGCCAAGCTCAGGATGATCTGCGAAAAGCTGCAGCTGAAACCGGGCATGACGTTGCTGGATATCGGCTGCGGCTGGGGCGGGTTGGCGCAGTTTGCGGCGCAAAACTACGGCGTCTCGGTGCACGGCGTGACCATTTCTGCCGAGCAGCAGAAGCTGGCGCAGGAACGTTGCGCCGGGCTGGACGTCGAGATTTTACTGCAGGACTATCGCGATCTGGACCGCCAGTTCGACCGCATCGTGTCGGTCGGCATGTTCGAGCACGTCGGGCCGAAGAACTACGATACCTATTTCAGCGTCGCGGCGCGCAACCTGAAGCCGGACGGCCTGTTTTTGTTGCACACTATCGGTTCCAATCAAACCGACCTTAACGTCGACGCCTGGATAGACAAATACATCTTCCCCAACGGCTGCCTGCCTTCGGTGCGGCATATCGCCGAGGCCAGCGAAGGGCGTTTCGTGATGGAGGATTGGCATAACTTCGGTGCCGATTACGATCGCACGCTGATGGCCTGGCTGGAGAATTTCAAACGGGCGTGGCCGGAATTGGCGGGCGGTTATTCCGAGCGCTTCGAACGGATGTTCACTTATTACCTGAACGCCTGCGCCGGCGCGTTTCGTTCGCGCAACATTCAGCTGTGGCAGGTGTTGTTCAGCCCGGCGGGCGTAGAGGGTGGGGTGCGGGTCTATCGCTAATCCCCGTCATATTTCAAGCTGACTGCACGTTCGAGCCCTGGTCGCTTAGTTATCTAAGCTCCCAGGGCTTCACGTTTGCCACCTGGATGCAGCTTCAGGGATGACGGATATCAGTACAGCAGGGAGTACAGCTGGCGGCGATATTTAGCGGCCAGCGCGTCGCCGGTGCCGAGCGCGGCCAGAATATCCATCAGAGTCTTGCGCGCGTTGCCGTTGGCGGCGGCCAGATCTTTCTTCAGATGCCCCATCAGCAGTTCCAGCGCTTCTTCGTTACGCCCGACCTGATGCAGCTGCAGCGCCAGCTGCACCGCCAGCTCGACGTTGTCCGGCTGCTGCTGCACCTGCTGTTGCAGCTGTTGGATCTCCGGCGTGTCCGCTGCCTGCTTCAACAATTCAATCTGCGCCACCAGGCCTTGATAGCGAGTATCGCGATCCTGCAGCGGGATGGTTGCCAGTACCGCTTCGGCGTCTTCACTGCGGCTGAGCGCGATCTGGGTTTCAGCCAGCGTCAGGCCGATGTCGCTGCGCTGCTGGCTGCTCTGCCAGGCGTCTTTCAGCAGCGGCAGCGCTTCGGCGGCGTTGCCGGCGGCCAGCAGTTCCTGCGCCTGCGCCAGTTTCAGATCTTCTTCCTTCGGCAGGAAACGCTGCAGCAGGTCGCGGATCGCTTCTTCCGGCTGCGGGCCCTGGAAGCCGTCGACCGGCTGGCCGTCTTTGAACAGATAAACCGTCGGGATAGAACGCAGCCCGAACTGGGAGGCGATCATCTGCTCGGCGTCGCAGTCCACCTTGGCCAGAATGAACTGACCGGCGTATTCCGCCGCCAGCTTGTCCAGCACCGGCGTGAGCTGCAGGCAGTGTTGGCTGCGCTCGGACCAGAAGTAGAACAGCACCGGAATGGACATCGACTGTTCCAGCGTCTGGTGCAGGTTAGTTTCGTTAATATCAACAACAGCTTGAGCTAGCATCTCTTTTTCTCTCTGATCGTGCGGAGCCATGGGGTGTAGATGGGGGCGCGCCGCCATTCTTCAACCCCGACGGGCGAATTAAGCGTTGCTGCGCAGCAGCCAATCCAGGCAGCGGCCCGGCAAAATGCGGCGCAGCATGCTCATCGCGTGCGCCAGCAGGGTCACCGGGTAGCGCAATTTGGCGCGCGGGCTTTCCAGCGCGTGGCGCAATTTGGGCAGAATGGCCTCCGGCGTCAGCGTCAGGCGTTTGGCGATGCCGGGATTGTGCACCGGCTTGTCGCTCTGCGCCTGGTTGACGTTCTGGCTAAAGTGGGTGGAGATCGGCCCCGGCTCGATCAGGCTGACCTGAATGCCGCTGCCGTGCAGCTCCATGCGCAGCGCGTCCGACCAGGCTTCCAGCGCGAACTTGCTGGCGGCATAGGCGCCGCGTCCGGCGCTGGAGACCAGGCCCATCACCGAACTGGTCTGAATGATGCGCCCTTCACCGTGCGGCAACATCGCCGGCAACAGCAGCTGGGTCAGTTGGTGGGTGCCGAACAGGTTGGTGGAGAACTGCCGCTCCAGCTGGCTGCGCGAAATGCGGCTGAGCGGGCCGTAAACGCCGAACCCGCCATTGTTGAACAGGCCGTACAGGCGGCCGCCGGTCAGCGCGATCACTTCGGCGGCGGCGCGCTCGACGCTGGCGCTGTCGTCCAGATCCAGCTCGATGCCTTCCAGCCCGAGCTGGCGCATGTTTTCCACGTCCTGCGGCTTGCGGCAGGCGGCCAGCACCCGATAGCCGCGGTTGCGCAGATCCTGCGCCGCAATCAACCCAATCCCGCTGGAACAGCCGGTTATCAATACCGCTTTTTGCATAACTTTACCTAGTGTACGACCCTAATTTAGTTAGACTCATGTTTTACTAGCGGTTCCAGACGCTCCGCCATCCAGGTGGCGATAAACGGCTGGGCGTCCCCATTGGGGTGCAATCCGTCATCCTGCATCCATTCCGGCTTCACCACCACCTGTTCCATATAGAACGGCAGCAGCGGAATGTTGAACTGTTTGGCCAACGCCGGATAGACGGCGCTGAACGCCTCAGTATAGCGGCGGCCGTAGTTCGGCGGGATGCGGATCTGCATCAGCAGCGGCTGTGCGCCGGCCTGCTGCACCCGCGTGATGATTTGGCCGAGATCGCGCTGTACGTCCTGCGCCGGGAACCCGCGCAGGCCGTCGTTGGCGCCCAGCTCGATCAGCACCCAGCGCGGCCGATGTTGTTTCAGCAGCGCGGGCAGGCGTGCCAGCCCCTGCGCGGCGGTGTCACCGCTGATGCTGGCGTTGACCAGCTGTGGCGCGCCCGGCTTTTTTTGCCACTGTTCGGCCAACAGCGTCGGCCAGGCCCGCTCGATCGGCAGGCGGTAGCCGGCGCTTAAACTGTCGCCCAAAATCAACAAGGTATCGGCGGCGGCAGCGCGTAAACTGAATAATCCCAACAGCAAAAGGAAGGGAAGATGCCAGCGGAAAACGTTCTTGAAGTTCATCATCTTAGTAAACACGTTGGTCAGGGTGAGCATCAGCTCACCATCCTTACCGGAGTCGAGCTGCTTGTCAAACCCGCGCAGACGATCGCCCTGATCGGGGAATCCGGCTCGGGCAAGTCGACCTTACTGGGCATATTGGCCGGGCTGGATGACGGCAGCGAAGGCGAAGTGCGTTTGCTGGGCGAGTCGCTGACCGCGCTGGACGAAGAGGGGCGTGCCGCGTTGCGCGCCAGAAATGTCGGCTTCGTGTTTCAGTCGTTCATGCTGGTGCCGACGCTGAACGCGCTGGAGAACGTGCAGCTGCCGGCGCTGCTGCGCGGCGAGAGCGACAGGCAGAGCCGCGAGCAGGCGGTGCAGCTGCTCGAGCAGTTGGGGCTGGGCAAGCGGCTCGATCACCTGCCGGCGCAGCTGTCCGGTGGCGAGCAGCAGCGTGTGGCGCTGGCGCGCGCCTTCAGCGGCCGGCCGCGGGTGCTGTTCGCCGATGAGCCGACCGGTAACCTCGATCGTCAAACCGGCGATCGCATCGCCGATTTGCTGTTCTCTCTCAACCGCGATTTCGACACCACCCTGATCCTGGTGACCCACGACGAAACCCTGGCGGCGCGCTGCCAGCGGCGGCTGCGGCTGCGCGAAGGCAAGCTGTGGGAGGAAGCATGATCTGGCGCTGGTTCTGGCGCGAATGGCGCTCGCCGTCGCTGCTGATCGTTTGGCTGGCGTTGACGCTCTCCGTGGCCTGCGTGCTGGCGCTGGGCAGCATCAGCGATCGCATGGACAAAGGACTCAGCCAGCAGAGCCGCGACTTTATCGCCGGCGATCGGGTGCTGCGCAGCGCGCATCCGGTGCCGGAAGGCTGGTTGCTGGACGCGCAGCAGCAGGGGCTGAAGGTGAGCCGCCAGCTGTCGTTCACCACCATGACCTATGCCGGCGATCGGCCGCAGCTGGCGGACGTGAAAGCCACCGATCTGGTCTATCCGCTGTACGGCAAGCTGGAAACGCGCCCGGCCAACATCAAGCCTGAACCGGGCAGCGTGCTGGTGGCGCCGCGCTTGCTGGCGCTGCTGAACGTGAAAGTCGGGGATTCGCTCGAGGTGGGTGACACCACGCTGCGCATCGCCGGTGAAATCATTCAGGAGCCGGACGCCGGTTTCAATCCGTTCCAGACCGCGCCGCGCATCATGATCAACCTGGCGGACGTCGATAAGACCGGCGCGGTGCAGCCGGGCAGTCGCCTGACCTACCGTTATATGTTCGCCGGCGCGGAGCCGGATATTCAGCGTTACGAAGCGCGGCTGACGCCGCAGTTGACGCCGGACCAGCGCTGGTTCGGGCTGCAGGAGTCCGGCAGCGCGCTCGGCAAGTCGTTGCAGCGATCTCAACAGTTCCTGCTGCTGTCGGCCCTGTTGACGCTGCTGTTGTCGATCGCCGCCGTGGCGGTGGCGATGAGCCACTATTGCCGCAGCCGTTACGATCTGATCGCGGTGCTGAAAACCCTCGGCGCCGGGCGCGGCGCGCTGCGTAAGCTGATCGTCGGCCAGTGGCTGGCAGTGATGGCGCTGGCGGCGGTATGTGGCGGGGCGATCGGGCTGGCGTTCGAAGCGCTGCTGATCCGCCTGCTGAAGCCGGTGTTGCCGGCCGCGTTGCCCGCCGCCGGCGCCTGGCCGTGGCTGTGGGCGCTCGGCGCGCTGGTGCTGATTTCGCTGCTGGTCGGGCTGCGGCCGTATCGCCAGCTGCTGGCGACCCAGCCGCTGCGGGTGCTGCGCCGCGACGTGACGGCCAACGTCTGGCCACTGCGCTACTTCCTGCCGGTGACGGCGGCGATCGTGGTGGCGCTGTTGGTGGTGCTGATGGGGGCCAGTACGCTGCTGTGGGCTATTTTGGCCGGTATGGCGGTGCTGGCGTTGCTGTTGGGCGGCATCGGTTGGGGCAGCCTGCTGCTGCTGCGCCGCATCACGCTCAAGAGCCTGGCGCTGCGGCTGGCGGTCAATCGCCTGCTGCATCAGCCGTGGGTGACCATCAGCCAGCTGGCGGCGTTCTCGCTGTCGTTCATGCTGTTGGCGCTGTTGCTGGTGCTGCGCGGCGATCTGCTCGAACGCTGGCAGCAACAGCTGCCGCCGGACAGCCCGAACTTTTTCCTGCTCAATATGACCGAGGCGCAGGTGCCGCAGGTGAAAACCTTCCTGCAGCAGCACCAGATCAAGCCGGAAACCTATTACCCGATCGTTCGGGTGCGTCTGACCGAGATAAACCAGCAGGTGGCGACAGAACGGGTGCATGAAGACGATCCGGGCGGCGAGGCGGTGAACCGCGAACTGAACCTGACCTGGCTGGCAGCGCTGCCGGATCACAATCCGCTGGTGGCGGGCAGCTGGCCGCCGAAAACCGGCGAGGTTTCGATGGATGAAGGCATCGCCGGGCGGCTGAAGATCAAGCTGGGCGACACGCTGACCTTCAGCGGCGATACCCAGGCGTTCAGCGCCAAGGTCACCAGCCTGCGC
Organism: Serratia sp. YC16; assembly: GCF_009707615.1. Taxonomy (NCBI): domain Bacteria; kingdom Pseudomonadati; phylum Pseudomonadota; class Gammaproteobacteria; order Enterobacterales; family Yersiniaceae; genus Serratia; species Serratia sp. YC16. Next base: position 15,606 of record NZ_WLYN01000017.1, on the reverse strand, counting down.
CAGGTGGATTGGGAGAGCCTGAAGCCGAACTTTTACTTTATCTTCCCGCCGGGCGCGCTGGACGGCCAGCCGCAGACCTGGCTCACCAGCTTCCGCTACGACGGCGACGGCCAGATGCTGACCCAACTCAACCGTCAGTTCCCGACGCTCAGTCTGCTGGACATCGGCGCGATCCTGAAACAGGTTGGCGGCGTGCTGCAGCAGGTCAGCCGCGCGCTGGAGGTGATGGTGGTGCTGGTGGTGCTGTGTGGCGGCCTATTGCTGCTGGCGCAGGTGCAGGTCGGCATGCGTCAACGCCGCCAGGAGCTGGTGGTGTACCGTACGCTGGGGGCCGGCAAACGGCTGCTGCGCCGCACGCTGTGGTGCGAGTTCGCCCTGCTGGGGCTGGTGGCGGGCATCGCGGCGGCGGTGGGCGCCGAGGCGGCGCTGTGGCTGTTGCAGAGCCGGGTGTTCGACTTCCCGTGGACGCCGACGCCGGTGCTGTGGTGGGCGCTGCCGCTGGCCAGTGCGCTGCTGCTGTCGCTGTGCGGCGGCTGGCTGGGCGTGCGCCTGCTGCGCGGCCGGGCACTGTTCCGCAGTTATGAGGGGTAATGTTGACTTAGCGGGATGAAAAAAGGGGTTAGCCTAAGGCTAACCCCTTTTACTTTCGGTGGCGGTGCCTTAGGCCAGCTTCTGCTGTGCCCAGGCCAGCCCGCTTTGGTATTCGCCCGGCAGCAGCGGCGCCAGCGCCTGCAGCGCCTGGCGCAGATCGGCGGCGCTCGGGTCGTTCAGATTGAGGTGGCCGACCTTGCGGCCAGGGCGCACCTCTTTCTCATACCAGTGCAGATGCACCAGCGGCAGTGACAGCCACTGTTCGTTGACGGCGGTGCCGATCAGGTTGACCATCACCGACGGCGTGCTCACTACCGGCTGCGGCAGCGGCAGGCCAAGGATGGCGCGCAGGTGCAGCTCGAACTGGCTGATGGACGCGCCGTTTTGCGTCCAGTGGCCGCTGTTGTGCACGCGCGGTGCCAGTTCGTTGATCAGCAGCCGATCGCCGACGATAAAGCACTCCATCGCCATCACGCCGACGTAGTTCAGCTCGTTCAGGATCGCCGCCAGCATCCGCTCGGCCTGTTGCTGCAGCGCCGGGTTGGGCTGCGGCAGCGCCACGCTGGTGCGCAGGATGCCGTCTTCATGCAGGTTGTGGGTCAGCGGGTAGAAGACCGAACGGCCGTCGTGGCCGCGCGCGCCCACCAGCGACACTTCGCCGGAGAAATTGATGCCTTGCTCGACGATGCACTCGCCATAGGCGTCGGCCGGCAGTTCGGCTTCCTGGCCCGGACGCAAGCGCCATTGGCCACGGCCGTCATAGCCGCCGACCCGACGTTTGACGATCGCCAGCTCGCCCAGCGAAGCGAACACCTGCGGCCATTCGGCGGCGCTCGCCAGCAGCTGCCACGGCGCGGTCGCCAGGCCGAGCTGGTCGAGCAGCTGTTTTTGCGTCAGGCGATCCGCCAGACGCGGGAAGATGTCGCGGTTGACGAAGGCGCTGTGGGTCGCCAGTTCGCGCGTCAGCGCGGTTTCCGGCCAGCGTTCGATCTCGGCGGTAATGACGCTGTTCTGATACGGCACCGCCTCGGGCTCGGCATCGATGCCGACGGGGTAAACGGCGATGCCCAGCGGTTCGCCGGCTTGGCGCAGCATGCGCCCCAGCTGGCCGTTGCCCAGTACGCAAACCGGCTTCATGCGTCCTCCCGCGGATCGGGGTGGTTCAAGACGTCGTCGGTCTGCGCCTGACGCCAGTTCGCCAAACGCTGCGCCAGCGCGGCGTCGTGCAGCGCCAGGATCTGCATCGCCAGCAGCCCGGCGTTGGCGGCGCCGGCTTTGCCGATCGCCAACGTGCCGACCGGGATGCCGCGCGGCATTTGCACGATGGAGTAGAGGCTGTCCACGCCGCTCAGCGCGGCGCTTTGCACCGGCACGCCCAGCACCGGCACCAGGGTTTTCGCCGCCAGCATGCCCGGCAGGTGCGCCGCACCGCCGGCGCCGGCGATGATCACGTCAAAGCCGTTGGCGGCAGCCTGCTCGGCGAAGCTGAACAGCTTGTCCGGCGTGCGGTGAGCGGAAACGACTTCGACATGGAAGGGGACATCGAGCTGGGTCAGGACTTCTGCGGCGAACTGCATGGTGGCCCAGTCACTTTTCGATCCCATTACAATTGCGATTTTAGCCCCGATATTGGCGGCTGAAGCGGCGTTGGCTCCCATGGGTGTAAGGCTCCTGTGGTTTGTCTGGCGTCGGCTGAGGGCCGAATGAGGGCGTAGAGCATACCATGAGCGCACGGCGAGGAAAACGGTTGCGTCGCCGGTTTTCACCGGCGAAAGCGCGAATTTTCACTCGCGCGCCAGTCTGGAACTCAGAATGGGAATTGAATCAGCTCGACGGCGTCGGCGCTGACTTTGATCATCGATCCTTCGACGTGCCAGGCGCCCAGCACCGCACGATGGGCTTCGCCGTTGCTCAACGCCAGCCGGTGCACCGCCGGGCGATGGGTATGGCCGTGGATCATCCAGTGCACGTCGTGGCGCAGCATCGTTTGCTCGACCGCCTGCGGGTTGACGTCCATGATGGCTTCCGACTTGTACTGGTTGGATTGTTGGCTGCGGGCGCGCATTTTAGCGGCGATCTTCAGTCGCCAGCGCAGCGGCAGCGCCAGGAACAGTTTTTGAATCAGCGGGTTGTGCACCTTGCGGCGGAATTGCTGATAGGCCTGATCGTCGGTGCACAGCGTGTCGCCGTGCAGGATCAGGATCCTGCGGCCGTACAGCTCCAGCACTTTTTCTTCCGGCAGCAACTGCATGCCGCTGGCGCGGGCAAAGCGTTTGCCGAGCAGAAAATCACGGTTGCCGTGGATGAAATAGCAGGGCACGCCGGCCTGTTGCAGCGCCTTCAGCGCCGCGGCGATCTCCTCGTGCAGCGGCTCGGGATCGTCGTCGCCGATCCAGGCTTCAAACAGGTCGCCGAGGATGTACAGCGCGTCGGCGTGAATCGCTTCGCGCCGTAAAAAACGCAGAAAACCGGCAGTGATTGCCGGTTCCTGTGCGCACAAGTGCAGATCTGCGATGAACAGCGTACTCATGCAGCCGCGATTACTCGCTGACGGTCACGCTGTTGATCACAACGTCTTCTACCGGTACGTCCTGGTGCATGCCGCTGCGGCCGGTTTTCACGCCTTTGATCTTGTTGACCACGTCCATGCCTTCAACCACTTCAGCAAACACGCAGTAGCCCCAGCCCTGCACGTTTTCGCCGCGGAAGTTCAGGAAGTCGTTGTCGGCCACGTTGATGAAGAACTGTGCGGTGGCGGAGTGCGGATCGTTGGTGCGCGCCATTGCCAGGGTGCCGATGGTGTTTTTCAGACCGTTGTTGGCTTCGTTCTTGATGGTCGCGTTGGTCGCTTTCTGGTTCATGCCTGGTTCAAAGCCGCCGCCCTGGATCATGAAGCCGTTGATCACACGGTGGAAGATGGTGTTGTCGTAGAAACCGGCGCGGCAGTAGTTCAGGAAGTTTTCAACGGTAACCGGCGCTTTGTCAGCAAAGGTCTTGATAACGATATCGCCGTGATTGGTGTGGAAAGTAACCATAGTTTTAATCCTAACAAGGTGAAGTGAGACGTCACGTAAAGCGAGTGAACATTCAGACCGCCCTTATAACATATCCGCCCCAGCGAGTCAGCAGCGGCTCAACCGCGCACTGTCTGTGGTAATTGCACTTGTGTTATATTATAACAATTATGCCAACTGCCGAATTTTGCGCATTTTATTCGCGTGAAGCCAGCAAAGCATGGCCTTAACCTTGCAATAGATCAGGCTTCAGGTTTCAATACGCTACCGGGCGGAAAACCTGAGGCCCGGTTATCTTTTTTGTTATCACGCACACCACGGAATCTCCCGATGCTAAAGATTTTTAATACCCTGAGTCGTCAAAAAGAGGAATTCAAACCCATTCATGCCGGGAAAGTGGGCATGTACGTGTGCGGGGTAACCATCTATGACCTGTGTCACATCGGCCACGGTCGTACCTTTGTCGCTTTCGACGTGGTGGCGCGTTACCTGCGCTATCTCGGCTATTCGCTGAACTACGTGCGCAACGTCACCGACGTGGACGACAAAATCATTCGCCGCGCGGCGGAAAATCATGAGACCTGCGACCAGCTGACCGAACGCATGCTGGCGGAAATGCACGCCGACTTTGACGCGCTGCTGATCGACCGCCCGGACAGTGAACCGCGCGCGACCCAGCATATCGCCGAGATCATCGAGATCACCCAGCGCCTGATCGATCGCGATCACGCCTACGTGGCCAGCAACGGCGACGTGATGTTCTCCATCGACAGCGATCCGCAATACGGGCTGCTGTCGCGCCAGGATCTGGATCAACTGCAGGCCGGCGCGCGTGTGGAGATCGACGACGTGAAGCGCAACCCGATGGACTTCGTGCTGTGGAAGATGTCCAAGCCGGGCGAGCCGAGCTGGCAGTCGCCGTGGGGGCCGGGCCGCCCGGGCTGGCATATCGAATGCTCCGCCATGAACTGCAAACAGCTGGGCACCCACTTTGACATCCACGGCGGCGGCTCCGATCTGATGTTCCCGCACCACGAGAACGAGATCGCGCAGTCGAGCTGCGCCCACGATGGCCCGTACGTCAATTACTGGATGCACTCCGGCATGGTGATGATCGACAAAGAGAAGATGTCCAAATCGCTGGATAACTTCTTCACCATCCGCGACGTGCTCGGGCATTACGATGCGGAGACGGTGCGTTACTTCCTGATGTCCGGCCACTATCGCAGCCAGCTGAACTACAGCGAAGAGAACCTCAAGCAGGCGCGTACTGCGCTGGAGCGTCTCTATACCGCGCTGCGCGGCACCGACGCCAATGCCGCGCCGGCCGGCGGCGAAGCGTTGGAAGCCCGCTTCCGCGAAGCGATGGACGACGACTTCAACACCCCGGAAGCCTACTCGGCGCTGTTCGATCTGGCGCGCGAAGTGAACCGCCTGAAAGGGGAAGACATGGCGGCGGCCAACGGCATGGCGGCGGAATTGCGCAAGCTGGCGAACGTACTCGGCCTGCTGCAGCAGGAGCCAGAGCAGTTCCTGCAAGGGGGCGCTCAGGTTGACGACGGCGAAGTGGCGGAGATCGAAGCGCTGATCAAGCAGCGTAACGAAGCGCGTGCCGCCAAGGACTGGGCGCTGGCGGATGCCGCTCGCGATCGCTTGAACGAGATGAACATTGTGCTGGAAGACGGCCCGCAGGGCACCACCTGGCGTCGCAAGTAATCCGGCCGCAGGAAAAACAAAAAAGGCGCTGAATTCAGCGCCTTTTTCTATTGCGACAACCGAGGGTTATGGCTTGACCACGACCTTGCCGCCGTCGAACTCCACCACCTGATCGGCGACGATCTTGCAGCGTTTGCGGGTTTCGACCTTGCCGTCGACTTTCACCCGCCCTTCGGCGATGACTTCTTTGGCGGCGCCGCCGCTTTCACACCAGCCCTGGAACTTCAGCAGATCGCACAGTTCGACGTGGGGATGATTGTCCAGATTGAAAATTTCCATACTGCCTTACTTATTTAGGTTGAACGTCGTGATATTCCTCGCAGGCCTGCAAGGTATTTTGGATCAGTGTAGCAACGGTCATCGGGCCAACGCCACCCGGCACCGGGGTGATGTAGGCGGCGCGCTCGCTGGCGGCGTCGAAGTCGACATCGCCCACCACTTTACCGCTTTCCAGGCGGTTGATGCCGACGTCCACCACGATGGCGCCCGGTTTAATCCAGTCGCCCGGAATGAAGCCCGGCTTGCCGACCGCCACCACCAGCAGATCGGCGTTCTCGACGTGATGACGCAGATTTTTGGTGAAGCGGTGGGTGACGGTAGTGGTGCAGCCGGCCAGCAGCAGTTCCATGCTCATCGGGCGGCCGACGATGTTGGACGCGCCGACCACCACGGCATTCAGGCCGTAGGTATCGATGTTATAACGCTCCAGCAGGGTAACGATGCCGCGCGGGGTGCACGGGCGCAGCTTAGGCGCGCGCTGGCACAGGCGGCCGACGTTGTACGGATGGAAGCCGTCGACGTCTTTGTCCGGATGAATGCGTTCCAGCACCTTGACGTTATCAATGCCGGCCGGCAGCGGCAGCTGCACCAGAATGCCGTCGATTTCCTCATCGGCGTTCAGCTGGTCGATCAGCGCCAGCAGTTCGGCCTCACTGGTGGCAGCGGGCAGATCGTAGGAGCGGGAAAGGAAGCCGACTTCATCGCAGGCGCGGCGCTTGCTGGCGACGTAAATTTGCGAAGCCGGGTTCTCGCCGACCAGCACAACCGCCAGCCCTGGGGCGCGTTTGCCGGCCGCCAGACGTTGTTTCACTTGCTCAGCCACTTCGTTTCTAACCTGCTGCGCAATCGTTTTACCATCAATAATCTTTGCTGACATCAGTGTGGAAATCCATCAATTAAGAAAAGCGGGGGATGCCGCTATTCTGGCAGAAGCTGAGCGCGCTGTCAGGCGCAGAATCACCCTCGCCGCCGTTGCCGAGGCCGATTTACGCTTTTTTTATGCCGGCTTCAGGAACCTCTACGCCATTTTTACCTGCATTTGGATACGCTGAGGCCGTTCACAGGGCGAAAGAGGGCAGGATCATGAGAGCGATAACCCGGCTTTATCCGTTGCATCACCAGCCTGACCAGCAACCGGCGGAACTTAAACATGTGGGGGAAACGGTGTTCGATTCTTCGCTGCATCTGGCGGAGAGCGCGCAGCTGATTGCGCTGCATCAGCTTGGCCAACACCCGCTGGCGCCGTCGTGGCGGGCGCGCCTGAGCGCGCTGTGGCGGAAGCTGTGCGCATGAACGGCAATACGTTGATGGTCTGTGTCTTGCTGCTTGTCTGGGCGCCGTGGAGCCAGGCCTCTTTGAACAGCGCTCGCCCCGACGCCGCGCTGGCGGCGAGACTGGCGGCGACCTGCAACACGCAGGCGGTTGAGCATGCCGACTGGAGCGATATCACGGCGGTCGTTCAGTCCGCGCGCGTTTGCCTGCAGCGAGACACCGCGCGGCAGCGTTCTGAACGTTCGCCGGGCGACACCGCGGTCGGCCTGGTTCAACGCAGCGTTGCCAGGGCCGCCGTGCGGGTGCTGGCGGAAAAAACGCCATAAAGCACGGCCGCCGCCGTAACGTCATGAAAAGGCATTGACTCGCTAACCTCTGACCGTATAATCCCAACCCGCAGCCGCAGGTTGCCGCATCTCAATGCGCCCTTAGCTCAGTTGGATAGAGCAACGGCCTTCTAAGCCGTAGGTCATAGGTTCGAATCCTATAGGGCGTGCCATTAATTCTCCCTGATTTTTTCCCCATATTCTTTCCCGCGAAAATTCGATCGTGTAACCCATACTCCCGTTGGCTCGCCGCTGAGCGACATGTTATGTTCGTTCGCTAACTTTCAGTCAGTGGCAGAGAGAAAAATGCAAAGCTTATTCGTTTACGGCACCCTAGGGCCGGGCAGACCCAACGCGCACGTGATGGAAGCTATCGGCGGCAGCTGGGAAGAAGGCAGCGTTGGCGGATCGTTGCTTAACCAAGGCTGGGGTGCCGAGATGGGCTACCCGGGCATCGTGCTGGATAACAGCGGCAATCGGGTGAACGGTTTTCTGTTCCGCTCCGCCAACCTCGTCAATCATTGGCCTGCCCTCGACGCCTTCGAAGGTGACGGTTATGAACGGGTGGCGGTTAGCGTCACCACCGCCGGCGGTGAAACCGTCGATTCGTTTATCTACATGCTGAAAAAATGACCTTTAGACGCTTCGCCGGCAATTGAACTTTCGTTTATTTTGCCGCGCTACAATAGGCGAAAATTTCCCCATGGAGCCTATCGTGCGCAAATCCAGATTCTTTCTCGTGACCTTGCTGTGTCTGTGTGCCGCCGCCGTGCTGTACGTCATGGCATATCGGGCGCTGGGGCATTACCTCAGCGACGGCGAGAAGGCCTACCCGGATATCAGCGTTGAAATTCGCTGAGGGCCGGTCGGCGCGGTGGTGATCGCGCCGACTTTTTTGCACTGATTTACCCGCCATTTACCCGCCGTCGGCAATGATGACGCAGCGTCTCCACATTGTGTGGTTCTCTTGGGCGGAATGCGGTTATGTCACTGCAACAGGTTTCGAATGTCTCGTTGAGCAACAACGGCTTAAAGGGCATCGGCTATAAACATTACGCGTTGGCGATCGTGGCGTTTGCGGCGGTCGTGCGGTTTATTTCCTTAACGGACAGGTATTTTTGGTGCGATGAGGCCTCCAGCGTGCTGACCAGCCGCTATGACGTGGGCGCTTTGCTGTACCACGCTTCCTTCGATGTTCACCCGCCGCTGTATTACCTGTTGCTGCATGGCTGGATGGTGCTGTTTGGCGACAGCATCATGGCGGCCCGTTCGCTGAGCCTGGTGCTCGGCGTGGCGACAGTGGCGCTGGCGATGCGCTTTACGCGTTGGCTGGCCAACGAGCGGGCGGCGCTGATAGCGGGCTGGCTGATGGCGATCATGCCGATGGCGGTGCGTTACAGCCAGGAGGCGCGCATGTATGCGCTGATGGGGCTGCTGGCGATCGCCGCCGCCATGGCGTTGGCGAAGTGGCTGAAAACGCCGGATAACCGCCGCTATCTGGCGCTGTATGCGCTGTTGATGACGCTGAGCTTTTATACCCATTACTTCACGATTTTTACCCTCATCGCGCATTGGCTGGTGGTGTTGGCGCTGTCGTGCCGCCGCGAAGGCGAGTGTTATATCAAGCAACCGGCGTGGTGGCTGGCCAATGCGGCGATCGGGGTGGCCTACATTCCCTGGCTGCTGGTGCTGTTCAATCTGCTGGCGCATATCGCCGAGCTGCGGGTCGGCGGCGACGTCGGTTGGATCCCTCAGGTTTCCTGGAGCGATCTGCCGGCGATGTTCTGGCGTTTTCTCACGGGCCATGATGGCAGCAACTATCCCACGATCATTCTCTGGCTGTTGCCGGCGATGTTTGTCGCTTTATGTTCACTGCTGCTGTGGCGGCGCCAGATGCCGAGAAAATACGCTCTGCTGCTGCTCGGCGGCATGCTGATCCCGGTAATGTTGGTATTCGCCATTTCCTGGCGCTCGCCGCTGTTTGTCGATCGCTATCTCTATTCCGCCGCGCTTGGCATTCCGCTGGTGTTGGGCGTGCTGATCGCCGGAACGAAAAACCGGGTGCGCGGGATCTCTTTGCTGCTGTTCTTCAGCCTGCTGTTCGGCTGCGGCGTGCGCAATGATTATCCGGTCGAGAAAGATGAGTTCAAGGTGATGGTGCACTATATCAACAGCCACTATCAGCCTAACGATGCGGTGGTGGTCAGCAACATGTTCAACTACCTGAGCTATGTGTATTACAACAAACAGGGCTATCGCGCCTTGCTGTATACCCCCGCCAGGCCCAACGGCATTTCGGGCAAGCCCAACGCCTATGGCTTCGGCACCTTTTTCCACGATCGGGCGGCGCAGACCTACGTCGATAAGCTCAGCGTTTTATCGAAAACCCACCGCCGAGTCTGGCTGGTCAGCGGCGGGGATTTCAATCAGGACTTCGGCCGTTCGCCGCCGGGGTGGGTCAATACCGGCACCTTCAAGAGCGGCGGTTTCGAATCGCGCCTGTTCGTGGTGCATTGAGCGAAATGTCATATTTCCCATTCGGCGTTACATCTGGCCGAGCAAACTTACGCGGGGATGACAGTTCTATACATTGGGATTGGTACTGTAGCTCTACCCGATGATGTTGTGTGTTATCCATTCCCTGTAGTGTATTACCCCATCCCTGTTAAGTTTATCCCGCCTTGCGCGGGATTTTTTTTACCTGCGCCGGGCGAGATGCAGGCCGCCGCTCATGATGCTGCGGGTGGTCGGCAGGGCGAGAAAATCGTGCGGGAATCCGAGCTCGATGGCGCTGAGATCGTCCAACCGCCGCCAATGTTCTTGCGCCAACGTCACGTTCAATGCACCGAGGTTATCTTCCAGTTGCGCCAGAGTGCGGGCGCCGACGATCGGCGCGGTGACCGTCGGGTGGCGCAGCGTCCAGGCCAGCGCGATTTGCGCTGGGGTATATCCCGTTCCATGAGCTATCTGGTTGACGGCGTCGGCGATATCGAGATTGCGCGCGTTCAGCATCCCCTTGGCGCGCACGGTTTCACGCCGAGTGCCCGCTTCATCGGGCGACGGCTGCAGATCCTGCCGCCGATATTTGCCGCTGAGTACGCCGCCGGCCAGCGGCGACCATGGGATCACGCCCAGCCCCAATTCTTGCGCCATCGGCATCAGCTCGCGCTCGACGGTGCGTTCCAGCAGGCTGTATTCGATTTGCAGCGCGATCAGCGACGACCAGCCGCGCAACTCTGCCAGCATTTGCATTCTCGACGCCTGCCAGGCGGGGAGGTCCGATACCGCCACATACAGCACTTTCCCGGCGCGCACCAGGTCGTCCATGGCGCGCATGATCTCTTCCACCGGCGTGGTGAAATCCCAGGCGTGCAAATAGAGCAGGTCGATGTAATCGGTATTGAGCCGTTGCAGGCTGGCTTCAACCGATCGCAGCATGCTTTTGCGATGATTGCCGCCGGAATTGGGGTCGTCCGGCGGCATCGGCAGGGTGTACTTGGTGGCGATCACCAGCCGATCGCGGCGTCCGGCGGCGAATTCCCCGACGAAACGTTCGGCGCTGCCTTCGGTATAGCGGTTGGCGGTATCGATAAAATTGCCGCCGCGTTCGACGTAGACGTCGAACAGCCGGCGGGCTTCAGCCAGCTCGGCTCCCCAACCCCAGTCGGCGCCGAAGGTCATGGTGCCGAGCGCCAGCGGTGAAACGCGCAGGCCGGAGCGGCCCAGCAGGCGATAGTGATCCAGCGACAGTGATGTGTTCATAGGCATTCTCCCGTGTAGATGGCGTTTACGATAGCGCCCGCAGGCTGTTTAAAGAATGCACTATAATCTTCATGGATTATTAAGGAGGATGAGCATAATGAGAGGCAGTGATTTTGCCGAGTTGCGCGCCTTTGCCGCCATCGTCGAACACGGCGGTTTCGCGCGCGCCGCCGCGCATTTGGGCATGTCCGCTTCGGCGCTCAGCCAAACGCTGCGCAACCTGGAGACGCGGCTGGGCGTGCGTTTATTGAATCGCACGACGCGCAGCGTGGCGCCCACCGAAGCCGGCGCGCAGATGCTGGCGCGTTTGTTACCGGCCATGGAGGAGATCGACACGGCGGTGGCGCAGGCGATCGCGCGGCGACAAAATCCGTCAGGTCGGTTGCGATTAAACGTTACGCGCGTGGCGGCGCTGCATTATTTGGCGCCATTGATCGCGCCGTTTCATCGGCAATATCCGGATATCGTTCTCGATCTCAGCATTGAAGAGAGGCTGGTGGATATTGTCGCCGGCGGCTTCGATGCCGGTGTGCGGCTGCATGAGAAGCTGGCGAAAGATATGGTGGCGGTCAAGCTGGGCGGGGAGGTGCGGATGCGCGTGGTCGCCTCGCCGGCGTATTTGGCTCGCTACGGCCGACCGCTGACCCCGGACGATCTGCGGCAGCATCGCTGCTTGAACTACCGCTGGCCGACCAACGGCAATCTGTATCGCTGGGAGTTTGAACGTGACGGTGTGAAGCGGGACATCGCCGTGGAAGGGCCGGTGATCGTCGATGAACCGGAAGTGTTGGTGCGGGCGGCGTTGGATGGCGCCGGCATCGCCTATCTGTTCGAGCAGCAGATCGCCACCGGCTTGGCCGACGGCAGGCTATTGCCGTTGCTCGATGCCTGGACGCCGCCGTTTCCCGGTTTTTATCTGTACTATCCGGCGAACCGCCAAACGCCGCGCCCGCTGCGTGCTTTTATCGATTTTGCCCGTCAATGGACGGAACAAGGCGCGTAGCGCGATTTTTTTGAATAACACCGTCAGTTTTATTCAGTATTCAGCCGTGGCGCGCTTGATTAGATTGAACGCGAGAGGGGCGCCGCCGGCGCCTCTGAGCAATGAGTGGAGAATTTCTATGGCGAAGACAGTAGTGGTGTTTCATTCCGGCTACGGCCATACCGAGCGTTTGGCGAAAGTGGTGGCGGAAGGGGCCGGGGCGGAACTGATCGCCATCGATCAGGAAGGCGATATCAGCGATGAGGCCTGGCAGGCGCTGGATGAGGCGGACGCCATCATCTTTGGTTCGCCGACCTATATGGGCGGCCCGTCCTGGCAGTTCAAAAAATTCGCCGACGCCAGCTCCAAGGCCTGGTTCGGCCGCAAGTGGCAGGACAAAGTGTTCGGTGGCTTTACCAACAGCGCCAGCCTGAACGGCGACAAGCAGGTAACGCTGATCGCGCTGCAGACGCTGGCTTCGCAACATGGCGGCCTGTGGGTCAGCCTGGGGCTGCTGCCGGCCAACACCAAATCGGCGCAGCGCACCGACGTCAACAACCTGGGCGGTTCGGTGGGGCTGCTGGTGCAAACGCCGGCGGATGCCAGCGTGGATGAGATGCTGTCGGGCGATCTGGCGACCGCCAAGCTCTACGGCCAGCGCGTGGCGGGTTTTGCCGCCAAACTGGCATAAGGCCTGACCTCGTTCAGAAGGGATTGGGGCGAGGCGAAATCCGCGTCGCGTTCATTTTCTCTGCACAATTGGCGCGTAAGCTGCGAAATGTTATTAGCCTGCTTGGGCTAACACTGCATTTCGTACAAATATTCCCGGTTCCTAGGCCGGGTTTTTTGTTGCTAAGGTCGGCTTAAGCTTTCACCGCTATACTGCGCGACGGCACAGGCAGGCAATGCATGGCTGTGTCGTAACTGTCGATTTGCTGTTGTTCAAGCAAGCCCGCTTCACGCGGGCTTTTTTTGGCTTGTTATTGCACGGGCGGCTCAGTTGCAGGAAAATAACCGCGCAGTTATTCCAATATCATTCAACGACCAATAACCACAAACTTATTAATGTTATTAGCGCCTTCACGGGTATATTGCGGTTTTGCGCTATGCTGACAGCTGGGATGGGTATAATTTCCCGGCGGTTTACCGTGGCTGCAACCGATGCCGCATTAGGTTAAGAAAAGTCTGTTAATTAAATGTTAATGTTTTTCATTGTTGATTTGTCTGGCTTTTTTGGTTGAAATCCGGGTTAACTATCCCTCACTGGCCGGGCGAGAGCGTATGCACATTATTATTCTGGTTATTAGCAATATACGGGCGAGGCGATGAGCGCCAGAATAAACGCCAGGCATGGCCTGCCGCTTACGGTTCAGCTGATCAATCTTTTCATGCTGGTCTTTTTACTTTCCCTGGTGGGTATTCTTAGCCGGCCGATTGGCTCGCTTTCTTTATTTTGGCCGGTCAACGCGATTCTGCTCGGGCTGCTGCTGCGCAAACCCGTTTACGCTACGCCGCTCGGCTGGCTCACCACTTATCTGGGCATGGTCGCCGCCGATCTCAGTACCGGCGAGGGCTGGTCCCTGGCGCTGTGGCTGAACGCCTGCAACATGTCGCTGATCGCCGTCGGTTACGGCATCATGCTGATGCTGCCGCAATCTCAACGGCGCATGGGAAAACCCCAGGCGATACTCTATATGTTCAGCGCCAGTCTGGCCGGATCGGCAGTGGCGTCGACGCTGTCGGTGCTGCGCAACGACAGCCTGTACAACAATACGGTGGTCGTCGCCTGGTTGGCCTGGTTCAGTGAGCAGTTCTCGACGACGTTGCTGCTGTTACCGGTGCTGATGGCGGCGCCGCGGTTGAAACAGCTGTTTCGCATGCAGGTACGTTGGCGCCTGAAAGGCTGCCTGCCGCTATTGGCGCTGCTGCTGTCGCTGGCGTTCAGCGTCTATATCGGCGGGCCGGGCGCCATCGCTTTTCCGATCCCGGCGCTGCTGTGGTGCGCCGTGCGCTACCAGTTGTTCCCCGTGACGCTGCTGACGTTGTTGACCGGCATGACCGAGATCAGCAACATTTCAGCCAACCTGGTGCTGTATGAAACGCCGAACAATCACAACGCCTTCCTCGATACCCTGATGTCCGCCCGCTTGGGCATCGCCATGCTGGTGATGGGGCCGCTGATCCTCGCCAGCTCTATCGCCGCCAATCGCAAGCTGATGCGGCGTCTGGAGCACAGCGCCAACCACGATTTCCTGACCGGGGTGCTGGCGCGCAGCGCGATGACGCGCAAAGCGGGCGAGCTGCTGGAGCATAAGCACCGTTCAAAGGAGGCGGTGTCGTTATTGCTGATCGACATCGACCATTTCAAACAGATCAACGATACGCATGGCCACAGCGCCGGCGATCAGGTGTTGGCGTCGTTCGCGCACATCGTGCGGCGCGAGCTGCGGCACGATCAGCTGTTCGGCCGTTTGGGCGGGGAAGAGTTCGCCATCATGCTGCCGCGCGCGCTGGCGGCGCAGGGCGTGGCGTTGGGGGAACATCTTCGTCGGCTGGTGGAGCAGACGGAGCTGCAGGCAGATGGCAAGCAGGCCTTGAAAATCACCATTAGCGTCGGCGTCGCCAGCCTGGCGATGAACGAGGTGAAATCGCTGGAGCAGCTGATGAATATGGCGGATATCGCGCTGTATCGCGCCAAATCGCAGGGGCGGAATCGGGTGGAGTCGTTCAACGTGGTGAACGGCAACAGCGTCGAGCATATTCTGTTCCGTTAAGCTCGACGCTGGGTGAGCGGCGTTTACAGGCTTTTCAGCGCCTTGATGGTCTCATCCATATCGATCTCGTGCTCGGAGAAGGTATGGGTGGTGTTCTGGAAGGTGGTGATGGTCAACATGCGCAGCGTTTGCATGGCCTGCGCTTGATCTTCCGACTGCGGGCGAATGCGGTTCATCAACAAACCGACCGACAGCACGGTGTTCTCCTTATCCACGTCGGCTTTGACCGGTACGTCCTTGGTGAAGGTGTTGAAAGACTTGATGCTGGTGATCTTGATTCTTTCATTGGCGATGATGATGTATTTGCTGGGTGCCAACACTTTGACCGCATAAGCCGACGGACCTTTGGTGTTGTTGGTCGGCTCGAAGGTCACCGCCGCGTTTTTCTTAATCAGCTCCGGGTTTTGCACTTTAATCACGTGAAAATAACGATTTTCTCCGTTCTCGTCGGTAATAAAGCCGAAGCCTTTGTCTTCAAAAAAAGTCGTTATCTTGCCGTTCATCGCTATTCTCACAAAAGGGTTCTATACAGCGCTTATGATAGCGCGGAATGCCTGGCAGCGACAGATTGCGCGCGCGGCATTTAGTCATGCGATAACGGCATTTAGCGGCTTTCCGCCCACATGCTATGTTCATGCTGACTTCATTCACTGCGAAAAGGAATATCGATGGGCATCAAACGTCTCAATCACGCCGTACTGTATGTGAGCGACGTGCGGCAGAGCGCCGAGTTTTATCATCAGGTGTTGGGCTTCAAGCTCAAGCCGTCCGACAGCCCCGATAGGGCGGTATTCACCCAGGCCGCCGATTCGGACAACGATCACGATTTGGCGCTGTTCAGCAAAAACCTGGGCCAGCAGCGCGCCGGGGTGTTTCGCGCCAACGGCGAG
>NZ_WLYN01000016.1:0-40381 GCF_009707615.1 Serratia sp. YC16 | reverse complement strand
GCGGGTTTTTCGCTTTCTGGGATACGGACTCTCCATCGAACTGCGTTCGATTATTCGGCCAAAGGCCTCACCCTGCGGGCCAGCGCTAAGCGCTGTTCAACACGGCGCCAGCGCCGGTTGTCCGAGTCCGGGCACCCTATTTAGAGAACCCAGCCTATGGCTGGGTTTTTGCTTTTCAGAGACAGGACTCTCCATCGAACTGCGTTCGATTATTCGGCCAAAGGCCTCACCCTGCGGGCCAGCGCTGAAGCTCTGTTCAACACGGCGCCAGCGCCGGTTGNAGAACCCAGCCTATGGCTGGGTTTTTGCTTTTCAGAGACAGGACTCTCCATCGAACTGCGTTCGATTATTCGGGCTTTCGTTGGCTCGGCGGAATCAGCCCAATCAGCGCCAGTACGCAAGATTTGGCGGCTAATACCAGATTGAGATGCCCGGGGAAAGCGACGTTGATGAACCAAAAGGCCAGGAAGATCGCCAGAGAAACCGGCCAGGCGAGCACGAAGAACCGGGTATCGCATAACCGCTGGGCGCAAAACAGCAGCGTCAGCACGATCGCCAACACGCCGAAAGGAAGATACAGAATCAGCCTCAGGTAAGAGGCGATGACATCGGCGAACGAAACGTTATTGATGACGGAAATCGTCAATTTCTGAAAGAATAATGCGTCGTTGTTATAGAGCTCTAAAAGATTTAACCACGCAAAGCTGAACCCTATCGTTAACGACATCCATACTGCGTATTCTTTGCGGGATAGGGGATTGGTGATCAAACTCAGTCTCTCGTTCAGCCAGCGGTTCCGAACAAAGGATATAGCATAAAAACGCTGAACCGGCGGTAAACGGCAGTTCAGCGTTGTTGTTCAACTCGTCTGAACAGACGCTCTTTTTCTCACTCCGCCATCGTCTCCGTACGCGCGAAATGAATAAACTCAGGCGCCGCAATACGCAGATAATCCTGCGCATTGAGCACCACGGAGCGTTGCAGATCGCCGGCGTTAAACGCAATGTCATCGTAACGCTCAAACAGCTCCGGATCGGCGACCAGCCTGAGCTGCGGGTGGAAGCTGAACGGCGGGATCGCCCCCGGCACGCAGGCCGTCAGGGTCGCGATTTCCGCCGGGCTGACCAACGACGCCTTTTTACCGCCCAACTCGGCCGCCAACCGCTGCAGATCCGCCTGACGGTCCGCCGCCAGCACCGCCAAAATGTAATGCTTGGCTCCGTCGATGCGCGTTTGGCACACCAGTGCCTTGGCGCCCTGCCCCTGTTCGGTGCCGCGCAATGCCGCTACCGCTTCGCAGCGCCCCTCCGCCGGATGTTCTATCACCCGGAATGCGGCCTCTCCGGCGCTCAGCAGCGCCACGACCTGCTCAAATACCGTCTTGTCTGTCACCATGGTTCTCTCTCGTCATCCGCCTGTTTCTATTGACCTGCCAGCAACTCGCCGTAGCGGCGAATGTCGACGTTGCCGCCGCTGATGATCACACCGACGCGTTTTCCCCGCAGCATCGATTTCTGCGCGCAGGCGGCGGCGAACCCCAGGCAGCCGGTTGGCTCCACCACCATTTTCATCCGTTCGGCGAAAAAGCGCATGGCGGTAATCAGCTCATCGTCGGTCACCGTCAGAATGTCGTCAACGTCCCGGCGGATAATCGGGAAAGTATGTTGGCCCAGATGCTGCGTCTGTGCACCATCGGCGAGGGTCTGCGGCGTCTCAATGTGAACGATGCGGCCGGTACGGAATGATTGCTGCCCGTCATTGCCCGCCAAAGGCTCTACGCCATAGACTCGGCAACCCGGCGACAGCCGACGCGCGGCGAGTGCAGAGCCGGCCAGCAACCCGCCGCCGCCCAGGCAAACGAACAGCGCGTCCAGTTCGCCGACCTCGTCGAACAGCTCTTTAGCCGCGGTACCCTGCCCGGCGATCACCTGCGGATGATCGTAAGGCGGGATCAGCGTTAATCCCTGTTGCTGCGCCAGATCCCGGCCGATCTGCTCGCGATCCTCATGATAACGGTTGTACTCCACCACTTTGCCGCCATAGCCGCGCGTCGCAGCCACTTTGGCCGCCGGCGCGTCGTGCGGCATAACGATCGTGGCGGGAATGTCGAGCAGCCTGGCAGCCAGCGCGATCGCCTGTGCATGATTGCCGGAAGAAAAGGCCACTACCCCGGCCTTGCGCTGCGCCGGAGAAAACTGCAGCAAGGCATTCATCGCACCGCGAAATTTAAAGGCGCCCATGCGCTGCAGGTTCTCGCATTTGAAAAATACGCTGGCGCCGAAATCGTCGTCAACCGTGCGTGAAGTCTGCACCGGCGTGCGGTGAGCATAATCCTTGATGCGCGCGGCGGCGGCGGCCACGTCGTCATAAACGGGTAAAATCAAATCGGTCATAGCGTTACCTGTCAGTAAGGGTTAAAGGGCGGCCAACGCGACAGCTTCCACTTCCACGGCGGCGCCATAATGCAGCTGCGATACGCCGGCCACCGCGCGCGCAGGGCGAAACTCGCCGATCCATTCGGCATACAGCGCATTGAAGGTCGGCCACAAATCGATATCCGTCAGATAGACGCGCACCTGAACCAGTTGCGCGCGGCCGACGCCGGCCCCTGCCAGGCAGGCATCCAGATTGTCGAGCACCTGGCGGACTTGCCGCGCGAAAGGTTCGCCGGCAAGACTCTCACCGGAAAAGGCGATCGGCAATTGGCCAGAGATATAGACCGTCCCATTGGCCGTGCAACTGGGTGAGTAATGACCGGCGGGAGGAAAGCCGCCGGATCCGTTGTAAACCACATCATGCTTCATATTTAATCCTTGCACAGGTTCGAAAAGCCCTGCGGCAACCGCGCAGGGCGGCATTCAGACGGGTTTGCGCACGGCAGCTTCAGGCAGCCTCGCCTGAAAACCCACACGCTCTTTCTGCCAGTAAGAAATCGCCATGGTCGCCACGCCGTTGCCGGCCACGTTGGTCAACGTACGCATGGTATCCATCAAGCGATCCACGCCAAGAATCAGCGCCAGCCCCTCCATCGGTATCTCTGGAAACATCAACAGCGAAGCGGACAGCGTGACGAAAGCGCCGCCCGTCACGCCGGCTACGCCTTTCGAGGTCAGCAGAAACACCATCAATAGGCCAGCCTGTTGCGCCAGGCTCAGCTCCAAACCGGCGGCCTGAGCGATAAACAGCGCCGCTAACGTCATGTAGATTGAAGAGCCGTCCAGATTCAAGGAGTAACCGGTCGGCACGACAAAACCGACGGTGGCTTTACTACAGCCGGCCAATTCAAGTTTTTTCATCAGGCCCGGCAAGGCGGCTTCCGATGAGGTGGTGGTAAAGGCGATGATCAGCTCTTCCCTGATGAGTTTTAAGAAACCGAACAGGCTAAAACGGGTCAACCAGGCCACCACGGAAAACACCACCACAATGAGGAACAGACACCCCAGATAGACCAGCCCCACCAATTTCATCACCGGCATCAGCGCGCCAATGCCGTATTTGCCCAGCATGAACGCCGCCGCGCCAAATACGCCAACGGGCGCCAGCTTGAGGATGATATTGACCACTTTGAAGGTGGCTTCGGTAAGCAGATTCACCAAATCAACCACCGGCTTGCCTTTATCGCCCATTGCGTACAGCGCATAGCCAAACAGCAGAGCCACCAACAAGATTTGCAGCATGATGCCGCTGGCTAACGCATCAACCACCGTTTTCGGGATAATGCTCATCACGAAGTCCACGCCTTGCAGGGGCTCCGCCGGTTTAAGCACCGTGGCGGCATCAGCATGCAAGGCCAGCCCCTTACCCGGCTCAAACAGATTGCCCATCACCAGGCCGATCAGCAGTGCCAACGTGCTGACCGCTTCGAAATAACAGACCGAGATCATGCCCAGGCGACCAACGCCGGCACCGCGTTTAACCTGCGCAAAACCGGCCACCACGGTGAGAAACACAATCAGGCCGGCCACCATTTTGATCAGCTTGACGAAGGCCGCCGCCAGCGGATTGAGCTGAGCGCCAATTTGCGGCCACAGCACTCCCAGCGCGCCACCGGCCGCCAGCCCTACCACCAACTGAAAGGTCAGCGTGGAGTAAAAAGGTTTTCGTGCAGAACCGACGACTGAAGTTGCAGACATTATTGTTCTCCATGCCCTTGCGGGCCGTTGAAGCTAGCGCTGAAAAACCCCGGTGTGTGCGATACGGCTTTTAACGCACGAACATTGTCATACTCAAAACAAATAATCTAAAATTAGAAAATAAGTCCAATGATAATGTTATATACCTGCGCGACAGTCAAATGCTAATCGGGAAGTGCAGAATTGGGAGCAGGATCATTTTTAGTGTCGCCAGGCGCCAGATGAAAACCGCCGTGCGCCGCACTTGTGGTATGTTCTTCATCTGGATCTGGTTCGAAATGAGCCAACGCCGCCAAGAGAGTGATCGGAGTGCCCTATGCCTGAAGTGCCGGAAAATTTGCTGTTATCCCAGTTAAACGTGATTGCCGAGGGGCTGAGCGCCACCTTCGCGCCGTTTTGCGAAGTGGTGGTTCACGATCTGCAAAATCCCGAACACGCCATTTTGGCGATCCACAACAACCTGTCCGGACGAGAAGTCGGCCAAGCGGCGACGGAACTTGGCCTGGCTCGCATCGCTTCGGCGGAGTTTCCCAGCGTGATCGCCAACTACGGCAACCAGTTCGCCGATGGTCGCCCGGCGAAAAGCACCTCGATCGGCATCAAGAATGCGCAGGGCGACTACGTCGCCGCACTCTGTTTAAACGTTGATATGACGCTGTTCCGCGGCATGCAAAGCGCGCTGGCGCAGTTCACGCAAACGGCGGCCGGCGCGGTGACGGAACACCTGGAGCCCAGCGGCGCGGAGGCCATCCGCAACCGTATCGATCGCTTCGCCGCACGCCACGCCACCACGCCGCGCGCGCTGAAAACGCCGGACAGAAAGCGGTTGATTCAAGAACTGAGGGAGCAAGGTCTGCTCGAGGTGAAAAAGGCGATGGAAATCGTGGCGCAGCACCTCGGCGTTTCCCGCGCTTCGGTGTATCTCTATGCGAAAGAAGAGTGAAAAGGCGGCGCCTTTCAGCCCCGCCTGGTTACTTTACGTTTTTTCATAGAAAACCCGCCATACGGCGGGCTATTGCTATGTGATCATTTGAGGTTTATCAGCCTAAGCGAGAGATTTGCCGATCCTGCCAGCGCCCGAACAGCAACAGGCCGCATATCGCCCCGAGCAGCGCGCAGAACATGTCGGACTGGGTGTCCCACG
Organism: Serratia sp. YC16; assembly: GCF_009707615.1. Lineage (NCBI taxonomy): Bacteria > Pseudomonadati > Pseudomonadota > Gammaproteobacteria > Enterobacterales > Yersiniaceae > Serratia > Serratia sp. YC16. Next base: position 35,104 of record NZ_WLYN01000016.1, on the reverse strand, counting down.
GGTCGCCCTGGGTGCCGAGAAACTCGTCGGCGCCCTGGCCCAGCGCCAGCGCCGCCCACCATTCGATCAGCTCATACAGGGCGCTGATCGCCAGCGCGATGCAGCACACCACGAAGCCCAGCATCTTGCGCCCCTGTACATAGCCGCCGCGCAGCAGGATCTCGCGCGCCGCCAGCGCCGGCACCAATCCCTGAAAGAAATGCCCCAGTTTGTCGTACGGGTTGCGATCAAGATCCAGCCACTGCTGCACCTCAAACCCCAGCGGCACGCGGGCATAGCTGTACATACCGCCGAAAATCAGAATCAGCGCGTGGAAGAAAATCAGCGTGTAGAGCAGCGGCGTCAGCGGGTAGCGGCGGTGGGTCAGCCACAGCAGCGGCAAAACAATCAAGGCCGGTGCCACTTCCATCAGCCAGGTGGTGCGATCGTAAGGATGAATGCCGCTGTGGATCAGCGCCGCCAGCAGCAGCAGGGTGATCACAGACAACAACAGCGGAGAGCGTGAAACGGGCATATCCAACGTTCCTTCGGGTCAATAAGGCAATCCCCTCTTTATACCGCAGATCGCACGGCGAAAAAAAACAGGCGGAGCGTCGCCGCTTCGCCTGTTCGAGGTGTGCTTATCTGGGTGAGATTATTTCAGCGCTACGCGGATCACGTCGTCCGGCGCGGTCGCTTCTTTCTCGCGGCTGGAAGCCTGTTTGACGCTGACATACAGCGTTTGGCCATCCGGCGACAGCGCCAGGCTGTTCGGATGGGTCGGCGTCTTGATGGTGTTCAGCACCTTGTAGCTCTTGGCGTCGATCACGCTCACTTCGCCCGCCTGGCGATGGGTAACGTAAACCTCATTGCGCGCCGGGTTGAACAGCACCGCCAGCGATTCCGGCACGTCGATCTTGCTCAGGATGTTGCCGTTGCGGGTATCCACCACCAGCACCTGCGGCTGCTTGGAATCGGTGATGAAAGCGCGGTGAGTGGCGGTATCCAGGCTGATATTCAGGAAGAAGTGCTCTTTAGACTCATCCAGCTTCTTGCGCGACAGCACCTTGTTGCTCTGGGTGTCGATGGTCACCAGCTCGCCGTCGGCGTTGGTGACGTACAGGCGTTTGGCGGCGGCGTCCAGCGCCAGGCCGGTGCCGTATTTGCCGGTGTCGGTCACGGTGGCGCGCAGGGTCAGATCCTTGCCGTCCACCACCCACACCACGCTGGAATCCCCCAGCCCGGTGATGTACAGCGTATCGCTGTCGGCATCCGCCACCAGTTCGCGCGGCGCCAGCGGCTTAACGGTTTCGGAGCGCTGGCGCGCGTCCAGCACCAGGCGGCCTTTCACGTCGCCGGTTTTGGCGTCGATCGCGGTTACCGAGTTATTGACGGTGTTGCCGAAGAACAGCGTGCCGGTCTTGGCATTGACGGCGGCGCCAAACGGCTTGATGTCGTTATGGATAATCTGGGTCACATCCAGCGTGGTCGGATCCAGACGGTAGACGATGCCGCCCTTGTCCAGCTTGCGGCTCTGCGAGGTGGCCAGGTAGAGCGCGTTTTCGCTCGGGCTGTAAGCCATTTCATAAGCGCCTTTGCCGACCGGCTTGCGCAGCACTTCCGGCGCGGTTTGCGCCTGCAAGGTGTTGGAGAACAGCAGCGTGGACAGCAGCATCAGCGGGAATGCCGCACGTTTTCCCTTGGTAATCAAAGTATTCATCAAAATCTCCTTATGTCCTTCATACTTGCAGCTACATCGGTGTTGGCTGCGCTCGCTCGCCCCAGTCACTTACCTGAGTAAGCTCCTGGGGACTCACGTTCTTGCCGCCTTGATGCAGCTGCAACTATTTTGGATATGGCTCAAAAGAGCGGCGTTTTATGTCAAACCAGACGGCCGCCGCATTATCGTTATTAAAAATCAGGCTTTCTCTTCGGAAAGCAGCGCCCACCAGCTGTCGATGGTCGGGTTGCGCGCCAGCGCGATAAAGTCGATGTCGCTGCGGATCTTGCGCCAGCGAGTCGCCAGTTCCATGATGCGCACCGAATCCAGCCCGTAATCGATCAGGTTTTCATCGTTGCCCATGTCCTCGCTGTCTTCGTCCAGCAACGGCAGGATCTGCTGACGCAGCGCATCGATGCTGGCGATACCGACCGCCGGCAGCAGAGACGCGGTGGTCACCACCCGGCCGCAGCGGCCGGCGGTGTAGCGCAGCGCCATCAGGTGTTCGTCGCGCGAGAAGTCCGCCAGGCCGTCGGCCACCATGAACGGCTGGATGTTGCGCATGAAGGCGTCGATGGCGGTGGTCAGGCAGCCGATGTGCGCATACACGCCGCAGATGATCAGCTGATCGCGGCCGGACTCCTGCAGGATCTCCTGCAGCGGCGAGCGATGGAAGGCGCTGTAGCGCCATTTCACCAGCACCGTGTCGTCTTCGTCCGGCGCCAGCGCAGCGGTCACGGCCTGCTGCTCAGGGTGTTTGTTCAGGCCCGGCCCCCACATGTCGTTCAACAGCGCGCGATCTTCATCGCTCTGCTGGTTCGGCTGCGCGGTATAGAACACCGGGATGCCCTGCTGCTTGCAGTAGCGGCGCAGGTTGGCGATGTTCTCCACCACCTGTTTAATCAGCGCGCTGTCCTCGCCCCAGAAGTTGAGGAAATACTGCTGCATATCGTGGATCAACAGCGCGGCGCGCTGCGGCTCCACCTGCCAGGTGACTTTATTTTGCGGCAGTTCGTCCGCCGTCGGCAGCGCGTAATCATTAAGTTTTGGAATGGCCATCGATTAATCTCCCTGAGCCTGAGTCTGTAATTGCGCTTCGAGCTGCTGGCGCAGCCGTTTTTTGTCCACTTTGCCGACCGGGGTCAGCGGCAGGCTGTCCACCTGAATAAAGCGATCCGGCAGTTTGAAGTCCGCCACGCCCTGTTCACGCAGGTGACGGCGCAGCACCACCGGTTTCAGCGGCGCGTTGGCGATGATATAGGCGCAGCTCTTCTCCCCCATCAGCGCGTCCGGCATCGATACCAGCGCGGCATTGATCACGTCCGGATGGCGCAGCAGCAGGTTCTCGATCTCCTCGGCGGCGATCTTCTCCCCGCCGCGGTTGATCTGGTCTTTTTGCCGCCCCTGCACGGTGATGTAACCGTCTTCGCTGATGCTGATCAGATCGCCGGAGCAGTAGAAACCGTCGGCGTCGAAAGCATCGGCGTTGTGCGCCGGGCTCTGGTAGTAACCGCGGAAGGTGTAAGGCCCGCGCGTCATCAACCGCCCGACCTCGCCCGCCGGCAACGGATTGCCGTCGTCATCCGCCACCCATACCTCGTCGTCCGGCGACATCGGCCGCCCTTGCGTCGCCAGGATGTGGCGCTCGTCGTCGTCCAGTCGGGTGTAGTTCACCAGCCCTTCCGCCATGCCGAACACCTGCTGCAGTTGGCAGCCGATTTCGTTCTGAATGCGCGCCGCCAGCGTTTCGCCCAGCTTGGCACCGCCCACCTGCAGCAGTTTCAGGCTGACGAGCTGGGCATTGCCGCCCCACTCTTCGATCGCCTGCAGCCACAGCGTGACCGCCGGCGGCACCAGCGCCGTCACGTTGATTTGGTGCTGTTCGATCAGGCGGAAACATTGCCCGGCGTCCGGATCGGCGGCGAACACCACCAGCCCGGCGCCATAAAACACACCCAGCACGCCCGGCGAACTCATCGGATAGTTGTGCGCCACCGGCAGCGCGCACAGATAGCGGGTCTGCGCATCGAAACGGCAGATCTCCACGCTGCGGCGAATGCTGTAGTAGTAGTCATTGTGGGTGCGCGGGATCAGCTTCGGCGTACCGGTGCTGCCGCCGGAAAGCTGGAAGAACGCCACCTGATCGGCCGCGGAAGGCTGCGCGACGAAATCGTCGCTCGCTTCGCCCAGCCAGGCGGCCAGCGCCAGCTCTCCCTCGGCCTGGCTGCGCAGCGCCACGACCCGCAGCGAAGGATGCGCATCGCGGAAGGCGCTCAGGAATTGATCGTCGGCAAACAGTGCGTGCTGACGATCGGCGATCAGCAGCGCCGGTTTGATCTGCTCGGCATAGGCGTTCAGCTCGCTGCGCTGATGGCTGAACAGCGCGTTGACCGGCGCCACGCCAATTTTCAGCAGCGCGAAGAACACGATATAGAACTCCGCCACGTTGCCCAGCTGCACCAGTGCGGTGTCGCCGGATTTCACGCCGCGGCGCAGCAAAGCGGCCGCCAGGCGATCGGAGCGCTGCTGCAGTTCGCGGTAGGACAGGCTGCCCTGGGCGTCGATGATCGCCGGAGCGTCGTTGTTGGCCTGGCGTTCGAGGATCTCGGTCAGCGGCTTGTCAATCCAGTAGCCGCGCTCGCGATAGCGGCTGGCGAACTCCACCGGCCAGGGGGTAAAGGCAATGCTCATCTTGTCGTTATCCTTGATTCATACCAAAGGCACGCAGAATGGTGCTGAGTTTGGTGCCTGTTTCATGCCATTCAGATTCGGGTGAAGAGTCTTCCACGATGCCGGCGCCGGCGAACAGCCGTACCCGGTTGCCGTCAACGGTGCCGCAGCGGATAGTCACTACCCACTCGCCGTTGCCTTCGTCGTCGCACCAGCCGACGATGCCGCCGAACAGGCCGCGATCGAACGGCTCCAGCTTGCCGATCAGGGCGTGCGCCTCGGCCGTCGGCATGCCGCACAGCGCCGGCGTCGGGTGCAGCAGGCAGGCCAGCGACAGGGCGTTTTCGTCGGGAGATGCCGCCTCGCCGTCGATCGGCGTGGAGAGATGCCACAGCGTGGTGGTGGTCAATAATTCAGGGGTTTGCGGCACGTTCAGGTAGCGGCAGCGGCCGGCCAGCACGTCACGCATGCTTTCGGTGACGATGCGATGCTCGTGGCGATCTTTCGCCGAGGCCATCAGCCGCTCTCCCACTTCGCGATCGCGCTGCGGGTCGGCCTCGCGCCGGGCGGAACCGGCCAGCGGGTTGGAATAGAAACGGCCGCCGTCCTGACGCAGCAGCAATTCGGGGCTGGCACCCAACAGTGCGCCCTGCTCCAGCGGCACATGGAAATGGAAACCGTGCGGGTTCTGGGCAATCACGCGCGCCATCAGCGCATGGCGATCCACCGGCTGACGCGTTTCGATCTCCAGCAGGCGCGACAAGACCACTTTGTCCAACTCACCGGCCTTCATCGCGTCGACGGCGTCGCTGACCATGTTCATGAACGGCTGCTGTGGCGGCAGCTCCGTTACCCCGGCCAGCTCCGGCCCGTCCGCCGCCGGCCTAACGCCGGCCATAAAGGCGGCGCGATCGAACCAGCGGCTCTGCTGCGGAATAAACAGCGCCGAAGGCTGCCGGGTATCGAACGGGATGGCGCCGCACAGCAGCGGCTTTTTGATGCCGGCCTGTCGGGCCTCGGCAAACGCCTGCCGTACGCTGCGCTGGAACTCGCCGTTCAGATCGGCGCCGTCTGCGGCCGGCAGGCGAATGCGGCTGAAACAACCGGTGGTGGTCAGACTGCGGAAAGGAGAAGTAAAGAAGAAGCCCGACGCCGGAGAAAAATCAGCGGCAAATCGCTGCTCTTCGCACTCCTGCACTTCCTTTCGATTGATGTCGTTCACGGCAGTATCCATCGCTTCGCCCTCAAGAATTTGAAGTGATAACCAATATAATAATGATTATCATTTGAGTTAATTCCGCGCTAAATTACTCGCCGATATTTGCTATGTCAATAAACGTAAGCACTTCTTTCATTTCGAAATCATGACATAAACGCTGTGGGTTTTACGCATGCCGATGATAAGCATTGCTATTTGATCCCACAGCGTCGAATTAACGCATCGAGTTACTTTTCACTGGCCGGCTGAGGCTCGTTCTGCGGCTCCGGTTTGTGCATCGTGACCTGACGTAAACCGGTCATGGCGAACAACAGCAGGATGCCGAGCGCCGCCGCGCCGAAGCCAAAGCCGCTGGCGCTCATCGCCGGCAGCATAAAGGCGCCCATCGCCCCCAGCAGCAACGCGCCCAGCGCATCGCCCACCACGTTCTGCGCCGTCCACAGGCCATTGATGCGGCCGAGGAAGTTGTCCGGCGTCAGGCTCTGGATCAGACCGTATTGCAGCAGCGAGTTCAGCGCGCTCAGGTAGCCGAAAGCCACCAGACACAGCAACGCCAGGCTGTACCACGGCATCAGGCCGAACAGGCCAATGGCGGCGAACGCCGCGATTGCCGTCAGCAGCATCACCCAGCCGGGGCGCGCCACGTGCGCCACGCGCCCGCTGGTGAACGCGCCGATGGCCGCGCCGAGCGGCACGGCGGCGTACATATAACCGAGGTGGGCAGCGTCGATGTGCCAACCTTCCGCCATCGCCGGGTACAGCACGCGCACCGCGCTGGCCATGGTCAGCAGCGCGCCGATCAGCGCCACCATGCCGATCACCTTGTTCTGGAACAGGAAAGCGAAACCGCCCGCCAGCGCGCGCAGCGGGTGTTCACGCGGCTGCGGCGGCGGCATCAGCTGCGGCAGGCTCAGCAGCGGCAGCAACGTCAGCAGGGTGCCGAACGCCGCCAGACCGTAGTTCCAGGCGATGCCCATATGGGCGATCACCAGGCCGCCGATCGCCGGAGAAAGAATCGAGCCGAAGCGCACCGTCAGCATGCTGATGGCGCCCGCCTGCACGATGTTTTCGCGGCCCACCAGCGCCGGCGTGGCCGCCAGCAGCGCCGTCACCCCCACCGCGCCGAAGAAGCCGTCCCACACCGCCAGCAGATAAATGGCCGCCAGCGAAGGCGACGGCAGCAGGGCGTTGAGACACAGGCCGACAAAACCGACGCCGCAGGTGGAACGCGCAAACAGAATCAGCCGGCGTCGCTCATAGCGATCGGCCAATACCCCTCCCATCAACAGCCCAGCGAACATGCCGCCGCCGGCCAGCGTCACCGCCAGCCCGACCTGCAGGGTGGAACCGGTCAACGCCTGGATCTGCACCGGGATGGCGATCGCCATCAACCCCAGCGCCACAATGGAGATAAAGCGCGCGCAGAACACCGCGCGGAAAGCCCGGTTGGTTTTCAGCAGGCTAAAATCAAGCAGGATGGAGGGTTTGCTACTCATCGGTTGTTCACCACATCTTTAAACGGGGATTCTGCAGTTGCGGGGCGCTATGCTAGCACAGATGACGAAATCAATAATGATAATAAAACTCATTGATATTCAATTGTGAGCGACCGCAAGAAACGCCGCCAAACGCGGGATAATCCCCGTGTCTGGCGGCGGGATGAGGGCGTCATTACAGCGTGCGCAAGATCCGGTTCAGCAGCGGCCCCAGCACTTTGAACGACGCCGGCGAAACGATATCGACGTGCGCACAGTCCAGCTCGTGCGCCTGCAGCGCATCGACGTACTGCGACCAGGTTTGCTGCACGTCCATCCCTTCCTGCAGCGTGCGTTTAGCGACGAACAGCGTCGCCTGGCCGTGGAAACGGGCGGTGCGGGTACGCGACAGCAACCGCACCGAATCGGCGTAGTTAGCTTCGATATTGTCGAACATCGCCGTGCGCGTCTCGCCTAGCGCCGGATCGAGCGTGTCCTGCGACACCGCCAGGAACTGCTCGCGCTCGCGCTGCACTTCCTTCAACACGTTGTCGTCCAGCATCACGTCCCAGTTTTGGGTCTCCGGCGGATAGGTATCCAGCAGGCCGAGGAACGCCACCTGCTCGCCGCGCGCCTGCAGCCGGGCGGCGATGCCCTGCGCCAGCGTGCCGCCAAGCGAATAACCGATGAAGTGGTACGGCCCGTGCGGCTGCACCTGCAACACCGTCTGCAAGTGGGCATCCACTACCTGATCCATGTCTTCGCTCAGCGCCAGCGGGCCATCCGGCCGCGGCGACTGGATGCCGACCAGCGACCAGTGTTGGTCGAGATAGCGCGGCAATACGCTGAACTGCCAGGAGAAGCCGGATGCCGGATGCAGACAGAACAGCGTCGGCCCCTCGGTGACGCGCAGCGGCAACACGCTGTCGAAGCCACTGCGATCGGCCTCTTCCTGCGTGCGATCTTCCGCCAGCAAGGCGGCCAGTTGCTCAACGCGCGACGCCACCATCACCTGGCCGACGGACACCGCCTTGCCCAGATCGCGGCGCAGCTCCGCCGCCAGGCGCATCGCCAGCAGCGAATGGCCGCCGAGCGCGAAGAAATCGTCGTCGGCGAACACCTGCTCGCGCTGCAGCAAACGGGCGAATACCGCCGCGATCTCGCTTTCCAACCCGGCCTGCGGCGGCCGTCCTGCCTTGCGTTCACCGCCCTGCGGCTGCGGCAACGCCTTGCGATCCAGCTTGCCGTTGGCGCTCAGCGGCAAATCCTGCATTTCCACCAACGCCACCGGCACCATGTGCGGCGGCAGGCGGTCGGCCAGCGCCGCACGCAAAACTTCCGCATCCCAGCTCGCGCCGGGTTGCATCACCAGATAACCCACCAGCTGGCGCGCATCGCCGCCGGCGTCCACCGGCGTGCCCTGCAACACCAGCGCGTGCGTCACCGCCTGGCGCACGCCCGGCAGCGACAGCAAGGCGTGGTCGATTTCACTCAGCTCGATACGCTGCCCGCGGATCTTCAGCTGATCGTCGCTGCGGCCCAAATATTCCACCGCGCCGTCCGGCAGCCAGCGCGCCACGTCGCCGGTGCGGTACATCCGTCCGCCCTCGCCGAACGGATCGGCGACAAAGCGGCTGGCGGTCAGATCCGGCCGGCCAAGGTAGCCGTGCGCCAGCTGCACGCCGGTCAGATACAGATCGCCCGCCACGCCCGGCGGCACCGGCCGCAGGCGCGCGTCCAGAATGCGCAACCCGGTGTTCCATACCGGCAGGCCGATCGGCACGTTGGCGCCGGTCACCTTCGCCAGCGCGTCGCCGTAGGCCGGATGCCAGGTCACGTCCACCGCCGCCTCGGTCGGGCCGTAGAGGTTGTGCAACGGCACCGCCGTGCGGCTTTGCCACAGGCGGCACAGCTCCGCCGGCAGCGCTTCGCCGCTGCAGAACACCTGGCGCAGCGCGGCGCAGCTCGCCACCGCCGCGTCGTCGTCCAGGGCAGCGACGAAGGCCGCCAGCATCGACGGCACGAAGTGCAGCGTGGTAATGCGATGTTGTGCGATCAGCTGTTGCAGCTGCTGCGGGTCGCGGTGCGCCTCCGGCGGCGCCATCACCAGCCGGGCGCCGACCATCAGCGGCCAGAAGAATTCCCACACCGAGACGTCGAAACTGCATGGCGTTTTCTGCAGCACCGCGTCGTCCGCCCCCAGCGGGTACTGGTGCTGCATCCACAGTAAGCGGTTGACGATCGCCTGATGGCCGACCAGCACGCCTTTCGGACGCCCGGTGGAGCCGGAGGTAAAGATGATATAGGCCGCATGGTCCGGCGTCGGGCCCGCGATCGCCACCCCAGCGGCGTGATCGGCCGCCAGCGGCGCGTCATACAGCAAGATTTCGCCCTTGTCGGCGAAACGCGCCTGCTGCGCCGGGTTGGTGATGACCAGCCGCGGCGCGGCGTCTTCCAGCATCATCGCCAGCCGCTCGTCCGGATAACCGGTGTCCAGCGGCAGATAGGCGGCGCCCGCTTCCACGATCGCCATCAACGCCAGCGACAGGAACACCGAACGCGGCAGTGCCACCGCCACGATGTCGCCCGGTCGCACGCCCTGCGCCACCAGTTGGCGCGCCAGCGCCGTGACCTGCTCGCGCGTTTCGCGGTAGGTGAAGCTGAAATGCGCATCCGCCAGCGCCGGTGCGTCCGGCGTGGTTTTCGCCTGCTGCGCCAGCAGCTGGCTCAGCGTGGTCGCCGGCACCGGGTGCGCCGTGTCGTTGACCCGCGCCAGCAGCGCGTGATCGTCGGCGGTCAGCATATCGGCTTCGCCGATCGGCAACGTTGCCTGCGCGGCGAACTGCGCCAGCAGCAGCGGCAACCGCTGCAGATGCGCCAGCAGTTCCTGACGGCTGTAACGCTCGGCGTTGGCCAGCAGTTCAACCTTCAGCTGATGGTGTTCGTCGATAAACAGCGCAATCTCCAGATCGCGCACCGGCCCGGAGGCCAGATCGTGGGTAATGCCTTCGATACCGGCGAAATCCAGCTGGTAATCGAACATTTTGAAGTTGAAGACCGTACCGTACAGCGGTTCGCCGTCGCCGATGCGCCCCAGATCGCGCTGTACCTGTTCGGCATCGTAGCGCTGATGGCGGCGCACCGTTTTCAGCTCGCGGCTGATGCGGGTGGCGGCCTCATACAGCGTGGCCTGCGGCTCGAGGTGCATCTCCATCGGCAGCACGTTGATCACCGGGCCGGCGGCGCACAGGGCGGCCGATCCGGTACGGCGCATGAAGATAAAACCGGCGCTGAAGCTCGGTTGGCCGCTCAGACGCGACACCCACAGCGCCACCAGCGCCACCGCCATATCGGCGGCGTTCAGCTTCTGCTGCGCGCCGCACTGCACCAGTTCGGCGAAGGCCTGCGGATCGCAGCGCTGTTCCAGCCGGTGGATGCGCGGCGTGGGCGTTTGCCCGGCCAGCGGCTGCGGGCAGAGCGTGGCCGGTGGCGGCAGCTGCCGTGCTTTTTCGAGCCAGAAATCGGCGTCGCGCTGCCAGGCCGGGGCCTGCCAGTAAGCCTGGTATTCCGCCACCACGTCGCTGAACGCCGTGAAAGGCGTCGGTTCCAGCGCGTCGCCGCGGCAAAGGTGGCTATAAATCGCCGCCACGCGGCGCGCGATGGCGGTGAAGCTGAAACCGTCCACCAGCAGATGGTGATAGCGCTGATACCAGAACCAGCGGTCATCCGCCAGGCGCATCACCACATGACGATACAGCGGCGCGCCGCTGCCGGCGCGCAGATCGCTCGCCAGATCGATATCCATCAGCGCGCGTGCCGCGGCTTCGGGGTCCGGCGACGCCGTCAGATCAACAAGTTCCGGCGCGTGTATCGCCAGCGTGTCATCCAGCCATTGCACCGGCACGCCGTCGCGTTCCGCAAAACGCAGGCGCAGCATGTCCACCTCGCCCAGGCCCTGAGTAATGGCCTGCAGCAAAGGTTCCACGGCGACAGGGCCGTTGAGTTCGATGGCGTGCGCCACCGCGTAAGCATTGCGATGCGGGGAAATTTGATCGGCGACCCAAATGCCGGGTTGCGCCGCGACCAGCGGCCATTCGCCCGCAAGCGCCGGGCCGCTGAGAGAGTTAGGGGTGTGTGACACTGCTTATTGCTCCCGTGATTACCTGGCGCCGGTCACGCCTCGCGTGCTGCGACCGGCAGAATGTCTTGCCAATGCTGTTCCAGCCATTCGGCGCACTCGGTGCGCGCCGCCGGGCCGAAGACGATCGTCCACTCGGACGGAATGGCGCGGAAATCCGGCCACAAACTGTATTGTTGTTGTACGTTGCGCAGCACCAGGCTGCGCTGCTGTAGATCATCGAACGGATTCAGGCTTTCCATCATGTGTTCCTCGTGCCGTTGCCGTCGCCGATGCCGGATAAGCTGTGGCGAAAGCGGAAGCCCATACCGCCTGCAGCCCGTCGGTCAGGCCGCTGCGCCAGCACAGCGCGTCATGCCCGCCTTCCACCACCCGGTAGTGCACCCGATGGCCGGCGTCGCTCAGGCGTGCCGCCATTTCGCCGCTGACCCGATGCACCAGCTTTTCCTGCGAACCGGCTTCCATAAAGACCTTCAGCGCGCCGTGGTTGCCCAGGCCGTGACGTTCTACCTGCTGCATCAGCCAGCAGGCGTCGTCGGGAATGCTCGGCAGCTGCAGCATGTCGCGCCGCGGCCACCAGTAGGAACCGGACTGGGTGATCACCGCACCGAAGCGCTGCGGCCAGCGCAGCCCGGCATACAGGGAGGCCAGGCCGCCAAAGCTTTGCCCCGCCACCACCGTATCGGCCGGTTTGTCGCTGTGCGGCGCCCAGTCGGCCAGCTGCGGCATCAGTTCTTCCTGCACCGCCAGCCAGAAGTCGTCTTTGCAGGTCAGTTCGCGCGACCGGTGCGGCAGATCGATGATATCGATCAGCACATACACCGCTTCCGGCAACGCCCCTTCGCGGGTCAGCTGCATCAGCGGCTCCCAGACCGGCATCTGCTTCGCCCAGAATTGGCCGTCGAGCAGGATAGCCAACGGGCGCTCGGCCGGCTTGCTGTCGCCGGTGGTGTAAATCCAGACGTCGCGGCTGTTGCCGAGACGCTCGCTCTGCCAGGTATGGCGCTGCAAACGCGCCGGCAGCGGCGGCGTGCAGCGCCCGCTGGCTATTTCATACTCATCGAACGAACGCCATACCGGCTGCGGCGGCGCATCCGGCATGTGCAGGCCGGAGACGCTGTGGCCGCTGGCGCTTTGCCAGGAGCGGTACGGGTTGAGCAGATCGGGGGTGGCGCTGGCGAACACCTGGTGCCACCAGTGCCGCAGGTTGTGCATGTTGGCGTGCGCATCGTCGCCGCTGAACGCCGGCGGCCGCTCGTCAAAGCAGGGGATAAAGCAGTAGCTGCCGCGCCAGGCGCCGCTCAGCTCGGTCTGCCAGTACCACACGTCGGTGCCGGCCAAACGCTGCAGGCTTTGCGGCGGATTCGACTGATGATGGTCGGTCAGGCAGTTGATGTTGATCCACACGCGACGGTAGGCGGAGGTCAATTCGCATCCCTGAGGATCGCGCCAGAAAAAGGTGGTTCGCCACCGGCCGTTACCCGCCGGTTCTACCCATGGCGTACCGCGTCGTGCCACCGTCAACCACCACCCTGGACTGCCCGCATTGCTGCTGGCCAATAATCTGCTGCTTTCTGACTGTAGTTCTGTATTCACAACGCCTACCCATTTTGTAGTTGGCGGCACCGGGAACGTCGACTTTTCCCTATCGCCGGCCACCGCCCGAACGCACTGTACGCCAAATACTATTGATAATAATTTGCATTTGCAATAGTGTGTAAGGCTTGGAGATCGTGCTGGTATTGCGCGCAACGGACAGGGATCGGGGATACATCAATGGCATCCCTTGCCGCAGCCGATTTTCTATTTCCGACTACACAAAAAACTACAACCGCCCTTCTCTCCATTCGGCGAGGGATGGCAGCAAGGTAGGACACTCAAATGAAAAGCAAGCTATCACGTTATTCTTTAGCCACTCTTATCGGCTTGGGATTGGGCGCGTCCGCGTTCGCCAACGCCGCACAGCAGGCTGATACCACCACCACGGAAGAAAACAGCGGCGCCACGGATAAAAAACCGCGCGGCGAAGACACCATCGTCGTCACCGCCGCCCGGCAGAACCTGCAGGCGCCGGGGGTGTCCACCATCACCGCCGACGAGATCAAGAAACGCCCGCCGGCGCGCGACATCAGCGAACTTATCCGCACCATGCCCGGGGTTAACCTGACCGGCAACTCCACCAGCGGCCAGCGCGGCAACAACCGCCAGATCGATATCCGCGGCATGGGCCCGGAAAACACCCTGGTGCTGATCGACGGCAAACCGGCCTCCAGCCGCAACTCGGTGCGCCAGGGCTGGCGCGGCGAGCGCGACTCGCGCGGTGATACCGCCTGGGTACCGCCGGAAATGATTGAACGCATCGAAGTGCTGCGCGGCCCGGCCGCGGCGCGCTACGGCAACGGCGCGGCGGGCGGCGTGGTCAACATCATCACCAAGAAGGCCGGCGATGCGCTGCACGGCTCGCTGAACGGCTACTTCAACGTGCCGCAGCACAAGCAGGAGGGCGCCACCAAGCGCACCGACTTCAGCCTGTCCGGCCCGCTGAGCGATTCCCTGAGCTTCCGCCTGTTCGGCGGCTACAGCAAAACGCAGGCCGACGCCTGGGACATTAACGAATCACATAAATCCGAACGCGTAGGCGCCTACGCCAGCAGCCTGCCCGCCGGGCGCGAAGGGGTGGTCGATAAAAACATCGACGCCTTGCTGCACTGGGACTTCGCCCATCTGCAGTCATTGGAGTTCGAGTATGCCTATGGCCGTCAGGGCAACCTGTATTCCGGCGATACCCAGAACACCAACACCAATGCCCTGGTGCAGAGCAACTACGGCAAAGAGACCAACCGCATCTACCGTGAAACCTTCGGCCTGACCCATCGCGGTGCCTGGGACAACGGCGTGAGCACCAACAACTACGTGCAGTTCGAGCGCACCCGCAACACCCGTCTGAACGAAGGACTGGCCGGCGGCACCGAAGGCATCTTCGACACCAAAAATACCGGGTTCGGCACCACCAAGCTGGACGACTTCCTGGCGCACAGCGAAGTCAGCGTGCCGTTTGAGCTGGGCGTTTCACAGACCGCCACGCTGGGTACCGAGTGGACCCAACAGCGGATGAAAGACGGTACTTCCACCAGCCAAACGCTGATGGGCGGCACCATTCCCGGCATGGGCAACGGCACGCGCAGCCCTTACGCTTCCGCGCATATCTTCTCGCTGTTCGCCGAAGACAATATCGAGCTGACCGACACCACCATGCTGACGCCGGGCCTGCGCTACGATCTGCATTCAGAATCCGGCAACAACTGGAGCCCGGCGCTGAACCTGTCGCAGGAACTGGGCGACTACTTCACGCTGAAAATGGGCATCGCGCGTTCCTATAAGGCACCGACCCTGTACCAGACCAACGGCAACTACCTGCTGTACAGCAAAGGCCAGGGGTGTGCGGGCAGCGATGTCAGAAACGGCTGCTACCTGCTGGGCAACGACGATCTGAAGGCGGAAACCAGCGTCAACAAAGAGATCGGGCTGGAGTTCCATAACGAAGGCTGGCTGGCCGGCGTAACCTACTTCCGCAACGATTACCACAACAAGATTGAAGCGGGTAACTCGCGCATCGCCACCAGCAGCACCGGCACGGCGGTTTATCAGTGGGAGAACGTACCGAAAGCGGTCGTACAAGGGCTGGAAGGCTCGCTGAACGTGCCGGTCAGCGAGACCGTCACCTGGAGCAACAACGCCACCTACATGATCGAGAACAAGAACAAGACCACCGGCGATTACCTGTCGGTGATCCCGAAGTTCACCGTCAACTCGACTCTCAGCTGGCAGGCCACGCAGGATCTGTCGATGCAGTCCACCCTGACCTGGTACGGCCGTCAGAAGCCGAAGAAGTACAACTACCAGGGTAAACCGGCCACCGGCGGCGAAACCCGCGAGGTCAGCCCTTATGCCGTCGTCGGCGCCAGCGCGACCTATGACCTGACCAAAAACGTCAGCGTCACCGCCGGTATCGACAACCTGTTCGATAAACGCCAGTTCCGCGCCGGTAACGCGCAGAACGTGGGCGACCCGATTACCGGCGCGGTCAACATCGCCGGCGCGGGCGCGGCCACCTACAACGAACCGGGCCGTACCTACTACATGAGCATCAACACCCACTTCTGATGACATGACCCAACGACAAAGGGGCGCCGCGGCGCCCCTTTTTTTATCTTTCCATTGCGTTATTTGGTATGCAGCTGAATGCGCACCACGCTTTCCGGCTTGCCGGCCTTGGTGGAAGCGCCGTCGTTTTTCACCGTCACGAACAGCGCGTCGCCTTTCGGATCCAACGCCAGGCTGTTAGGGTGCGGCGGCAGGTCTACGGTTTGCAGGCGCTTGAGCGTCTTGGCGTCGAACACCGTCAGCGTGCCGGCACCGTGATCCACGCGCACGCCTTTGCGATTGGCGACATACAGCCGCTGGCTGCGCTCATCGAGCAGCAGGCCGATCGGCACCTCATCCGTCAGCTCGCTGGCCAGCACCTTGCCGCTGTCCGCATCCAGCGCAAACACCCGGTGACCGCTGCTGCGCTTCACATAGTCGTGCCCCAGATGATGGTTGCGGTAGTCGTCGCGATCGATGCCCTGATCGACGCCCAGCAGGCGATTGCTCGCCGGGTCATACACCAGATTCAGCAGCTGATCGGCCTGCACTTCGTGTGTGGCGGTGATGGCCAGCGTGTCGGCGTTCAGGGTGATCACCTGCCCCTGCATGTTGGAAACGAATACCCTGCGGCCCTTCTCATCCAGCGTGATGCCCACCGCGTTGTAGCCGAAGCCCGGGATCACTTTCTCCAGCTTGCCGGCTTTGGTATCGACCACGTACAGCACGCTGTCGACGCCGAAGCCCAGGCCCGGCAGGAACAGACGGCCGCTTTGCGCGTCATACTTGAGCTCGCGGAGGCGGTACAGGTAGTCCTCGGTGATTTTGAATTTCTTCAGCTCCGCCAGCAGGAAATCCAGGCGCTTGCCGCTGATGCCCGCCTGCTTGTAAGCCTGCTCCAGCACCGCTTTGTCCAGCAGCTTGATGCTGCCCAGCGCGTGGTTGGTGGTGGTGTCTACCACCCCGACTTCACCGTTGAAGGCCTGCGTCAGGTACAAGCGATTGCCCGCATCGTTCAGCGCCACGCCGAAGCCTTTCACCTGCAGCGGGATCTCCGCCTTGATCGCCAGGGTGTTGGGATCCAGCCGCAGCACGCGGGAGCGCGCCTCTTCCTTCCAGTCCGGCGCGCTGACGAACAGCGCCTGTTGCGAGGTGCTGTAGGCCATCTCCACCACCGTCGACGACAGCGCCTCGCGCTTGATGTCCTGCGGTTTGATGCCGACATCGTTCGCCTGCGCGGCGCCGGCGACCACCAGAGAGGCCGCCACCAGCAGCGACAGTAACGCGCGCGGGGTTGCTAGGGTTCCAGACATCCTTTTATCTCCTTGAAAATCATGCTTTCGGTTAGAGTGAAACAACGTCATGCCTGCGGCCCGGGCGGCAGCGCCGCCAGAGCGATATCGCCAGCGATGTGCTGCGCAAACTGGGTAAAGACGTGCTGAACGCCATCGGCGATCAAATCAGCCTGTTCCTTGCTGTAGTGATCCTGACGGTAGGTCATCATCACCCGCAGGGATTTCTTCCCGGCCAGATCGTCTTCCATCACCTCAAACTGCAGGCCGAGCAGCGATTCTGCTTTCTCCGGCTCCACCTGCCGGTAGGCGATCGCACTGCCGTCCTGCAGCCGGAACTCGCCGTTCAGCTTGATGCGGCTGTGGATCTGGATAAACACTTCGAACATATGGTTCTTGCGGTCGGCGTCCACGCCGAACAGCCCTTCCTCCACCAGATCGATCGGAATATCGGTGTACGGCAGCGAGCCGTTGATGGTGTTTTTCACCTGGCTGACCAAGCCGGCCACCGTCAGCCCTTCGTCGAAGCGCACGCGGTGCACCACCACGGTGGTGAAGTAGCCGACGGTATCGAAGAACTCGGCGTCGTTACGGCCGGAGGTCGAGGTGCCCACCAGCAGATCCGCCGGGCCGCCGAGCAGGCGCAGCGCCGAGGTAATACCGGCATACACCACGTTGAACAGCGAAGCGTTGTTGCGGCGAGCGAGCTGATACAGGCCCTCCGCCACGGCCGGATCGACCTCGAACTCCAGCCAGCCGCCGTTGACGTCCGCCGGCGCCGGCACCGCCGGATGGGTAGAGGGTTCTTGCCGGAAGATCGGCTGGCCGACCGGCGCGCCGCGCAGCGCGTCGAGCCAGTAGTCCAGATGCTGCTGCTGCACCCCGGAGGCTCGCTGCTGCCGGGCGAAGGTGTGGAACTGCGGCGGCTGCCCGCGCCACTGCGGCGCCTGGCCAGCGACGCGATGGCGGTAAGCGACGCCCAGCTCGTCCATCATCAGGTTGAGCGACCATTCATCCAGCACCACATGGTGGAACAGCAGCGACAGCAACTGCTGGCCATTGTCCGCATCGCGCAGCATCGTGACGCGCAGCGGCAGCTCGGCGGCCAGATCGAACCGGTGCTGGCCGGCATCGGCCAACAGGGCGGCGGCGTTGCCCGCCGGCGTCTCGTGAGAGAAGCGGAACCACGAGTAGTCCGCGAGTTCGGCAGCCGGCACCACCACCTGCGCCACCTCGCCCTGCTGCTCAACAAAGCGTGAACGCAGCACGGTATGGCGAGTCATGACGTCGATAAACGCCTGACGCAGCGCCGTTTCATCCACTGCATCGAAGAAACGCAAAGAGAACGGCAGGTTGAAGATCTCGTCATGGCCAAAGGCTTCATACACCTTCCACAGCGATTCCTGCGCCAACGACAGCGGCGCCTGCGCCCGATCATGATCGTCGGCGGTCACCACCGCGGCATTCGGCTGCGCGACGTTCAGGCGTTTGGCATACCCCGCCAGCCCACGCGCCGTCGGATGGCTGAACAGGTCGTTAATGTTGATTTCGATCTGATGCAGGCTCAGCAAGCGGCCGATCACCCGGGTGGCGACCAGCGAATGACCGCCGCGATCGAAGAAGTCTTCATCCAGGGTCATTTCCGGCGCCACCAGCGCCTCACGGAACTCCTGCAAAATCAGCGGCGCAACGCTTTCGTCCGCGTCGCCGTTCGCCGCCGGCGCGGTAATCGCCGGGGAGGCGGCCTCAGCCGCCGGCAATGCGACGGCAATTTGCTGCCCGGCCAGGAAGGCGCTGAACTGTTCCAGCAGGAAAGGCGCGGCATGTGGGGACAAACGCGGATCGGTAACCAGCTCCAGCGTCAGCACCTCCGCTTCCGGCAAGCCCAGCAGCAGCGCCAGTTCAAACGGCGTATGCAGCGGCGGCAGCAGCAGGCGCTCGGCGTGAACGCCTTCCAGCCGCCACTCTGCAGCCAGATCGTCGCGCCAGGCCACCAGCAGCTGTGCCCGCTGCGGGTCCGGCTGTTCAGCCACGGTCTGCGCCAGCAGCCGCTGCCCGACGTCGTGCTCGCCATGCTGCACGGTCAGACGCATCAGCGGCGCCGCCGTCAGGCCCAGTTCCAGACCGACGAATTCCGCCGTTTCGGCTACCGGCACGCACAGCTGCACCGTTTGGCCGCCGGCCTGTGCGGCGACGAACTCGGCAAACCGTGCCGCCACCGCCGCCAGCAATGCTCGCGGCGTATTGTTGGCGGGCAGCAACGTGCGCGCAATGCGAGTGACCACGCGCGAACCCACCGGCGGCAAGGCTTCAGCACGCTGCGCCGGGCTGCGGTAATCCTGTAGCGAGACCGCCTGGCGCAGCCAAGGCAGCTGCGGCTCCGGGCTTTCCGGCAGCTCGACCGGCTCAGCGGCGAAAGGCAGAGGCACTGGGTCCCCGTTATAACGGGCGGACAGCATCGGCGGCAGATGGCGCCACGGCAGCGCTTCCGCCAGGATGTCATGCAATACTGCGCCCAAAATCACCTCGCCGTCCGGCGTGAGCAACAGCAAGCCGCGCAGCGGCGCTTCGCCTTCCAGTTCAAACGGTGCCGCCTGCGCCTGCAGCAGGCAGCCAATGGCGTGCTGTTCGTCCGCCACCTGACGAAGGCTCACCGGCAACGGCGCCGAACCGGCGGCGCGTTTAACCAGCCCGTTTTCGTCATCAAAAACGTAGCGCACGTCCACGCCCGGCGTCTCCCGCACCAGCGCCTGCAGTGCCGCCGTCAGCCGGGCGATATCCACTTCCCCCGTCAGGCGCCAGGCCAACGCCCGCTGCCCGCGTGCGTCACCCTGCTGCAGATGGGCAAACCATGCCCGCTCTTCGGCTTCGCTCACCGGCCGCTCGCCGTTCGCCGATTCCGCGCCCAGCGCCTGAAACGCGCTCTCCAGCCGCTGGGCCTCTTCATCGCTCAGAATGCTGTCAAAATCACCGATCACTGCGTTATCTCCTTTGCCCGGCCATGCCGGGATAGCGCACAAAACGGGGGACATTCGTCCCCCGTCATTGCGATAGCGTTAGAAATTCAGCTCAACCGCCGCGCCGATCAGGCGGCCGCGCTGGAGCGTCGCCGTGTAGATGTCATTGCTTCGGATCATCTCGCGGCGGTCGGAGTCAAACAGGTTCTTCGCATACAGCGTGGCGCGGCCGTAGTCGAAGGTGTAAGCCAGCTGGGCGTTGGCCGTCCAATAGGAGCCGATGCGCCCGCGCGAGTCGTTGTCGTATTGCGAATAGTAGGAGTCGGTGAACGCCACGTTGCTGCTCAGCTCCCACCCTTTCAGGAACTGATACTTGGCACCCATGTTGGCGGTATAAGCCGGCGCGCGCGCCAGTTCATGCCCTTCCACGCCGCTGCCCGAGAACTTTTTGATGTCGGTTTTCAGCAGGCCGAGGTTGCCGAACAGCTCGAAGTCCCAGCGCGGCTGCCAGGTGGCGCCGATTTCCGCCCCGTAGGTTTCCACCTTGTCGGCGTTGCGGATCACGCTGGAGTTCTCACCCAGCGAGTACGGCAGCTGCATATCTTTGTAATCGTTGTAGAAGATGTTACCCGTCAGCACCACGTTGGCGTCTTTCAGGTGATGGCGGGTGTACAGCTCGTAGTTCCAGACATACTCGGAACCGTAGGTGTAACTGACCACCGGCGTGCCGATCGTGATGCCGCCGCCGCCGGCGTTATAACCGCGGGCGATCTTGGCGCCGTAGGTTTGGGTATCCGTCGGTTTCCAGGCCACGTCCAGTTTCGGCAGGAACACGGTGTAGGTTTCATCGAAGTCGATGCGCACCGCCTGACTGCCGCCGTCGCGGCGACGGTGTTCGCGTTCCAGACGGCTGGCGGCGGTCACGTCCACCTGCGGCGTCAGCGCATAGGTCAACTCGGCGAACGCCGAATGGGTATCGGTTTTATCCTTGAAGGTCGAGCCGCCGAAAATGTTGACGAACTCATCCTGCGTGCCGTGGAAATAACGCAACCCCGCCAGCCCGTGCAGGCGGCTGTCCGCGCCGCCGAAGCGCACCACCGGCTCCACGTGAACTTCCTGGCCGTCGATCTCGGCGTATTGGATGTTGTAAGCGGTCGGACGGTTGATGTTGAAATCGGTGTAGATAACGCGGTTTTCAAACGTCAGCGCATCGGAGGACTCCCAGGCCAGATCCCAGATAGTGCTGTTCATGTTGCTTTTGAACACGGCGCGGCGCGGATCGTGACGCGGATTGGTCGGATGCGGCTGCGGGTTGAGGCTTTCGTTTTGCGGCGCGGTGCTGCCGAAGTGGTTAAAGGTCAGCTTGGTGGTCAGATCGCGCAGGCCGGCCGGGTTGAACAGCAGCTTGGCGCGGGCGGTGGTGGCTTCCACTTCACGCGGATCACCCACTGGCGCATAGGCCGGCAGGTCAGCCTCGCTGCGGCGGCGCTGGCGATCGACGCTGACGCGGAACGCCAGCTGATCCTCCACCAGCGGGCCGGACGCCATGGCGGCCAACTGTGACGAGTGCTGGTTGCCTGCCCCGCCCTTGAAGGCGCTTTCCCATTCGAAGGTCGGGTCTTTACTGGCCATGACGATGGCGCCGGCGATGGCGTTGCGCCCCTGGATGTAGCTTTGCGGGCCGAGGAACACTTCGACGCGATCCAGATCCCACAGCGACTGCGGGCCGAACGCCTGTTCGTTATAGGTCAGCGAACGGCCGTCCAACGACAGATTGAGGCGCGGGCGGGTGCCGCTGAGGAAAGCATTGGCGCCGACGTTCGGGCCGGAACCGTCGATACCGCGCACGGTCGGCAGTTCGTTGCCGATGCCCAGATCCACCACGTTGGGGGTCATGCGCAGCAGATCGGGGATCTGCACCGCGTCGGGCATCGAGGCAATGCGGTTGCTGTCGAACACCTGCACGCTGGAGCCGGTGTCGAAAATGGAACGTTTGATCTTCTCACCGGTGACCAGCAGCGTTTCCGCGTCCTGGTAGGTTTCGTTGCTCTTAGTTTCCGCCGCGTTGACGTTACCGATCGCCAGTGAACACACGCCTAAAAATACGGAGGAAAATGCCCCAATGGCTCTTAACCCCGCCTTTTCCCCGTTTCCTACGCTTTCATGCCGTTGAGCCGCAAAATGCTTGCCCATAGATGTCTTCTCCTTTCATCCCAGAGGTGCACAAAATTTGATTTTTTTTACACAACCTACATCGACACTCACACAGACCATGACGCTGCGGCCTTCCCGACCTTTCTGTTGCTTATCCCTGCGGCAAACCTATGCCTTGCGCGGCCGAACGGGCGCAGCCCGTCCACGGCCAAGCCGCCGGCGGAGTGGCCGACGGCTTGTATAAAAACGTAAAATAATGTTAAGAATGATAATATTTTGCATTTTCTAATGCAAATCATTATCAATAAAGGTGTGAGAGCGGCCACGATAACCGCCAGAAAACCTTATACTTTCGCAGGTAAAACAAGCGCTGCAATAACAGACAATAATTACAATGCTAAGAATAATATGAATAAATTATTCATATCCAACCCCATGCCTGCCCGTTACAGCTAAAACCCCTTATAGATAGCACCCTCGCGTCAAACGGATTAAATAATAATAATTTTCATTCCTATTAACATTTGGATATATTCTTGCAGTCTCGTTGGCTGAATCAAAATGGATACCCGATGAAAGCTTTAACCACGATGCAGGCCGCCTATTGGGTTGGCCGACAGTCCGCTCCTCCTCTGGGCGGCATGGCCGCCCATCTGTATGCGGAGTTCGACGGCGGCGAGCTGGATATCGCTCGGCTACGCCAGGCCGTCGAGGCGTTGTACCTGCGTCATCCGCTGTTGCGCCTGCGCATTACCGACGATGGCCGGCAGACGATCGCGCCTCCCGGCCCCCGACATACCTTGCATCTCGACGACTGGCGACACGCCGATGAAACGACGCTGGCGGCCGCGCTCGCCGCCAAACGCCAGGCGAAAAGCACTCAATTGCTGCCGCTGGAGCAAGGCGTTCCCTGCGATATCAGCCTGAGCCTGTTGCCGGCGGGGCGCAGCCGCCTGCATGTCGATCTCGACATGATCGCCGGCGATGCCATGAGCTTTCGCCTGTTGATGGAAGATCTGACGGCGTTTTATCACCAATGCCCGCCGCCCCCTGCCCATGACGCGCCGCCGGCCTATTTCGATCACCTCGCGCAACGCGACGCCGACGACGCGCTGCGCCAGCGGCGCGAACGCGGCCAACGTTGGTGGCGTGAACGCCTGGCGCAGGTGCCGCCGGCGCCGCGCCTGCTGCGCACGCCGGACCGCTGCCGCAGCGATCGCCTGGCCGTACAGCTGAATGCAGAAGAGAGCCGCGCGCTGGAGAACGTCGCCAAACGGCACCACACCTCCCTCTCGACGCTGTTTCTCGCATTGTTCGCCCTGGCCGTCGGCCAGGGTTGGAACATGACGCGCTTTCGGCTCAACGTGCCGCTGTTCCACCGCGAGAGCGAGCGGGAGGACGCGCAGCGCCTGATCGGCGACTTCTCTAACCTGGTGCTGCTCGGCGTGGAACTGAACCCGACGGAAAACCTGAACGCCTTCTGCCAACGCCTGATGACGCAGCTGGCGGAGCTGATCGAGCATGCGGATTACCCCGGCGTCAGTGTGATGCGCGATCTGTCGCGCCTGCACGGCAGCCTGCAGCCTTCGCCGGTGGTGTTTACCGCCGGCTTCGGCATCCGCGGCAAGACGCTGTTTTCCGAACGGGTCGCCGACACCTTCGGCCGTCTCGGCTGGGTGATCTCTCAGGGGCCGCAGGTGGCGCTGGATGCGCAGGTCGCCCACGTCGACGACGGCATTTTGATCAACTGGGACGTGCGGCTGGACGCGTTTCCCGAGCACGTGCTGCCGCGCCTGCTGGCCTGTTACCGGGCGCTGCTGCACCTGGCTGCGCGGCAAGCGGGGGCATTCGATCGCCCGCTGTCGCAGCTGCTGGCGCAATGTACGCCCGACGCGCTGGCGCAGCAGGCACCGGTGCGCCAGGTGCTGCATCGGCTGTTGGCGCGGGTGGCCCTCGAGGCCGACTTACGCGACCACGACGATATCCACCGGTTGGCCTTGCCGGATGCCGGGGTGAATGCGCTGTTGACGGTGCTCAACAAGTATCTGACGGCGGCGCTGACGGCGCAGGATCTGGCGGCCCATCCCTCCCCGGCGGCGCTGGCGGCGCTGATTTGCCAACGTTCGCCCGAGGCGGGGCGAAATGCAAAAACGCTGCTCGCCGCCCTGGCGCCGCAGCACTGAGATCGGTTTCCGGGCGCGTGGCGCCCGACTCGTTTTAATCGGTTAGCGACTATAGGGAAGTATCATGGAGACAGCATTAACCGCACTGCAGCAGGCCTATCTTCTTGGCCGCAGCGATCGATGGCCGCTCGGCGGCGTGGCGATGCACGACTTTCGCGAATACCGCGCCCGGCAGCTGGATGTGCCGCGCCTTGAAGCGCGTCTGACCGAGCTGGTACAGCACTACCCGGCGCTTCGCACCTGCATCGATGTGCAGCGCGGCACGCAGCACGTGCGCCCGGAGGTTGCGCTGCACCTGGATCGCCACGACTTGCGCTCTCTTGACGGCGCAGCAGCGCAGCGCCAGCTCGAACAGCTGCGCGAGCACTACTCCCACCAGCGCCACGATCCGAGCCAGCCGCTGTGGCGCATCGCCGTGATCCAGCTTGCCGAACAGCAGGATCCGACGGGATCGCCGTACGATACGCTGATCTTCACCAGCTTCGATGCCTTGATCCTCGACGGCCAGGGGATCTCCAGCGTGATCGCGCGCCTGTTCGACGATCGCCCTCTGGCGCCGACCGCCGCCGCGCTGCCGCCCCCGGCCGCCCCGGCGGCGCAGCGTCAGGCCGATGCGGCCTACTGGCGCGACAAGCTGCAGGATGTCACCACCCCGTCGGCATTGCCGTGGCGCGCCCCGCTCGCCAATCTCACCTCATCACGCTATCGCCGCGCCACCCTGACGCTGCCGCACGACACGCTAAAACGGCTCGGCCGCCTGGGATCGCCGCATGCGCTGCTGCGCAACAGCCTGCTGTCGGCGCTGATCCTCGATACGCTGGCCCACTGGACCACCGACGGCGAGCTGTGCGTCGGCGTACCGGTGGCGTTCCCCGCCGCCGACGGCGCGCTGGGCAACGCCTCCAGCTTCGTGGCGGTGCGTTATTCCCGCTACGGCGAAGACTTTATCCAGCGTGCGCAAGCCTTGCAGGACGACGTGCTTGGCGCGCTCGACCACCTGACATTTTCCGGCGTCGATCTGGCGCGACAGTTGCTCGGCCAAAGCCAGGGCGGCCCGGCGCTGCCGGTGATCCTGACCAACTGTCTGGGCTGGGAAACGCTGCCGGCCGAGGCGCCAGTGCGCTTCCACGACGGCCTGACCCAAACGCCGCAGGTCGCCATCGACATTCGCCTGACGCTGGACAGTGAAAAGAACCTGCAGCTGTGCGTGGACTACGCCGAACAGGCGCTGCACGGCGAGCAAGTCGAGGCCATGCTGGCGGCCTTGCAGCAGCGCATCCTGCACAGTTGCCAACGCGCCGACCTGACAATCGCGCCGCGAGACTTCATCGATCTGGCGCATTACCGCCACAACGACAGCGAAGCGAATTACGCGCCTTATCCTTATCTGGCGCAGCTGGCCGAGCGGCTGTTTGGCGCGCAGAACGGCGGCAACGCGCTGATCTGCGGCGAGCAGACGCTGACCTATAATGAGCTGGGCCAGCGGATCGCCACGGCGATCGCCAACCTGCAGAGCCGCGGCGTGCAGCCGGGCAATGTGGTGGCGCTGTATCTACCGCGCAGCCCGGAACAGGTCATCTTCAGCCTCGCCTGCGCCCTGCAGGGCGTGATCTGGGTGCCTATCGATATCAACTCGCCGCCGGAACGTACCGCCTACCTGCTGGAGAACTGCCGGCCAACGCTGGTGGTGCACGGCGGCGATCTGGAGACGCCGATCGGCGTCACGCCGGCGATCCTGCTGGCGCCGACGGATCGCGCGCCTGCGCTGGCGGATGAACAGACGCTGGCGGAACGCAGCGCCAGCCTGACCGCGAGCTACTACCTGTACACCTCCGGCACCACCGGCAAGCCTAAATGCGTGGTGCTCAACAACCGCGCCACCGCCAACGTCGTCCACCAGACCCAGCAGCGCTGGGCGGTCACCGCCGACGACGTGTTCATTTCCGTCACGCCGCCGCACCATGACATGTCGATGTTCGATCTGTTCGGTTCGCTGTGCGCCGGTGCTACGCTGGTGCTGCCGGCGCCGCATCAGGAAAAAGACGCCATCAGCTGGAATCAGCTGGTGGAAAAACATCGGGTCACCCTGTGGTGTTCGGTGCCTGCCATTCTGGAGATGCTGCTCACCTGCAAGACGGCCGACAGCCTGCGTTCGCTGCGTCTGGTGGCGCAAGGCGGCGACTACATCAAGCCGGCGACGGTGCAAACCCTGCGCACCCTGCGCCCGGATCTCGCGCTGTTCTCGCTCGGCGGGCCGACCGAAACCACCATCTGGAGCATCTGGCACCCGATCGCCCCGCAGGAGAGCGGCACCGTGCCTTACGGCCGCACGCTGCCGGCCAACCGTTATTTCATCTGTCATGACGACGGCAGCCACTGCCCGGCCGGCGTGGTCGGCCGCATCCATACCGCCGGGGTCAACCTGGCGTTGGGCTATCTGGAACAGGGGGAGCTGAAGCAGCATGATTTCATCACCCTCGAAGGGCCGGATGGGCAGCCGCTACGCGCTTTCCGCACTGGCGATCAGGGTTACTATCGCGCGGACGGCAACATCATGTTCGCGACCCGAGTGAACGGCTATGTGAAGATCCGCGGCGTACGCGTCTCACTGCCGGAAATCGAAGACGTGCTGCGCCGTCATCCGGCGATTCAGGATATGGTGGTGGTGGATTATCCCAGCGGAGAGAACAACGAGGCGGCGCTCGGCGCCCTGTATCTGACTCGCGACGGCAAACCGCTGCCGCTGTCCGAGATCCGTGCCTTCGCCACCGGCTATCTGCCCTGTACCCATATTCCCACGCGCTTTATCCATGCCGAGGCGCTGCCGTTGTCTGCCAACGGTAAAACCGACCGCCATCGCATCCGCGCCGACCTGAGCCACCAGCAAACCGCGCCGGCGTTGAACGCCTGTGCGGCACCGCCGCCGCACGCGCCTTTGGCGCGCAGCGCAGAGATCCTGACCATTTACTGGCAGGCGATCGGCGTGACGCCGCGCCCGGAATGGGGAGAAGAGACGGCGTTTATCGCCATGGGGCTGAAACTGCCGCATATCAAACAGGTGGCGGAGCGCCTCAATGACGCCTTCGGCACCCGGTTGGTGAGCAGTTCGCTCCTGCCGTGCAAGAACGCGCGTGAA
The DNA here is from genome assembly GCF_009707615.1 of Serratia sp. YC16. Classification (NCBI taxonomy): domain Bacteria; kingdom Pseudomonadati; phylum Pseudomonadota; class Gammaproteobacteria; order Enterobacterales; family Yersiniaceae; genus Serratia; species Serratia sp. YC16. The sequence continues at coordinate 8,038 of NZ_WLYN01000016.1, read as the reverse complement.
GTGGCGGCGTTACTGGCCAACTGAAGCCATGCCACTCGGGCGGGGACATCCCCCGCCCGTATTTTATCAGGCGGGTAGCGCCGTCAGACCCGCCAGCGGCTGTTCCCACGCATCCCGTTGCAGCGCACGCAACAGGAATTCTTGCAGTGCCTCGCCATAGTTCAGCGCATCCTCCGTCGGGAACTGCTCCAGATAGATATCGATATCCACCTGCAGATCGCGGGCGTCGGTGCGGCCACGATAAGTCAGGTTGAAACCGTCACCCGAACCGCCGGCCAGCACGCGCCGGGCACCGCTGCAGCCGGTGAAACGGGGCGCATCGAAGGGCTGCACATTAATGAAAGGGGAAATAAAGAAACGCGAGTCCGGAGCCACTCCGCGATCGACGGCCAGTTGCCGCAGACGATAGCCGGCGTGGCCGCGTAGCTCGCGCAGCTGCTGCGTCAGAGCGGTCAGAAAGCCCCCCAGCGTCTCCGCTTGCGACGGTGACACCAGCAGCGGCAGGGTATTGACCGCCAGCGAAGGCACATTGGTGGCGGCCTGCCCGCGGCGATTCATCGCCGGCATCCACATCGGCAGCGTATCGCCCTGCCGGGTGTGCTGCGGCATCACTTGAAACAGCCAGACCGCCGACAGCGCCACCAGCAAGTCGGGCCAATTGATGCCGCTGCGCTCCGCCAGCTGCGTTAAACGTTGCGACACCGCCGCCGGCAGCCGGTGGTTGGCGCTCAAACGCCGCACGCCGTACGCCGCGCCGCCCTTGCGCACCGTCGGCAGCGCCTGCGACGACGACAGGTAGGCTTGCCAAAAGCGCCGATCGCGCTCACAGCGCTCGGAGTCGGCATAGGCCAGCTCGGCCTGTTGAAAGGGGCCAAAGGCGCCCAGAGGGATGCCTGCGTTGCCCTGGCCGAGGTAGTGCGCATATAACGCGGCGCAGCGGTGTTCGATAAGCGCCATGCCGAAACCGTCGACCAAGATATGGTGCGCGCGCACGTACCAGAGGTAGCGCTCCGGTGCCAGCTTCAGCAGCCAGGTTGCGGCTAACGCTTCGCTGTGCAGCGCCCGGTGCTGCGCTATATCCTCGCGCATGAGGCTTTGCGCCGCCTGCCAGGGATCGCGATGCGCTTGCAGATCGATGCGTTGCAATGACGGTATGCGCTGAGGATCGTGCCGTAACGGCGGAGGATGGTCGCCACGCCGTTCGCCAAAGCGCAGGGCAAACGCCTGCGTTTCGGCAAGCGTGACGGCGATCGCCCGACACAGCGCCTCTTCCTCTACCGCGCCGCACAGTTCGGTGCAATGCGCGACGGTGGATAAGGTCTGCCCGGGGTGCAAGGTGTATTCTTCCCAGAAATCAAGCTGCGCTGGCGCCAGCGGCAACCATTCAGAGGCCAAAGCGGTGTCCGACATGTTACCTACCTTTGATAAGCCTGAATAAAAGCGCCGCACGGACGACATTCCGCCGTTCAACCGCTTTTGCGTGTTTCCATACATCATCAAATGAAAATGATAATAACATCTATTATCATTTCCAATAATTTGGTAACACTTTAGATTCTGTTAAGCGGGGATGCAAGTCACGTAGCGGGGGCAGAGAAAAGAAAGTGGCAAGCTGAAAGGACATAAAAGCAAAACGCCCCAGGCGCGGGGCCCGGGGCGTTTTTAACGTAGGCGATACTCGGTGGTTAGGCCTGATTGGCCGGCTTCACCTTTTGCGCCAGGAACTCCGTTTCGTAAGCCAGCGCTTTCTTGCGATCGAACTGGTGTTCCCACTTGGCGATCACCAGCACCGCCAGCGCGTTGCCCACAACGTTCAGCGCGGTGCGTGCCATATCCAGGATACGGTCCACGCCGGCGATGAACGCCAGGCCTTCCAACGGAATGCCGACGCTGCCCAGTGTGGCGAGCAACACCACGAACGAAACGCCCGGCACGCCGGCGATCCCTTTCGAGGTGACCATCAGCGTCAGCACCAGCACAATCTCCTGCCCCAGCGACAGCTCGATGCCGTACAGCTGGGCGATAAAGATAGCGGCGATGCTCTGATACAGCGTCGAGCCGTCCAGGTTAAAGGAGTAACCGGTCGGCACCACGAAGCTGGTGATCGACTTGGGCGCGCCGTAAGCCTCCATCTTTTCGATGATGCGCGGCAGCACCGTTTCCGAGCTGGCGGTGGAATAGGCCAGGATCAGTTCGTCTTTCAGGATGCGGATCAGCGTCCAGATGCGCAGGTTGCACAGCCGGGCGACCGCCCCCAGCACCACCAGGGCGAAGAAAGCGATGGCGAAGTACACCAGCACCACCAGCTTGGCCAACGGCAGCAGCGAAGCGAAACCGAAGTTGGCTACCGTGACCGCAATCAGGCCAAACACCCCGATCGGCGCATAGCGCATGATCATGTGGGTGACTTTGAACATGCTCTCGGACACCGCCTTGAACACCTTCAGCAACGGCTCTTTGGTCTCTTTCGGCAACGACGACAAACCCAGACCGAACAGCACCGAGAAGAAGATAATCGGCAGCATGTCGCCCTTGGCCATCGACGAGAAGACGTTCGACGGGATCAACGACAGAATGGTCGCCACCAGGCTGTGCGAACCGCTTTGCACCTGTTCGGTGGTTTTCTCATACTGCGAAATGTCCACCGTGGTCAGCGTCGACATATCGATGCCGTGGCCGGGTTGGAATACGTTGGCTAACGTCAGCCCCACCACGATGGCAACGGTGGTGATCACTTCGAAGTAAATAATGGTTTTCAATCCGATGCGGCCCAGCTTTTTCGCATCGCCCACGCCGGCAATGCCGACGATCAGCGTGGAAATAACGATCGGCACCACAATCATCTTGATCAAACGAATAAAGATATCACCCGCCGGGCTGAGAATATTGCTTACCAGCCACTCACGAGATTCGGTCTGGTTGTGCAATACCGCGCCAACAATAATACCCAGTACCAACGCGATCAGGATTTGCCAAGCCAGGCTAATTTTTACACTTTTCATACCCAAAAAGTCCTCAAAGACTCTTTCCGCCGTACAAAGTCGCAACACAGCGAAAAGAATACTTAATCATTTATTACAGGCTTATGTTAATTCAGTGGAAGCGTTCACCTGCCCTGGGTGCGACGCAGTATAAATCTGTATCATCCGGGCGGCATGCTCTGCAAGCCTTGATTTGTCAGGGTTGAGCGCTGAATCGAATCACAAAAATTTCGCGTTACTATTTCAAATGGCATAATTGCTTGTTATTAAAAACATAATTTTTCATATAATGAAGTACATAACCGTGCCGACGACGTTTTTTTGAACGCCATTAAAATGCGTTATTTTTCGTCCATTCTGCATATTTAGTCCACGACAAATGTTTATATTTTGTTACTCAAAAGTCAATTAAATGAGAATTTACCGAGTGACACTTTCCCTCATAAATGCAGCGCCACTTTATATTTAGCTTAAAAATCGAGCGATACCGCAGAGTGAATACCCTCGGGTATCACCCGACCTTTCATCAGGAATTAAAGGTTAATAAAACGTTATTTCAGGATGTGCCGTCTATCGTTATATCGCGTTAATACCAACTTCGAATATTAATAGCGAAAAATAATCCAAAAAGATTTATAGCGCGGAATAATGCCAATATTTCCCCACGCTATTAATCACGGGGTAAATAGTCTCGGCGTTGTTTATTCTTTTTTGTTCTTTAGATAAGTATTTTTGGCTAAAAACGCGGGTTTATGATGATTTAAACGCCAAAGAGATAGATACGCCCTGCAAATGCGACAGAACTATTACAAATCAATATCTTTGTTGCGTGATCTGCCGCGCAAAAAAGAAACAAAGAATCGTAGCAAACTATACTTAACCTTCAGTTGACATATCATTAACAACTTCAAGGAGAAAAGCTATGAGCCAACTGCATAAACACGCTATTCCTTCTGCAATTGCAGAACGCGCCCTGATTAATCCGGCACAATACCAACAGTATTATCAACAGTCGGTTCAAGACCCAGAGGCTTTCTGGGGTGAGCATGGCCAAATCCTGGACTGGATCAAACCCTATACCAAAGTTAAAAACACTTCGTTCGATCCGGGCCACGTCAGCATTCGTTGGTTTGAAGACGGCACGTTGAACCTGTCGGCCAACTGTCTGGACCGCCATCTGGCCGAGCGCAGCGACCAAACCGCCATCATCTGGGAAGGCGATGATCCGACCCAATCCAAGAAAGTGACTTACAAACAGTTGCATCATGATGTCTGCCAGTTCGCCAACGTGCTGAAAAAGCTCGGCGTGAAAAAAGGGGACGTGGTGGCTATCTATATGCCGATGGTGCCGGAGGCGGCGGTCGCCATGCTGGCCTGCGCGCGCATCGGCGCCGTCCATTCGGTGATCTTCGGCGGCTTCTCGCCGGAAGCGGTCGCCGGACGCATTATCGATTCCAACGCCAAACTGGTGATAACCGCCGCTGAAGGCCTGCGCGCCGGCCGCGCCGTGCCGCTGAAAAAGAACGTCGACGACGCGCTGAAAAATCCCGGCGTGGTCAGCGTGGCGAACGTGGTGGTGTTCAAACGCACCGGTAAACCGGGGTATTGGCAGGAAGGGCGAGATCTGTGGTGGCATGAGCTGACTCAGGACGTTTCCGCCGACTGCCCACCAGAAGAAGTGAGCGCCGAAGATCCGCTATTTATCCTGTACACCTCCGGCTCGACCGGCAAGCCGAAGGGCGTGCTGCACACCACCGGCGGCTACCTGGTGTACGCCGCGATGACCTTCAAGTATGTCTTCGACTATCACGATGGCGACGTTTACTGGTGCACCGCCGACGTGGGTTGGGTCACCGGTCACAGCTATCTGTTGTATGGCCCGCTGGCCTGCGGCGCCATCACCCTGATGTTCGAAGGCGTGCCTAACTACCCGGGCGTCAACCGCCTGTCGCAGGTGATCGACAAGCATCAGGTCAACATTCTGTATACCGCGCCAACCGCCATTCGCGCCCTGATGGCCGAAGGCGACAAGGCGATCGAGGGCACCCGGCGCGATTCGTTGCGCATCATGGGCTCGGTCGGCGAACCGATCAACCCGGAAGCCTGGGAGTGGTACTACAACAAGATAGGCAACGCGAAATGCCCGATCGTCGACACCTGGTGGCAAACCGAAACCGGCGGCTTCATGATTACTCCGCTGCCGGGCGCCACTGAGCTGAAGGCCGGTTCCGCCACGCGGCCTTTCTTCGGCGTACAGCCGGCGCTGGTCGATAACGTCGGCACACCGCAGGAGGGCGCCTGCGAAGGCAACCTGGTGATCGTCGACTCCTGGCCGGGCCAGGCGCGCACCCTGTTCGGTGATCATGAGCGCTTCGAGCAGACCTACTTCTCGACCTTCAAAGGCATGTACTTCAGCGGCGACGGCGCCCGCCGCGACGAGGACGGTTATTACTGGATCACCGGCCGCGTCGACGACGTGCTGAATGTCTCTGGCCACCGTCTGGGCACCGCCGAGATCGAATCCGCGCTGGTGTCGCATCCGAAAATCGCCGAAGCGGCGGTGGTCGGCATTCCTCATAACATCAAAGGCCAGGCGATCTACGCCTATATCACGCTGAACCACGGCGAAGAACCAACGCCGGAGCTCTATGCCGAAGTGCGCAACTGGGTGCGCAAAGAGATAGGGCCGATCGCCACGCCGGACGTGCTGCATTGGACAGATTCGCTGCCCAAAACGCGTTCCGGCAAGATCATGCGGCGTATCCTGCGCAAAATTGCCGCCGGTGACACCAGCAACCTGGGGGATACCTCCACGCTGGCGGATCCGGCCGTAGTCGACAAGCTGTTGGAAGAAAAACAATCAATGAAAGTGCCGTCATAATTTACGCCGCTTCAGGCCGCTCATTCGGATAACGCGCCGTTGAGCGGCCCTGGCGCGGCGTACTCTCTCAATACCGACTGGAGACACACTGATGAATGACACCATTTATCAAGGGATTGAAGAAAACCCGCGCTTTAAAGAGCTGGTAAGAAAACGCGGCCGGTTCGCCTGGCTGCTTTCGCTGATTACGCTGGCGCTGTATGTCGGTTTTATTCTATTGATCGCCTTCGATCCTCAGTGGCTCGGCACGCCGATCGCCGTCGGATCGACCATCACCCGCGGGATCCCGGTCGGCGTCGGGCTGATCGTGATCTCTTTCGTCTTGACCGGAATCTACGTGTTTCGCGCCAACGGCGAGTTTGACCGCCTCACCGCAGAAATTCTGCGCGAGGTGAAACAATGAAACGCTTATGTTCCGCCCTCTCCGCCGCCGCGCTACTGCTGTTGCCCGGCCTGGCCCGCGCCGACGCCATCGGCGGCGAAGTGCATCGTCAGCCGTTGAACATCCAGGCGATCGTGATGTTTATCCTGTTTGTCGGCGCCACCCTGTACATCACCTACTGGGCGTCCAAACGCACCCGTTCCCGTCAGGACTACTACACCGCAGGCGGGCGTATCACCGGCCTGCAAAACGGCCTGGCGATCGCCGGCGACTTCATGTCCGCCGCCTCGTTCCTCGGCATCTCCGCTCTGGTTTACACCTCGGGCTATGATGGCCTGATCTACTCCATCGGCTTCCTCATCGGCTGGCCGATCATTCTGTTTCTGATCGCGGAGCGCCTGCGCAACCTCGGCCGCTATACCTTTGCCGACGTCGCCTCTTACCGCCTGCAGCAGAAACCGATCCGCACCCTGTCGGCCTGCGGCTCGTTGGTGGTGGTGGCGCTGTATCTGATCGCGCAGATGGTCGGCGCCGGCAAACTGATCCAGTTGCTGTTCGGGCTCAACTACCACGTGGCGGTGATCCTGGTCGGCATTCTGATGGTGCTGTATGTGCTGTTCGGCGGCATGTTGGCCACCACCTGGGTGCAGATCATCAAAGCGGTGCTGCTGCTGGCAGGCGCCAGCTTTATGGCGCTGATGGTGATGAAGTCGGTTAACTTCGACTTCAATACCCTGTTCGCCGAAGCGGTGAAGGTGCACCCGAAAGGCATCGCCATCATGAGCCCCGGCGGCCTGGTCTCCGATCCGATCTCCGCGCTGTCGCTCGGTTTGGCGCTGATGTTCGGCACCGCCGGCCTGCCGCACATCCTGATGCGCTTCTTCACCGTCAGCGACGCCAAGGAAGCGCGCAAGAGCGTGTTCTACGCCACCGGCTTTATCGGTTACTTCTATATCCTGACCTTTATCATCGGCTTCGGCGCCATCTTGCTGGTCAGCGCCAATCCGGCGTTCAAAGACGCCACCGGCGCGCTGCTGGGCGGCACCAACATGGCGGCGGTGCACCTGGCCAATGCCGTTGGCGGCAACTTCTTCCTCGGCTTTATCTCGGCGGTAGCCTTCGCCACCATTCTGGCGGTGGTTGCGGGCCTGACGCTGGCCGGCGCCTCGGCCGTGTCCCACGATCTCTACGCCAGCGTGATGAAAAACGGCAAGGCGACCGAGCGCGATGAGCTGAAGGTCTCCAAGATCACCGTCGTGGTGCTGGGGCTGGTCGCCATTGCGCTAGGGATTTTGTTCGAGAAGCAGAATATCGCCTTTATGGTCGGATTGGCGTTCTCCATCGCCGCCAGCTGTAACTTCCCTATCATCATCCTGTCGATGTACTGGTCGCGTTTGACTACCCGTGGCGCGATGATTGGCGGCTGGCTGGGCCTGCTGACGGCGGTGATTCTGATGATCCTCGGCCCGACGATCTGGGTGCAGATCCTCGGCCATGAAAAACCGATTTATCCGTATGAATATCCGGCACTGTTCTCGATGATCGTGGCCTTTGTCGGCACCTGGCTGTTCTCGATAACCGACGGCTCGCTGGCTGGACAGCAAGAAAGGGAACGCTTCCGGGCCCAGTTTGTCCGTTCGCAAACCGGGCTGGGCATCTCTCAGGGCAGCTCGCATTAACCGAATAATAAGTGAAAAAAGCAAACACACCCTAATCAAAGGCCCTTCGGGGCCTTTTCTCTGGCTGCCTGTCGGAGAGAAGTTGGGTAAAGCAGCGCAGCGTAGCTGCGCTTTT
>NZ_WLYN01000015.1:0-65007 GCF_009707615.1 Serratia sp. YC16 | reverse complement strand
CACCTCGGTGATGAAGCGCACTTTCAGGCGCGAGTCGGCGTTGGCGCCGCAGAAGGTATCCACCACGAACAGGCGCTTGCCGGACAGTTGCTCAGTGACCAGGTGTTTCAGATCGGCCCACACTTCCGGGCTGAGGGGTTTGTTGTCGTTTTTGCCTTTGCCCTGATCGGCCCACCACACGGTATCGCGGGTGATGTCGTCGCGGACGATGTATTTGTCTTTCGGCGAACGACCGGTGAAGATGCCGGTATCGACGGAGACGGCACCCAGCTTGGTGACTACCCCACGCTCAAAACCTTCCAGAGATGGGTCTGTTTCTTCCTTAAACAGCAGTTCATAGCTCGGGTTGTGAACGATTTCGCTAACGTCGTGAATGCCGTAAGCGGCCAGATCCTGAGGGGTTATACCTTTAACGCGCATGTTACTACTCCTTGGTCACAGAATTTCTGGCGGCAATTGTAGGGATCTAACGGTGCGTAACCGCGATGGGTATCAAATATTTAACGTTTTAGGCGGTATTTCGTTACGATCTGAGAGATAGCACACGGAAAAAAGCAAACGTGCAAACGGCGGGCGTTGGCGGGCGCCGGGCGCGCCCGCCGGGAGGGTATAACTTAGTGCAACTGGTCGCTTTCGCCGGTGTTACCCGCATACAACGCGGCAACATCAACCGGGTCAAAGACATAGTGGCTGCCGCAATAGTCGCAGTGCATGTCGATATTGCCGTCCTGCTCCAGCATGTCCGCCACTTCGTCGGTCGGCAGGGTCAGCAGCGCGTCGGCGCAACGCTGGCGTGAACAGGTGCAACGGAACTGCACGTCCTGCGGTTCGTACAGGGTGACTTCTTCCTGGTGGTACAGACGGTACAGCACCTCGTTGGCCGGCAGGCCGAACAGCTCTTCGCTTTTGACCGTGTTGGTCAGTTGCACCAGGTGATCGAAATCATCGAGGTTGCCGTCCTGCGCTGGCAGCACCTGCAGCAGCATACCGGCCGCCGCGGCGTTGCCTTCCGCTTCGCCGGTGCGGATGAACAGGCGGGTTGGCAGCTGCTCAGACTGACGGAAGTAGGCTTCCAGGCATTCGGCCAGGGTTTCGCCTTCCAGGCCGACCACGCCCTGATAGCGCTCGCCTTCCGTCGGGGAAATGGTGATGACCATGACGCCGTTGCCGATCATCTGATGCAAGGTGCTGTCGTCGGCGATAGGCGCCTGGGTGCGCGCAACGCCGCGCATCTCCTGGCGGTTGTTGCCGTTGATCACCGCCAGCTTCAGCGGGCCGTCGCCTTGCAGCTGAACGGTAATGTCGCCGTCGAACTTCAGGGTGGCGGTCAACAGACTGGTGGCGACCAGCAGCTCGCCCAGCAGTTTTTGTACCGGCGCCGGGTAGTCGTGGTTATTCAGGATCTGCTGATAGGTTTCGCTGACGGTAACCAGCTCGCCGCGCACCGCGTAGTTTTCAAACAGGTAACGGTGCAATTGGTCATGGTTGGACATAATCTTCTCTCATTGCGGTGAGGGGTTATTCCGGCTCACCAAATTTAAATTTCATCAGGTCGCGCCGCTCCTTTTTGTCCGGACGGCGGTCCGGATGCGGCATGGTCAACGCGTTCATCTTGCGCGCCAGCGCCATTTTTTCGCGGTTGGCGATGCTGGCTTCGGTTTCCTGATACATTTGCTGCGCCTCGTTGGCGCCGCGGCGTTGGCTGGTCAGCGCCAGCACGATCACCGTACGTTCTTCGTTGCCCTGCCGCAGCTTGAGCTCGGCGTTGAGTTCGACAATCTTGCTCGGCTTGCCGCGCTGGCCGTTGTAATGCACCTTGCCGCCGTCGATCATTTCGCGCGCCAGTGCGCGGGTCTTATAGAAGCGTGCGGCCCACAGCCACTTATCCAGTCGGACCGCGTCGTCGCGCGTCGCTTTTTCCTTCATGCTTCCCCCTTGGCCAGCGCCGGTATCAGCAGGCGATAGTCGCGCATCGACGGATGGCGCTGGAAGCTTTTCTCCGCCGTGCTGGAGTCCGGGTTTTGCACGCCCAGGCAGTAACGAATGCCGAAAGTGCGCGCCGCGTCCAGGATCGGCTCGCCGTCGTCGACAAACAGCGTGCGCTGCGGATTGAATCCGGTGTGCTGCTGCACCGCCTGCCACAGACGCTGATCTTCTTTCGGATAACCAAATGTGTGGGTGGAAAACAATAAATCAAGGTGCCGATCGAGACCGGTATGCTCGATTTTGACCGCCAGGCTGTGCGGATGGGCGTTGGTCAACAGAATGGTTTGCAGGCCGGCGTCGCGCAGCGCCCGTAAAAACGGCTCGGTGTCTTCGCGCAGCCGGGCGCGGCTGCCCACTTCGCTGGTCATGCGGTAGATGTCCAGATCCAACCGCTCGCTCCAATAATCGAAGCAGTACCAGTTCATGGTGTGCTGCACCGCCTGATATTCCCGCTGAATGATATCACGGGCTTCGTCGAACGGAATGGCGCGCCTCTCGCTCAGTGCCTGCGGCACCAGGCTGAGCCAAAAGTGGCTGTCGAACTCCAGATCCAGCAAGGTGCCGTCCATATCCAGCAGCACGGTATCGATCTGCGGCCAGTCAAACTCAGGGACCATAAAAACTCCACGGGCGGACCGACGGACGGTCCGCAGATGAGAATAATAGCGTTAGCGTAGCATAAGCAGATGACAGGGCGGAGGCCCCGGCGTCAGGTTCAGGCCATCGGCCGCATCGACATCGGATTGAGCTGCGGGTTGAAGCAGCTGTCGTAGTAGCGCTGAATATCGGCGACGCGGTGCTGGTTGATGCGCCGGCGCTGCACCAGCCGCCAGGCGTTATAACCCAGGCTGACGACCACCGCCAGCAACAGCAGGCTGGTGCCGAGGTAGCGCCACAGGGTGATCATGTCCGGTTCGCTGTGCAGCGCCACGTGGCGAGTGCCGTTGGCATCAACGCTGAGGCTGGTGATAACGCCCTGCGCCTGGAACGGGGTGTGCAGCAGCAGATTGGAAAGGCGTTGCAGCTCGTTCCACTGGTCGAGGGCGTTGTATTCGCTCTGCGGCGTCTGCGGCTGCGGGTGACTGACCAACTGACGGCCTTCGTCGCTGCTGATCAGGAAACCGCCCGGCGGCGGGCTGTTGAGCGCCGCGGCGGCCAGCCGCGTTTCATTGAAGATGAACGATGACGTGGCCACCTTGGTCAAACTGTCCAGCGATTCGGCGCTTACCGGGCGCAGCAGGACGTTGACGCCCTGCAGCGCACCAGACTTGGCGCGTTTCACCAGGCCGTTCCAGTTTTTGGCGTTACCCAGATTGACCAGCGCGTTTTTCAGCCGCACGCAGTCGCTTTCAGCCTGGCACAGATCCTGCGTTTTCAGCACGATATCGGAGAAGTCGTCCAACAGGATCATGCCGGATTTCTCGATGGCGCTGGCCAGTTGCGGGTTGACCTTCTGATCGGCGCCGCTTGGATGCAGCTGGCTGTTGACCGTGGCCAACAGGGCCGTCGCTTTGTCGATGACTTCCGATTCCGGCGGCGGCAGTGGAGCGGCGTTGTTCCAGTAGATGCCGGAGCAGTCGAACGGCGCAAAGTTGACGGCGCCGCCACCGTTGGCCGGCGGCGGCACATAGCACATGCCGCTGCCGCGCACCTTCAGCGTATCGCCGATGCGCAGCGGCGTGGCTTCCAGCGCTTGCACGCTGGTCACTTCCACTTTTTGCGCGCCTTGCAGCCAGGCCATGCTGAGGGTCAATGGCAGGTTGAGCGGGATATAGACCAGCAGCAGCAGCAGCACCAGCGCCGAACTGGCGACCAGCACCGCATTGCGCCCCCACTGCTGAAGCGGGAAATTCTTCACTTCGTCATGCAGCGAGAGGAAGCGCCCCTGACGCACCACCTGCCGATTGAGGTAGACATCCACATCGGTGGTTTTGCCCAGGTCCTGCGTCAGGTAAGGCTGCCAATGCTGCGGATAGATAAGATCGATAATGCCGAGCGAAATATTGCTGATCTGCCCTTGGCCGGATTCACCGAACAGGCCCCAGCGCTTTGGCGTGCCGCGCAGGCAGTGGATCTCTTTCAGTTCGCGCGGCGCCGGGCGGCGGAACAGGTTCCAGCAGCCCCAGGCGATCATCAGCACCGCCACGAAGATCATCCAGGGGATCACCAGCACCGGGCTGATCAGGCTAAAGAACAGCAACAACAGCGCGGCGGAGATGATGACGGCTTCACGGATGCCGTTCGGCCGATTCAGCGCATGCTCTTCCGGCGTTTCTTTGCGAATGTTCACCAGCTCGACATGTTCGCTCTCCTCCTTGCGGATAGAGGCGTTTTTAGTCGGTGCGGCGGTCACTACCGGCGGCTGCGGCCGATCGTGGATATGATCTTTCAGCGAGTGTCCGTTGAGCGAAATCACCAGCGGCAACGTCTGGGTCCTGATCACTTCCACATGGTTGTCGGCGGTGATATAGGGTTCCCAAAACGGCGGCAGGTGCACCTCTTCGGCGTCGAGATAGTAGCGCCATTTATTGGGATCGTCGCTGGCCAGGCCGTAGCGGGTGATGGCGTGCGTCACGGGATACACGCTATCGCTTTGCGGCGTGAGTGCCAGTTTGGTGTTGGGCTGCATCGCGCTGCCGCCGGGCAACAGTTTGTTGCTCAGCTTGTTTTGCTGATTGAGATAGAACTCGACTGCGGCACGCTCTTCGTCGGTCAGCTTGCGATGGGCGGGTTTGATAAACGGCAACGTGTGCGTCAGCGCCGACGGGTGGCGGGCCTTGAACCATAGATACAGGCCGGCGGCGATCAGGCAGACAAGCACTAAGGCCAATATCAACACTATTGTGCTCATGCAATCCCCATCTCACACCCGTGAATTTCGCCAACCTGATGAAAAGCTGAATATTATACGGAGTAAACCGCCAGGAGGCACCCAGAACTAATGAGGGAACAAACAGATTCTCGCTCTGGATCTCATTCCTTCATGACGCAAGGCCATTTTATCACTGATTCTTGCCTGCGTGATACTAGCAGCCGGCCTGTGCCATCGATATCGGTATTATCCTATTTTCATGCGTGCTGTTTGCTGAATCAGTACGGAAAATCGCCCGCCGCTGGCTACGCTTGTTAAAAGAAAGTAAATTACTGTTCATGCTCGTTGCGGCGAAGCTTGCCCTTAACGCACAATGTGATCAAGATCGAATTTGGTCAGCGTTTGAGCGCCAACGAGCCGTGCGCTACGCCAATCATTATTTCGGTTGCCCCCGTCTGCGCCTGGGTAACCTCTTTGAGGCAATCATGGATAAACACCTGCAAAAACCTAAAATTCTGAAAGTGGAAACGGTCGCGCGTTCGCGTTTGTTTAACGTCGAGTCGGTCGATTTGGAATTCAGCAACGGTGTTCGGCGGGTGTATGAGCGTATGCGGCCTTCGGATCGCGAAGCGGTAATGATCGTGCCGGTGATTGGCGATGACCTGCTGCTGATCCGCGAGTATGCGGTGGGCACTGAATCCTATGAGCTGGGTTTCCCGAAAGGGTTGATCGATCCCGGTGAAGGGGTGCTGGAGGCGGCCAACCGCGAGCTGATGGAAGAGGTGGGATACGGGGCGAAGCGCTTTGACTTCCTCAGCAAGCTGACGATGGCGCCATCCTACTTTTCCAGCAAAATGAATATCGTGCTGGCGCACGATCTCTATCCGCAGAGCCTGGAAGGGGACGAGCCGGAGCCGCTGCCGCAGGTGCGCTGGCCGATCGCCAACATGATGGCGCTGCTGGCAGAACCGGATTTCCGCGAGGCGCGCAACGTCAGCGCGCTGTTCCTCTCCGAGGCGTTTCTGCGCGCTTCGCGCTGAGACGCTGCGCGTTGCATAAAAAAAGGGCCAGATTTCTCTGGCCCTTTTCGATCAGAACAGCTCGTGGCTTTCGCCGCCCGGATCGGTCAACGTGGTGCCGGTATCGCGCGATGGGTAGTCCGTCGGCTGCGTTCCTTCGATAAAGTACTCGGAACGGCTGCCGCCGCCACCGCCGGAGAGCTTGCCGCTGCTCTTGTCGATGGTGACGCTGATGATGCCCGGCGGCGGCGTGACTTTCTGCTCCGGGATGCCTTCCAGCGCGGTCTTCATGAAGTCGTCCCATGCCGGTTGGGCGCTCTTGGCCCCGCCTTCACCGCCGGAAATCTGATCCGGGATGGCGCCGGACACCGTCGAACGGCCCAGGTCGCGGCGGTGATCGTCGAAGCCGATCCACACCGACGTCACGGTATCCGGACCATAACCGGAGAACCAGGCGTCTTTGGAGCTGTTGGTGGTGCCGGTTTTGCCGCCGATATCATGACGTTTCAGATCGCGCCCGGCGCGCCAGGCGGTGCCCATCCAACCCGGTTCACCGAAGATGTTGCTGTTCAGCGCATCGTGGATCAGGAACGCCAGCTGTGTGCTGATCACGTGCGGCGCATATTGTTGGTCGCCGTCCTGCTGCACCTGAGCCGGGGTGACCTGCTCCAGCTGCGGCATCGGCACCGTGCTGTTGTTGCCTTCCTGCGAAGTGGCGACGTTTTCGATGTTGTCATCGGACAGTACCGCCGAGCGGCGAGTGTCACCGTAGATAACCGGCAGATTACAGCTGCTGCACACCACTTTTGGCTTGGCTTCGAACACCGTATTGCCGTTATCGTCTTCGATCTTGGTGATGAAGTACGGGTCGACCAGGTAACCGCCGTTCGCCAGCACCGCATAGCCGCGCACCAACTGCATCGGCGTGAAGGAGGCGGAACCCAGCGCCAGCGATTCGGTATGCACGATGTTCTGCGCCGGGAAGCCGAAGCGCTGCAGATATTCCGCCGCGTAGTCGACGCCCATCGCGCGCATCGCGCGCACCATCACCACGTTCTTCGATTGCCCCAGCCCCTGACGCAGGCGGATCGGGCCGTCGTAGGTCGGCGGCGAGTTTTTCGGCCGCCAGTCGGTGCCGGCGCCGGCATCCCAACGGGTGATCGGCAAATCGTTCAGGATGGTGGCCAGCGTCAGGCCTTTATCCATCGCGGCGGTGTACAGGAACGGTTTGATGTTCGAGCCGACCTGACGCAGGGCCTGCGTGACGCGGTTGAACTTGCTCTGGTTGAAGTCGAAGCCGCCGACCAGCGCTTTTACCGCGCCGTCGTTCGGGTTGATGGAGACCAGCGCCGAGTTGACGTCCGGCACCTGCGACAGCCACCAGGCTTCGTTCACTTTACGCACCCACACTTGCTGGCCGGCCTGCACCACGTCGGTGACGCGTTTCGGCGTTGGGCCCTGCTGAGTGTCTGAACGGTATGGCCGCGCCCAGCGCATGGTGGCCATCGGCAAGGCAATGCTGCTGCCGTCGGCCAGCATCGCCGTCGCTTCCTGCGGGTTGGCGGCGGTGATCACCGCCGGCGCCAGCGGGCCGTAGTTCGGCAGGTTTTTCAGCGAATCGATAATCTGTTTGCGATCCCAGGCCGCTTCGCCGACTTTCCACAGCACGTTGGACGGGCCGCGATAGCCGTGGCGCATGTCATAGGCCAGCACGTTGTTGCGCACCGACTCCTGCGCCGCCAGCTGCAGCCGCTTGGTGACGGTAGTGTAAACCTTGTAGCCGTCGGTATAGGCGTTTTCACCGTAGCGCTTGATCATCTCCTGGCGCACCATCTCGGAGAGATACGGTGCGGAGAAGCTGATTTCCGGCGCATGGTAGTTGGCGACCAAATCTTCGCTACGAGCCTGATCGTACTGCGCCTGCGTGATGTAATGCTCGTCCAGCATGCGCGACAGCACCACATTGCGACGGGCAACGGCGCGATCGTGCGAATAGAGCGGGTTAAAGGTGGACGGCGCTTTCGGCAGGCCGGCGATAGTCGCCATTTCGCTCAGGGTGAGCTGGCTGACGTCTTTGCCGAAATAGACCTGCGCGGCGGCGCCCACGCCGTAGGCGCGGTAACCCAGATAGATCTTGTTCAGATACAGTTCAAGGATTTCATCCTTGGTGAGCATCTGCTCGATGCGCACCGCCAGGAAGGCTTCCTTGATTTTACGCATCAGGGTGCGTTCCGGGCTTAAGAAGAAGTTACGCGCCAGCTGTTGGGTAATGGTACTGGCCCCCTGTGAAGCGTGGCCGGAGACCAACGCGATGGAGGCGGCACGGAAGATACCGACCGGATCCACGCCGTGGTGATCATAGAAGCGGCTGTCTTCGGTGGCGATAAACGCGTGCACCATTACCGGCGGAATTTGATCCAGCTTCAGCGGAATGCGGCGCTTCTCGCCGTACTGGGCGATCAGTTCGCCATCGGCGCTGTAGACCTGCATCGGTATCTGCAGCCGCACGTCTTTCAGCGTTGCAACGTCGGGCAGCTGCGGCTCGACATATTTGTACAAGCCGAAAATCGAGGCTGCTCCCAGCACGATGCAACATACTGCAAGGATTAGTAAATACTTTACGAACTTCACCTGAGATTTCCCATTTCTTAGTCATTTGGGCAGTTTATAAACAACCGCGCGGTAGTATAAAGGCAAGCCTGCGACATGGATATGTTCTTTTATCATCTGATGTTATGGAGGCTTGCGAAACATGTTCCCTCAAGCATGGCAGGTGGGGCTGGATATACAAATCGACTGCGTGCGGGCGATGGCGGTTCAGCGTCGCCGCAATGGCTGGCAGTTGCGTCACTGGTGGCAACAGGCGCTGCCGCAGGCGGTTTTACGCGACGGCTGCCTGGCACCTTCAGAATTCCTTACCCGGGCGCTGCGGCAATGGCGCGTTCAACTGCCGCGACATATTTCCTTACGCATTGCCCTGCCGGCGCAGCGAGTGTTGCAGCAGCGCATGGCGCAGCCGGACGCGCGACTGCGCGAGCCGGAGCGCAGCGACTATATCTGCGGCCACGGTTTAAAACAGTTTCCGCTCGATGGCCAGACGCTGGCGCTCGATTATCGCGCCGCGCCGGCGGATGAGGCGGCGTTGTTGTTGACCGCCGCGCGGCGGCAGGAGCTGCAGCAGTGGCTGCATTGTCTGCGCCAGGCTGGTCTGCATCCGCAAGCGGTCGATATCACGCCCTGCGCGCTGCGAATGATGGCGACGGCGGCGGGCGTGCCGATCGCTGCGGGGCTGATGCACCGTCTCGAACGAGAATGGCTGTGGGTGGCGCCGGCCGACGGCGCGTTCGCCTTTGGCCTGGCGCCGGGCGACGATGGCGCGCAGGCGTTGCGGGCGCTGCAATCCCAGTCGCCGCCAGGCGACGATCGGCCGATCTATGCCGGCGGCGTGCTGGCGGGATCTCTGCCCGCCGGCTGTCTTTCCTGGTCACCGCTCAGCGCCTTCACGCAGCTGCGTCCGCCGTTGCCTGCGCATCCCCCGGCGTTCGCGTTGGCCGGCGGTCTGGCGCTGCGCGAGGAGGACCGCTGATGTATCAGGTCAACTTTCTGCCCTGGCGGCAACGCCGTGACCGACGGCGCGGTTATTTCTGGCTGTGCGTGTTGCTGTTGCAGGTTACGGTGCTGCTGTTGGCGGGACTCCTCGTCGTAAGCCAGCAGCGCCATCAACAGGCGCAGCGGCAAGAGCGACTGGCGACGTTGGATGAAGAGCTGGCGGCATTGACGCTGCTCGCCCGTCAACAGCAACAAGAGCGGGCTCAGCAGGCACGGCACCGCGCCCTCGCTGAACGGCAGGCGAACAATGCCCAACATAACCGGCGTTATTTACAGCTGCTGCAACATTTGTCCTCCTGCGTTCCCCCTCCGCTGTGGCTCACGACGTTGGACAGCGATGCGGCGAACGGCCTGCGGCTGCATGGGCTGAGCGGTTCTCCTGCGGCCATCTCGCAGTTCGAACGGCGATTGGCGGAGATGCCCGCGCTGCCGCGGCTGCGTTTGGCGGAGGTGGTGCAGCGCGAAGACGGCCTGTTCTCCTTTCATCTGGCGGCGCCATGGGGGGCGTGATGGATAACCGTTTGTCATCCGGGCTGCGCTTCTGGCTGAGCCTGTCGGGTTGGCAGTTGCTGGCCGCGCAATGGCTGGGCATCGGCACGTTGGCGCTGTTGGGCGGCGGCTGGATGCTGCAAGACGAATGGCGCCAGCGGGAAAGCGCGACGGAGCGGCAACAACGCTTGCTGCAACAGATTGCCATGGTGCGGAGCCAGCTGGACGAGGCGCCGCAGGCCGTTATCCCCGCAGCGCCAGTTCCTCCATTCCCAACCGGCGATCTGGCGAGCGCGCTGCAACGGGCAGGGGGCGACTTGCTGCGCTGGCAGCAGCAGGAAAAACCGCTGCGGCAAACGCTGAGCTTGCGCATTGACTACGCCGGTTTACTGACGTTGCTGGAGGCGCTACCGGCCAATTTGCGCCTTGTACAACTGCGCGTGGAGACCCCGCCGCAGGGCATGACGGCGCGGTTGGTGCTGCAGGATGTCTCCGAGGAGCGAGGCGATGAGCATGAGTAGAAGACTCGGCCTTGGGTGGTGGCTGCTATGGCCGTGGGCCTTATGCGCGGAATCGCGCGATCCGTTTGCGCCGCCTTCGCCGCCTGCTTGTGTCCAGGCGGCATCGCCGGCAGGTTGGCGGCTGAAGGGCGTCATCGGGCAACCAACGCAGCGCTATGGCTGGGTGGTGACGCCGGCGGGTCAATGGCTGCGCCTGCGGCCGCAGCAGCGGGTGCTCGCCGAACGCTGGCAGGTAACGCAGGTGCAGGCGCGCAGCCTGACGTTAACGGCGCTGGCGGCCGAACCGGATTGCCCGGCAGATCACGGCGACGTATCGCTGACGATGGACAACAAGGATGGCAAATCATGAAAGGACGCGCTGGACTGGGTATGGCGCTGTGGTCTCTGATGCTCGGCGCCGCGCAGGCGCAGGATAAACAGGTTATTTCGCTGGAGTTTCAAGACGCGCCGGTCACGGTCATCCTGCAGGCGCTGGCGGATTATCGGCAGATGAACCTGATCGCCGCGCCCGGTGTGAGCGGCAACCTGACGCTGCGGCTGGAGAATGTGCCCTGGCCGCAGGCACTGACGCTGACCTTGCGCATGGGCAAACTGGCGATGACGCGTGAGGGCAACGTGATGCTTGTCTCCCCGGAGCCGGACGAGCAGCAAAAAAAACAGCAGCGAGAGGCGCTGGCGCAAAGGCAACCGCTGCACAGCCTGACGCTGACGTTGCAAAACGGCGATGCGGCGGAGATTGCCGAAAGCCTCAACGCCCAACGCGGCGCCTTGCTTAGCGAGCGTGGCAGCGTGCTGGCGGATAAGCGCACCAATACGCTGCTGTTGCGTGACACCACGCCGATGTTGGCACAGTTGAAAAAGCGCGTAACGGAAATGGACGCGCCGCTGGCGCAGGTGCAGCTGGCGGCGCATATCGTGACCATCAACAGCGAAAGCCTGCGTGAACTTGGCGTGCGCTGGGGATTGGCACCCGACGACAGGCCGGCACAGCCGCTGCGGCCGGGCAATCTCGGCGTCAACCTGCCGCTGGAGCGCAGCGCGGTGAACGCCGGTTTCCACCTGGCGCGCATCAGCGGGCGCTTGCTGAGTCTCGAGTTGACGGCGCTGGAGCAGGAGAATCAGGTGGAGATCATCGCCAGCCCGCGCCTGCTGACGGCGCACCTGCAAACCGCCAGCATCAAACAGGGCACGGAGATCCCTTACGAAGTCTCAAGCGGCGCCAGCGGCGCGACCGCGATCGAGTTCAAAGAGGCGGTGCTGGGCATGGAGGTGACGCCGAAGGTGTTGCCGGACGGGCGCATCACGCTGACGCTGCACATCAGCCAAAATATGCCGGGGCGCGCCATCAGCCGGGGGGCGGGCGAAGCGCTGACCATCGATAAACAGGAGATTAAGACGCAGATCACGGTGAAAAACGGCGAAACCCTGGTGCTCGGCGGCATTTTTCAACGGCATCAAGGCAATACGGCGGACAAGGTGCCGGGGTTGGGAGACGCGCCGCTGCTGGGGGGCTTGTTCCGGCAGAGTGGCGCACAGCAGAAAAAACGCGAGCTGGTGATCTTCATTACGCCGACGTTGATTAAGGGATAAGCGGCTGCCTGTCGGCCGGACGGCAAATCTCCTAAAGTTGATGAGCAGATACACTTTTTTATCCCCTTGGGGGGATCTGCGTTTGACGCTGCGGCCGATTTAGCTTACAAGGGTTACCGAATTGAGCACCGAGGTTTTTTGTTAGCGCCAAGACGCCGTTAAAAACATATGGTTTCCCTCCCGCGGCGTGGATTGCGATTTATTCGGTTGCCAAACTACCAAGAGTGTTGAGATAATTTTTCGTCTGATCTCGCACTATCGCTCATGAGGTTTCAGTTTAGGTCCCGCCGCTGATTTGATTGGCGGGGCGGGTTAACATTAACGAATTGTCTTAGTAATACCGAAAAACATGGCAGAGAAACGCAATATCTTTCTGGTTGGGCCTATGGGTGCCGGCAAAAGCACTATTGGCCGTCAGTTAGCTCAGCAACTCAATATGGAGTTCTTCGACTCCGATCAAGAAATTGAGCGACGTACCGGAGCTGACGTGGGCTGGGTATTCGACGTGGAAGGGGAAGAAGGTTTCCGCGATCGTGAAGAAAAAGTCATTAATGAACTGACGGAAAAACAAGGGATTGTGTTGGCGACCGGCGGCGGTTCGGTGAAGTCGCGCGAAACGCGCAACCGTCTGTCCGCGCGCGGCGTGGTGGTCTATTTGGAAACCACGATCGAGAAGCAGCTGGCTCGCACCCAGCGTGATAAAAAACGCCCGCTGCTGCAGGTCGACTCTCCGCCGCGCGAGGTGTTGGAAGCGTTGGCGAAAGAGCGCAATCCGTTGTATGAAGAGATTGCTGATGTCACCATCCGCACCGACGATCAGAGCGCTAAAGTGGTTGCCAACCAGATCATCAACATGCTGGAAAGCAACTGATTGCCGATTTTCGCGTTCGCCGTCGGCTAATGCGGAAAACTGATTTGTGTTCCCCGCCGCTGCGGGGAGCAACCACCGCCGCACCATACAGAGAACTGAGCGCGACATGGAGAGAATTACTGTAACGCTTGGGGAGCGCAGCTACCCGATTACCATCGCCGCCGGATTGTTTAACGATCCGGCTTCTTTTATGCCGTTAAAGGCGGGTGAGCAAGCGATGTTGGTCACCAACCAGACCCTGGCGCCGCTCTATCTGGAGCGTGTCCGGCAGGTGCTGGAGCAGGGCGGCGTCGTGGTGGATCAGGTGATCCTTCCCGATGGTGAACAGTACAAATCTCTGGCGGTGTTGGAGCAGGTGTTTTCGGCGCTGCTCGAAAAACCGCACGGGCGCGACACCACGTTGATCGCGCTTGGTGGCGGCGTTGTCGGCGATCTGACCGGCTTTGCCGCCGCGTGCTATCAACGCGGCGTGCGCTTTATTCAGGTTCCCACCACGCTGTTGTCGCAGGTGGACTCTTCCGTGGGCGGCAAGACCGCCGTCAACCACCCGCTCGGCAAAAACATGATCGGCGCTTTCTATCAACCCGCTTCGGTGGTGGTTGATCTGGATTGCCTGAAGACATTGCCGGCGCGTGAACTCTCTTCCGGCCTGGCTGAAGTCATCAAATACGGGATCATCCTCGATCGCGAATTCTTCGTCTGGTTGGAAAACAATATCGATGCGCTGATGGCGCTGGATATGCAGGCGTTGGCCTACTGTATTCGCCGCTGCTGCGAACTGAAGGCTGAGGTCGTGGCCGCCGACGAACGCGAAAGCGGTCTGCGCGCCTTGCTGAATCTGGGCCATACTTACGGCCACGCCATCGAAGCCGAAATGGGCTACGGCGTATGGCTGCACGGCGAAGCGGTGGCTGCGGGCATGGTGATGGCGGCGGAAACCGCATATCGTCTCGGCCAGTTCTCCGTTGAAGACATCGAACGCGTCAAAGCGCTGCTGTTGCGCGCCGGCTTGCCGGTCTGCGGGCCGCAGGAAATGACGCCGGCATCCTATCTGCCGCACATGCTGCGCGACAAGAAAGTGCTGGCGGGTGAACTGCGTCTGGTGCTGCCGACCGCGATCGGCGCGGCGGAAGTGCGCGGCGGCATAGGGTATGAGCTGGTGTTGGCGTCGATCGCCGCCTGCCTGCCTGAGCAGAAGCGTAATTAAATCGGACTAAGTAACAGTGGCTTAGCCGCCATTTGCATCTATATTAATACAGTGAGCAGAGCACGACGGGTGTCGCTTTGCCATCATCGGGTTAATCTGCCCGTGCCACGGTAGGTCTACGGTGGTGGGCTTTTGCCTCTAGTTGGAGGGTTTCAGATGGACGAGTTTAAACCGGAAGACGATCTCAGACCTGATAGCAGCGATCGTCGTCCTACGCGTTCGCGCAAGCCGGCCGCTGCGCCGCGCTTCGCCGTTTCGCGCCAGCATTTGATGATTGGCATCGGCATTTTGGTGTTGCTGCTGCTGATTATCGGCATCGGTTCCGCCCTGAAGGCGCCGACCAAACATGAGGCGGCTCAGGAGAGCGGCGCGCAAAACGGCGCTGCCCGCGATATCAACCTGTCCGGTTCTTCGTCGCTGACCACCGCCAATAACGGCGTGCCGGGCGGCACGACAGATACCCACGACAACAGCGGCGTAAGCGCGACTCAGCCGCAGCAACCGCAGAACGTCAGCGTTCCGCCGATCTCTGGCACGCCGACCGAAGCGCAAACTCAGCCTCAGCAGGGCGGTGCGCAGCAGCGCGTCGACTTGCCGGGCAACATGGCGGATGCGCTGTCGCAGCAGCAGGGGCAGGTGGATGCCGCGACCCAGGGCATGACCGGCGCAGCGTCGACGTTGCCGACCGCACCGGCGACGGTGATGAGCGGCGCCGCGGCGCGCGAAGCGACACGTCCTGTGCAGGGCACCGCGCAGCAGCATAAAACGCCGGCGAAAACCGCCGTGACTAAACCGAACGCTACGCAGCATAAATCACCGACTACGGTGTATACGCCGCCGGCCAAGCCGTCTTCCACCGCGAAAGCGGAGGCGGTCAGCAGCAGCGGCAGTTCTCTGCAGTCTGCGCCGGGCAGCCACTATACCTTGCAGCTGAGCAGCGCTTCGCGCTCCGATACGCTGAACGCCTACGCCAAGCAACAGAAGCTGCAGAATTACCTGGTGTACGCCACCAAGCGCGACGGTAAGCCGTGGTACGTGCTGGTGAGCGGCAACTACGCGTCTTCTGCGGAAGCGAAGCGCGCCATCGCTTCGTTGCCGGCGGATGTGCAGGCGAAAAAACCATGGGTCCGACCTGTACACCAAGTGCAGCAAGATCTTAAAAAATAAATCATTTAAATTTGTGCGCTGATGTGCTGTCTGAAACAGAGTACAATCCGCCGCTCTGAATTGTATAAGTAGCTAATTGACGGCATGAAGAAAAACCGCGCTTTTTTAAAATGGGCTGGTGGAAAATACCCGCTGGTAGATGAGATTCGTCGCCATCTGCCGGCGGGAGACTGCTTAATCGAGCCCTTCGTGGGTGCGGGATCCGTCTTTCTGAATACGGATTACGACGCCTACATTCTCGCCGACATCAATAGCGATCTTATCAACCTGTATAACATCGTTAAGCTGCGCACGGATGACTTCGTGCGCGATGCCCGCACGCTTTTCGCCGATGAATTCAATAACTCGGATCAGTTTTACCTGCTGCGAGAAGAGTTCAATACTAGCACCGAGCCTTACCGCCGGGCGCTGCTGTTCCTGTATCTGAACCGTCACTGCTATAACGGCCTGTGCCGCTATAACCTGCGCGGCGAGTTCAACGTGCCGTTTGGCCGCTACAAGAAACCGTACTTCCCGGAAGAAGAGCTCTACTGGTTTGCCGAAAAATCGCGCAATGCCACTTTTGTCTGCGAGCATTACCGCGATACCATGGCGAAGGCCGTGGCCGGCGCCGTGGTGTATTGTGATCCGCCTTACGCGCCGCTGTCGGCGACGGCGAATTTCACCGCTTACCACACCAACAGCTTCAGCATCGCCGATCAGCAGAGCCTGGCGCATCTGGCGCACCAGCTCTCGGTAGAGAGCCAGGTGCCGGTATTGATCTCCAATCACGATACCGAGCTGACGCGCGACTGGTATCAGCATGCTGCGCTGTATGTGGTGAAAGCGCGCCGCACGATCAGCCGCAATATTCTCGGCCGCAGCAAAGTGAACGAGCTTTTGGCGCTGTATCGCTAAGCCGGGGGCTCCCCGGCGTATAACAACTCGACCCTACGTTTGGAGAAGCGGATGAAAAAGTTTTTGATTGCCCCGTCCATTCTGTCGGCAGATTTTGCCCGGTTAGGTGAAGATACCGCTAACGTGCTGGCCGCTGGCGGCGACGTGGTGCACTTCGACGTGATGGACAACCACTACGTGCCCAATCTGACCATCGGTCCGATGGTGTGCGAAGCGCTGCGTAACTACGGCATTACCGCGCCGATTGACGTGCACCTGATGGTCAAGCCGGTGGATCGCATCGTGCCTGATTTCGCCAAGGCCGGCGCATCCTATATCTCTTTCCACCCCGAAGCGTCCGAACATGTCGATCGCACCATCCAGCTGATCAAAGAGCACGGTTGCAAAGCCGGCCTGGTGTTCAATCCGGCCACGCCGCTGAGCTATCTCGATTACGTGATGGATAAAATCGACGTGATCCTACTGATGTCGGTCAACCCGGGCTTCGGCGGCCAGTCGTTCATTCACGGTACCCTCGACAAGCTGCGCCAGGTGCGCAAGCTGATCGACGACAGCGGCCGCGATATCCGTCTGGAAGTCGACGGCGGGGTTAAAGTGGACAACATCGCCGAAATCGCCGCCGCGGGCGCCGATATGTTTGTCGCCGGTTCCGCCATCTTTGGCCAGCCGGACTACCGCAAGGTGATCGACGAGATGCGCAGCGAGCTGGCGAAGGTTTCCCATGGCTGATTTCGGCGCGATCCGCGCACTGGCCTTCGATCTGGACGGCACGCTGGTCGACAGTGCGCCGGGCCTGGCGGCCGCCATCGATATGGCGCTGGAAGAGATGAACCTGCCGCAAGCGGGTGAGGAGCGGGTCGGCACCTGGATCGGCAACGGCGCCGACGTGCTGGTGCAGCGCGCGCTGCGCTGGGCGGAAGCGGAAGGCACGCCGGAGCAATGCGGCCGGCTGCGTGAACGCTTCGACCATTTCTATGCGCAGACCGTCGACAGTGGCAGCCGCCTGTTCCCGCAGGTGCAAGAGACGCTGGCCCGACTGGCGGCGCACGGTTACCCGATGGCGTTGGTGACCAATAAGCCGACGCCGTTCGTGGCGCCGCTGCTGGCGTCGTTGGGCATTGGCGACTATTTCTCGCTGGTGATCGGCGGCGACGACGTGACGGAAAAGAAACCGCATCCTGCGCCGTTGTACCTGGTGCTCGGCAAGCTTGGCCTGCGCGCGCATGAACTGCTGTTCGTCGGCGACTCACGCAACGATATTCAAGCCGCACAGGGCGCCGGTTGCCCGAGTGTCGGTTTCACCTACGGTTATAACTACGGCGAATCGATCGCCCTGAGCCACCCCGATCGGGTGTTGGAGCGCTTCGCCGATTTGTTGCCCGCTCTTGGGCTGTCATCTTTAGAGAATCAGGAAATTTAAACATGAGTAAGCCCATCGTATTTAGCGGCGCGCAGCCGTCCGGCGAACTGACCATCGGCAACTACATGGGTGCGCTGCGTCAGTGGGTTCAGATGCAGGACGACTACGACTGCATCTATTGCATCGTCGATCTGCATGCCATCACCGTGCGCCAGGACGCCGAGAAGTTGCGCAAGGCCACGCTGGATACGCTGGCGCTGTACCTGGCCTGCGGCATCGATCCGGAAAAAAGCACCATCTTCGTGCAGTCGCACGTGCCTGAGCACACGCAGCTGAGCTGGGTGCTGAACTGCTACACCTATTTCGGCGAGCTGAGCCGCATGACGCAGTTCAAGGACAAATCCGCACGCTATGCGGAGAACATCAACGCCGGGTTGTTCAGCTATCCGGTGCTGATGGCGGCGGACATCCTGCTGTATCAAACCAATCAGGTGCCGGTGGGCGAAGACCAGAAACAGCACCTGGAGCTGAGCCGCGACGTGGGCCAGCGTTTCAACGCGCTGTACGGCGACGTGTTCAAAGTGCCGGAGCCGTTTATCCCTAAATCCGGTGCGCGCGTAATGTCGCTGCAGGAACCGACCAAGAAGATGTCCAAGTCGGACGACAACCGCAACAACGTGATCGGTCTGTTGGAAGATCCGAAAGCGGTGAGCAAGAAGATCAAACGCGCAATGACCGACTCGGAAGAGCCGCCTGTCGTGCGTTACGACGTGGCCAACAAGGCGGGTGTCTCCAACCTGCTGGATATCCTCGCCGGCGTGAGCGGCAAGAGCATCGCACAGCTGGAAGCCGAGTTCGAGGGCCAAATGTACGGCCATCTGAAAGGCGCGGTGGCGGACGCCGTCTCCGGCATGTTGGGCGAGCTGCAGGAGCGTTACTATCGCTTCCGCAACGATGAAGCCTACCTGCAGCAGGTGATGCGCGATGGCGCGGCCAAAGCGCGTGCGCGGGCGCAGGAAACCCTGGCGAAGGTCTATCAGGCCGTCGGTTTCGTACCGCCGCAGGCGTAACGCCGGCACAAATAAAAAAAGCGGCCTAGGCCGCTTTTTTTACGTCGCTATCACGCCATTTGCGCCAGACTGGCGGGCGCTGCCTCGCTGGCGAACCAATTGAGCTTGCCGCGCAGGCTGACCACGCTGCCGACGATGATCAGGCTGGGACTGGCGGCCTGCAGGGCCAAGGCGCCCAGTTGGCCGAGCTCGCCTTCGATCACTCGCTGACGGCAGGAGGTACCGTTTTCCACCAGCGCCACCGGCGTGGCGGCCGGCAGGCCGTTAGCGATCAGCTGGCGTTGGATCTCCGCCGCTTGCGATAGCCCCATATAAAACACCAGCGTCTGTTGCCCGGCAGCCAGCGTCGCCCAGTCCAATCCACCGTCGGCTTTGGCGTGGCCGGTCACCAGGCGCACGCTCTGCGCGTGGTCGCGGTGGGTGAGCGGGATGCCGCTGTAGGCGGAACAGCCAGAGGCGGCGGTAATGCCTGGCACCACCGAGAATGGCACGTTGGCGTCCGCTAGCGTCTCCAGCTCTTCGCCGCCACGGCCGAAGATAAAGGGATCGCCCCCTTTCAGACGCACCACGCGTTTGCCTTGCAACGCCTGCTGCAGCAAGATTTGGTTGATCTGCTCCTGCGGCACGCAGTGGTGGCCGGCGCGTTTGCCGACGAAGATGCGCTCGGCGTCGCGGCGCACCAGCGTCATGATATCTTCAGAGACCAGCCGGTCATAAACCACCACGTCGGCCTGCTGGATCTGCTGTAGCCCTTTCAGCGTCAGCAAGCCGGCATCGCCTGGCCCGGCGCCCACCAGTACCACTTCACCGCGATCTTCCGGCTGTTCGCTGAACAGCTGCTCGAGCTGGCGTTCAGCCAGCGCGGCGTCGTCGTTGGCCAGCGACTGCGCTAGCCGATCGTGGGCGAACAACCGTTCCCAAAAGCGACGACGCGCGCCGAGGCTGCTGAAGCGTCGTTTTACCCGCTGCCGCAGCGAACCGCCTAACTGGGCCAGTTTTCCGAGGTGCTGCGGCAACATCGCCTCCAGCTTCTCGCGCAGCAGCCGTGCTAATACCGGCGCTTTGCCACCGGAGGATACCGCCACCATGATCGGCGAACGATCGATGATCGACGGCATGATAAAGCTGGCGCGTTTCGGGTCATCGACCACGTTGCAGAATACCCGCTGCTGGTTGGCGCATTGGTACACCAGCGCGTTGACTTCCAGCCGATCGGTGGCGGCGATCACCAGCCATTTTTCCGCCAACAGGCTTGGGTTGAATTCGCCTTCGGTCAGCGTCACCAGGCCTTCTTCCGCCCATTGGCGGAACTGCGGGGTGAACTCCAGGGCGTTGACGGTCAGCGCCGCGCCGGCGTCCAGCAGCAGGCGCGCTTTGCGTTCGGCTATCTCGCCGCCGCCGACCAGCAGGCAGGCTTTATGTTGCAGTTGGCAGAAAATCGGCAGGTAGTCCATCGGCACTCCTCGGGATAATCAGTGCGGGGGCGAAAGGCGCCCCCGAAAACTCAGGCGGTCTGACGTGCGGCGGCTTTCGCCGCCTGCGGGCGTTCGGCACGCGGTGTGGCGTACCAATAACCCAGGCCCATCAGCACCGAGCCGGACAGGATATTGCCCAGCGTCACCCACAGCAGGTTGTGGCCGATACCGGCGAGGGTATAGGCCTCGCTGTGGTTGCCGAACCAGGAGAGGGCGAACAGCGTCATATTGGCGACGGAGTGCTCATAACCCGAGGCGATGAAGGCCAGCAGGCACCACCAGATGGCGATGAACCTGGCGGCGCCTTCAACGCGGATCGCCATCCAAATCGCCAGGCAAACCAGCCAGTTGCACAGTACGCCCTTGAAGAACAGCACTTCGGCCGGCGCGGTGGTTTTCGCCAGCGCGGCGCTGTGCACCAGGCTGGTATCCACCGGCAGCAGGCTGCCGCCGCCGTAGTAATACATCAGCGCCACCAGCACCGAGCCGAGCAGGTTGCCGAGCCAGGTTTGCGGCAGCACCGCCCACATCTGGCTCTGGCGGATGGTGCCGGCCTTGACGCCGAGCGTCAGGAACATCGTATGGCCGGTGAACAGCTCGGAACCGGCGATGATCACCAGCGTCAGCGCGATGCCGAAGGTGGCGCCCATCACCAGCGGCCGCACGCCTGGATCGACCAGATTGCCGAGGGTGAAGATCAGGATGATGCCGAGGCCGACGTAGGCGCCGGCCATCGCCGAGCTGATCCAGAAACCGAGCGGGCTCTCCTTCGCCAGGCGGACGATGCGCGCCGCGTTGACGGCACATTTGTTGAGGGTGTCGGTAAACATGTGGCCTCCCGAAAGGTTATGCCGCGACTTGCACGATGCCGTCGACCACCCGGCTGGCGAAGCTGGCGACGGAACGGCTGTCATCTTCCAGGCAGTGGCCGTCGTACAGGCGGAAATGCTGCTTCTTCAGCGGGCTGGCGACCCACAACTCGCCTTGATGTTCGGCGATCAGCCCGCGCGACAGCACGCTGGCCTGGGCGAACGGGTCGATATTGCTGATGGCGAACACCTGTTCGTCGGCATAGGGGCGGAACACCGCCACCTGCCGATCGCCGATCAGGGCGCACACGCCGGTGCCTGGCAGGATGTCGGCGACGGGACAAACGGTAATCCACTGGCTCATGCGTGGCTCTCCTCGGTATCGATCAGGGTGACGGGGATACGCTCGTCCGGGCGCGCCGGGCGGTGCTGGTCGCGTTCGGCCACCACCTGCACGTTCGGATCGCGCAGCGGGCTGTTGATGAAGTGGGCGAAGCGCAGCTGCGTTTCCGGATGCTCGACGGTCTCTTTCCACTCGCAGATCACTGCGTCGCGCAGGCGGGCGATCTCCGCTTCCAATTGATCGTTGATGCCGAGCTTGTCGTCGACGATCACCTTGCGCAGGTAATCGATGCCGCCTTCCAGGCTTTCCAACCACACCGAGGTGCGCTGCAGCTTATCGGCGGTGCGGATATAGAACATCATGAAGCGGTCGAGGTAACGCACCAGGGTCTCGCGATCGAGGTCGGCAGCCAGCAGGTCGGCGTGGCGCGGTTTCATGCCGCCGTTGCCGCAGACATACAGGTTCCAGCCGTTCTCGGTGGCGATGATGCCGACGTCCTTGCCCTGCGCTTCGGCGCATTCACGGGTGCAGCCCGAGACGCCGAACTTCATTTTGTGCGGGGTGCGGATGCCTTTGTAACGGTGCTCCAGCGTGACGCCGAAGCCGACGCTGTCGCCGACGCCGTAGCGGCACCAGGTGCTGCCGACGCAGGTTTTCGCCATGCGCAGCGCCTTGGCGTATGCGTGGCCGGTTTCAAAGCCGGCGGCGAGCAGCTTGCTCCAGATGGCAGGCAGGTCGTCTTTCTGCGCGCCGAACATGCCGATGCGCTGCGAGCCGGTCATTTTGGTGTAGAGGTTGTACTCCTTGGCGATTTGGCCGATGGCCAGCAGGCCGTCCGGGGTGATTTCGCCGCCGGCGGAGCGCGGGATTACCGAATAGGTGCCGTCTTTCTGGATATTGCCGAGGAAGTTGTCGTTGGTATCCTGCAGCGGCGTATGCTGCGGCTTGAGAACGTATTCGTTCCAGCACGAGGCCAACAGCGAGCCGACGGTCGGCTTACAGACTTCGCAGCCGTAGCCTTTGCCGTATTTGGCCAGCAACGCCTCGAACGATTTGATGCCTTCGACGCGGATCAGGTGGAACAGCTCCTGGCGTGAATAGGCGAAGTGTTCGCACAGGTGGTGGTTGACCTCGATGCCTTGCTTGCTCAGCTCGGCGTTCAGCACCTGGGTGAGCAGCGGGATGCAGCCGCCGCAGCCGGTGCCGGCCTTGGTTTCGGCTTTCAGCGCCGCCACGGTGTGGCAACCTTTGTTGACCGCCTGAATGATGTCGTCTTTGCTGACGTCGAAGCAGGAGCAGATCTGCGCGCTTTCCGGCAGCGAATCCACGCCGATGGCCGGTTTGCTGCCCGCATGAGCCGGCAGGATCAGGCCGTCCGGGTTCTCCGGCAGTTCGATGCCGTTCAGCGCCATCTGCAGCAGGTTGCCGTAGTCGCTGGTGTCGCCCACCAGCACCGCGCCGAGCAGGGTTTTGCTGTCGGCGCTGACGATGAGCCGTTTGTAGACTTCTTTGTTTTCATCCAGATAGACGTAGCTGCGGGCGCCTTCGGTGCGGCCATGGGCATCGCCGATGCCGCCGACGTCCACGCCCAGCAGCTTCAGCTTGGCGCTCATGTCGGCGCCCTGGAAGCCGTTTTCGCGGCCCAGCAGGTGATCGGCGGCCACTTGCGCCATTTTGTAACCCGGCGCCACCAGGCCGAAGGTGCGATCGCGCCAGGCGGCGCACTCACCGATGGCGTAGACGTTCGGATCCGACGTCTGGCAGCTGTCGTTGATGGCGATGCCGCCGCGGCGGCCGATCTCCAGCCCGCACTGGCGCGCCAGCTTGTCCTGGGCGCGGATGCCGGTGGAGAACACGATGAAATCCACTTCCAGCAGGCTGCCGTCGGCGAAATGCAGGGTTTTACGCGCCGTGCCGCCGCCGTTGACGATCTCCTGGGTATTCTTGCCGGTGTGCACCTTGACGCCCATGCGTTCGATCTTGCGGCGCAGCTGGTCGCCGCCCATCGGGTCGAGCTGTTCGGCCATCAGCACCGGAGCGAACTCGATCACGTGCGTTTCCACCCCCAGGCTTTTCAGCGCGCCGGCGGCCTCCAGCCCCAGCAGCCCGCCGCCGACCACCGCGCCGCGTTTGCTGCGGCGCGCGCAGGCTTCGATGGCATTCAGGTCTTCGATGGTGCGGTAAACGAAGCAGTCCTGGCTATCTGAGCCTTTAATCGGCGGGATCCACGGGTAAGAGCCGGTGGCCATGATCAGCTTGTCGTAATAGACGGTGCGGCCGGTGTTGGAGTGGATGACCTTCTCGTCGCGATTGATGGTGATGGCGCGCTCGCCGATCAGCACCTTCACGCCGTGTTTTTCGTAAAAGCCTTCGCGCACCAGCGACAGCTCTTCGGCGGTGTGGTGCGAGAAGTAGGAAGAGAGATGCACGCGATCGTAAGCGATGCGCGGCTCTTCGCAAAATACGGTGATTTCGAACTGGTCTTTGTCTGCTTTATCCAACAGATCTTCGATGAACCGGTGGCCGACCATGCCATTGCCGACGACGGCAAGTTTGACTCTGCTCATTATTGCCTCAAAATTCTGGTTTCCTAGGCTTACCTTATCTCTCCCGATGGGCAATTTATTGATGCAAATCAATCACACTCTTATATACCTCTAACGTGGTATATGGATGATTTTTCACGATTTTTGATAAGTTGCGGATTTTATTCACCTTTAGCTGAAGCGAGTCAGTTTGCATGCCAATTACCCCGCAGGGGGTAGCCGCAGGAGGTAGGAGCGAAACGGCGACTTTGTCAGCGCGATCCGCTGCCAGTATGATGAAGAAAACCAGCGCAACGGCAGAGGTGAAGGGTGGCGAAACGTCCATTGAAGTTTATCGACAACCTGCGTTTAAGCGGGCATGAAGGATTGTGGCAACTGGCGATTGAGCAGGGGCGCATTGCGCATCTGGTGCCGCAGCCGGAAGGGCAGGAGTGGCGCAGCGACGTGCTGGATGCGCAGGGCGGGCTGGCGCTGCCGGCGTTCGTCGAACCGCATATTCACCTGGATACCACGCAAACCGCCGGCCAGCCGGCCTGGAACCAGTCCGGCACGCTGTTCGAAGGCATCGAGCGCTGGGCCGAACGCAAAGCGCTGTTGACCCATGAAGACGTCAAGCAGCGCGCCTGGCAAACCCTCAAGTGGCAGATTGCCAACGGCGTGCAGTATGTGCGCACCCACGTCGACGTCTCCGATCCCACGCTGACCGCGCTGCGCGCCATGCTGGAGGTGAAACGGGAGGTGGAGCCCTGGGTGACGCTGCAGATCGTCGCCTTCCCGCAGGAGGGGATCCTCTCTTATCCCAACGGCGAAGCGCTGCTGGAAGAAGCGCTGCGGTTGGGGGCCGACGTGGTGGGCGCCATTCCGCATTTCGAATTCACCCGCGAGTACGGCGTGGAGTCGCTGCACAAGGCGTTCGCGCTGGCGCAAAAATACGATCGGCTGGTGGACGTGCACTGCGATGAGATCGACGACGAGCAATCGCGCTTCGTCGAGACCGTGGCGGCGCTGGCGCTGAAGCTGGAGATGGGGGCGAAAGTCACCGCCAGCCACACCACGGCGATGCACTCTTACAACGGCGCTTACGCCTCGCGGCTATTCCGCCTGCTGAAAATGTCCGGCATCAACTTCGTCGCCAACCCGCTGGTGAATATTCATCTGCAGGGGCGTTTCGACAGCTACCCGAAACGGCGCGGCGTGACGCGGGTGAAGGAGATGCTGGAGGCGGAGATCAACGTCTGCTTTGGCCACGACGACGTGTTCGATCCCTGGTATCCGCTCGGCACTGCCAACATGCTGCAGGTGCTGCATATGGGGCTGCACGTGTGTCAGCTGATGGGTTATGGCCAGATCGACGACGGGTTGAAGCTGATCACCAGCCACAGTGCGCGCACCCTTAACCTGAACGACTACGGTCTGGCGGCCGGCAACAGCGCCAACCTGGTGATCTTGCCGGCGGAAAGCGGCTTCGATGCGGTGCGCCGCCAGACGCCGGTGCGTTATTCGATCCGCCAGGGGGCGGTGATCGCCGAGACGCGGCCGGCGGAAACTACGCTGCATCTGCAGCAGGATGAGACGGTGGATTTTCGGCGTTAGTCGATGATCGCCTGAAGCCGCGCCAGTGCATCGGCGATGACTTCGCCGGGGGCATGCTCGACGAATTGCGCGCTGCGCCCGGCCAGATCCATCATGCGAACCTGATTGATCAAGATGACGCCCTGCGTTGCGGTGCCACTGCCGCTCAGGCTGACGGTGAAACCCGCTGTACGGGCAAAATTCGCCCCTTGGGAAATGGGGGCGACCAATACCATGCCCAGCGCATTGAACTCGCGGGGAGACAGCACCAGTGCCGGACGAAAGTCGCCTTGTTGCTCACGGCCAACCACGGGATTCAGGCTGACCCGGATAAGATCTCCGCGCTGAAAAACGGGGCGCTTCACCATACTTCTTTCCCCGCCGGCGGCATGTGTTCCCAGCTGTCGTCTGCGGCGGCCGGCGCTTCACCGTCGCAGCCATCGAGCAATTGCTGCAGTGAATAGCGTTTCTTAACCGGCTTAATGACCAACGCTCCATCGATAACCTGCATGTCCATTTCCTGACCTACCTGTAGTTCCAGCTCGTTCATTAGCGCTGAGGGCACCAGCATTCCCGCGCTGTTGCCCCATTTTTTGATAGAGACTTTCATGAGCAATCCCTCTCCATTGTTCATGTATAAACAATGTATAATCAAGTGTGAAAAATGTACATAAAAAAGGGCGCCTTGCGGGCGCCCTGGGTGCATCTGATGCGAAGACGTTAGTGCGTCACATGACCGTGGCTGCGGTGCTTGGTCACGAAGCCCAGCAGCAGACACATCACGAACACCGCCAGGTACAGGCCGTTGGCGGTGGTCAGCGCCGCGTGCGCGCCACCTTTCGCGACGATCGGGCCGGTGACCACGAAGGTCAGCATGGTACCGATGGTGCCGCAGGTCAGGATAAAGTTGACCAGCTTCGGTGAGGAGACCTTGGTCTGCAGCGAGCCGAGGGTGATCAGCGTGGTGTAGATGGCGCTGGAAACGAAGCCCAGAGCCATGATGTAGTAGCCCAGGTGCTCCGGATTGTCGGTGCTGACGAACAGGTACATCGCGCCGGTAGCCAGTGCGGCCAACACGGTGACGATGCGCTGCAGATCGAAGAAGCGCAGGATGAAGCTGAACACCCACATGCCGACCATGTAAGAGGTCCAGAAGTCGCTCACCAGCTTACCGGCCTGGCCGATGTCCATGTTGAAGGACTTGGTGGCGTACTCAGGCACCCACTGAATGAAGCCCAACTGGCCGAGGATGTAGCACAGCGCGGCGATCGACAGGAACAGCACGCCGATACCCCACTTTTCTTTCTCGACCGGCTGACCGGCGTCGGCGCCTTTCTTGCCCAGCACCGGGAATTCGGAGCACAGGGTCAGCACGAAGATCGCCACGTACAGCAGGCCGATGCAGGCATAAACCCAGTACCAGCCGATATGGCGGGCCAGCAGCATCGCGGCGACGATCGGGAAGATCATACCGGCCATGCTGAAGAAGGAGTCGGTGAACAGCAGGCGCGAGCCGCGCTGGCGGCCGGCATACATGTGGGTGATCAGGAAGGTGCCGATCGACATGGTGATACCGCTAACCACGCCGAGGATAAACATGCACAGCGAGAACATGGTCAGGCTCTTACCGAGCATCAGGCCTGCGACCGCCAGCACCATCAGGACAAAGCCGAAGATCAGCTGACGCTTCAGCGGGATGATTTCCATCAGCCAGGCATTGAGGAAGATCGAAATCAAAATGCCGGCGTTGAGGAAAGTAAAGGTGTTACTCATGCTGGAAACCGGCAGATTAAAGTACTCTGCAATGTTTCCCATCACCATCCCTGTGACGATCACTAAAGCACCGGTCAGCGCGTATGAAAAGAAGCTGATCCAGGTAAGCCGTATGCGGTTACTGTCATTCATTGTATAGGCCTGAATATGTCTGTTAGAGGTTTTAACGCTGGCATAAGGCCGCTGGCTTTTCCCGGCAAAGCAGAAAAGTCCCGATCAGGCCGCCAGGGGGCGGATCCTAGCACAGACAACGGGATTTTTTGTGATGGCTGTCGATTTTTTGATGCAATTTATGAAAGGCTGATGCCTGTTGTTGTGATCTATTTGCGCGCAGTCACAATAGAATCGCGGTTGATAATCGCCGGCTCAAAACGGCGCGCCGGAGTGGCGGGATCGATCAACAGCCGCGCAGCGTATTGCGCCATCTCGCTGATGGGAAAATGTACGCTGCTCAGCGCCGGGCGCACGAAAGGCGCGCGTTCGCCGCTGTCGTAGCAGATCAACGAGATATCTTGCGGCACCCGCAAACGATGCTCGTTGATCGCCAGCAGGGCGCCGATCGCCATCTCTTCGTTGCAGCAGTAGATGGCGCTGGGCCGCGCGTCTTGCCGCAGCAGCCGATCGGCACAGCGATAACCGCTTTCCAGATCGTAGACACCTTCCAGGCAGGCCAACGGTTCGATGTTCGCCGCCTGCATGGCTTCCTCAAACCCCTGCAGCCGCAGGCGGCTCGACGGGCGCTCGCGCGGGCCGCTGATGCAGGCGATGCGCCGGTGCCCGGCATCGAGCAGCTGTTGCGTCGCCATGCGGCTGGCGAGCGGGTGATCGAAGGTGACGCAGCGGGCCTCCAGCCCAGGCACCAGGCGATCGAGCAACACGAAATGACGTTGCTCCGCCGCCAGCTGACGCAGCCTGTCGTCGCTGAGAAAGCGCACGTGCAGGATCACGCCGTCGCAGCGCAGGCTAAATAACCGCTGCACCGCCTGCCATTCGTTTTCGGCGCTGTTGCGGCCCTGGGTCACCAGCAGCTGCTTGCCGTGGGATTCGGCCTCGGTCTGTACGAAGTCCATCAGCGCGCCGAAGAAACCGCCGCGATACGAGGTGGTGACCAGCCCGAGGGTATTGCTGTGACTGGAGGCGAGCGCGCGGGCCGCCGGATTGGGGGTGTAACCGAGCTGGGCGACGGCGCGTTCAACCTTCTCGCGGGTCGGCGCCTTGACGTTGCTGTCGCCGTTCACCACGCGCGATACGGTGGCGCGCGATACGCCCGCCAACGCCGCGACATCTTCCAGTGTCACCATCGTCCAACTCCTGATTACGGCTAAAAAAAGGGGTTCGGCGCGCCGAACCCTTGTCTGGCTGCGCTTAAGCGCTTACCTGAACTGCGGCAAATACGGCGCGTTGATCGCCAACACTTCGTCCAGCAGCGGCTGCGCCAGATTGGCGTTGCCCACCAGCGGATTAGCGATCAGCGCCAGCAACCCGCTGCGGCGATCGCCGTGCACCGCAGCTTCGATGGTCAGGCGTTCGTAGGCTTTTACCTGCTGCGTCAGCGCCTGCATCGGTTCCGGCAGCGGGCCGAAAGTCAGCGGATGCGCGCCCTGGGCATCGACGATACAGTTGATTTCTATCACAGCATCGTCCGGCAGGCCATGGATTGCGCCGCGGTTTGCGGTGTTGACCACTAATTGCGTGCCGAGATTATTATGGATAGCACGAATCAGCTCCAGCGCAACTTCGGAATAGAAAGAACCGCCGCGGAAGCTGAGCTGCTCCGGTTTCGTGTTCAGCTGCGGATCGGCATACAGCTCGAACAGCTCTTTTTCCACCTGCATCACCTGTTCCGCGCGGGTGCCGCGCTCGCCGGCGGCGGCCATCTCTTCCGCCAGCATCTCGCGGGTCTGGTAAAAATAGCGATGATACGGGCAGGGGATGGCGCCGAGCGCGCGCAGGAAGTCCGGCTGCCAGGGCTCTTCCTTGATGTTGTTCATGGTCAGCGCCGCGCCGTCGCACAGCATGTCGATCACCTTGGCGGTGACGTCGCGTCCCTGCTGCGTGACCTGATGCACCCAGACCATGTGGTTCAGACCGGCGAATCGCAGCTGCACATCGGCGTAGGGCGCCTGCAGCATGTTGGCGATCATGTGGTGCATGCTGATCGGTACGTTGCACAGGCCGATGATCTTCGCCTTGGTGAAGCGGGATACCGCCTCGGTGACGATGCCGGCCGGGTTGGTGAAGTTGATGATCCAGGCGTCCGGCGCCAGTTTTTCCACCCGGCGGGCAATATCCAGCATCACCGGGATGGTGCGCAGCGCTTTGGCGAAGCCGCCGACGCCGGTGGTCTCCTGACCGAGCAGCTGGTATTTCAGGCCCAGCCGTTCGTCGGCGGCGCGCGCCGGCAGTTGCCCGACGCGGAACTGGGTCAGCACGAAAGCGGCGCCGCGAATCGCCTCGTCCAGCGCGAAGTGCACGCTGACCTTCACCTGCTCCAGCCCGTGGCGCGCCAGCATGCGGCGGGTCAGGGCGGCGATGATTTCCACTTTTTGCCGGCCCGGTTCGACGTCCACCAACGCCAGTTCGGTGACCGGCAGTTCCTCGATGCGTTGGATCAGCCCATCGACCAGCTCGGGGGTATAGCTGCTGCCGCCGCCGATCACGGCGATTTTGAGCGCGTTCATGGGCGGCCCTCCATCTGCGACTGGCGGCGATAGAGCTCGATCATGTCCTCGGCCAGATCCTGGATCACCATGGCGTTCATCAGATGATCCTGCGCATGCACGGTGATCAGGTTGATCGCCAACTTGCCACAGCCTTCGTCCAGACCGATCAGCTCAGTCTGGATCAGGTGCGCCTTCTTCACCCACTCTTTGGATTCGGCCATGTGTTTGGCTGCGGCGGCGAAGTCGCCGGCGCGCGCTTGTCGCAACGCCGTCAGCGCATTGCTGCGCGCGCTGCCGGAGAACACCAGCAGTTCCATGATGGTGCTTTCAAACTCGGGGCTGATTTCAGTCATCAATTCACTCACGTCATTTCTCCAGGGGTTGCGCGGCGACGCCGTCGTGGAATGCCTCAGTATCCGTTCTTTTTAAAATGAGAGCGCTCTCATTTATATAGAGTAACGACAATACGTGTGCAAACTGAGAGGTGGATCGCAAAAACCGCCCCAGGGCGGCGCTGGGCAAAAAATGCGTGATGCGGTTGGCAAAAAAGTCTTCTGCGCCCATACTTTCCGCAGCAAAATTCAGGGCCGCCTAGGATATGTCCCGTAATTGGGTAAATATAGGTAAATGGCTGGCACTTGCCGATACAGCTCTTTAGAATCAAAGCGCTTTTCCGTTGTTTGTCTCTCAGAGAAAGGACCCGTTAATGTTCAAACGTACTTTAGTGACCTTCGTCGCGCTGTGTTCCCTGACCGCAGTGGCGCCAGCCGCACTCGCCGCCGGTGAGACCCACGTCATGCTGACGACCTCGGCGGGGAATATCGAATTGGCGCTCGACAGCAAGAAGGCACCGGTTTCTACCCAGAACTTCGTCGATTACGTGAACAGCGGGTACTACAACAACACCATTTTCCACCGCGTGATCCCGGGCTTCATGATCCAGGGCGGCGGTTTCACCGCTGACATGCAGCAGAAATCCACCAAGGCGCCAATCAAGAACGAAGCCGACAACGGCTTGCGCAACCTGCGCGGCACCATCTCGATGGCGCGCACCGCCGACAAGGACAGCGCCACCAGCCAGTTCTTCCTCAACGTGGCGGATAACGCCTTCCTGGATCACGGCCAGCGCGACTTCGGTTACGCGGTGTTCGGCAAAGTGGTGAAAGGCATGGACGTGGTGGACAAGATTGCTCAGGTGCCAACCGGCAACGTCGGCCCATACCAGAATGTGCCGACCAAACCGGTGGTGATTCTGTCGGCCAAGGTGCTGCCGTAAATTTTTTGGCCGATCCCGCCGGGGTCGGCCGCTCCTTCCTCGTGAAGCCTTGCCTTCATCACTGTTTTCTCCCGCGCCTCATGCTCTAATCGGCAGACAATAACCAGACCGGAAATCCGGCGTTCGCCCTTTGTTGTCTCTGGATGAGTTGCTGCCATGTATGAATTTAACCAGGTGCTGTTGCTGTTGCAGCAGATGTGCGTCTATCTCGTTATCGCCTATCTGCTGAGCAAAACCCCGCTGTTTATCCCACTGATGCAGGTGACCATTCGCCTGCCGCACAAGCTGCTGTGCTATGTGATCTTCTCGGTGTTCTGCATCATGGGCACCTATTTCGGGCTGCACATTCAGGATTCGATCGCCAACACCCGTGCGATAGGCGCGGTTCTGGGCGGGCTGCTGGGCGGGCCGTCGGTGGGCTTTCTGGTCGGGCTGACCGGCGGCCTGCATCGCTATACGCTCGGCGGCATGACCGACGTGGCCTGTGCGATCTCCACGGTGTCGGAAGGTCTGGTCGGCGGCATCGTACACAGCATCGCCATGCGCCGCGGGCGCATCGAGCTGCTGTTTAACCCGCTGTTCGTCGGCGGCGTGGCGCTGGTGGCGGAGGTGCTGCAGATGGCGATCATTCTGGCGGTGGCACGCCCTTACGACGAGGCGTTGCAGCTGGTGGAACACATCGCGCTGCCGATGATGATCGCCAATACCGTCGGCGCGGCGATGTTTATGCAAATCCTGCTGGACAGGCGCGCCATGTTCGAGAAGTACACCAGCGCCTTTTCGTCCAAGGCGTTGAAGATCGCCGAGCGCACCGAGGGCATTCTGCGGCAGGGGTTCGATCAGGAAAACAGCATGAAGGTCGCCCGGGTGATTTATCAGGAGCTGGGCATCGGCGCGGTGGCGATCACCGATCGCGACAAGCTGCTGGCGTTCATCGGCATCGGCGACGATCACCACCTGCCGGGCACGCCGATCGCCTCGGTGCATTCGCATCGCGCCATCGACAACAACGAGGTGGTCTATGCCGACGGTAATCAGCTCTCTTACTGCTGCTCGATCAATCCGGCCTGC
This sequence comes from Serratia sp. YC16, assembly GCF_009707615.1. Taxonomy (NCBI): domain Bacteria; kingdom Pseudomonadati; phylum Pseudomonadota; class Gammaproteobacteria; order Enterobacterales; family Yersiniaceae; genus Serratia; species Serratia sp. YC16. Next base: position 32,881 of record NZ_WLYN01000015.1, on the reverse strand, counting down.
AAACTGGGATCGACGCTGGTGATCCCGCTGCGCGGCGAAAACCAGCGGGTCATCGGTACCATCAAGCTGTATGAACCGAAAAGTCAGCTGTTCAGCACCATCAACCGGACGCTGGGCGAAGGCATCGCCAGCCTGCTGTCGGCGCAGATCATGGCCGGACAGTACGAGCGCCACAAACAGCTGCTGGCGCAGTCGGAGATCAAGCTGCTGCATGCGCAGGTCAACCCGCATTTCCTGTTTAATGCGCTGAATACCCTGGTGGCGGTGATCCGTCGCGACGGCGAGCGCGCCTGCGAGCTGGTGCAGTCCCTCTCGACGTTCTTTCGCAAAAACCTCAAGCGCTCGGATGACGAAGTCAGCCTGGCGGACGAGATTGAACATGTGAACGCCTATCTGCAGATCGAGAAAGCGCGCTTCGCCGATCGGCTGGAGATCGCGGTATCGCTGCCGGAGGCGCTGTTGGCGGTGCGGCTGCCGGCGTTCTCGCTGCAACCGATCGTCGAGAACGCCATCAAGCATGGCACCTCGCACCTGTTGGGCGTGGGACGCATCGAAATCGGTGCCTGCTGTGAGGGTGAGCATCTGCTGCTGCAGGTGACGGACAACGCCGGGCTGTTCCAGCCGAAACCGAACTGCAGCGGGCTGGGGATGAACCTGGTGGATAAGCGCATTCGCGTGCGCTACGGCGAGGGCTATGGCGTACGGGTGGATTGCCGGCCGGACGCCTACACCCGCATTACGCTCAATGTTCCCATGGAGAGGGCCGCCTGATGTTAAACGCTCTGATTGTTGACGATGAACCTTCCGCGCGCGACAACCTGCGCCATCTGCTGGAGGCCGAGGCGGAGATTGCGATTATCGGCGAATGCGCCAACGCCATCGAAGCCATCAGCCAGATCCACCGGCTGCAGCCGGACGTGGTGTTTCTCGATATCCAAATGCCGCGCATCAGCGGGCTGGAAATGGTCGGCATGCTGGATCCCAATCGCATGCCACACATCGTGTTTCTGACCGCCTACGACGAATACGCGGTGCAGGCGTTCGAAGAGCATGCCTTCGACTATCTGCTGAAGCCGGCGGAGCCGAAGCGGTTGAGCAAAACGCTGCAACGCCTGCGGCAGCGCAGTGCACCGCAGGACGTGGCGGTGCTGGATGAGAGCGCCGGTTACCTGAAATACATTCCCTGTACCGGCCACAGCCGCATCTATCTGCTGCGGTTCGACGAGGTGCTGGCGATCCGTTCCAAACTGAGCGGGGTATTTGTGGTGCGTAGCGACGGCATGGAGTGTTTCACCGAATTGACGCTGCGCACGCTGGAAAGCCGCACCCCGCTGGTGCGCTGCCATCGGCAGTATCTGGTCAATCTGGAGCAGGTGCGCGAGATCCGCTTCGAAGAGGGCGGCGCGGCGGAGATGATCATGTCGGCCGGCGATCCGGTTCCGGTCAGCCGGCGCTATTTGAAGGCGCTGAAGGAACAACTGGGGCTGCGGGGGTGACTATGCCGGCGGCCACCGGCGGCGAGTATGCACGATGGCCAATATGATGACGCGTTGAGCCGCCAATTCATAGACCAGCAGATAGGACGGGGAGATGACCAGCTCGCGCGTGCCGGCTATCCGACCCGTTTTCCCGCTGGTGGGATGATGCACGAGGCGTGCCGCCGCGTCAGCGATTTTTGCATCATTTTCTGCGGCGGCGGCCGGATTTTTAAGTTCCAACCATTCATAAATCGCCAGACGATCGGCGATGGCGGGTACCGTCCATGTCAGTTTCACAAAAGTCCTTTTGTGTTTTATTGCGTTGATTTCGCTCTGCGTTCGGCGAAATAAGCGGCCACCTCTTCATCGTCGGCGAACTTGCCTTCACGCAACGCCTTGCGGCTCACCTCGACCTTTTCCTTTAACCACTGGTCGTACTCTTCCTGCTGCGCCTGGCGGCTGACAAACTCGCGCATGAAATCGCGCAACAGTTGCGAAGCCGTGCGATCGGCGGCCTTTGCCGCGCTGGCGAAAGCGGTTTTTAACTCGTCATCCACGCGGATTACCACGGTAGATTCAGACATGGTATTTACCTCGTATATACAGCGTAATGCTCACTATAGCACTGGTGCTTTATTGTTCAAGCAAAGACGCTCTGACGTTAAGCGCAATCTGAATTCATCAGGCCCCGACGGCGCCCATTTTGTTTGTCCTTGACGGGGTTACGCGGCGCTTATAGCTTTATTGCATCCACAGGCGCGTTTCGCGCCGCGTCAGCGTCAAAGGAACAGAAAATGAGTGAACCACGGATTATCGCCAAAGCGATGAAAGACGGAAAACCGGAACAGGATCTGGTGATTTTGCCGGCGTTGGCCAACCGCCACGGCTTGATCACCGGGGCAACCGGCACCGGCAAGACGGTGACGCTGCAGAAAATGGCCGAACAGTTCTCACGCATCGGCGTGCCGGTGTTCCTGTCGGATGTGAAGGGCGATCTGTCCGGCATCGGCGCTGAGGGCGTGCCTTCCGAGAAACTGCAGGCGCGTCTGGCGGCGATCGGCGTTACCGACTGGCAACCGCAGGCTTGCACCATTATCCCGTGGGATATTTACGGTGAAAAAGGCCACCCGATCCGCGCCACGATTTCCGATCTCGGGCCGTTGCTGCTGGGGCGCCTGTTGGATCTGAACGAGGTGCAAAGCGGCGTGCTGCAGCTGGTGTTCAAAATCGCCGATGACAATGCGCTGCTGCTGCTGGACATGAAAGACCTGCGCGCCATGGTGCAGTTCGTCGGCGATAACGCCAAACAATTCCAGACCCAGTACGGCAATATCTCTACCGCGTCGATCGGCGCCATCCAGCGTGGATTGCTGACGCTGGAAGAACAGGGTGCCAACCAGTTCTTCGGCGAGCCGATGCTGGACATCAACGATCTGATGAAAACCGACGCCAACGGTCACGGCGTGATCAACCTGCTGGCGGCGGACAAGCTGATCAATCAGCCGAAGCTGTATTCGGTGTTCCTGCTATGGCTGCTGGCCGAGCTGTTTGAGCACCTGCCGGAAGTGGGCGACCCCGAACAGCCGAAGCTGGTGTTCTTCTTCGATGAAGCGCACCTGCTATTCAACGACGCGCCGGCGGCGCTGCTGACCAAGATCGAACAGGTGGTGCGCCTGATCCGCTCCAAAGGCGTCGGCATTTACTTCGTCACCCAGAACCCGCTGGACATTCCGGACAGCGTATTGGGCCAATTGGGCAACCGCGTACAGCATGCTTTGCGCGCCTTTACCCCGCGCGATCAGAAAGCGGTGAAGACGGCGGCGCAAACCCTGCGCGCCAACCCGGCCTTCGATGCCGAAACGGCGATCACCGAGCTGGGCGTGGGCGAAGCGCTGGTGTCGTTCCTCGACGAGAAGGGCCGCCCGAACGTGGTGGAGCGGGCGATGGTGATCGCGCCGGAATCCAAGATGGGCATGCTTGGCGCGGAAGGGCTGAACAGCGCAATCAACAAGTCGCCGCTGTATGGCCGCTATGAGGATATGATCGATCGCGAGTCCGCCTACGAGAAGCTGTCGTCGGGTGGCTTTGCCACCGTCGGCACCCCGCAGCAGGGGCAGCAACCGCAGGCGCAACAGCAACAACAGCAGGCGGGCGGCGGCCTGATGGACGGCCTGAACGAGCTGCTGTTCGGTTCCACCGGCCCGCGCGGCGGCAAGCGCGACGGCATCGTCCAGACCGCCGCCAAGAGCATGGCGCGCGATCTCGGCCGCCAGATCCTGCGCGGCGTGCTGGGGTCGATCACCGGCGGCCGTAAAAAGTAAGCGGAAATTATCGTCGGCAGCGGCGGGTTAAATCAGTAAACTATGGCGGCGTTTTTCTCTGCCGGACCTAACATGCTGCTGCTGATCGATAACTACGACTCCTTTACCTATAACCTTTACCAGTACTTCTGCGAATTGGGCGCCGAGGTGCTGGTGAAGCGCAACGATGAGCTGCAGCTGGCCGATATCGAGCGGCTGGCGCCGCAGCATCTGGTGATTTCTCCTGGCCCCTGTACCCCGAACGAAGCGGGTATCTCGCTGGCCGCCATTCGACATTTCGCCGGCAAACTGCCGATCCTCGGCGTGTGCCTGGGGCATCAGGCGCTGGGGCAGGCGTTCGGCGCCGAGGTGGTGCGCGCCCGTGCGGTGATGCACGGCAAAACCTCGGCCATTCGTCACCTGGGCGTCGGCGTGTTTCGCGGCCTGAGCGATCCGTTGACCGTGACCCGTTACCACTCGCTGGTGCTGAAAGCCGAGACGCTGCCGGACTGTTTTGAAGTGACCGCCTGGAGCGAGCGCGACGGCGTGCGTGATGAGATCATGGGCATTCGCCACCGCACTTTGGCGTTGGAAGGCGTGCAGTTCCATCCGGAAAGCGTGCTCAGCGAGCAGGGCCACCAGCTGCTGGATAATTTCCTCAAGCGTTAATACTTTCGCGTTTTTTCGCCCGTCAGGCGTTTTGCGTTTGCGCTTGATTGGTTTTTTATGCATATTTCGTGATTATGTTTTCAATGTGACATCGAAATAGCGCCGAAAAACCTTCGGGGTGGAGCCGAAAATGACTGACAAATTCGCAGTGAGCCGCAGCACCTTTGACCAGGTTATCCTGCCTGTTTATGCACCTGCCCAGTTCGTGCCGGTGCGCGGCAAAGGCAGCCGGGTCTGGGATCAGCAGGGAAAAGAGTACATCGATTTTTCCGGCGGCATCGCGGTAACGGCGCTGGGACATTGCCACCCGGCGCTGGTCGACGCGCTCAAACGTCAGGGAGAAACCCTGTGGCATACCAGCAACGTCTTCACCAATGAACCGGCGCTGCGTCTGGCGAGTAAACTGATCGACGCCACCTTTGCCGATCGGGTGTTCTTCGCCAACTCTGGCGCGGAGGCCAACGAGGCGGCGTTCAAGCTGGCGCGCCATTACGCCATCACTCGCCACAGCCCATACAAAACCAAAATCATCGCCTTCTATAACGCGTTTCACGGCCGCACGCTGTTCACCGTTTCGGTGGGCGGGCAGGCTAAATACTCCGACGGGTTCGGGCCGAAGCCGGCCGACATTGTGCACGTGCCGTTTAACGATCTGGCGGCGGTGAAAGCGGTGATGGACGACCATACCTGCGCGGTGGTGATGGAGCCGATTCAGGGTGAGGGCGGCATTACGCCGGTCGACGCCGGCTTCCTCAAAGGCGTGCGCGAGCTGTGCGACCAACATCAGGCGCTGCTGGTGTTCGACGAAGTGCAGAGCGGCATGGGGCGCAGCGGCAAGCTGTTCGCCTACATGCATTATGGCGTGACGCCGGACATTCTCACCACCGCCAAGGCGCTGGGCGGCGGTTTCCCGGTCAGCGCCATGCTGACCACCGAAGAGATCGCGTCGGTGATGCAGGTGGGCACTCACGGCACTACCTACGGCGGCAACCCGCTGGCCTGCGCGGTGGCGGAGGCGGCGCTGGATGTGATCAATACGCCGGAGGTGTTGAGCGGCATTGAGCAGCGCCATGCGCTGTATGTGCAAGCTTTGCAGAATATCGGCGATAAATACGGTATTTTCACCGCCATTCGCGGTATGGGGTTGCTGATCGGCGCTGAGCTGACGCCGCATTATCACGGCAGAGCGCGTGACTTCCTCACCGCCGCCGCTGCGCGTGGGCTGATGATCCTCAACGCCGGGCCGAACGTGATTCGTTTTGCGCCGTCGCTGGTGGTGGAGCTGCAGGATATCGAAGCCGGCATGGCGCTGTTCGAGCTGGCGGTGCAGGACGTGATCAACGCCTGAAGCCCGTGCGGCGAATAACGGGGCGCGGCATGCCGCGCCCTTATTGATCGCGCAGTTTGCGTTTGAGCCAGATGCCGTGGTGCGGGCGCTGGCGCCAGGCCAGCGACGAAATGGTATGCATCACGCTCAGGTGCGACAGGATGCGCCGCAGATGGCGCTCCATCTCGGTGACGGGCATGTCCGGATGCAGGTCCGGCGGCTGCATGATGCCGCTGTTGTCGCTGCTCGGGCCATCGTATTCCAGCCGCTGCTGGCAGCTTTGCAGCGCGATTTCACAGGTTTGCAGATACTCTTCCGCCAGCTTCGGCGTCAGCATGTAGTGCTCGCGCGCCAGAATGGTCATGGCGTTCAGGTGCTCGACGATGAACTGGCTATGAGTGACCCACAGCCGCATGTCAGCCAGATAGTTCGAGGCGAATCCCGGTTCCTGCATCGCCTGATTGAGCGCGGTGAACAGCGCATTGTGTGCCTGGTTGACCTGCATGCGGGCGTAGGCCAGCGAGGCGGCGTCCGGCTCGGGTTGCTTCAGCATCAGCCGCAGCGCGGCCTGATCGTTCTCCAGCGCCTGATGGGCATTTTTGCGCAGCAGCCCGCTTTGCCACTGCGGCCACAGCCAAATGGTGCCGCCGAACGCCAGCACGCAGCCGATCAGCGTATCGATCAGGCGCGGCACCAGAAAATGCGAGCCGTTCAGCGCCAGCAGCTGCAGGGTGTAAACCGCCGTGACCGTAAAGCCGATCACCGACAGCCCGTAGTTCTTGCGCGAAACCAGGTAGGCCAGCAGGGTGATCACCAGCATGATGCTCAGCGTTTCCCCTTCCGGTAACTGCAGCTGCAGCAGACCCGCCGCCAGCAACAGGCCGGCGATCGTGCCCAGCGCACGGTGCTGAATGCGCACCCGGGTGGCGTTATAGCCGTTTTGACTCACCAGCATGATGGTGAGCAGGATCCAGTAAGGCTTCGGCAGGTTGAATACCGCCCCCAGGCTGCTGCCGACCGCCAGCGTTACCCCCAGCCGCGCGGCATTGCGCAGGGCGGTGGATTTGAACGACAGGTAGCTGGCCAACGCCGGCCAAAACGGCAGGCGGTGCTGGCTGGGCATCAAATCGCGGCGGTACAGCGGGTGCTGGGTGCGCAGCAGGCGGGCGATGCGGCTGAAATGGTAGTAGCAAAACTGGCCGACCGGGTTGTCGGGATGCTGCGCCGCCATTTTTTCCAGCGCTGCCAGCTCGTGCGTCATGGAAAAGCGCTTCGAATGTTGATGGTAGAGAATATCGTGCGCCACCACGCGCAGCCGGCCGGCGATCACCTGGGCGTTGCGGCGAATGATCGCTTCGGCCTGGCTCTGCTCCATCAGCTTCTGCACTTCTTCCGGCAGATGCAGGCTGACGGTGATGTGCTCCTGCAGGTCCATCGCCACCTGAAAGGCGCGCTGCAGGCGCTTTTGATCGAGGTTGTTGGCGTGTGGCAGGAAATTAAGCTGTTGGTACAGTAGGCTGATCAGATCCATCACCTTTTGCTGGCGCACCAGCAACGGCGGCAGCGCGGTTTGCGGGTCGGTGTGCTGGGTCAGCAGCGAATACTTGGCTTCGAAGTAGTCCGCCAGTTCCAGATAAAGCTGGCTCAACGTCTCGCGCATCGGCTGCTCTTTCCACAGTTTGAACCAGAACCAGGTGAATAAGCCGTACCAGGCGGTGCCGATGACGTACAACAGCGGCGCCTGCCAGATTGGCACCGTGCCGGCCATGCTGAGAGCGAAGATGGCGGCTACCAGCGCCGCCGGCAACAGCCGGGCGTGCAGCGGGCTGATTTCGCCGGTGACGCCGAGCAACAGCGCCAGACCCAGCATCAGCGCCGGCAGCGGCAGATGCCACAGCAGGGCCTGTTGCAGCAGCAGGCTGCTGAGGGCGAACAGCGCACCGCCGACGATCAGCCGTTTAAAGAAGCGCTTATGCGGCGTGTCCAGACCGGCGATATTGCAGCAGGCGGGCACCAGAGAGAACATCAGGCCGAGCTGCAGCTGGCCGATCAGCAGGCCGAACAGCACCGGCAAGCACAACACCAGCGTTTGTCGCAGTGCGTAATTGACTTCCGGGTGGTAGATCAGACGACGCCACATGGCAGCGAGCAGATAAAAAACGGCGCAGATTGCGCCGTTTTTTCAGGGATTAACGGGTGCCGTAGACGACAATGGTTTTGCCGTGGGCGGAAATCAGATTTTGGTCTTCCAGCATTTTCAGAATACGGCCAACGGTTTCGCGCGAGCAGCCGACGATCTGGCCGATTTCCTGACGGGTGATTTTGATCTGCATGCCGTCCGGGTGAGTCATTGCGTCGGGTTGCTTCGCCAGATTCAGCAAGGTTTGCGCGATGCGGCCGGTAACGTCCAGGAAGGCGAGGTTGCCCACTTTTTCGGAAGTGACCTGCAGGCGGCTCGCCATTTGGGCGGACAGACGCATCAGGATGTCCGGGTTCACCTGGATCAGCTGGCGGAATTTCTTGTAGGAAATTTCGGCCACTTCACAGGCGGTTTTCGCGCGAACCCAGGCGCTGCGCTCCTGGCCCTCTTCGAACAATCCGAGCTCGCCGATGAAATCCCCCTGGTTGAGGTAGGACAAGATCATCTCTTTACCTTCTTCATCCTTGATCAGCACCGCGACGGAGCCTTTCACGATGTAGTAAAGCGTTTCGGCCTTTTCACCTTGGTGAATCAGCGTACTCTTCGATGGATATTTGTGGATATGGCAATGAGACAGGAACCATTCGAGAGTAGGGTCTGTTTGCGGTTTGCCGAGAACCATTCGCTGTTATCCTCTGTTGTTATCGCTGCCTTGTGTCACAGGGGTCAGAGTTCCCTGTAAAACCCGCCTGTAGCCGCTGTTATGAGCGAGGGCTACCGGCAAGTTTTGAGGCGTGTCATAAAAATACGCTGTCGCTCTAGCATATTAACTTGCCGTAAGCGCTGCAAGCTACATTCTGTTAACATACCGGTAAAGGAGCCTTTCTCTGGGCGTTTCCCTGAAATGCAGTGTCCCGGAAAGATTTATTGCGGCTCTGTTTGTAGCACAGAGTAAGGCGGGTGTCTCGTGTTGTCTCGCTTCAGCATGATTAGCATCAGGTTACGTTGCCTGTTTCTATGCGAAAGCGTACTCTGATTTTAAGAAATCAACCGGAGTGACCAGAATGCAGGCAAGAGTTAAATGGGTGGAAGGGTTAACGTTTTTGGGTGAATCGGCCTCCGGCCATCAGGTACTGATGGACGGCAACGCCGGCGATAAAGCGCCCAGCCCGATGGAGATGGTGCTGATGTCGGTAGGCGGCTGCAGCGCGATCGACGTGGTGTCCATCCTGCAAAAAGGGCGCAATGACGTGCGCGATTGCGAGGTGAAGCTGACCTCCGAGCGCCGCGAAGAAGCCCCGCGGCTGTTCACCCATATCAACCTGCACTTCATCGTCACCGGTCAGGATCTGACCGACAAGATCGTAGAGCGAGCGGTGAACCTGTCGGCGGAGAAATACTGCTCGGTGGCGCTGATGCTCAACAAAGCCGCCACGGTGACCCACAGCTTCGAGATCCGCCAGCCGGCGTAATCGAGACGGAGCGCGGCCAGCCGCCGCGCTCAATGCGCTTATTCGATCTTCTTGCCTTCCAGCAGCCGCTGCACCAACGGCGCCATGATCAGCTCCATCGCCAACCCCATCTTGCCGCCCGGCACCACCAGCGTATTGATGTGCGAAATAAACGATCCTTGCAGCATCGCCAGCAAATAGGGGAAGTCTATCTGATCCAGCCCGCGGAAGTGGATCACCACGAAGCTTTCATCCAGTGACGGAATGGCCTTGGCAGCGAACGGGTTGGAGGTGTCCACCGTCGGCACGCGCTGGAAGTTGATGTGGGTGCGCGAGAACTGCGGCGTGATGTAGTTGATGTAGTCTTCCATCGAACGCACCACCGAATCCATTACCGCTTCGCGGGAGTGGCCGCGCTCGCCGGTATCGCGGATCAGCTTCTGGATCCATTCCAGGTTGACGATCGGCACCACGCCGACCAGCAGATCGACATGTTTGGCCACGTCATGGTGCTCGGTGACCACGCCGCCGTGCAGCCCCTCGTAGAACAGCACGTCGGTCGGCGCCGGCAGCGGCTCCCACGGGGTGAAGGTGCCCGGCACCTGATTGTACGGCACCGCTTCGTCGTAGGTGTGCAGGTACTTGCGCGAACGGCCGGTGCCGTTCTTGCCGTAGTCGATAAAGCTTTGTTGCAGCAGGCCGAAGTCGTTGGCCTCGGGGCCGAAATAGCTGATGTGTCTGCCCAGATCGCGCGCCTTGCGGATCGCCGCGTCCATCTCCGGCCGGGTGTAGCGGTGGAAACTGTCGCCCTCCAGCTCGGCGGCGCGAATGTTGAGCTGCTGGAAGATTTTGCGGAACGCCACGCTGGTGGTGGTGGTGCCGGCGCCGCTGGAACCGGTCACCGCGATAACGGGATGTTTGGCAGACATGGTGGTTGTCACTCCGTGTTGAATGCGCCGGCGTCAGGGGATTATTGTGGCTCTTGTTGACGCTCTCTATGTCAGGAAAAAATGGTGCGCGCTGGTTTGCAATGCCCCATTGTTACCTGATTTTTTCCGTCAGTCATAGAACCGAGCGCCACTAAATTTCTTCTTGCCCGGCGCGGAACTGGCCGCGTGGCATGATGTTGACGCTCTCGTGCAGTTCCGACCACACCAGCACCACGTCGCCGTTTTTCAGCTGGCGGCGCACGTCCTCCACCTTCTGCTCCAGCGAGCGCTCGTGCTCGCCATAATCGGTGCCTTCGCGCAGTACAAAGGATTCGATCAGGCTGTTCAGGGTATCGGTTGTCAGCTCTTGCCAGGGAATGATCACGTCGGGATGTCCAGATAAGGGGAAAGCCAGGCCGGAATGCGATGCTCCAGCCACATGTGCGGTTTTTTCAGCGTGCCGCCGACGAAGCCGACGTGGCCGCCGTACTCGGTCAACTGGTATTCGATATTGCGCGGCAGGCCGGCGACGTCGGGGATCACCTCATGGGTCATGAAGGGATCGTCCTTCGCATGGATGATCAGCAGCGGCGTCTGGACAGCCGGCAACAGCGGCAGGGCGCTGCAGCGGCGATAATAGTCGATAGCGTCGCTGAAGCCGTGAATGCGCGAGGTGATGGCGTCGTCGAATTCGCGGATGCGCCGCAGGCCGTTAAGCTGTGACAGCTTGAGCGGCAGGGTGTCCGGGTAGTGCAACAACTTACGGGTGGCGTTTTGTTTCAACTGTCCCAGCAGGTAGCGCTGATAAACGCGAGAGAAGCCTTGCTCCATGCGATAGGCGCAGGGCTCCAGCATCAGCGGCGCCGAGACCACCACCGCCGCCTGCAGCAGGCTGTCGGCGCCTTGCTGCGCCAGATAGCAGGCCAGCATGTTGCCGCCGAGCGAAACGCCTACTGCCGCGGTCGGCACCTCGCCGTAGCTGTCGCGCAGCCAGCGCAGGAAGAAGCGCGCGTCTTCGGTTTCACCGGAGTGGTAGATGCGCTGCTTGCGGTTGGGCACGCCGCTGCAGCCGCGAAAGTGCATCACCACGCCGAGCCAGCCGCGCTCGCGCCAGGCGTTGAGCAGGCCGTGCGCGTAGGGGCTGTAGAAGCTGCCTTCCAGGCCATGAAACAGCACTGCGCGCGGTTTGTCGCGCGCCTGCGCCGGATCCTCGCTCCAGGCGAGATCGACGAAATCGCCGTCGGGCAATTCCAGCCGTTGCCAATGCGGTTTCAATAACACGCGGCGGCGCACCAGCCGCGGCAACAGCGTTTGCAGGTGCGGGTTACTGGCCCCGGTCAGGGGGCGAAAGACGTCATGCATAGGTTGAGTAAAAATGTTGTTGGCGACTATTGTGAGATCCCAGACGCACTGTTAGCTTCAATACCAATAACTAACAATGATACTGCAAAAAAGCGCCTTGGGTGAGGAGCACCCGTGCCATGGAACCGAGTTTATTCCTGTCGATGCTGGGCTTCCTGTGGGTGGCCGCCATCACGCCCGGCCCCAATAACCTGCTGCTGACCACCTCCGGCGCGAACTTTGGCTTTATGCGATCGCTGGGGCTGATGATCGGCATCATGCTCGGCATGCAAAGCATTTTGCTGTTGGTGGCCTTCGGCGTCGGCAGCCTGATCCTGGTCTATCCGTCGCTGCACCTGATCCTGAAAATCCTCGGCAGCCTGTACCTGCTGTGGCTGGCGTGGAAAGTGGCCACCGCCGCCTATGAAAAGCTGGAAACCGAGGTGGCGCCGCCGCAGCCGGTGCGGCTTTATCAGGGCTGGCTGCTGCAGTTCCTCAACCCGAAAGCCTGGCTGATGGCGTTGGGCGCAGTGGCGAGTTTCAGCCTGGCGGGCGACAGGTATAACGGTTCCATTGCGGCGATTGCGCTGGGCATTTTGGCGGTGAACATCGTCGCCGGCATTATCTGGCTGGCGTTCGGCACCGTGATCGGCCGCCTGCTGCACAGCAAAAAAGCCTGGGTTATCTTCAACGTTTCCATGGGGTTGTTGACTGCAGCCTGTGTGTTACTGATCTGGCATTAAGGAGCGAACGATGGCGGAAAACTATTATCACGTGGTCGCCTTTACCGGCGAAGGGCTGCGCGGCAACCCGGCCGGGGTCTGTCTGCTGACGCAACCGCTGCCGACGGAGCGGCTGCAGGCGATCGCCAACGAGATCGGTCTGCCGGAAACCAGCTTTGTCTGGGATGATGGCGACATGACCGCCATTCGCTGGTTTACCCCGGAACGCGAGGTCGATCTTTGCGGCCACGGCACGCTGGCGGCGGCGCATGTCATGTTCAGCGCGGTTAACCCGGCGCTGCAGGATATTCGTTTCCGTTCGGCCGGCGGCGAGCTGTTCGTCAAGCGCGATGCGCAGGACCGGGAGCGGCTGGTGCTTGATTTCCCCGCCCGGCCGCCGCAGAAAGTCGCCGAGCCGGCGGGCCTTTCGGCGCTGTTGGGCGTGCAACCGCAAGAAGTGTGGCAGGCGAAAGCGCTGCTGGTGGTGGTGGAAAACGAGGCGCAGGTGCGCGCGCTGCGGCCGGACATTCCCGCGCTGATCGCACTGGCCGGGCGGGCGGTGATCGTCACCGCGCCGGGTGACGCGGTGGACTTTGTGTCGCGCTATTTCACCCTCGACGGCGGCGAGGATCCGGTCACCGGCTCCGCACACTGCACGCTGATGCCTTACTGGACGGCGCGTCTCGGCCGCCATCGCTTGCATGCCCGGCAGATCTCGGCGCGCGGCGGTGAGCTGTTCTGTGAACTGCAAGGGGACCGCACGCTGCTTGGGGGCTATGCTCACGTGTTCTTGCGCGGGACGATCGCGCTGTAATTTACCCTAATATTACTTAAGGTAATAAAGAAGACTTTTTTATTCTTTTATCGCCCGTCATCGCTCAGATAAAACTGTCAGCAACTGAACAGATTTTTATCAACGGAGCGGAACATGGCGGGCAAACTCTTTTCCTTACGCAACGCGGCGCTGTTGGCGTTGTCGCTCAGCGCGGCCAGCGCCTACGCGGTGGACGTGACCGTGGCGTATCAGACGTCGGCGGAACCGGCCAAGGTGGCGCAGGCGGAAAACAGCTTCGCCAAACAATCCGGCGCGACCGTCGACTGGCGTAAGTTCGACAGCGGCTCCAGCGTGCTGCGCGCGCTGGCCTCCGGCGACGTGCAGATCGGCAATATCGGCTCCAGTCCACTGGCGGTGGCCGCCAGCCAAAAACTCCCCATCGAAGTGTTCCTCATCGCCTCGCAGCTCGGCAGCTCCGAAGCGCTGGTGGTGAAGAATGACATCAAAAGCCCGCAGGATCTGATCGGCAAGCGCATCGCGGTGCCGTTTATCTCCACCACCCATTACAGCCTGCTGGCTTCGCTCAAACATTGGGGCATCAAGCCTGAGCAAGTGAAGATCCTCAATCTGCAGCCGCCCGCCATCGCCGCCGCTTGGCAGCGCGGCGACATCGACGGCGCGTACGTCTGGGCGCCGGTGGTCAATGAACTGGCCAAGCAGGGCAAGGTGCTGACCGACTCCGCGCAGGTAGGCGAATGGGGCTCGCCGACGCTGGACGTGTGGGTGGTGCGCAAGGACTTCGCCGAGAAACATCCCGACGTGGTGACCGCCTTTGCCGCCAGCGCGCTGCAGGCGCAACAGGCCTACCTGGCGGCGCCGGAACAGTGGCTGAAAGATCCGAACCATCTCAGCACGCTGGCGCGCCTGAGCGGCGTGCCGCAAGCGCAGGTGCCGGAGTTGGTGAAGGGGAACCGTTATCTGCCGGTGGCGGATCAGGTTGCCCAGCTCGGCCAGCCGGTGGATAAGGCGATCCGCGATACCGCCGAATTCCTCAAGCAGCAGGGCAAGATCCCGCAGGTCGACAGCGACTACAGCGCGTATGTGACCGACCGTTTTGTGAAACAGGTGCAGGCTGCGCCGCAGTCGTAAGGAAGCAGGATGCTAAACGTCAATCATCTTTCAGCAGAGTATCAGGGGCGGCCGGCGCTGCGCGACGTGTCGTTCCAGATCGCCGCCGGGCAACTGGTGGTGGTGCTCGGCCCGTCGGGCTGCGGCAAGACCACGCTGCTGAATTTGATCGCCGGGTTTATCGAGCCTTCAGCTGGCAGCATCACGCTGGATGGAACGCCCGTTCACGGCCCGAGCGCCGAGCGGGGCGTGGTGTTCCAGCATGAGGGCTTACTGCCGTGGCGCAACGTGGTGGACAACGTCGAATTCGGCCTGCAGTTGGCCGGCGTCGGCAAGGCGCAGCGTCGCCAGGTAGCAGAGCAGATGCTGCAGCGCGTGGGGCTGGCCGGTTACGAACGGCATTTTATCTGGCAGCTTTCCGGCGGCATGCGTCAACGCGTCGGCATCGCCCGCGCCCTGGCCGCCGATCCGCGCCTGCTGTTGCTGGACGAGCCGTTCGGCGCGCTGGACGCGTTCACCCGCGAGCAGATGCAGGAGCTGTTGTTGACCATCTGGCGCGACACCGGCAAGCAGGTGCTGCTGATCACCCACGATATCGAAGAGGCGGTGTTCCTCGCCAGCGAGCTGCTGCTGTTGTCGCCGGGGCCGGGGCAGGTGGTGGAGCGGCTGTCGCTGAACTTCGGCCAACGCTATGCCGACGGCGAAGCCTGCCGCGCGATTAAGTCCGATCCTGAATTTATCGCGCAGCGCGAATACGTGCTGGGCAAAGTTTTCCAACAGCGCGAGGCCTTGCTATGAGCCTGCATTCCACTCTGAAGGCCGCGGCGCAGCCGCAGGACAAGCCGGTACGCCGTTTCAGCGTACCGCGCAACGTTTGGCTGAGCGGCGCCACGCTATTGACGGTATTGATCGTCTGGTGGGGCGTGACGGCGCTGCAGCTGATCAGCCCGCTGTTTTTGCCGGCGCCGCAGCAGGTGCTGCACCAGCTGATCACCATCGCCAGCCCGCAGGGCTTTATGGACGCCACGCTGTGGCAGCATCTGGCGGCCAGCCTGGGACGCATTTTGGTGGCGCTGTTGGCGGCGGTGATCGTCGGCATTCCGGTGGGCATCGCCATGGGGCTGAACGACACGGTGCGCGGCATCCTCGATCCGCTGATTGAGATCTATCGTCCGGTGCCGCCGCTGGCCTATCTGCCGCTGATGGTGATTTGGTTCGGCATCGGCGAAACCTCGAAGATCTTGCTGATTTATCTGGCTATCTTCGCACCGGTGACGCTCTCCGCCGTGGCCGGTGTGCGCAGCGTGGCGCAGGTGCGGGTGCGCGCCGCCCGCGCGTTGGGCGCTACGCGCTGGCAGGTGCTGCGTTTCGTGGTGTTGCCGAGCGCGCTGCCGGAGATCCTGACCGGCATTCGCATCGGGCTGGGCGTCGGCTGGTCGACGCTGGTGGCCGCCGAACTGATCGCCGCCACGCGCGGCCTGGGATTTATGGTGCAATCCGCCGGTGAGTTTCTGGCGACCGACGTAGTGTTGGCCGGCATCGGCGTGATTGCGGTGATTGCTTTTGGTCTGGAGCTGGGGCTGCGCGCCCTGCAGCGTCGATTGACCCCGTGGCATGGAGTACAGCAATGAACGAACGTCTGAATATCACCCCGCTGGGGCCTTACATCGGGGCGCTGGTGGAAAACGTCGAATTAGCCCGGCCGCTGGGTGACGGCCAGTTTGAACAGCTCTATCATGCGCTGCTGAAGCATCAGGTGCTGTTCTTCCGCAATCAGCCGATCACGCCGCTGCAGCAGCGCGATCTGGCCGGCCGCTTCGGCGATCTGCATATTCATCCGGTCTATCCGCACGCCACCGACGTGGAAGAGATCATCGTGCTCGATACCCACGACGACAACCCGCCGGACAACGATAACTGGCACACCGACGTGACCTTTATCGAGAACCCGCCGCTGGGGGCGATCCTGGCGGCCAAGACCTTGCCTTCCACCGGTGGCGATACGCTGTGGGCCAGCGGCATCGCCGCCTACGAGGCGCTGTCGACGCCGTTCAGAACGCTGTTGGCGGGGCTGCGCGCGGAGCATGACTTCACCAAGTCGTTCCCGGAGCACAAGCATCGCGGCAGTGACGAGGAACATCAGCGCTGGCAACAGGCGGTGCAGAAAAACCCGCCGCTGCTGCATCCGGTGGTGCGCACCCACCCGGTCAGCGGCCGGCAGGCGCTGTTCGTCAATGAAGGATTCACTACGCGGATCGTCGATCTGGCGCCGAAGGAGAGTGACACTTTACTGAATTTCCTGTTTGCTCACATCACCAAACCGGAGTTTCAGGTGCGCTGGCGCTGGCAGGAGAATGACGTGGCGATCTGGGATAACCGCGTGACGCAACACTACGCCAACGCGGATTATCTGCCGCAGCGGCGCATCATGCACCGCGCGACCATTCTGGGGGATAAACCTTTTTACAAGGCCTGAGGCTTAGGCGTCGAACGCCTGCGTTAGCTGCTCCAGCTGTTCCTGCGCATCCAGCCAGGTCATTTCCGTCTCTTCCAGCGCGGATTTGGCCTGGCTTTGCTTTTGCAGGCAGTCGGTCAGCTCGGCCTTGCGGCTGATGTCGTACAGTGCGGAGTCCGCCAACTGCTCTTCCACCGCCGCCAGTTCGGCGCCCAGTTTTTCCATCTGCTGTTCCAGTTTGGCGATCTGCTTGCGCAGCGGTTGGGTCTGGGTGCGGAATTCCGCCTCGCGGCGTTTTTGATCCTTGCGCGCCTGTGCGCTGTTGCCACCGCTCTCTTTTTCCGGTGCGTCCTGCTGGCTTTCCTGACGCTGCAGATCGATCAGCCACTGCTGGTAGTCGTCGAGGTCGCCCTCGAAAGGCTCGACCTGGCCGTCGTGCACCAGATACAGATCGTCGGTGGTGGAGCGCAGTAGATGACGGTCGTGCGATACCACCACCAACGCGCCTTCGAAATCGATC
This sequence comes from Serratia sp. YC16, assembly GCF_009707615.1. NCBI lineage: Bacteria > Pseudomonadati > Pseudomonadota > Gammaproteobacteria > Enterobacterales > Yersiniaceae > Serratia > Serratia sp. YC16. Next base: position 15,646 of record NZ_WLYN01000015.1, on the reverse strand, counting down.
AGCGCCTCGGTCAGCGCCTGGCGCATGTCGAGATCCAGGTGGTTGGTCGGTTCATCGAGCAGCAGCAGGTTCGGGCGCTGCCAGACGATCAGCGCCAGCACCAGCCGCGCCTTCTCGCCGCCAGAGAACCGCTCGGTCATTTCGCTGACCTTGTCGCCCTGGAAGCCGAAACCGCCCAGATAGTCGCGCAGCTGCTGCTCCAGCACCCTTGGGGCGATGCGGCTCAGATGTTGCAGCGGCGATTCGTCGGCGCGCAGGAATTCCAGCTGGTGCTGGGCGAAGTAGCCCAGCTTGATGCCTTTCGCCAGGCCGATCTCGCCGCTCAGCGGTTCCAGGGTGCCGGCCAGCAGTTTGATCAGCGTCGATTTGCCGGCGCCGTTGCGGCCGAGCAGGCCGATGCGCGATCCGGGCACCAGGTTCAGCTTGATTGACTTCAGGATCACTTTCTCGCCATAGCCGGCGCTGACCTTTTCCATGCGCAGCAGCGGGTTCGGCAGGCTTTCCGGCGGACGGAAGCTGAAGGTGAACGGATTGTCGACGTGCGCCGGGGCGATCAGCTCCATGCGCTCCAGCATCTTGATACGGCTCTGCGCCTGCTTGGCCTTGGTGGCCTGCGCGCGGAAACGGTCGATATAGCTTTGCAGGTGCGCCACTTTCTCTTGCTGGTGCTGATACAGCGACTGCTGCTGCGCCAGTTTGGTGGCGCGCTGGCGTTCGAACGAAGAATAGTTGCCGGTGTACTCGTTCATCGTCTGCTGTTCGATATGCAGGATCTTGTCGACGATCGGATCGAGGAAGTCGCGGTCGTGCGAGATCAGCACCAGCGTGCCGGGATAGCTTTTCAGCCAGCGCTCCAGCCAGATCACCGCGTCGAGATCCAGGTGGTTGGTCGGTTCGTCGAGCAGCAGCAGGTCCGAACGGCACACCAGCGCCTGTGCCAGGTTAAGGCGCATGCGCCAGCCGCCAGAGAAGTCGCGTACCGGGCTTTGCAGCTGTTCGTTGGAGAAGCCGAGGCCGTGCAGCAGACTGGCGGCGCGGGAACGGATGGTCCAGGCGTCGATGGCGTCCAGCTTGCCGTGCAGGGTGGCGATGGCGTGGCCGTCGTTGCGGTCGTTGGCCGCCTGCAGTTCGGCTTCAAGCTGGCGAAACTCGCGGTCGCCGTCGATAACATACTCGATCGCCGGCACGTCCAGCGCCGGCGTCTCCTGGTTGACCCAAGCCAGCGCCCAGTTGCCGGGGAAGGTGAAACTGCCGCCGTCCGCCGCGATCTCGCCCTTCAGCAGCGACAGCAGCGTGGATTTGCCGCAGCCGTTTTTGCCCACCAGGCCGACCTTCTGACCGGGATTAACCGTCGCCGTGGCGTTGTCCAGCAGGACGCGAATGCCGCGTCGGATTTGTAGCGAGGAGAATACAATCATAAAGCGCCGTATGTTCAGAGTATGTTAAATTATCATTAAGGTAACAGAACGCGCACCGCGCGCTGTTTTTGTCTTTGCGATGCATGGTAACGGAAAACCGCTACCCTGACGACGCTTTGGAGGGGAATGATGTCGCAGCCGCCCAAGGTCTTGCTGCTGTATGCCCATCCGGAATCCCATGACTCGGTGGCGAACCGGGTTTTGCTTCGACCGGCGCAGCAGTTGGAACATGTCACCGTGCACGATCTTTACGCGCACTATCCTGATTTTTTTATCGATATCCATCACGAACAACAGCTGCTGCGTGAGCATCAGGTCATCGTGTTTCAGCATCCTCTCTATACCTACAGCTGCCCGGCGCTGCTGAAGGAGTGGCTGGATCGGGTCTTGTCGCGCGGCTTCGCCAGCGGGGTGGGCGGCAATGCGTTGGCGGGCAAATACTGGCGCTCGGTGATCACCACCGGCGAGCCGGAAGGCGCCTATCGCACCGGCGGTTATAACCATTATCCGATGGAAGATATCCTGCGGCCGTTCGAGTTGACCGCCGGAATGTGCCATATGCACTGGTTGACGCCGTTCGTGGTGTATTGGGCGCGGCGGCAGAAGCCGGAGGTGCTGCGCAGCCATGCGGACGCCTACGGCGAGTGGCTGAGCCACCCGCTGCCGCACGGAGGGCGGTGAGCATGGAAGGATCAACCTTACTGACCGCCATTTTACTGTTCCTGTTCGCCGCGGTGGTGACGGTGCCGATCGCTCGTCGCCTGGGGATCGGCGCGGTGCTGGGCTATCTGATCGCCGGCATCGCCATCGGCCCCTGGGGATTGGGCTTCATTCGCGACGTTGACGAGATCCTGCACTTCTCCGAACTGGGCGTGGTGTTCCTGATGTTCATCATCGGCCTGGAGCTGAACCCCAGCAAGCTGTGGGAACTGCGGCGCTCGATCTTCGGCGCCGGCGCCGGCCAGGTGTTGATCACCGCGGCGGTGCTGGGCGCGTTGTTGTACCTGACGCACTTTGCCTGGCAGGCGGCGGTGATCGGCGGCGTCGGTCTGGCGATGTCCTCCACCGCGATGGCGCTGCAGCTGATGCGCGAGAAGGGCATGAACCGCAACGAAGGGGGGCAGCTCGGCTTTTCGGTGCTGCTGTTCCAGGATATGGCGGTGATCCCGGCGCTGGCGTTGATCCCGATTCTGGCCGGCGCGGGTGGCACCAGCGACGATTGGGCGAAAATCGCGCTCAAGGTGGCGGCGTTCGGCGGCATGCTGATCGGCGGCCGCTTCCTGCTGCGGCCGCTGTTCCGCTATATCGCCGCTTCCGGCGTGCGCGAAATCTTCACCGCCGCGGCGCTGTTGTTGGTGCTCGGCTCGGCGCTGTTTATGGAGACGCTCGGCCTGTCGATGGCGCTCGGCACCTTCATTGCCGGCGTGCTGCTGGCGGAGAGCGAATACCGCCACGAGTTGGAAATTTCCATCGAGCCGTTTAAAGGGCTGCTGCTGGGGTTATTCTTTATCTCGGTGGGTATGGTGTTGAATATCGGCGTGCTCTACACCCACCTGGCCGAAGTGTTGATCGGCGTGCTGGCGCTGGTGGCGGTCAAATCCGGCGTGCTCTACGGCGTGTCGCGCCTGTTCGGCCTGCGCAGCTCGGTGCGCCTGCAGTTCGCCGGCGTGCTCAGCCAGGGCGGTGAGTTCGCCTTCGTGTTGTTTTCTGCGGCGGGCGCCCAAAAGGTGCTGCAGCCGGATCAACTCTCTTTACTGCTGGTGGTGGTGACGCTGTCGATGATGACCACGCCGCTGCTGATGCAGGCCATCGACCGCATTTTGGCGCGCCGATACAACGCCAAGGACGAGGATGAGGAAACGCCGTACGTGGAAGACGACGATCCGCAGGTGATCATCGTCGGCTTCGGGCGTTTCGGCCAGGTGATCGGCCGCCTGCTGATGGCCAACAAGATGCGCATTACCGTACTGGAGCGCGACGTCAGCGCCGTTGGCGTACTGCGGCGCTACGGCTACAAGGTTTATTACGGCGATGCCACCGAGCTGGAGCTGTTGCGCGCGGCGGGCGCCGAGAAGGCCAAGTCGATCGTGATCACCTGCAATGAGCCGGAAGACACCATGGAGATCGTGCGGCTGTGCCAGCAGCACTTCCCGAACCTGAGCATTCTGGCGCGCGCGCGCGGCCGCGTGGAGGCGCATGAGTTGCTGCAGGCGGGGGTGAAACAGTTCAGCCGCGAGACCTTCTCCAGCGCGCTGGAACTGGGGCGCAAGGCGCTGATGGAGTTGGGCATGCACCCGCATCAGGCCTTCCGCGCCCAGCAGCATTTCCGCCGCCTGGATATGCGCATGCTGCGTGAACTGATGCCGCCGCATCAGGGCGACGTGGCGCAAATTTCCCGCGTGAAAGAGGCGCGGCGCGAGTTGGAAGAGCTGTTCCATCGCGAAATGCAAAAAGAAAGTCGCCAGTTCGACGGCTGGGATGAATATGAATAAGCGGGAGCATAACGATGTCTGCAACACGTAAGAGATTTATCGCCGGGGCGGTGTGCCCGAGCTGTAGCGCCATGGATACGCTGGCGGTGTGGCGGGAGGATCAGGTGGAAGTGGTGGAGTGCGTCAAGTGCGGCCATCATCAGCGCCAGACCGAACAACAGGTGGAAAAACACGTTCGCCCGCAAGAGCAGGTGATCGGCATTTTCCAGCCGAAGTAGCGTTTTTTTATCCCGGAGGGTACAGCGCGACAGATTTCCGTTACAATCTGTCCGGAAAAGGCGCGCATCCCGATAACGGTGTGCGTCCTAGTAGCCAACGGTAGGAGATATCATGAAAGTAGCAAAAGACTTGGTGGTCAGCCTGGCTTACCAAGTACGTACAGAAGACGGTGTTTTGGTTGATGAGTCTCCGGTGAGCGCACCGCTGGACTATCTGCACGGGCATGGTTCTCTGATCGCAGGTCTGGAAAAAGCACTCGAAGGCCACGACGTTGGCGATCGTTTTGACGTTCACGTCGGCGCGAACGACGCGTACGGCAACTACGACGAAAACCTGGTGCAGCGCGTACCGAAAGACGTCTTCATGGGCGTTGACGAACTGCAGGTCGGCATGCGTTTCCTGGCTGACACCGATCAGGGTCCGGTACCGGTTGAAATCACCGAAGTTGACGGCGACCACGTTGTGGTTGACGGCAACCACATGCTGGCCGGCCAAAACCTGAACTTCAACGTGGAAGTTGTCGCGATCCGCGAAGCAACTGCAGAAGAACTGGCACACGGTCACGTACACGGCGAGCACGACCATCACCACGAACACGGTGAAGGCTGCTGCGGCGGTCACGGCCACAGCCACGATCACGACCATGGTCACGACCACGGTAAAGGCGGTTGCGGTAACGGCGGTTGCGGCTGCCACTAAGCAGAACGCGATCACGAGACAAGAGGGCGGCCATCGGCTGCCCTTTTTTATGCGCGGCGCGCCGGGCGCCGAACAGCACGACAGGACATGTCATGGCCACCATGAAAGACGTTGCGCGCCGTGCCGGCGTTTCCACGGCCACCGTCAGCCGGGTGATCAATAATACCGCCTACGTTGAGCCGGTGACCCGCGAGCGTGTCGAGAAGGCGATGCGCGAGTTTAACTACCACCGTAACGCCGCCGCGCTGGCGTTGGCGAAAAGAAGCGGCAATATGCTGGGGCTGCTGACCGGCAACCTCGACGATCCGTTTTTCTCGCGCCTGGCGCGAGGCGTGGAAGACATCACGCGGCAGGCCGGCGTGCGCCTGATGCTGTGCAGCGGCGGACATCAGGCGGAGCTGGAAAAAAGCGGCCTCGACTTTCTCATCAACCAGGGATGTGAGGCCATCGTGGCACACGTCACGCGCATGAGGGAGGACGAACTGCTGCGTTACGCTGCTCACACGCCCGCGCTGGTGCTGATCAACCGCTACCTGCCCGCCATCGCCAACCGTTGCATCTGGCTCGACAACGCCAATGCGGCGCAGGCGGCGACCGAATTGCTTATTCGTCAGGGGCATCGAAGAATTGCCTGCGTGACGGCGGATCTGCCGATCGACGATCGCGCACAGCGGTTAACGGGTTACCGCCAGGCCATGGCGGCCGCCGGCATTGAGGTGCCGGGTGCCTGGATCATCAGCGTGCCCTTCAACGAAAGAGGGGGCGAACTGGCGGCCGAGCGCGTTTTGGGCAGCGATCAACGCTTTACCGCGGCGGTGACGTTCAACGACGTGATGGCCGCCGGCATGATGCGCACCTGCCACCAACGGCAAATTCAGCTGCCTGAGGCGCTGTCGATCGTCGGCTTTGACGACATTGCCCTGGCGAAATATCTCCACCCCTCGTTGACCACCGTGCATTACCCCATCGAAAAAATGGCCCGCCGCGCCGCGCGCCTGGCGCTACAGATCCACAGCGGCAGCGGCGTTGCGCCGCAGAACAACCGCTTTTCGGCCGAACTTATCCTGCGAGACTCCGTGGCCGCGGGCGAGCCGCATGAGCAAAGCAAGCGCGGTGAATGAGAGGCGGCTCACACAATTTTATTGCATGAAACCGATTACATGGGCAGTTGTCTGCGCTCACATCCTCCGGTTATCGAAGCCATTACGCTGTTGCAGTACCCCATCTTCAACAGGAGCCGTATATGGATAATAAGAAAACGCTCAACCTTGGGTTGGCGACGCTGCCGATTGTGGCCATGCTGTTGCTGCTCATCATCGGCTATGGCCAGTTTGGCCTGCGCATTGAACCGCTGCTGCTGGTGTCCGCCGCTATCGCCGCCGCGTTGGCCTGGTGGCAAGGCTACCGCTGGGACGACATCATCGAGGCCATCGTGGCCAAACTGGCGAAGGCCATGCCGGTGATCATGATCCTGATCTGCGTGGGCGGCCTGATCGGCACCTGGATGATCAGCGGCACTATCCCTTACATGGTGTATTGGGGGCTGAAGCTGATCAGCCCGCAATATATTCTGATCGCCGCGTTCTTCATCACCAGCGTGATCTCGGTATGCACCGGCACCTCCTGGGGAGCGGCCGGCACCGTGGGCGTGGCGCTGATGGGCGTGGCCGCAGGTCTGGACGTGCCGCTGGCCGCCGCGGCCGGGGCGGTGGTGTCCGGCGCTTACTTCGGCGACAAAATCTCGCCGCTGTCCGACTCGACGAACTTCGCGGCCATCGTCGCGGATACCGATCTCTACAGCCATATCCAGCATCTGATGTACACGACGTTGCCGAGCTTCATCCTGGCCGCCGTGGTGTACCTGATCGCCGGGCACACCGGCGCGGTGGCCAGCGTGGCTACGCCGGAAAAAGTGACCGAAATCGTCAGCGCGCTCGAGGGGCTTTACCATTTCAATCTGCTGCTGATCCTGCCGCCGGTGCTGGTGCTGTGGGGCGCGGTGACCAAACGGCCGGTGATCCCCGTCATGCTGGCCGCCTGCGCGCTGGCGATCGCCATCAGCGTCGCGCTGCAGGGCTTTAGCCTGCAGCAGGGGCTGAATGCGTTGATGGACGGTTTCAATCTGTCGATGTTCGCCGCCCAGGGCCACAACGTCGAGGGGATCGTCGCCGACGTGCCGCGCCTGCTTAACCGTGGCGGCATGTTCTCGATGATGAGCACGATCCTGCTGGTGTTCTGCGCCTTCTCCTTTGCCGGCGCGTTGACGCTGACCGGCGCGCTGACGGTGATCATCAGCCGACTGCTGAAAGTGGTGCACACCACCGGTCAATTGATCGCCGCTACCGTTGCCACCACCATCCTGGTGACCGGTGCGACCAGCGACGGCAAGCTGGCGCTGCTGATCCCGGCGGAGCTGTTCAAAGGGGCCTATCGTCGCATGGGGTTGGACAATAAAAACCTGTCGCGTACCGTCGAGGACGCGGGCACCGTCATCGAACCGCTGATCCCGTGGACGGCCGCCGGCATCTACATGGCGACCACGCTGGGAGTGAGCACGCTCGATCTGTTGCCGTGGGCGATTCAATGTTATGCCGCGGTGGTGTTCGCCCTGATTTATGGCTTCACCGGCTTCGGTATCGCCAAACTCCAGCCTCAGAACGATTTGCAGCGTAAGGAAGCCTGACATGACGACTAATTTCAGCGCCATTATCGACCGTCACAACACCGGCTCCGTGAAGTGGGACTTCATCGACCGCTATTTGCAACTGGACGGCAGCGAACTGCTGCCGATGTGGGTGTCCGATTTCGACTTTCCGTGCCCGCCGGAGGTGCAGCAGGCGCTGCATCAGCGGGTGGAACACGGCGTCTTTGGCTACAGCGAGCGCGACGACGCCTACTATCAGGCGGCGATCGACTGGTTCACCAAGCGGCACGATTTACCGCTGCGGCGCGAGTGGTTCACCTCGGTTGAAGGGGTGGTGCCCGGGTTGGCGATGCTGATCCAACTGCTCAGCCAGCCGGGGGACGGCGTGGTGGTGCAGGGGCCGTACTATGGCTCGTTCGCCAAGATAATCACCATGAACGGCCGAGAAGTGCTTGAAAATCCGCTGCAGGAAACCCCGCAGGGATACCGGATAGATTTTGACCGGCTGGCCGCCTGCCTGGCGCAGCGTAAGCCGCCGCTGCTGCTGTTGTGTAATCCGCACAATCCGACCGGCCGTTGCTGGACCCGCGATGAGCTGGAGCGGTTAATGGCGCTTTGTCACGCCCACGACGTCACGGTGATCTCCGATGAAATCTGGGCCGACCTGCTGCTGCCCGACGAGACGTTTACCTCGGTATTGCATCTGAACGAGGACTATCGCGAAAGGGTGATTGTGGCGACGTCCGCCAGCAAAACCTTTGGCCTCTCCTCGCTGCGCATTTCGAATTTCCTGATCCCCAACGCCCAGCTGCGGCAGGCGTTTGTTGATCGACTGAACGCTCACGGCCTTGATGTGTTCAACGCGCTGTCGATGGTGGCGGCGACTGCGGCTTATCAACGTGGCGCGGTTTGGCTTGACGAGCTGCTCGGCTATCTGGCGGAAAATCGGCGCTGGTTTGCGCAGGCGCTCGCGGCCGCCGCCCCCTGGTGCACCTTGACCCGGGCCGAAGGAACCTATCTCGCCTGGCTGGATTGCCGCGCTCTGGGTTTGAGCGATGTGGAATTGCAGCGAGCGCTGGTGGAGGAGGCGAAGCTGGCACCGTCGATGGGCTGCGGTTTCGGCCCGCAGGGGAGCGGCTTCATTCGCATCAATTTGGGATGCCCGCGCCAGTATCTCGAGCGCGCCGTCGCCGGGCTGGCGCGCCTGAAATGAGCGCATGGCGGGCTATCAATAGTGCGGCGGAGGCGTTTCTTCCGATTGCGAGGCGATCATCGAGGTTTGGGTCGAACGCAGCTTGTCGGTCAACATGCGCAGGTGTTCGCGCATCTTCAGCATTTCCATTTGATGCTGAATGACCGTTTGGTTGAGCTCTTCGATGGTGAGCTCTTGAAAGGCCTGACGGCTTTCCAGTTCTTCAAGCCGCTGTAGCAGACCTTGAATGTCGTGATTGTGCATGAGGCTACCTCTGACGCGATAAAATCCTGATTCGGCGCTATGGTAACAGCTGGCGCCGGGTTTGCTCGCGCTATTTCTCTGGTCGGCGCGCAACGTTGCGATCGGCAGTGTAAAGTGCTGAAAAGTTATGCGCTCGATATGCCGTTTTTTGCTAACCTCGCCGAATATTCTGCAAGAAAAATCTGATTTATCATGTGAGTAGCGCGGGATGGGAAACTTCTTGGCAAAGTGGGAGTCACACTTTGACTCGATTGGTTACCTGTGCGACTGTTTTGTTTTGTTTCAGGCAGCTATAGTAGCCCGGTTATCTTACCTAATGATTGTTTGGGGCATTGCTTCAGACACTGGAGAAATGGATGAAATCTTTGTTTAAAGTCACGCTTCTGGCAACCACCATGGCTTTTGCTCTGAATGCGACCCAGGTCATGGCAGCCGATGCCGCCAAACCGGCAGAAGCCGCTAAACCAGCGGACGCGGCAGCAGCGCCAAGCACCGGCAAGTTCAAAAACGACGACGAGCAAGCGGCTTACGCACTGGGCGCCTCTCTCGGCCGTTACATGGACAACTCTCTGAAAGAGCAAGAGAAGCTGGGCATCAAACTGGACAAAGATCAGCTGATCGCCGGCGTCCAGGACGCGTTCGCCAACAAGAGCAAGCTGAACGACGCCGATATCGAGAAGACCCTGCAGGGCTTCGAAGCGCGCGTGAAGGCTTCCGCTCAGGCGAAGATGGAACAGGACGCCAAGGACAACGAAACCAAAGGCGCCAAGTACCGTGACAGCTTCGCCAAAGAAAAAGGCGTGAAGAAAACCGAATCCGGTCTGCTGTACCAGGTAGAGAAGCCGGGCGCAGGTGAAGCGCCGAAAGACAGCGACACCGTAGTGGTGAACTACAAAGGCACCCTGACCGACGGCACCGAGTTCGATAATTCCTACACCCGCGGCGAGCCGCTGTCGTTCCGTCTGGACGGCGTGATCCCAGGCTGGACCGAAGGTCTGAAGCACATCAAGAAAGGCGGCAAAATCAAGCTGGTGATCCCACCGGCGCTGGCCTACGGCAAAACCGGCGTTCCGGGCATCCCGGCTAACTCCACGCTGGTGTTCGACGTTGAGCTGCTGGACGTGAAAGCGGCGCCGAAAGCCGACGCTAAAGCCGAGAAACCGGCTGACGCGAAAGCAGGCGCCAAAGCGAAATAATCTCGTCGCTCTGTTTGCCACCGCCGCGGATGCCCTCCGCGGCGGTTTTCATTTCGGCCGCCGCCGCCTCTCTCTCCATTGAACGCTTGACGCCTGCCGGGCATCGGGCTTAACGTCAATACCACGCGCAAACGCAAGGACTTTGCTCCGGCCGCTTTGCTAGACTAATAATTCTGACTTATCAGTCATGCGTCTGCCCCTTAGGGCGTGTACCTAAAATTGTTCCCGGCCGCTTCATGTCGATCTCAGCCAACTGCGCTGCGCATGTCTGACGACGGCCGCGAGCCGGTCCGAGCGATTTTAGCTGCGCCCCCTGGCACAGGCGATCTATGAGGGTGGTATCTTCGATGTCGAATTCGCTTTTATCCAGCGAAGCCAGCGAACTTGATTTGCTGAATGAACGTCCGTTTACTCAAACGGATCATGAAATCCTGAAATCCTATGAAGCGGTGGTCGACGGGCTGGCGATGCTGATCGGCGGCCACTGCGAGATCGTATTGCACGCGCTGGAAGACCTGAACAGTTCGGCGGTGCGCATCGCCAACGGGGAACACACCGGGCGCAAAATCGGCTCGCCGATCACCGACTTGGCGCTGCGCATGCTGCACGACATGGCCGGCGACGACAGCAGCGTGTCGAAAGCCTACTTCACGCGAGCCAAGAGCGGCGTGCTGATGAAGTCGGTGACCATCGCCATTCGCAATCGCGAACAACGGGTGATCGGCCTGCTGTGCATCAACATGAACCTCGATGTGCCGTTCTCACAGATCATGCAGACCTTTATGCCGCCGGCCACGCAAGACGTGCCGTCGTCGGTGAATTTCGCCTCTTCTGTCGACGATCTGGTGGCGCAGACGCTGGAGTTCACCATCGAAGAGGTGAACGCCGACCGCTCGGTGTCCAATAACGCCAAGAACCGTCAGGTGGTGCTAAACCTCTATGAGAAAGGCATCTTCGACATCAAGGATGCGATCAACCAGGTGGCGGATCGTCTGAATATCTCCAAACACACCGTCTATCTGTACATCCGCCAGTTCAAGAGCGGCGATCTGTCGGGAAGCGACCGTTGATGCTCGATTATTGTCTGTTGGTCACCGGCCCGGCTTACGGCACGCAGCAGGCCAGCAGCGCCTATCAGTTCGCTCAGGCTTTGCTGGCGAAAGGGCACCGTCTTTCCAGCGTCTTTTTCTACCGTGAAGGGGTGCTGAACGCCAACCAACTGACCGCGCCCGCCAGCGACGAGTTCGATCTGGTGCGCGCTTGGGCGCAGCTGGCGCAGCAACACGGCGTGGCGCTCAACGTCTGCGTGGCCGCCGCGTTGCGCCGCGGCGTCTCCGATGAGCAGGAGGCGGCGCAACAGGGGCTGGCAAACGCCAACCTGCAGCCAGGTTTTATCCTGAGCGGGCTGGGTTCCCTGGCCGAAGCGTCGCTGAGTTGCGACCGTCTGGTGCAGTTCTGAGGATATGATGAAACGAGTCGCTTTTGTTTTCACCCACGGGCCGCATGGCGGCGCCGGCGGCAGGGAAGGGCTGGACGCGCTGCTCGCCACGTCGGCGCTCAGTGAAGATCTAGGGGTGTTTTTTGTTGGTGACGGCGTGCTGCAGCTGTTGCCGGGCCAACAGCCGGAAAAAATTTTGGCGCGCAATTACATCGCCACCTTCGGCGTGCTGCCGCTGTATGACGTGGAACGGTGCTATCTGTGCCAGGCTTCGCTGCAGGAGCGCGGGCTGGGCCAGGTGACCGATTGGGTGCTGGACGCCGAGGTGCTGGCGCCGGACGAACTGCGCCGCGAACTGGCCGGCTACGATACCGTGATGACGTTTTAGGATCTTCTGATGCTGTATACCCTGAGCCATTCGCCAAACCAATGTGACCTGCCTGCGCTGCTGCGCCTGACGGCGGAGGGCGACGCGCTATTGCTGCTGCAGGATGGCGTGCTGGCAGGCCTTGCCGGCAGCGCTCATCTTGAATTGCTGCTCGCCGCCCCCATATCCCTTTATGCGCTGCAGGACGACCTGGAAGCCCGGGGATTGGTTGGTCATTTTTCGCACAAAATCACTGTCGTCGGCTATAATCACTTCGTTGAATTAACCGAACAACACCGCAGCCAAATGGCCTGGTGATGAGAGTGATGTTGTATATTTCTTGACACCCATACTGGTCAGCCATAAAATTCTGCGTCCTCGTACTTTGCCAGTAGTGCATACGAGGGGATTTATCACATGTTTACGAAGCTAGTACGAAGCAAAAACCAGGAGCTTTTTTAATGGCAACAATTAACCAGCTGGTTCGCAAACCACGCTCTGTGAAGGCTGCTAAAAGCAACGTTCCAGCGCTGGAAGCCTGCCCGCAGAAACGTGGCGTATGCACCCGCGTATATACCACTACCCCGAAAAAACCAAACTCCGCACTGCGTAAAGTTTGCCGTGTGCGTTTGACCAACGGTTTCGAAGTAACTTCCTACATCGGTGGCGAAGGCCACAACCTGCAGGAACACTCCGTAATCCTGATCCGTGGCGGTCGTGTAAAAGACTTGCCAGGTGTGCGTTACCACACCGTCCGTGGTGCACTTGACTGCTCCGGTGTTAAAGACCGTAAGCAAGCTCGTTCCAAGTACGGCGTGAAGAAGCCAAAGGCTTAATGGTTCTCCGTTAAGTAAGGCCAAACGTTTTAACTTTAATGTCAAAATAAACTCGTAGAGTTTTGGACAATCCTGAATTAACAACGGAGTATTTCCATGCCACGTCGTCGCGTAATCGGCCAACGTAAAATCCTGCCAGATCCTAAGTTCGGATCTGAGCTGCTGGCCAAATTTGTAAATATCCTGATGGTAGACGGTAAAAAATCTACTGCAGAAGCAATCGTCTATACCGCGCTGGAGACCCTGGCTCAGCGTTCTGGTAAAGATCACCTGGAAGCTTTCGAAGTCGCTCTCGACAACGTTCGCCCGACTGTAGAAGTTAAGTCGCGTCGCGTTGGCGGTTCTACTTATCAGGTACCAGTTGAAGTCCGCCCGGTTCGTCGTAATGCTCTGGCAATGCGTTGGATCGTTGATGCTGCACGTAAACGCGGTGATAAATCCATGGCTCTGCGCCTGGCGAACGAGCTGTCTGACGCAGCAGAGAACAAAGGTTCTGCTGTTAAGAAGCGTGAAGACGTTCACCGTATGGCCGAAGCCAACAAGGCGTTCGCCCACTACCGCTGGTAATCACCACGCGATAGTTATGCTAACCAAGCGGGCGCGTCAAATCGGCCCGCTTGGGTTAACTGAACTTGAACGCCCTAGGAATAGAGGAATCAAATGGCTCGTACAACACCCATTGCACGCTACCGTAACATCGGTATCAGTGCTCACATCGACGCCGGTAAAACCACCACTACCGAACGTATTCTGTTCTACACCGGTGTAAACCACAAAATCGGTGAAGTTCATGACGGCGCTGCCACCATGGACTGGATGGAACAGGAGCAGGAGCGTGGTATTACCATCACTTCTGCAGCGACTACTGCCTTCTGGTCTGGTATGGCCAAGCAGTTCGAACCGCACCGCGTAAACATCATCGACACCCCAGGGCACGTTGACTTCACCATCGAAGTAGAACGTTCCATGCGTGTGCTGGATGGTGCGGTAATGGTTTACTGTGCTGTTGGTGGTGTTCAGCCACAGTCTGAAACCGTATGGCGTCAGGCTAACAAATACAAAGTGCCACGTATCGCGTTCGTTAACAAAATGGACCGTATGGGTGCTAACTTCCTGAAAGTTGTAGGCCAGATCAAATCTCGTCTGGGCGCCAACCCTGTTCCTCTGCAGCTGGCTATCGGCGCAGAAGACAAATTCACCGGCGTTATCGACCTGGTGAAAATGAAGGCGATCAACTGGAACGAAGAAGACGCAGGCGTAACCTTCGAATACGAAGACGTGCCGGCTGACATGATGGACCTGGCTGAAGAATGGCGCCAGAACCTGATCGAGTCCGCTGCGGAAGCTTCCGAAGAGCTGATGGAAAAATACCTGGGCGGCGAAGAGCTGACCGAGGAAGAAATCAAATCCGCTCTGCGTCAGCGCGTGCTGAACAACGAAATCATCCTGGTTACCTGTGGCTCTGCGTTCAAGAACAAAGGCGTACAGGCGATGCTGGATGCGGTAATCGAATACCTGCCGGCACCAACTGACGTTCCTGCGATCAACGGTATCCTGGACGATGGCAAAGACACTCCGGCTGAGCGTCACGCAAGTGATGACGAGCCGTTCTCTGCGCTGGCGTTCAAAATCGCTACCGACCCGTTCGTGGGTAACCTGACCTTCTTCCGCGTGTACTCCGGCGTTGTTAACTCCGGCGACACCGTGCTGAACTCCGTTAAGGCTGCGCGCGAGCGTTTCGGCCGTATCGTTCAGATGCACGCCAACAAGCGTGAAGAGATCAAAGAAGTTCGCGCAGGCGACATCGCCGCTGCGATCGGTCTGAAAGACGTGACCACCGGGGACACCCTGTGTGATCCAGACTCTCCAATCATCCTGGAGCGTATGGAATTCCCTGAGCCGGTAATCTCTATCGCCGTTGAACCAAAAACCAAAGCTGACCAAGAAAAAATGGGTCTGGCTCTGGGCCGTCTGGCTAAAGAAGACCCGTCATTCCGCGTATGGACTGACGAAGAGTCTAACCAGACCATCATCGCCGGTATGGGTGAACTGCACCTCGACATCATCGTTGACCGCATGAAGCGTGAATTCAACGTTGAAGCTAACGTGGGCAAACCTCAGGTAGCTTACCGCGAAGCGATTCGCGCGAAGATTACCGATGTTGAAGGTAAGCACGCCAAGCAGTCTGGTGGTCGCGGTCAGTACGGTCACGTTGTGATCGACATGTACCCACTGGAGCCGGGCTCTAACCCGAAAGGTTACGAGTTCGTCAACGACATCAAAGGTGGTGTAATTCCTGGCGAATACATCCCTGCCGTTGATAAAGGCATCCAGGAGCAGCTTAAGTCTGGTCCGTTGGCTGGTTACCCGGTAGTAGACATGGGTATTCGTCTGCACTTCGGTTCTTACCACGACGTTGACTCCTCTGAACTGGCGTTTAAACTGGCCGCGTCTATCGCCTTTAAAGAAGGCTTTAAGAAAGCGAAACCAGTTCTGCTTGAGCCTATCATGAAGGTTGAAGTTGAGACTCCAGAAGAGAACACCGGTGACGTTATCGGTGACTTGAGCCGTCGTCGCGGCATGCTGCGCGGTCAGGAATCTGAAGTGACTGGCGTTAAGATCCACGCTGAAGTACCGTTGTCCGAAATGTTCGGCTACGCAACTCAGCTGCGTTCTCTGACTAAAGGTCGCGCATCATACACCATGGAATTCCTGAAGTATGATGATGCACCGAACAACGTCGCTCAGGCCGTAATCGAAGCCCGTGGCAAATAAGCCGCAGGGTTAAAACCAAAGTCCCGTGCTCTCTCCAGAAGGGGAGAGCGCTATAGTAAGGAATATAGCCGTGTCTAAAGAAAAATTTGAACGTACAAAACCGCAC
>NZ_WLYN01000014.1:0-67965 GCF_009707615.1 Serratia sp. YC16 | reverse complement strand
GTCGGTTCGTCGAGCAGCAGGCAGCGGCTGTCCTGCGCCACCATCATCGCCAGCCAGGCGCGTTGGCGCTCGCCGCCGGACAGGCTGTCCACCAGCCGATTGGCGAACGGCTTCAAGCCCACCAGCGCGATGGCCTCTTCCACCTGTTGACGATCGTTGGCACCAAAACGCCCCAGCGCGCCATGCCACGGATAACGGCCGACGGCCACCAGCTCGCGCACCGTCATGCCTTCCGCCGCCGGCAACTGCTGCGGCAGGTAGGCCACCTGGCGGGCGAAAGACTTGCTGTCCCACTGCGCCAACGGCTGCTGATTGAGCAATACCTGGCCGTCGCTGGGCGCATGGTGCCGCCCGAGCAGTTTCAACAAAGTGGATTTACCGGAACCGTTATGGCCGATCAGGCCGCAGACTTTGCCCTGGGGAAAACCGAGCGACAGCGGTTGCAACAGCACCCGACCGGGGACGGCGAAGCTGGCGTTATCCAGCGCGAAGGTCGCGCCGGGATTAAGAAGTTTGTCCTGCATAGATCCTGCTTTGTCCGGGGCGACACGGCGCCGCCCCGGCTATCCGGTTAGAAACGGAAGGTTGCGGTGGCGACCACCTGGCGTTCTGCGCCCCAATAGCAGGCGTAGTCGCTGTAGCAGCTCGACACGTAGGTCTTGTCGAACAGGTTATTGATGTTAACGCCCACGGATGAGCCCGGCAGGCCAAAGCGCGCCAGATCGTATTTAATGGTAGCGTCCACCAGCGTGTAGTCCGGTACTTTGAAGGCGGAGTTATCGCTGTTGAAGCTCGAGCTGGAGCCGACGTAGCGCACACCGGAGCCCAACGTCAGGCCGCTCAACGCCGTTTCGTGGAAGGTGTAATCCGCCCACAGCGAAGCCAAGTGTTTCGGCATCTCGACGGTCGGTTTACCCAGATAGGTATTGTCCTTGGTGTACTTCGCATCGGTATAGGTATAGGAGGCGATCAGGTTGACGTTGGCGTTCAACGCCGCCTTGGCTTCCAACTCCACGCCGCGCGAACGGATCTCGCCGCTCTGCACGCTGAACTGCGGATTGGCCGGATCCGGCGTCAGATTATTGCTTTTGGTCAGCTGATACAGGGCGCCGGTCAGCACGATCGGGCGATCCTTCGGCACGTATTTCACGCCGGCTTCATACTGCTTGCCGATAGAAGGCTTGAAGGTGCTGCCTCCGCGGGTTGTACCCAAATTCGGCTCAAACGACTCGCTGTAGCTGAAATACGGCGTCACGCCATTGTCGAACAGGTAGTTCAGACCGCCGCGCCAGGTAAACTGCCGGTCGGTTTGCTGATCCGTCAAATTCGTATCACGATTGTAAGCGGAGGTCTTCGCCCAGTCATAGCGACCGCCCAGCGTCAACAGCCACTGGTTCCACTCCCCTTGTTCCTGCACATACAGGCCGGTTTGCTCCTGACGGTTCAGGTAATGGTAGGGGAAGTTGATGTTGACAGCGTCATTTCCGTATTGCGGATTGGTCATACTAAGACCTTCCGCAGAACCATATGCGGCATTGATATCGTTACGCATGCGCGAGTAATCCACCCCAAACAATAGGGTGTGATCAACCTGTCCCGTTTTCACCTTCGCCTGCGCCTGGGTATCTACGGAGAAATTGTTCAGGTGTTCCTTCGATTGAACATAGAGGCGATTGATCGTCGTCGGCGATGACAAACCATATCCATAAATGCTCTTCATATCGGTGTCCAGCTGCATATAGCGCAGATTCTGGCGCACCGCCCAGGTATCGTTGAAGGCGTGTTCGAAGCTGTAGCCGATCATCCGTTGTTTGCGGGACATGTAGTTGCTGGCTTCGCCCTCGTTGAAATCGGTCGGCAGTTTGCTGCCATCCGGCAACGGTATCAGCGTCCCCTGTTTCGGCAACCAGCCGTAAAAGCCGGTATAAGGATCGTTTTGAATGTTGGCCAACAGCGTGAGGTTGGTTTTGTCATCTGGACGCCAGCTAAAGGACGGCGCGATCGCATAGCGCTTCTCTTTGCTCATGGTCTGCTGCGTATCGCTGTCTTTCGCCAGGCCGGTCAGACGGTAGGAATAGATGCCCTGATCGTCCAGCGCGTCGCTGAAATCGAAGCCAGTCTGGAACAGGTTATCGGTGCCCATCTTGAACTGGATTTCGCGCAGCGGTTCGGTGGTTGGCCGTTTGCTGACCATGGCGACCAAACCGCCCGGGTTGCTTTTGCCGTACAGCACCGAAACCGGGCCGCGCAGCAGCTCGGCTCGCTCAAGGAAATAAGGATCGATGGACGCTTCGCTGTAGTTGTTGCCCAGCAACCGCAGGCCATCCAGATACTGGGTGGTGTTGGTGGCCGGGAAGCCGCGGATCGCCACCGCGTCATAGGTGGTGGAGCTGCCGCGGCTGGCAAATACGCCCGGCGCATAGGCCAGCGCGCCCTTCACCGTATCCGGTTGGCGCATATCCATCTCTTCACGCGTCACCACGGAAACGGACTGCGGGTTCTTCTCTATTGGCGTATCGGTTTTGGTGCCGGTGGCGCTGCGTTTGGCGACATAGGTGCCGACCGGCCCCCAGGCGCTTTCCTGCTGGGCGGTATTGCTGCCGCCCACAACGGTAATCGTGTCTTCCTTGGCGGCCGGCTTGGCGTCGGCGGAGAAAGCCGGCATCGCCAGCGTGCCCAACGCCGCGGCGACGGTGATCGCTAACGCGCTGACGGGAGTACGGCCCTGCTTGGCCGCAGATGATGAAAGACGCTTGGTCGGCATAGTTGATTTCTCTGATGAATAATTAAATGACGAATGTAAACGATAATAATTATTATAAGCGTCGCATTTTATGCAGAAGCCAAATTAAACTGCAAGCCGAATTCACAGGGCAAATAGGTTAAGGATTAGGCGCTTAGCCTTGCGGTTAGCAGGGAAATAAAACGAGCGGAAAAACAAAAAAACCCGCAACCAAGGTTACGGGCTTAATAACAAAGAAAAAATTTTCACCGGGGCCGGCGCCCCGGTAGCGATTACTGACCGAACATATCCTTGATCCAGCCGGCGACGCCATCGCCATCTTTTTGCTCACCCGCCGCCGGTTGCTGCTGTTGCTGCACCGCCGCCTGGCTGGCCTGGCACAATCCCTGCGGATTGTCGGTCCAGACCGGGATGGTGCGCCAACTGCCACCGCCGCAGATAAAGTTGCCGGCAGAGTCGATGCTCATCTGGTTAATGCCTTCCGGCGGCTGCAGCATCAGCGGCAGCGGCGTCTGGTTTTCCAGATAACGGCGATACAGGGTCAAGGCACCGTTGGCGCCGGTCAGCTTGGCCGGGCCGTTGTTGTCGCGCCCCACCCAGGCGATCGCCACCTCTTTACCGTCGATGCCGGCAAACCAGCTGTCGCGCAAATCGTTGGTGGTACCGGTTTTCGCCGCCAGGTTGTAGTTCGGGAACTTCACCGACAGCGAACGGGAGGTCCCGCGCGCTACGCCCTGCTGCATCGCATACAGCGTCAGGTAAGCGGCCTGCGCCGGCACCATGCGTTCCGCCTGCGGGAAGCTCTGGTACAGCACCGTGCCGTCTTCGGCGATCACCGAACGCACCGCCGACAGCGGCGCACGGTTACCGCCGCTGGCGATGGTCTGATACTCCTGCGCCACTTCCATCGGCGTCAGGCCGATCGCCCCCAGCAGCATCGAAGGCACCGGGTTGATCTCCGCTTTTGGGATGCCCAGACGTTGCAGCGTGGCGCTGATCTGATCCAGCCCAACCGACAGACCGAGATTCACCGTCGGCACGTTCAGCGAGTTGGCCAGCGCATCCACCAGCATCACCTGACCGCGGAATTTACGGTCATAGTTGTTCGGCTGCCAAACGGCCCCGTTCGGCTGTTTCAGCGACAGCGGCGCATCTGCCAGCCAGGTGTTGAGGCGGTATTTATCCGGTTCGGATAGCGCGGTCAGGTACGTCGGCGGCTTGGCCAACGAGCCGACCAGACGGCGCGCCTGCATGGCGCGGTTGAAACCGGCGAACTGCGGGTTGGCGCCGCCGACCATGGCGCGCACTTCACCGCTGAAGCGATCGACAATCACCATCGCCGCTTCCAGATCCTGCAGATGACGCGCGGCGCGCAGCGCCGGAATGCCGTCTTCGACCGCTTTTTCCGCCGCGTCTTGCGACACCGGATCCAGCGTGGTGAAGATCTTCACGCCGGACAGGTCATTGACCTTATCGCCCAGCTTGCTCTGCAGTTCCTGGCGCACCATCTGCATAAACGCCGGCTGTGGCGTAATGACGCCGCCTTTCGGCTGCACGCCCAGCGGACGCGCGCTCAGCATGTCATACAGCTCGCCGTCGATCACGCCCTGGTTCTGCAACAGCTTGAGCACCAGATTGCGGCGCTCCAGCGCCAGTTTCGGGTTGCGCCACGGGTTGTACAGCGACGCGCCCTTGACCATGCCGACCAGCAGCGCCTGCTGATCGAGGCTCAGCTCGTCCACCGGACGGCCGAAGTAGTACAGGCTGGCCAACGGGAAACCGCGGATCTGATCGCTGCCGCTCTGGCCGAGGTACACCTCGTTCAGATACAGTTCCAGAATGCGGTCCTTGCTGTAACGGTAATCCACCAACAGCGCCATATAGGCTTCGTTGGCCTTACGCCACAGCGAACGTTCGTTGCTCAGGAACAGGTTCTTCACCAGCTGCTGCGTCAGGGTACTGCCGCCCTGCACTGCACGGCCGGCGGTCAGGTTGGCCAGCACCGCACGGCCGATGGAGTAAGGGCTGATGCCGTCATGCTCATAGAAGTGGCGGTCTTCCGTGGCGATCAGCGTATCCACCAGCAGATCCGGGAAGCCGGAGCGCGGTACAAACAGACGCTGTTCGCCGTTCGGCGACTGCAGCATGGTGATAAGACGCGGATCGAGGCGGAAGAAGCCGAAGCTGCGGCCGCTGTCCAGATTTTCGATCTTCGCCAGGCGGTTGTTCTGGAAATCGAGGCGAGCGCGGATCTGGCCTTCTTTACCATCCGGGAAGTCGAACGGGCGGCGCAGCATCTCGATGCTGTTAGCCTGCACGGTAAACTCGCCCGGACGTGTCATGCGGCTGACCTGGCGATACTGCATGCCTTCCAGCAGGTTGACCATTTCCTTCTTGCTGTACGGCATGCCCGGTTCCAGGTTGACCATGCGGCCGTACACCGCCGCCGGCAGCTGCCAGACTTTACCGTCGATGCGGCTGCGGATCTGCGAGTCCAGGTAGACGCCATAGATCGCCAACAGGACAGCGATCACCAGGATCAGTTTGATAAACAGGCCGAGCCAGCGGCGTTTTTTACGCGGCGGAGTCGCTTTTACCTTACGCGGCATGCGTTCCTCCTCCTCTTCATACTCATCATCGTCATACTCGTCTTCTTCGTAATCGTCATAATCGTCGTCTCGGCGGCGGCGCGGCGGCTTGCGCGACGCGGTGCTTTTTGGTTGTTTTCCTTTGCGCCCGATGGGCTCGCGGTCATCCCCAGCCATGGCTGTTGTTCTCCGAGCTTGCCGACACTGCCGGCCATAATGAGTCGCTTAATCTGTGCCGACGCCATGGCGCTGACCAGAAGAAACATCTGAATTCCAAACCTTAAATGCTCGCGGCCTACTGATATTTCTTCGTTCGGCGCGTCGGTACCGCCGTGGCCGGGTCGTCCGGCCACGCATGTTTCGGGTAGCGGCCCTTCATCTCTTTTTGCACCTCACGATAGGCGCCTTGCCAGAAGGCCGCCAGATCGCCGGTGATTTGCAACGGCCGGTGCGCCGGTGAGAGTAACTCAAGCACCACCGGGATGCGACCCTCCGCCAGCATCGGGCTGCGCTGCTCACCGAACACTTCCTGCAATCGTACCGCCAGCGCCGGCGGTTTGCCGGCCTCATAACGGATTGGCAAGCGGCTGCCGGTCGGCACAGTGTAATGAGTGGGTAGCGCATTATCCAGCCGCTGCTTTTGCTGCCAGTCCAACAGCCGTAACAGCGCCTCGGCGATGTTGACCTGCTTCAACCCGCGCAGATCGCGCACGCCGCTCAGCGACGGCAGCAGCCACTGTTCCAACGCCGCCAGCAGCGGTTCTTCGTCCATCGCCGGCCATTCCGCCTCCGGCAGCCAGGCTTGCGCGCACTGCAGGCGCACCCGCAATTGTTCGGCGGCGCCCTCCCAGTTGAGCACCGCCAACCCCTGCGCGCGCACCCAATCGAGCAGCGCCTGCTGCAGCTCTTCATCCGCCGGTTTGGCCAGCGGCTGGGCGCGCAGCGTCAGACGGCCGATCTGCTGGCGCTTCCAGGCGCGCAGCGTGCCCTTCTCTTCATCCCACTCCACCGCCGTACGCGGCGTGACGATCGCCGGCAGCTGCGCCGCCAGCGCCTCGATATCGACCGGCAACGCCAGCAAAATACGCGCATCGGGGCTGTTGTGGCCCTGCAACAGACTGGGGACGATCAGCCACGGCGCACGCGACAGCGCTTCGTCCTGGTTCATCGCCGCACCCATGCCGTTGGCCAGCAGGTAGCGGCCATCCTGACCGCGCCGCTGGGCGATGCGATCGGTAAACGCCAGCGCCAGCAGACGCGGTGCCAGATCGATATCGATTTGCCCCGCACGCTGCGGCAGGCGTTTGGCCAACTGCGCGGCGCGCTGCCGCCAATTCGGCTGCGGGCGGCTCAGCCAGTAGCCGATATCCATCTGCCCGCCGCGCGGCGGCTCCTCCAGCAATGCCGCCAGCAACGCCGCCGTTGCCAGGCCATCGGCGCTCAGCGCCGCGCCGGCGACCAGCATCGCCGCCAGCCGTGGCTCACAGCCCAATGCGGCCATCTGGCGCCCCGACGCGGTGAGCTTGTCGCCGTCATCCGTGGCCCCCAGCCGCTGCAGCAACGCCCTGGCCGCCGCCAATGCCGCCGCCGGAGGCGCGTCAAGCCAGGTCAGCTGCGCCGGATCATGACAACCCCACTGCAGCAGTTCGAGCCAGAAACCGGTGAGATCGCTCTGTAAAATTTCCGGTTCAGCGTGTTCCACCGCACGCTCCGCCTGCTCCTTGGCGAACAGGTGCCAGCAAATGCCCGGCTCCAGGCGCCCAGCACGCCCGGCGCGCTGCACCATCGAAGCCTGACTGATGCGCTGCGTCGCCAGCCGCGTCAAACCGTTGCGCACCTCGTAGCGCGCCACGCGCTCCAGGCCGCTGTCCACCACCAACCGAATGCCTTCAATAGTCAGACTGGTCTCGGCGATGTTGGTCGCCAGCACCACCTTGCGGCGGCCAGACGCCGCCGGCTGAATCGCTTTTTGCTGCTGCGCCAGCGGCAACGCGCCATACAGCGGGCAAAGATCGGTATCGCTCGCCACCTCGCCGGTCAACCGCTCCAGCACCCGATTGATCTCCGCCACACCCGGCAGGAACAGCAGCAACGACCCCGCCTGCTCGGCCAGCAGGCGCTTCACCGCCGCCGCAACGCCGTCTTCCAGCCGCAGATGGCTGGCCAACGGCTGATACTGGCGCTCAACCGGGAAGCTGCGCCCTTCGGACACCACCACCGGCGCTTCCGACAGCAGCTGCGTCATACGGGCGTTATCCAACGTAGCCGACATGATCAGCAGTTTCAGATCGTCGCGCAGCCCTTGCTGCACATCGAGCAGCAGCGCCAGCGCCAGATCGGCCTGCAGGCTGCGCTCGTGGAATTCATCGAGGATCACCAACGATACGCCCTGCAGCTCGGCATCCTGCTGCAGCATGCGGGTGAGAATGCCTTCCGTCACGACCTCCAGCCGGGTCTGCGGCCCGCTTTTACTTTCGGCGCGCATGCGGTAGCCCACGGTCTGACCGGGCTCTTCTCCCAGTTGCTGCGCCAGACGGTAAGCGACGTTTTTCGCCGCCAGCCGCCGCGGCTCCAGCATGATAATGCGCCCCGGCAGCCCGGCGTTAGCCAGGATCTGCAGCGGCAACCAGGTGGATTTACCGGCGCCGGTCGGGGCGTGCAACAGCACCTGCGGGGCAGACTGCAGCGCAGCCAGCAACTCATCGAGCACCGCGCTGACGGGCAATGAAGACACTGAATTCTCCGTAGTGGTTAACGTTAAACGGCGTACAGTGTAGCATTAGCTGTATCCCCGTAGCCTTTCAAACTGCGGCGGCGTTAGCTATAGTACGGAGCTCATCCATGTGCCCCGCCCCTCGTGGGGCCGTTGCAAGCCGCATTCATGTCTGTCCCGACGGATTTGTCATTATTTACCGAGCCCCCATGTCCAATTCGCGCCGCCTGTTTTTCGCCTTGTCCTTGCCTGATGCCCTGCAACAGCAGGTGATCCGCTGGCGCGCCGAGGCGTTTGCGCCAGAGGCCGGTCGACCGGTGGTGGCGGCCAATTTGCACCTGACGCTGGCGTTTCTCGGCGAGGTCTCCGCCCAAAAAGAGCTGGCGCTGCGCAAGCTGGCCGGCCGCATCGTGCAACCCGGCTTCAGCATGCGGCTCGACGATCTCGGCCATTGGCCGCGCCCCGGCGTGGTCTGGCTCGGCACCCGCCGCGCGCCGCGCGGGCTGTTGCAGTTGGCCGAGCTGTTGCGTTCGCAGGCCGCCCGCAGCGGCTGCCATCAAAGCGCGTTGCCGTTCCATCCGCATATCACGCTGCTGCGCGCCGCCACCCAGCCGGTGGCGATCCCGCCGGCGACGCCGGGTTGGACATTCAGCGCCGACGCCTTTTCCTTGTATGAGTCGGTATTCGAACACGGCCGCACTCGTTACCAACACCTCGAACAGTGGCCGCTGGCCAAGCAGGCATCCGCATGATTTTCTCTCCACCGCTGCGCTCCGCCACGCTGATCAAACGTTACAAGCGCTTTCTGGCGGACGTGATCACCCCGGAAGGGGAAACCTTTACGCTGCACTGCGCCAATACCGGCGCCATGACCGGTTGCGCTACGCCTGGCGACACCGTTTGGTACTCCACCTCGGACAATCCCAAACGCAAATACGCCCACAGCTGGGAACTGACCCATACCCAACAGGGGCACTGGATCTGTGTCAACACCCTGCGTGCCAACGCGCTGGTGCGCGAGGCAATCGAACACAATTTAATCAATGAATTATCCGGTTACAGTAAAATTAGCGGCGAAGTGAAATACGGCGCTGAAAACAGCCGTATCGATTTGTTATTACAGGCAGAAAACCGGGTTAACTGCTATATTGAAGTTAAGTCAGTCACATTACTGCAACAACAACGTGGTTACTTTCCTGATGCGGTAACGCTCAGAGGGCAAAAGCACCTGCGTGAGTTGCTCAGCGTGGTTGAAAGCGGGCAACGGGCGGTGTTGTTCTTTGCCGTGTTACACAGCGGTATTGAGCAGGTCGCACCGGCACATCATATAGATGAGCGCTATGCGGCGCTGTTGGCACAGGTCCGGCAGTTGGGAGTGGAAGTGGTTTGCTACGGGGCAAAATTATCACCTGACGGTATTTATCTCTGCGATAAGCTGCCGTTTTTTATCGATTAGCGCAGTCGGGTCCCTATAAATAGACAACCGACCAGCACGATCGCCAAATACGCCTTCCTTCACACGATTGTCAAGCGGGCGACAGGAATAATTGCCAACCTACCTTCCTTCTGTTATTTATAGCGGCCTGTTTTTCCCCCGCATTGGGGATTCGATAGTGCGTGTGTATGTAGGAGAAGCAACATGCAAGAAGGGCAAAACCGTAAAACCTCGTCCTTGAGCATTCTCGCCATCGCTGGGGTGGAGCCGTACCAAGAGAAGCCGGGCGAAGAGTACATGAACGACGCCCAGTTGTCGCATTTCAAGCGCATTCTTGAAGCGTGGCGCAACCAGCTCAGGGACGAAGTGGACCGTACTGTATCGCATATGCAAGAAGAGGCAGCCAACTTCCCTGATCCGGCCGACCGTGCCACTCAGGAAGAAGAGTTCAGCCTTGAACTGCGTAACCGTGACCGTGAACGCAAACTGATCAAAAAGATCGAGAAAACGCTGAAGAAAGTGGAAGACGATGATTTCGGCTACTGCGAATCTTGTGGCGTGGAGATCGGTATTCGTCGCCTCGAAGCGCGTCCGACCGCCGATCTGTGCATCGACTGCAAGACGCTGGCTGAGATCCGCGAAAAGCAGATGGCCGGCTAATACCGTTGTTACCGCTGCGGCGTGCGCACCCTCGCGCGCCGCACAGAGAAAAGGGAACCTCTCCCCTCTGATATGCAAGAAAGTCATTATGTGGGGCGCTTTGCCCCATCGCCTTCCGGGGATCTGCATTTCGGTTCGCTGATTGCCGCTCTGGGAAGCTACCTTCAGGCTCGCGCCCAACGCGGGCAGTGGCTGGTTCGCATCGAAGATATCGACCCGCCGCGTGAAGTCCCCGGCGCCGCCGCTCGCATCCTGTCCGCGCTGGAACATTATGGTCTCCACTGGGACGGCCAGGTCATCTATCAATCCCAACGTCACGATGCCTACCGCGCCACGCTGGATCTGTTGCAGCGCCAGGGGCTCAGTTATTACTGCACCTGCACCCGCAGCCGCATCCAGCACATCGGCGGATTGTACGACGGCCACTGCCGCGATTTGCAGCTCGGCCCGCAGGGTGCCGCCATCCGCTTGCGCCAGACCGCGCCCGTTTACGGCTTTCACGATCGCCTGCAGGGAGAGCTGCACGCCGATCCTGCTCTGGCGGGAGAAGACTTCATCATTCGCCGCCGCGACGGGCTGTTCGCCTATAACCTGGCGGTGGTGATCGACGACCATTTTCAGGGCGTGACCGAGATTGTGCGCGGCGCCGACCTGATCGAACCGACGGTGCGCCAAATCGCCCTCTACCGCCAGCTGCAGGCGCCGGTGCCCGCCTATGTGCATCTGCCGCTGGCGCTGGGCGCCAACGGCATCAAGCTGTCGAAGCAAAATCATGCGCCGGCGTTGCCCGCAGGCGATCCGCGCCCGGTGCTGATCGCCGCGCTGGAATTTCTGCGCCAACCGCTGCCGGAAAGCTGGCAAGATCTTGACCTGCCATTATTATTGAGCTGGGCAGTCGAACATTGGCGGTTGGAAAACGTGCCGCGTCAGGAGGCTATCCCTCTGGATGAAAACACGCCGGCATTCTCAAAGGAGCCCTGGTGAGCTATGATTAGCCGCTATTTTTTGTTAGCTCCATTTTTATCAGTCACTATCGAGGTGTACCATTTTTACCCGAGTAGCCAACTTCTGTCGTAAGGTACTGACCCGCGATGACAAGCTGCCCCGCGACGACGCGGCGGCCGGCGATAAAAACGTAGTCCGCGAAGAGCGTGCCGCGGCGCCAAGCCGCCCTGCGCCGCAGCCGCGCGCCGCCGATAACGGCAGCAGCGCCCCTGCCCGCCGCTCAACGCCGCGCAAGCGTCCTCCTTTCCCCCTCGCCGAGAGCAACGACTCGATGACCGTGATCCCGCGCGAACAGCACTCGATTTCCCGCAAAGACATCAGCGAGAATGCGCTGAAAGTGCTTTATCGCCTGAACAAGTCCGGC
Organism: Serratia sp. YC16; assembly: GCF_009707615.1. Taxonomy (NCBI): domain Bacteria; kingdom Pseudomonadati; phylum Pseudomonadota; class Gammaproteobacteria; order Enterobacterales; family Yersiniaceae; genus Serratia; species Serratia sp. YC16. The sequence goes on along the minus strand of NZ_WLYN01000014.1, from coordinate 56,457 downwards.
TACGAGGCCTATCTGGTCGGCGGCGGCGTACGCGATCTGTTGCTCGGCAAAAAGCCGAAAGACTTCGACATCACCACCAACGCCACGCCGGAGCAAGTGCGCAAGCTGTTCCGCAACTGCCGCCTGGTCGGTCGCCGCTTCCGCCTGGCGCACGTGATGTTCGGGCCGGAGATCATCGAAGTGGCCACTTTCCGCGGCCACCACGAACAGAATCAGGAATCCGACAAGAACTCCTCCCAGCAGGCGCAAAACGGCATGCTGCTGCGCGACAACATCTTCGGCTCGATCGAGGAAGACGCCCAGCGCCGTGATTTCACCATCAACAGCCTGTACTACGGCGTGGCGGATTTCACCCTGCGCGATTACGTCGGCGGCCTGAACGACCTGAAACAAGGCGTGATTCGCCTGATCGGCGATCCGGAAACCCGCTACCGCGAAGATCCGGTGCGCATGTTGCGCGCGGTGCGCTTCGCCGCCAAACTGGATATGCGCATCAGCGAAGAAACCGCCGAGCCGATCCCGCGTCTGGCCTCGCTGCTGCATGAGATCCCACCGGCGCGTCTGTTCGAAGAATCCCTCAAGCTGCTGCAGGCGGGTTACGGTTTCCAGACCTACCTGAAGCTGTGCGAATACCAGCTGTTCCAACCGCTGTTCCCGCTGATCGCCCGAAACTTTACGCCGAACCACGATACGCCGATGGAACGCATTCTGGTGCAGGTGCTGAAGAACACCGATCATCGTCTGCAGAACGACATGCGCGTCAATCCGGCGTTCCTGTTCGCCGCCATGCTGTGGTACCCGCTGCTGGAGCACGCGCAGAAGCTGGCGCAGGAAAGCGGCCTGGCCTATTACGACGCCTTCGCGCTGGCGATGAACGACGTGCTCGACGAGCAGTGCCGCTCGTTGGCCATCCCGAAACGCATCACCACGCTGGTGCGCGATATCTGGCAGCTGCAGCTGCGCCTGTCCCGCCGCCAGGGCAAACGCGCGCACAAACTGATGGAGCATCCGAAATTCCGCGCAGCCTATGATTTGCTGGCGCTGCGCGCGGAAGTGGAAGACAATCAGGAAATGTTGCGTCTGGCCGAGTGGTGGGGCGAATTCCAGGACGCCACGCCGGCGCGGCAGAAAGCCATGCTGAGCACCCTGGGTGACGATCCGGCGCCGCGCCGCGCGCGTCAACGCCGCCCTCGCCGCCGGGCACCGCGTAAAGAAGGGGCATAATGATCCGCGTTTATATCGCGCTGGGCAGCAACCTGGCGCAGCCGCTGCAACAGGTTAAAGCCGCACTGGAGGCGCTGGAGCATCTCCCGCGCACCCGGTTGGTCACCTGTTCTTCGTTTTACCGCACCAAGCCGCTGGGGCCGCAAAACCAGCCGGACTTTCTCAATGCGGTGGTGGCACTGGATACCCTGTTGCCGCCCGAACAGCTGCTCGACCATACCCAGGCGATAGAACGCAATCAGGGGCGCGTGCGCAAGGACGAACGCTGGGGGCCACGCACGCTCGATCTGGACATCATGCTGTACGGCGACAAGGTGATCCATACCGAGCGTCTGACGGTGCCGCATTACGGCCTGAAAGAGCGCGAATTCATGCTCTACCCGCTGGCGGAAATCGCCCCTGACCTGATTTTCCCCGATGGCGAACCGCTCGCCAGCTGCCTCAAGCGCGTGCCGGAAAACGGCATGGCGCTGTGGCATCAGCCCAAACCGAAGTCCTGACCCGCCTACAGCGCCAGCCGCGCAACGAACCCGCCCGCCGGGCGATTGGCGAAGCTGACCTGCAAACCATGCAGCCCGGCGATGCGCTGTACGATCGATAATCCCAGCCCGCTGCCGGTTTGTTCCTGCCCCGGCGGGCGATAGAAGCGTTCTCCCAGCCGCGCCAGATGCTCCGTGGTCACCCCCGGACCGTCGTCCTCCACCGTCAGCGAGCGTTCGCTCAATGTCACGGTGACCACGCCGCCCTTCGGGGTGTAGCGCACCGCGTTGTCCAGCAAGTTGCGCAATAGCAGCGACAGCAGTAAGGTCTGGCCCTGACGCGCCGGCGGCGTTCCCTGCTGTTCATAACGCAGCGTCACGCCCGCCGCATGAGCCTGCTTATCCTGTTCCGCCAGGGTCATCGTCACCAGTTCGTTCCAGTCGACCGGCGCCAGCTCGGCCAAATCCGACAGCGAATCCAGCCGCGACAGCGTGAGCAGTTGATCCACCAGCCGGGTGGCGCGATCGATGCCCACCGTCAAATTGTCCAGCGCATGCTCGCGCATCGGCGCATCGTCCCCCGCCAACTGCACCACTTCGGTCTGCACCCGCAGCGCCGCCAGCGGGCTACGCAGCTCGTGCGCGGCATCGGAGGTGAAGCGCCGTTCCCGCACCAGCAAAGCGTTGATGCGGGCGAACAGCGCATTGAGCGCATCCACCAGCGGACGCACCTCGGTCGGCACCTGGCGCGCGTCCAGCGGCGTCTCGTCATCGGGTGCGCGCCGGCGCAAACCGGCCGCCACCGCGCGTAGCGGCCGCAGCTCGCGCCCTACCATCAGCGCGATCAGCAGCATCAGCACCGGCAGCGTCACCAGCCAGGGCACCAGCTGGCCGGTCACCATGCCCAGCGCCATATCGCGCCGGTAATCCCATTCCTGACCAACCACGATACGGTAACGACCATCCGGGCTGGTCAGCCACAGCAGACGCCAGCTGTCGTCATCACCTTTGCGCTCGCCGTCGGTAAAACCTTCTCGCTCTTCGTCAAACAGGAAGTCGGCGCCGTTCTCGCCGTCGTTGAGCAGCATCTTGCCCTGGCGATCGAAGATGGCGAACGCCAGCGCGTCGTCGTCCTGCTCGCCACGCTTGCCGTGGTGCACCAGCTTCTTGGTTTTCGGCAGGCTGCGCGCGCTTTCATCGGCCAGCAGATCGCCAAGGTTGGCGGTCGCCAGCCGTTTGGCGAACAGCATCTGTTGGGTGTCGAACACTTCGTTGATGGTGTTGCGCGACATCACCCAGGCCACCACGCTGGCGGTGCTCCAGGTCAGCAGCGCCAACAGGCTGAAGATCAGGATCAGACGCAGCCGCAGGCTGAGACGCTTCACGGCGCATCCCCCAGCGTGTAACCCACGCCGTGGATGGTGCGGATGAAACCGTTGCCCAGCTTGCGCCGCAGGTGATGAATATGCACTTCCACCGCGTTGCTGCTCACCTCGTCGTCCCAGTTATACAGCTTCTCCTGAATCAACGGCCGCGCCAGCACCCGCCCCTTGTTGTGCAGGAACAGTTCCAGCACCGCCAATTCACGCGGCGTCAGCGTCACCGGCTCGCCGTTGCAGCTCACGCTGCGGGTGGCGCTGTCGAACACCACGTTGCCGTGCGTCAACTGCGGCATCAGTTGGCCGTGGCGACGACGGATCAGCGCCTGCAGCCGCGCCGCCACTTCGGCCAACGCGAACGGCTTGCACAGGTAATCGTCGGCGCCGCTTTGCAGCCCGCTGACCCGCTGCTCCAGCGCGTCGCGGGCGGTGAGGATCAATACCGGCACATCCTGTCCGGCCTGGCGCCACTGGCGCAGCAGATCCAGGCCATCGAGGCCCGGCAGACTGAGATCGAGGATCACCGCGTCGTAGGGCGCGCTGTCCAGCGCGTTTTTACCGACGGCGCCATCGGTGAACCAGTCCAGATTGAAGCCGAGTTTGGTCAGCCCGGCCTTGATGCCGTCCCCGATCAGTTTGTCATCTTCGATCAGCAAAATTCGCATGAGTATCCCTTTTAAGTCATGGCGCCATTGCACCACAAGGTTCTTAAGAACCGCTTAAGCATGGCGATCCGCGCTACCCACCCCGATCGGGTTACAGTAGAATGGCTGCACTTTTTTTGCAGCCTGGGCCTGCGTACGCCGCACGGCCCGTTTCAGGAGACGTTGTGATGAAACCCACCACCGTGACCCATTTGCGCCAGTGGAAACAGGAGCAACGCAAGTTTGCTACCCTTACCGCCTACGATGCCAGCTTTGCCAAACTGTTTGAAGAGCAAGGCATCAAAGTCCTGTTGGTGGGCGATTCGCTGGGCATGACGCTGCAGGGCCACGACTCCACGCTGCCGGTCACCGTCGCCGACGTGGCCTATCACACGCGCGCCGTGCGCCGCGGCGCGCCGGCCTGCCTGCTGCTGGCCGATCTGCCGTTCATGAGTTACGCCACCCCCGAACAGACCTTCGCCAATGCCGCCGAGCTGATGCGCGCCGGCGCCAACATGGTGAAACTGGAAGGCGGCAGTTGGCTGTGCGACACGGTGAAAATGCTCGCCGAGCGCGCGGTGCCGGTGTGCGGCCACCTGGGCCTGACGCCGCAGTCGGTCAACGTGTTCGGCGGCTATAAGGTGCAAGGGCGCGACGAACTGGCCGCCAAACAGCTGCTGCAGGACGCGCAGAATCTGGAGCTGGCCGGCATTCAGCTGCTGGTACTGGAGTGCGTGCCGACCGAGCTGGCGCGCCAGATCACCGAAGCGCTGTCCATTCCGGTCATCGGTATCGGCGCCGGCAACGGCACCGACGGCCAGATCCTGGTGATGCACGACGCCTTCGGCATCACCGGCGGCCACACGCCGAAGTTCGCCAAGAACTTCCTGGCGCAGAGCGGCGATATCCGCACGGCGGTGCAGCACTACATTCAGGAAGTGGAGCAAGGCCTCTACCCGGCGGCTGAACACTCTTTTAACTAAGCGATGGTTCCAGGAGTCACCCAATGATTATTATCGAAACCCTGCCGATGCTGCGCCAGCAGATCCGCCGCTGGCGCCAGGAAGGCAAACGCATCGCGCTGGTGCCGACCATGGGCAACCTGCACGACGGCCACATGACGCTGGTCGATGAAGCGCGCGCCCGTGCCGACGTGGTAGTGGTGAGCATCTTCGTCAACCCGATGCAGTTCGAGCGACCGGACGATCTGGCGCGCTACCCGCGCACGCTGCAGGAAGACAGCGAGAAGCTGACCCGCCGCGGCGTCGATCTGGTGTTCGCGCCGGCCCCGGCCGCGGTCTATCCGCAGGGGCTGGAGCAGCAGACCTACGTCGACGTGCCGGGCATCTCCACCATCCTGGAAGGCGCCAGCCGGCCGGGCCACTTCCGCGGCGTTTCCACCATCGTCAGCAAGCTGTTCAACCTGGTGCAACCTGATTTGGCCTGTTTCGGCGAGAAGGATTACCAACAGCTGGCGCTGATCCGCAAAATGGTGGCGGACATGGGTTACGACATCGACATCGTCGGCGTGCCGACCGTACGCGCCAAAGACGGCCTGGCCCTCAGTTCGCGCAACGGTTACCTGACCGCCGAAGAGCGCAAGATCGCGCCGCAGCTGAGCAAGATCATGAACGCGCTGGCGCAACAGCTGGCCAATGGCGAACGCCATGTCGAAGAACTGCTGGAGCAGACTGCCGAGCAGCTGCGCGCCGCCGGCTTTACGCCGGATGAGCTATTCATTCGCGACGCCGACAGTCTGCAGCCGCTGACGGTGGACAGCCAACGGGCGGTGGTGCTGATGGCCGCCTGGTTGGGCAAGGCGCGTCTTATCGACAACCAGCAAGTCGATCTGACGCTGTAAGCCATTTTTTATACTGTCGTCACCCTGAAGCCAAGACCATTGGTAGACAATCGCGGGGCAATCGGTGACGATAGAGATTGCAGGGATGCAGGAGAGATGTTCAACCCCAGCGCCTGTGAAGGCCGATATTCAGTTAGGTAAAGCTATGATACGTACTATGCTGCAAGGCAAGCTGCATCGCGTCAAAGTCACTCAGGCTGACTTGCACTATGAAGGGTCCTGCGCCATCGACCAGGATTTCCTGGAGGCCGCCGGCATTCTGGAATATGAAGCGATCGACATCTACAACGTGGATAACGGCCAGCGCTTCTCCACCTACGCCATCGCCGCCGAGCGCGGTTCGCGCATCATTTCGGTCAACGGCGCCGCCGCGCGCTGCGCCTGCGTGGGCGACAAGCTGATCATCTGCTCCTATGTGCAGATGACCGACGCCGACGCTCGCCAACATCACCCGAAAGTCGCCTATTTCGAAGGTGACAACAACCTGCAGCGCAAGGCGAAAGCCGTGCCGGTTCAGGTCGCCTGACAATAAAAACGGGCGCCTTGCGCGCCCGTTCTCCCTTACTGCACCACCACCGTGCCCGGCTTGTTGGCTATTCGATCCGCCATGGTCTGGATCGAATCGGTGCGCAGAATATACAGCCGCTTCAGCGTATAGGGATTATCCCCCGGCTTCACCTTGCCCTGCACCGTGGTCACCGCCATATGGAAGCCGGCATCCTGCGCCGCCTGAATCGCCCGCTGATTGTAGCCGCCGAACGGATAAGACAGATACAGCACGTGCGGATTGAACTGCGACAGCGCGCGGCGTGAACGCTCAAAATCTAACTCGATATTGTGCAGCGAGCGGCTCAGCAAAATCGGCTGGCGATTGCCGTCGGTGCGGTGCAGGAAGTGGGTATGCGACTGTACGTCGAACACATCCTGAATCTGCTTCAGCTCCGAGATGCTCATAAACTGCAGCGAGTCCGGGTTCCATTTTTGCGGGTGGCGCTTGATGCGCGAAGAGATGATGAACGCCGTCGCGCGGAAACCGTAATCCTTCAATACCGGATAAGCGTAGCGATAAACCGATTTCAGCCCGTCGTCGAAGGTCAGCACGATCGCCTTGCCCGGCAGGTTGATCTGGTTCTTCAGGTAGGCTTCCAACTGATACAGCGAAATGGTGTCGTAGCCCGCCTGTTTCAGGTAGGTCATCTGGTTGCTGAACGCCGCGTCTGAGGTGGTGGTCGACGTGTGGCGGAAGCGCTTGTTCTCTTCGTTTTTCAGCAGGTGGTGGTAAGTCAGCACCGGTATGCCGTTATCGATCTCGCAGTCCAGTTCATTGACGAACCCCAGCCGATCGCCGATGTTGACCTCGTACCAGGTGTTGTTAAGCCGATCCTTCAGCTTGCCGATGATCGGGTAACGCAGGTTGCCTTCCAGCGTGCCAAAGACCTCGCTCTCTTTGTCCGCCGCAGTGTAAACGTCGATCGCCTTTTGGGTGATCAAATTCTGGTTGGTCAGCGGCTTGTTCAGTTCGCCCAGATCGTCTTGCACCTTGCGCGACTTCTTCAGCTCACGCACGTCATCTTTATCGATAAAGCCGGTGCCGTGCCCGAATTTGAATTCGTAGTATTCCGCATCTGCCGGGAACACCTGGATCAGCTGCCCGCGTTTCACTTCCCCTACCGGGATCACATGTTCGCCCACCAACGCATAAACTTCGCTGTCGCGTTGCGCTTCCATGTATTCAGATTTAACCGCGCTGTCTTCCGACAGCAAATTCGCCAGGCTCACAGGGGAAACCAACGACATCAGAATGCCGAGTAACCCAGCCGCTAACTTGTATTGAGGCCGCATGATGATGTTCTGCTTACGAGTGCGTAATGACAAAAGTGAAGGAAATGTGGAGCGCCAGCATAGCACGATTTGAACAACGGGGAACTAACGGTTATTTGAGCAATTCTATTGATTTACGCGCCGTCTGCGCCAGATCAAGGAAAGCGCCCCCGCCGGGAAAGCGAGGGCGCGCCGGGATCAGCTGCGCAGGCCGCGGCCGCGCTCGATCAGGTACCAGGACGCCAGGTAGAACACCGCGATAAACGCCACCAGCACCGCCATGGTGAAGACCAGCGGCACGTCGTTAACGCCGAGAAAACCGTAGCGGAAACCGCTGATCATATAGACGATCGGGTTCAGCTTGGACACCGCCTGCCAGAATGGCGGCAGCAGCGACAGCGAGTAGAACACCCCGCCCAGGTAGGTCAGCGGCGTCAGCACGAAGGTCGGGATCAGACTGATGTCGTCGAAGGTGGTGGCGAACACCGCGTTGATCAGCCCCGCCAGCGAGAACAGGATCGCCGTCAGCAGCAGCGTCAGCGCAATCACCCACCAGGCGTGCACCTGGAGCGGTACGAAGAACAGCGAGATGATGGTCACCAGCACACCGACGCAGATGCCGCGCGCCACGCCGCCGCCGACATAACCGGCGATCACCACGTGGGTCGGCACCGGCGCCACCAGCAGTTCCTCAATGTTGCGCTGGAACTTGGCGCTGAAGAACGACGAGGCGACGTTGGCGTAGGAGTTGGTGATCACCGCCATCATGATAAGGCCGGGCACGATGAACTGCATGTAGCTGAAGCCGTGCATATCGCCGATGCGCGAACCTATCAGGTTGCCGAAGATGATGAAGTACAGCGTCATGGTAATCACCGGCGGCACCAGGGTCTGGATCCAGATGCGCGCGAAGCGGTTCACCTCTTTGGCCCAGATGCTCTGCAAGGCCACCCAATACAAACGCGTCATGCTTTCTCTCCATTGCCGTTAACCAGGGTGACAAACAGCTCTTCCAGGCGATTCGCCTTGTTGCGCATGCTCAGCACCTGCACGCCCTGCGCGCTCAGCTGGGCGAACAGGCCGTTCAGCCCCTGCTCGCGCATCACTTCCACTTCCAGCGTCGAGGTATCCGTCAGGCGGCTATGATAACCGTCCAGCTTCGGCAGCGGGCTTTTCGCCGCCAGATCGAGGATGAAGGTTTCCGACTTCAGTTTGGCCAGCAGCCCCTTCATCGACGTGTTTTCCACCAGCTCTCCGTTCTGGATGATGCCGATGTTGCGGCACAGCATTTCCGCCTCTTCCAGATAGTGGGTGGTGAGGATGATGGTAGTGCCCTGGGCGTTCAGCTCTTTCAGGAAGCCCCACATTGAGCGGCGCAGCTCGATATCCACCCCGGCGGTCGGTTCATCGAGGATCAGCAGCTTCGGCTGATGCATCAGCGCGCGGGCGATCATCAGGCGGCGCTTCATGCCGCCGGACAGCATGCGGGCGCGCTCGTTGCGCTTGCCCCACAGGTCCAGCTGATTGAGGTATTTTTCGGCGCGGGCCATCGCTTCACGCCGCGTGACGCCGTAGTAACCCGCCTGGTTCACCACGATCTGCAACACGGTCTCGAACGGGTTGAAGTTGAACTCCTGCGGCACCAGGCCGAGCTGGCGCTTGGCGTTGACGATGTCTTTATCGATGTCGTAACCGAACACCCGCACGCTGCCGGCGGTTTTGTTCACCAGCGAGCTGATGATGCCGATGGTGGTGGATTTTCCGGCGCCGTTGGGCCCCAGCAGGGCATAAAAATCCCCCGCTTCGACGCTCAGGTCGATGCCGCGCAGCGCCTTGACGCCACCGGCGTAAGTCTTGGTCAGCTGCGCTAATTCCAGTGCATAATTCATATGTAAAATAGTACCTTATGACGATGAGTATGCCGCCGCGCCCCTGTTTGCGAGGCTTGAGACAATAACAATAATCCTAGCATTAGCGGCGTTTTCACTGAGTCGAATCCGTGCGGAAAATGAGGTTGCGCCACTGTTCCGATTTCCAAATTGTGACGCTTACCCTATATTACCCCAACGCAATCTGTTCGTTACGAGTCAATAACCTCCATGAAAGAAATCGAAGAGCTTATCGCCAACAACCAGGCTTGGTCGGCCAGCATCAGCCAGGAAGACCCGGAATTTTTTGAACGTTTAGCCCAGGCGCAAAAGCCCCGTTTCTTATGGATTGGTTGCTCTGACAGCCGCGTTCCCGCAGAACGCCTGACCGGTCTTGAGCCGGGTGAACTGTTCGTCCACCGCAACGTAGCGAACCTCGTTATCCATACCGATCTTAACTGCCTGTCGGTGGTGCAGTATGCGGTAGATGTGCTGGAAGTCGAACACATCATCATCTGCGGCCACCTGGGTTGCGGCGGCGTACAGGCGGCGGTGGAAAACCCGGAGCTGGGTTTGATCGACAACTGGCTGCTGCACATTCGCGATCTGTGGTACAAGCACAGCTCGCTGCTGGGCGAGCTGCCGCCGGAACAGCGTTTCGACATGCTGTGCGAGATCAACGTCATTGAGCAGGTATACAACCTGGGCCACTCCACCATCATGCAGTCCGCCTGGAAGCGCGGTCAGAAGGTGATGATCCACGGCTGGGTATACGGCATTCAGGACGGCCGTCTGCGCGATATGGAAGTGCTGGCGACCAGCCGCGAGAGCCTGGAGATGGGCTACCGCAAAGCGATAGCCAAACTGAAGCAGGATAAAGGCGTATAACCCCGCTGCGGGCGCGGTTTGCCGCGCCCCACATCGATCACTCGTCCAGCAGCACCACTTTGCCGACGTACGGCAGGTGACGATAGCGCTGAGCGTAGTCGATGCCATACCCCACCACGAACTCATCCGGGATCGAGAAGCCGACATATTCGACCGGCACCTGCACTTCACGGCGCTCAGGTTTGTCCAACAGGGTGCAAATCGCCAGCGATTTCGGCCCGCGCAGCGCCAAAATCTCGCGCACCTTGTTCAGCGTATTGCCGGAATCGATGATGTCTTCCACGATCAGCACGTCTTTGCCACGAATGTCTTCGTCCAGATCCTTGAGGATCTTCACGTCGCGGGTGGTGGACATGCCGCTGCCGTAGCTGGAGGCGGTCATAAAGTCGACTTCGTGCGGCACGTCGATCGCGCGGCACAGATCGGCCATGAACATGAAGGAGCCGCGCAGCAGCCCGACCAGCACCATGTCACTGCCGCTGTCGCGGTAATGTTCGGTGATCTGGCGGCCAAGTTCGGCGATACGGGTCTTAACTTCCTGCTCGGAAATCATTACGTCTACAGTGTGTTTCATAGTATTCAGGTCAGTTGCCGGAAGAAAGGCGCAGAGTTTAGCATAGCCTTTCGCCGGTGGCGACGCGAGCGCACCGCCACCTGAGCGCCGGACCGCGATCAATCGGCGACGGTGAAGCCCATCATCATGCCGGTATCTTCGTGCTCCAGCAGGTGGCAGTGGGCCATATACGCATGTTCGCTGCTGGCCGGATGGTCGAAACGCACCAGCACTTCGCTGCGCCATCCTTCGACGCGCACCGTGTCCTTCCAGCCACTGCGGTGCGCCGCCGGCGGTTTGCCGTTTTCCGACAAGATGCGGAACTGAGTGCCGTGAATATGGAACGGGTGCAGCATCATGTCGCCCTCGCCGGAAATGGTCCATTTTTCATACTGGCCCCGTTTGGCGGCGAACATCGGCTTGGCCATATCGAAGGCCTTGCCGTTGATCATGTTGCCATGGCTGAAATCGAACGGTTTGGCTTTGCCCTGCGCACCACCGTGATCCATACCGGCCATCTTGCCATGATCCATGCCTTTCATGTTGCCCATGTTGCCATGGTCCATGTTCTGCATGCCGCCCTTTTCCATACCCGGCATGTTGCCGTGGTCCATGCCTTTCATGTCTGTGCCGCCCATCGCGCCGTGATCCATGCTCATGCCGGCCATCGCCTGGTGGCCATAGCGATCCATCAACGCCTGCATGCCCAGCATATCCAGCTGCGGATCCATCATCAGCTGTAGCCAGCGCTCCTGGATGCCGGCGGTGGCAGGCAATGTCGGCAGCTTCACCAGGCTGTCCGGCATGGTTTTGACGCCCTGCGCCAACGATGGCTGAATGCGCAACACCGGCAGCGCTTGATCGAACGGCGCCAGCGTCATGCCCATCTGCTTAACCGGCAGCGTCACGATATCGAACGCTTTCCCGTCGGAAGCATCGACCAGCACTTCAAAGCGTTCGCCCATCAACATCGGCAACTCGGTCAGTTTCACCGGCTCCGCCAGGAAACCGCCGTCGCTGGCGATGACGAACAGCGGACGATTGTCGCTGGCCGCCAGATTCAACGAACGGGCGTTGCAGCCGTTAAGGAAACGCAGACGCAGCCAACCGCGCGGCGCCAGATGCTGCGGATACTGCGCGCCGTTGGTGAACATGCGATCGCCAAACCAGCCCACCGCCGCGCTCATTACGTCCAGGCGGTATTCGATCTGCGCGTCTTTGCCCAACCGCTTATCCTGCAGGATCACCGGAATATCATCCTGCCCCCAGGTTTTCGGCAGCGGCAGTTTGGCGCTTTCTTCATCTTCCAGCAGCACCAGCCCCGCCAGCCCCATCATCACCTGGCTGCCGGTTTTACCGTGGGTATGCGGGTGGAACCAACAGGTGGCCGCCGGCTGTTCGACGGTGAAATTCACCGTGCGCGTCGCGCCGGGATGGATCAGCGCCTGCGGGCCGCCATCGACATCGCCGGGAATTTCCAGACCGTGCCAGTGGACGGTGCTGGCCTCCGCCAGGCGGTTTTTGATATCGACCGTCACCGGTTGGCCCCGCTGCAGTTTCACCGCCGGCCCGAGCAACGCGCCGTTGAATCCCCAGGTTTTGGTCGCGGCACCGGGCACCCAGCGGGTTTCCCCCGCCTGCAGCGCCAGCGCAATCTTTCCCTGCGCGTCCGGCGTCAACAGCGGCGGCACCGGTAAAGACGGCCGATCGGCCGCCCAGGCGGCCCGGCTCCATAACGGCAGTGCGCTCGCAGCGCCCAGCGCGGCGGTTAATTTAATAAAATCACGGCGTAACATCGCTGACTCCCTTTTCCCAGTGACATAGCTCAATGCCGCCAGCCTAAACCTTCCCCTTGGCGGAAGGTCAAGCCTTTCCTGGCGGTATTTTAAGCTATGCCTCACAATCAAGAGAGTGCGACTGGCGAACGTGACGCTGGCCCGCCGGTAATAAAATTTGGTGCCTTTACAGGCAAGTGTGGTAACGTCTGCAGACGACAAACAGGTCTATTTCATGATGAAAAAAACAACGTTATCGATGCTGCTGCTGGCGATGCTGGGCTTCTCCAACGCCAGTCTGGCGCTGAATGAATCCGAGGCGGAAGATCTGGCCGATCTGACGGCGGTATTTATTTATTTGAAAAATGATTGCGGCTACAACGATTTGCCAAACGCGCAAATCAAACGCGCCATCGTCTATTTCGCGCAACAAAATCGCTGGGATCTGAGCAACTACAACAGCTTTAACATGAAGGCGCTGGGCGAAGACAGCTATCGCGATCTCAGCGGCATCGCCATTCCAACGCCTAAAAAGTGCAAATCGCTGGCGCGCGACTCTTTGAGCCTGCTGGCTTACGCCAATTAATTCCTCCCCCTTCTCCCGTCCGCCTTCCGCTCCCTCTGTCTGAAATTCAACCGTGCATCGCCAGGCAGAGTTAGCTATTATGTTGCGCCGATTTTTCATGGCTGTTATTACGGAGTTTCCCGCACATGACCCAGAAAGAAATTTGGTACGAAACGCTGCATACGGGCTTCGGCCAGTACTTCTCGGTAGAGAAGGTACTGTACCGCGAGAAGACCGATCATCAGGATCTGGTGATCTTCGAGAACCCGGTGCTGGGGCGCGTGATGGCGCTCGACGGCGTGGTGCAAACCACCGAGCGTGACGAGTTCATCTATCACGAAATGCTGACCCATGTGCCGCTGCTGGCGCACGGCGCGGCGAAGAAAGTGCTGATCATCGGCGGCGGCGACGGCGGCATGCTGCGTGAAGTCAGCCGGCACCCCGGCGTGGAGCAGATCACCATGGTCGAGATCGACGCCGGTGTCGTCGAATTCTGCCGCCAGTACCTGCCCAACCACAGCGCCGGTGCCTATGACGATCCGCGTTTCAAACTGGTGATCGACGACGGCGTCAATTTCGTGAATCAAACCGACGAAACATTCGATGTGATCATTTCCGACTGCACCGATCCGATCGGCCCCGGCGAAAGCCTGTTCACCTCGGCGTTTTATGAAGGCTGCGCCCGCTGCCTGAATGAGGGCGGCATTTTCGTCGCGCAAAACGGCGTCTGTTTCCTGCAGCAGGACGAGGCGGTCAACAGCCACGCCAAACTGAGCCGCTATTTTACCGACGTCAGCTTCTATCAGGCAGCGATCCCGACCTATTACGGCGGCATCATGACCTTCGCCTGGGCGAGCCAGAATCCGGCGCTGCGCCAGCTCGGTCTACCTGCCTTGCAACAGCGCTTTAACCAAAGCGGCCTGCACTGCCGTTACTACAACCCGGCAATTCACGTCGGCAGTTTTGCCCTGCCGCAATATTTGCTCAATGCCCTGAACGTAACACGTTAAGCGAGAAGATAAAGGAGGTGACCCAAATTGCATAAGCTAAAACTGCACGGCTTCAACAACCTGACCAAGAGCCTGAGTTTTTGTATTTACGATATTTGTTACGCCAAGACCGCAGACGATCGCGACGGCTATATCGCCTACATTGACGAACAATATAATGCCAACCGGCTGACCGAGATCCTGAGCGAAACCTGCTCGATCATCGGCGCCAATATTCTGAATATCGCGCGCCAGGACTACGATCCGCAGGGCGCCAGCGTCACCATCCTGGTCAGCGAAGAACCGATCGACCCGAAAGACGTCGATACGTCGGAACACCCCGGCCCACTGCCGAATACGGTCGTCGCGCACCTGGACAAGAGCCATATCTGCGTGCACACCTACCCGGAAAGCCACCCGGAAGGCGGGCTTTGCACCTTCCGCGCCGATATCGAGGTTTCGACCTGCGGCGTCATTTCGCCCCTCAAGGCGCTGAACTACTTAATTCACCAGTTGGAATCCGACATCGTCACCATGGACTATCGCGTGCGCGGTTTTACCCGCGACGTGAACGGCGTGAAACATTACATCGATCATGAGATCAATTCGATTCAGAACTTTATGTCGGAAGACATCAAAGCGCTGTACCACATGATGGACGTGAACGTTTATCAGGAAAATATCTTCCATACCAAGATGTTGCTGAAAGACTTCGATCTGAAGCACTACCTGTTTAACGCAGAACCGGAAGCGTTGAGCGCCGCCGAGCGCAAACAGATCACCGATCTGTTGTGGAAAGAGATGCAGGAAATCTATTACGGCCGCAATATCCCGCATCTGTGATGGAAGGGGCGCGACGCGGTGCGCCGCGCCCCGATGCTTAATACTTCAGCATGAAAGAACGATAGGCCTTCAACACCAGCAGGAAATCCTCAACGCCGCAGAATGAGAGGCTTTCTTCGTCGTAGTAATTCATCCCCTCTTCCATTTCATCGCCTTCGAACTCCAGCTGATTGGCGCGGATCATCACCTCTTCACCATCCATCAACAGCGTATATTCATGGCCTTCCAACTGCCATTGACGCTCGCTGCCTTTTACCTCGGCCGCACCGGCTTCAATGCGGTCCAGCAGGTTGAAATCGCCTTTGACTTCTTCGTTGATCCAGTGGCCAATCGCTTCATGCCCCATCGAAAATCTGACGATCACCTGACCGGTAACGTCACGCAGAAATTCGTAATCCATAGCATGCCCTCCTGAGCCCTTTTTCTTAGTGTAAACATAAATTGATTGCTAACTCAGTGAGCGCTCGCAAAGTTGGCAACTCGGCAAAATAAAACCTCGGCGGCGCGCAATATAGCGGCTTGCGGCGGTGATGGGAAGACGCCGGATGCGATCTATCAAGGAAAGGGAAATGAATACATCATCGCCGTGCGGCGCAGGCTCGCCATGCGGAAAGTGTGCCGAGCGTCGGCAGATAACAGGCTATTTATTTGAATCATGTAGAGACCGTGAAGATGTATGTCATGATTTTATCAGATTAATTATTTCCATTTAAAATAAACAAGTTACCAATTAATGATGCGAGGAGGCTTGATTGACATCTCCTCAATATCGATTAGCTTTTAAATAAAGGAGCTTGAATTGTGTTCACTAGCGGCCAGAGGTGTCCTCACCTCCTTCATACCTATCACCACGATCAGGATGTGTGCCATGAAATACATAATCTCCATTATCGCACTGAGCGTAATGTTCTCTGCATCGGCGTTCGCCGCCAAGCAAATCACGCTTGAAGAATCAGCCAATTACACCAAACTTGGCGATCTCTCCGTTCAACAGACCGGCCTGCCTACCGTCGGCCATAAATACATTTCCGCAGCCGTTGATAAAAAATGTAATGAACTCAGTGGGCTGGACGGGAAGGACTGCTTCTATCGCATCGTCTCCGCCAGCGGACAAGAGAGCGACCACAAAGACATCCATGTAGAGATATTTAAAAAATAGCCCATGCAGCCGCGTGCCGACCTCGTCTCGCCACCGTGAAGATGTCGCCGGATGCAGACCATTTCCTGTATCAGGAGATTGAAAATGAACGCTATTTTATCGAAATATCCTATGTTGTTGCTGGCGTGTTTGCTGCTGTTGCCCACGACCAGAGCGGCCGCAGACGTCATCGTCAATATCGGCCCGGAACCCGCTTGCCCCTATGGCTACTACGATTATGCGCCTTACTATTGCGCCCCTTACGGCTATTACGGCCCCGATTGGTTTATCGGCGGCAGATTTATCGGCGCAGGGCCCTGGTTCCACGGTCCACGAGAATTTCGCGGCCATGTGGATAACCGCTTCGATCCCAAACACGGCTACCGAGGCGCATTTCCGGAGCGTGGAGATGTCCCCTTCAACCATTTTAGGGGCAACGAGATGCGCAATGGGCGTGGCTAACCGTATGAATATCTGGATGAAAAAAATGGGGCCCTTAATGGGCCCCATCGTTTGATTTAATGCCAATCCGAATTAAACCGCGGTTTGGAAGATCACGCCGTCGGCTTTTTCGGTGTACTGCCCCAGTTGGTCAAAGTTCAGGTAGCGGTAGGTATCCGCCGCCGTCTTGTCAACCTGCGCCATATAGGTCTGGTACTCGTCCGGCGTCGGCAGGCGGCCCAGCAGGGACGCAACCGCAGCCAGTTCGGCAGAGGCCAGATAGACGTTGGCGCCGGTGCCCAGACGGTTCGGGAAGTTACGGGTCGAGGTGGAAACCACCGTCGCGCCGTCCGCTACGCGCGCCTGGTTGCCCATGCACAGCGAGCAGCCCGGGATCTCGATACGCGCGCCGCTCTTGCCGAAGACGCTGTAATAGCCCTCTTCGGTCAGCTGAGCCGCGTCCATCTTGGTTGGCGGCGCCACCCACAGACGGGTCGGCAACTGCCCCTTGTGCTGATCCAGCAGCTTGCCGGCAGCGCGGAAGTGGCCGATGTTGGTCATGCAAGAACCGATGAACACTTCATCGATTTTGCTGTTGGCCACGTCGGACAGCAGGCGTGCATCGTCAGGATCGTTCGGCGCACACAGGATCGGCTCTTTGATCTCGTTCAGATCGATGTCGATCACCGCCGCATATTCAGCATCCGCATCGCCTTCCAGCAACTGTGGATCCGCCAGCCATTTCTCCATGCCCTGAATACGGCGCTCCAGCGTACGGCGATCGCCGTAGCCTTCGGAGATCATCCACTTCAGCAGCACGATGTTGGAGTTCAGGTACTCTTCGATCGGCGCCTTGTCCAGCTTGATGGTACAACCGGCGGCGGAACGTTCGGCGGACGCATCGGTCAGCTCAAACGCCTGCTCGACCTTCAGATCCGGCAGGCCTTCGATCTCCAGAATGCGGCCGGAGAAGATGTTTTTCTTGCCCTTCTTCTCGACGGTCAGCAGACCCTGCTGGATCGCGTAGTAAGGGATGGCATGCACCAGATCGCGCAGGGTGATGCCCGGCTGCATTTTGCCTTTGAAGCGCACCAGCACCGACTCAGGCATATCCAGCGGCATGACGCCGGTCGCGGCGGCAAACGCCACCAGGCCGGAACCGGCCGGGAAGGAAATGCCGATCGGGAAACGGGTGTGGGAATCGCCGCCGGTGCCGACGGTGTCAGGCAGCAGCATGCGGTTCAGCCAGGAGTGGATCACGCCGTCGCCCGGACGCAGCGAGACGCCGCCACGGTTCATGATGAAGTCAGGCAGCGTGTGGTGCGTGGTCACATCAACCGGTTTCGGGTATGCGGCGGTATGGCAGAACGACTGCATGACCAGATCGGCGGAGAAACCGAGGCAGGCCAGGTCTTTCAGCTCATCGCGGGTCATCGGGCCGGTGGTGTCCTGAGAACCGACGGAGGTCATCTTCGGTTCGCAGTATTCGCCAGGGCGAATGCCGGCGACGCCGCAGGCGCGGCCCACCATTTTCTGCGCCAGCGAGAAGCCTTTGCTGCTGGCGGCAACCGGTTTGGCGATGCGGAACACGTCGCTGTGCGGCAGGCCCAGCGCTTCGCGCGCCTTGGTGGTCAGGCCGCGACCGATGATCAGCGGGATGCGGCCGCCGGCGCGCACTTCATCCAGCAGCACGTCGGTTTTCAGCTCGAAGTTGGCGATCAGCGCGCCGGTCTCGTGGTTGCGCACTTCACCTTTGTACGGGTAAACGTCGATCACGTCGCCCATGTTCAGCTCGGACACGTCCACTTCGATCGGCAATGCGCCGGCATCTTCCATGGTATTGAAGAAGATTGGCGCAATCTTGCCGCCCAGCACCACGCCGCCGCCGCGCTTGTTCGGCACGTGCGGGATGTCGTCGCCCATAAACCACAGCACGGAGTTGGTGGCGGATTTACGGGAAGAACCGGTGCCGACCACGTCGCCGACGTAGGCCAGCGGGAAGCCTTTCTTGTTCAGCAGCTCGATCTGTTTGATCGGGCCAACGCTGCCCGGCTGATCCGGCACGATGCCTTCACGTTCGTTTTTCAGCATCGCCAGCGCGTGCAGCGGGATATCCGGGCGCGACCAGGCGTCCGGCGCCGGAGAAAGGTCGTCGGTGTTGGTTTCGCCGGTGACTTTGAACACGGTGACGGTGATCTTTTCCGCCAGTTCAGGGCGCGACAGGTACCATTCGGCGTCTGCCCAGGACTGCATGATCTGCTTGGCGTGCGGATTGCCGGCCTTCGCCTTCTCTTCCACATCGTAGAAGTTGTCGAACATCAGCAGCGTGTGGGACAGCGCTTTGGCGGCGATCGGCGCCAGCTTTTCGTTGTCCAGCGCTTCAATCAGCGGATGAATGTTATAGCCACCTTGCATGGTGCCTAACAGTTCAATCGCTTTCTCGGGGGTAACCAGGGGGGATGTCGCTTCACCTTTGGCGATGGCCGCCAGGAAACCTGCTTTGACGTAGGCGGCTTCATCGACGCCCGGTGGAACACGGTTAATCAGCAGGTCTAACAGGAATTCTTCTTCGCCTTTTGGCGGATTCTTCAGTAGTTCGACCAGCGCGGCCATTTGGGTGGCGTCTAGCGGCTTAGGGGCGATGCCCTCAGCAGCACGCTCGGCTACGTGCTTACGGTATTCTTCTAGCACGACGTTCTCCTCGCTCTCATTGTCATTTATTGTGCCTGGCGTATATGCAAACCGGGTTTATACCCTTGGGTTTCACACTGTGGCTAGGCGATCGGCCCGTAAAGTCCCCGAAACGGTGATTGGGGTAAACAAGCACGGTCAAACAGCGTTGCAGCATGAAAGACTGATGGGTAGAGCGCACGGCGATATTGATGCCATCTATCCTGACGGGGCACTGCTGTCGATGTCCTGGACTGTAAGGTACAGTGCCCGGTTCCGCTCAGCCAGCATATCAGGATTTGAAACGGTTGTTAATTCGTTCACATAAAAGCAACATTAAATCTTTGCTGAATCGTTGAGCGCAGCGTAATCGGCTGCCGGACTAGCAGGGCATTATATCCATAGAGTTAGAATGGATATAAGCATGGGGATCGGAATTTGGCGCAGCGGCCACAAAAAAACCGCTCCCTGAATCTGAGCCCAAAAAAACGGCCCCTTTTCAGGAGCCGCTTGTTAACCGGTCAAGCCAGCAGAATTACTTCTTCTTGGCTTTCGGGTTAGGCAGGTCGGTGATGCTGCCTTCATAGATTTCCGCCGCCAGACCCACGGATTCGTGCAGGGTCGGGTGAGCGTGGATGGTCAGCGCGATGTCTTCCGCGTCGCAGCCCATCTCGATAGCCAGACCGATTTCACCCAGCAGCTCGCCGCCGTTGGTGCCGACAATCGCGCCACCGATGATGCGGTGAGTTTCTTTGTCGAAGATCAGTTTGGTCATGCCGTCTGCACAGTCGGAAGCGATCGCACGGCCGGAAGCCGCCCACGGGAAGGTGGAGGTTTCGTAGCTGATGCCTTTCTCTTTCGCTTCTTTCTCGGTCAGACCCACCCATGCCACTTCCGGCTCGGTGTAAGCGATGGATGGGATCACTTTCGGGTCGAAGTAGTGCTTCATGCCGGCGATGACTTCCGCGGCAACGTGGCCTTCGTGCACGCCTTTGTGCGCCAGCATCGGCTGACCGACGATGTCGCCGATAGCGAAGATGTGCGGCACGTTGGTGCGCAGCTGTTTGTCGACGTTGATGAAGCCACGCTCGTCAACTTCAACACCGGCTTTGCCGGCATCCAGCAGTTTGCCGTTCGGCACGCGGCCGATCGCCACCAGCACCGCGTCGTAACGCTGTGGTTCTGCCGGCGCTTTTTTACCTTCCATCGTGACGTAGATGCCGTCTTCTTTGGCTTCTACCGCGGTCACTTTGGTTTCCAGCATCAGGTTGAACTGCTTGCTGATGCGCTTGGTGAAGACTTTCACCACGTCTTTATCTGCAGCCGGGATAACCTGATCGAACATTTCAACCACGTCGATCTGTGAACCCAGCGCATGGTATACGGTGCCCATTTCCAGGCCGATGATGCCGCCGCCCATAACCAGCAGACGCTCTGGGACGGTTTTCAGTTCCAGCGCATCGGTAGAATCCCACACGCGTGGATCTTCATGAGGAATGAATGGCAGTTGGATCGGACGAGAACCTGCAGCGATGATGGCGTTGTCGAAGTTGATGGTGGTTGGGCCGTTTTCGCCTTCCACAACCAGGGTGTTAGCGCCGGTGAACTTGCCCAGGCCGTTGACCACTTTCACTTTACGGCCTTTCGCCATGCCAGCCAGACCGCCGGTCAGCTGAGTGATGACTTTTTCTTTCCAGACGCGCACTTTATCGATGTCGGTTTTCGGCTCGCCGAAAACGATGCCGTGTTCGGCCAGCGCTTTGGCTTCTTCGATCACTTTGGCAACGTGCAGCAGTGCTTTGGAAGGGATACATCCCACGTTCAGGCAAACCCCGCCCAGAGTGGAATAACGTTCAACCAGAACGGTTTCAAGACCTAAGTCAGCGCAACGAAAGGCTGCAGAGTAACCTGCCGGGCCCGCCCCAAGTACCACGACCTGAGTTTTAATTTCAGTACTCATCATGACCTCTTAATTGATTGTCCGGCGGGTCAGACGTCATTTTTATTGCTAATCGATCTCATAACGCCCTTCATCCACCGGGACGCTTACACCGCGAGCAGTTTACAGAATTGTTAATAATCTGCAAAGCGTGTTCGAGTGACCCGTGTCTCAACAATTTTGTCGAGTAATGCAAAATCCGACAAAACTGCTACAGAATCGTCAGGGGCGCAGCATGCTGCGCCCCTTTTGCATTACATCACCAGACGGCGAATGTCGGACAACATGTTGTTGATGATGGTGATGAAGCGCGCACCATCGGCACCGTCGATAACGCGGTGGTCGAAGGACAGCGACATCGGCATCATCAGGCGCGGCATGAACTCTTTACCGTTCCAGACCGGCTCCATCGCAGACTTGGAGACGCCCAGGATTGCCACTTCCGGCGCATTGACGATCGGCGCGAAGTGAGTCGTCCCGATACCGCCCAGGCTGGAGATGGTGAAGCAACCGCCCTGCATCTCGCCCGCGGTCAGCTTGCCGTCGCGCGCTTTCTTGGAGATGGCCATCAGTTCGCGAGACAGCTCGGTGATGCTCTTCTTGTTCACGTCCTTGAACACCGGAACCACCAGGCCGTTCGGGGTATCTACCGCCACGCCGATGTTGATGTATTTCTTCAGCGTCAGCTTCTGGCCATCTTCGGACAGCGAGCTGTTGAAGCGCGGCATCTGCTCCAGAGCGGCGGCGACGGCTTTCATGATGAACACGACAGGCGTGAACTTCACGTCCAGCTTGCGCTTGGCCGCTTCTTCGTTCTGCTGCTTGCGGAACGCTTCCAGATCGGTGATGTCGGTTTTGTCGAAGTGAGTCACGTGCGGGATCATCACCCAGTTGCGGCTCAGGTTCGCGCCAGAGATTTTCTGGATGCGGCCCATTTCGACTTCTTCGATCTCGCCGAACTTGCTGAAGTCCACTTTCGGCCATGGCAGCATGCCCGGCAGACCGCCGCCGGCAGCAGCCGGGGCCGCTTCGGCGCGTTTCACCGCGTCTTTCACGTAAGTCTGAACGTCTTCGCGCAGGATGCGGCCTTTACGACCGGTGCCTTTCACTTTCGCCAGGTTAACGCCGAACTCACGCGCCAGACGACGAATGACCGGGGTCGCGTGCACGTAGGCCGCGTTCTCGGCGAACTCGCCCTTGTCGTCAGCTTTCGCAGCTGGTGCGGCGGCTTTAGCGGCGGCCGGAGCCGGCGCAGCTTCCGCTTTAGCAGCTGGAGCGGCGGCAGCGGCTGGCGCAGCGCCTTCCACTTCGAACACCATGATCAGGGAGCCGGTTTTCACTTTGTCGCCGGTCGCGATCTTGATCTCTTTCACGGTGCCCGCGAACGGCGCAGGGACTTCCATGGAAGCCTTGTCGCCTTCAACGGTGATCAGGGACTGCTCGGCTTCCACCTTGTCGCCCACTTTCACCAGGATCTCGGTCACTTCAACTTCGTCGGCGCCGATGTCCGGCACGGCAACGTCTTTGGCCGCAGCGGCAGCCGGGGCAGCTGCTGCCGCCGCCGGTTTTTCTTCCGCTTTCGCCGCCGGTGCAGCTTCCGCTGCGCCTGCCGCTTCGAAGATCATGATCAGTTTGCCGGTTTCAGTTTTATCGCCGACCGCCACTTTGATCTCTTTCACCACGCCCGCCTGCGGGGATGGCACTTCCATGGAAGCCTTGTCGCCCTCCACGGTGATCAGCGATTGTTCCGCTTCAACTTTATCGCCGACCTTCACCAGAATCTCGGTGATTTCGACTTCATCTGCACCGATGTCCGGTACGTTGATTTCGATAGACATTATTCAGTACCTCTTAGGCCAGACGCGGGTTAACTTTTTCTGGGTTGATGTTGAATTTCTTGATTGCATCAGCAACCACAGAAGCTTCGATCTCACCGCGTTTAGCCAGTTCGCCCAGAGCAGCAACCACCACGTAAGACGCATCGACTTCGAAGTGGTGACGCAGGTTTTCGCGGCTGTCCGAACGACCGAAGCCGTCGGTGCCCAGTACGCGATAATCGCTGGCCGGCACATAAGTACGAACCTGCTCGGCGAACAGTTTCATGTAGTCGGTAGAGGCTACCGCCGGCGCGTCGCTCATCACCTGAGCGATGTAAGGCACGCGTGGCGTTTCGGTTGGGTGCAGCATGTTCCAGCGCTCGCAGTCCTGGCCGTCGCGCGCCAGTTCGGTGAACGAGGTCACGCTGTAGGTGTCGGAACCCACGCCGTAGTCCTTCGCCAGGATCTGCGCAGCTTCACGCACGTGGCGCAGGATGGCCCCGGAGCCCAGCAGCTGTACTTTGCCTTTGCTGCCTTCCAGCGTTTCCAGCTTGTAGATACCCTTGCGAATACCCTCTTCCGCACCCTGCGGCATCGCAGGCATGTGGTAGTTTTCGTTCAGCGTGGTCAGGTAGTAGTACACGTTTTCTGGGTTGTCGCCATACATGCGCACCAGACCGTCGTGCATGATTACCGCTACTTCGTACGCGTAAGCCGGATCGTAAGAGATGCAGTTAGGGATGGTCAGAGACTGAATGTGGCTGTGGCCATCTTCGTGCTGCAGACCTTCGCCGTTCAGGGTAGTACGGCCCGACGTCCCGCCGATCAGGAAGCCGCGCGCCTGTTGGTCGCCTGCTGCCCAGCACAGGTCGCCGATACGTTGGAAACCGAACATCGAGTAGTAGATGTAGAACGGAATCATCGGCAGATCGTTGGTGCTGTAGGAAGTCGCTGCGGCCAGCCAGGAAGAAGCTGCGCCCAGTTCGTTGATGCCTTCCTGCAGGATTTGGCCTTTCTCGTCTTCTTTGTAGTAAGCAACCTGCTCACGGTCCTGCGGAGTGTACTGCTGGCCGTTCGGGCTGTAGATACCGATCTGACGGAACAGACCTTCCATACCGAAGGTACGCGCTTCGTCAGCGATGATTGGCACCAGGCGATCTTTGATCGACTTGTTCTTCAGCATCACGTTCAGGGCACGCACGAAGGCGATAGTGGTGGAGATCTCTTTGTTCTGCTCTTCCAGCAGCGAGCTGAAATCTTCCAGCGCCGGCATTTCCAGCTTCTGGGTGAACTCCGGCAGACGAGTCGGCACGTAGCCTTTCAGCGCCTGGCGACGTTCGTGCAAGTATTTGTACTCTTCGGAATCTTTCTCGAAGGTGATGTACGGCAGTTTTTCGATGTCAGCATCGGCAACCGGCACGTTGAAACGATCGCGGAAGTGGTGAACCCCTTCCATGTTCATTTTCTTCACCTGGTGAGCGATGTTTTTACCTTCCGCGGTTTCACCCATGCCGTAACCTTTGATGGTGTGGGCCAGGATAACGGTCGGTTTGCCTTTGGTGTCCTGCGCTTTTTTCAGTGCAGCGAAGATTTTCTTCGGATCGTGACCACCACGGTTCAGCGCCCAGATTTCGTCGTCGGTCATGTCTTTGACCAGCGCAGCGGTTTCCGGGTAGCGGCCGAAGAAGTGCTCGCGCACGTAAGCGCCGTCTTTGGATTTGAAGGTCTGGTAGTCGCCGTCCAGGGTCTCGTTCATCAGCTGAACCAGTTTACCGCTGGTGTCTTTACGCAGCAGCTCGTCCCAACGGCCGCCCCAGATCACTTTCAGCACCTGCCAGCCTGCGCCGGAGAAGATGCCTTCCAGTTCGTTGATGATCTTGCCGTTACCGGTGACCGGGCCGTCCAGACGCTGCAGGTTGCAGTTGATGACGAACACCAGGTTGTCCAGCTTCTCGCGGGTCGCGATGGTGATAGCGCCTTTGGATTCCGGCTCATCCATCTCGCCGTCGCCCAGGAAGGCGTAAACGGTTTGATCAGAGGTGTCTTTCAAGCCACGGTGTTCCAGGTATTTCAGGAACTTCGCCTGATAGATGGCGCTGATTGGGCCCAGGCCCATGGAAACGGTCGGGAACTGCCAGAATTCCGGCATCAGCTTAGGATGCGGGTAAGACGACAGGCCGTTGCCATGCACTTCCTGACGGAAGTTGTTCATTTGTTCTTCGGTCAGGCGGCCTTCAAGGAAGGCACGCGCGTAAACGCCCGGAGAGATGTGGCCCTGGAAGTACACCAGGTCGCCGCCGTCTTTCTCGTTGCGTGCGCGGAAGAAGTGGTTAAAGCAGACTTCATAGAAGGTCGCGGAAGACTGGAAGGAAGCCATGTGGCCGCCCAGCTCCAGGTCTTTTTTGGATGCGCGCAGAACGGTCATGACCGCGTTCCAACGGATCGCTGAACGAATGCGGCGCTCCAGATCCAGGTTGCCCGGGTAAGCCGGTTCGTCTTCGACCGCGATGGTGTTGACGTAGTTGTGCGCTGCAGCACCGGCCGCAACGTTAACGCCGCCTTTGCGGGCTTCTCCCAATACCTGATCAATCAGAAACTGAGCTCGCTCAACACCCTCTTCACGGATGACCGATTCGATCGCCTGCAGCCAGTCGCGGGTTTCGATCGGATCCACGTCATTGTTTAAACGTTCTGACATGGTGGTATTCCTTATCTGTCTAATGGTTTGTTTGGAGCCTGTCTTCCTGTGCTCTGTGAAAAAACACACGAAGACAGGCCCATCAGTTTAGTTGCCGCTTAAGTACTTAACTAAGTACCTCGAACTTAACCCCCGCAGGCTGGTGTACCCTGAAGAGGACAGCTCTTAATCCTTGCGTTGCTGGAGACGCCGTAGCGATCTCTCGCGTCGGGTATGCTCCCGGCTGAGATCCAGCAAGATTTCCTCGATAAACGCCAAGTGGCGATGCGAGGCTTCACGGGCCTTTTCCGGCTCGCGTGCCACAATCGCCTCAAAAATTCCGGCGCGGTGGCTGCTCACTTTTGCCAACATCTCACGGCGCGAGTAGAGCAATTCAAAGTTCTGACGCACGTTCTGTTCCAGCATCGGCCCCATGCAGCGTAGCAGGTGAAGTAACACAACGTTGTGGGCGGCTTCGGTCACGGCGATTTGATACTGCATGACCGCATCGGCTTCGGCGTCGAGATCGCCGCTGTCCTGAGCCTGCTGAATCACAATGTGGCAATCGCGGATGCGCGCCAGATCTTCATCGGTGCCGCGCAGCGCCGCGTAATAGGCGGCGATGCCTTCCAGCGCGTGACGGGTTTCCAGCAGATCGAACTGTGATTCGGGATGGTCGGCCAGCAGCTCGGCCAGCGGATCGCTGAAGCTCTGCCACAGATTAGTTTGCACGAAGGTGCCGCCGCCCTGACGGCGCAGGAGCAGCCCTTTCGCTTCCAGGCGCTGAATGGCCTCTCTCAGAGAAGGACGGGAGACATCAAACTGTTTCGCCAGCTCGCGCTCCGGAGGCAGTTTTTCGCCTGGGCGCAGTGTCCCCTCGAGGATCAGATATTCGAGCTGTTGCTCGATAACATCTGACAACTTGGGTTGGCGGATTTTGCTGTAGGCCATGAGTGAATTCTTCTCTGCGAATGGCGCGGAGTCAATTGGTAATACCAATTTCAAAAACGTGACGGTAAAGTAACAAAGTATTCACCTCCTGTCCATACGGGCCTTGATCGAAATCAGGTTACCCGCACATTTTAACACCCCGCTGAAAACCCCGCTGCAAACCGGTAACGCCGTGATGGTATTACCATTTACGCGACGGGTTATGGATTTAACTTTTACCAAACCTTACGCAAGGAAGAGTGCAAACTTTTTGCCCGAGTTTTATTGCATGGTTATTACGCTTTGATGAATGACTATTTGGCGAACAATACGGCGCTGGTTTGTTCATTATTTGAACGCAGCCCACCGCACAGATCTACGTTATTTTTGCGCATTATGTGATTTGTTGCTTATTTCATGCACTGAATCCCCCCCGCCGTCACACAACCCGCATTTTGTTTCCTAAACTGCTGCAATCTTAATCACTCACACGACAAAGCAGGTGCAAACCGACGCACATAACATTATTCTCTGCCAAACGGTAGCGGCGCCGTGGAATTAATAGATATAACGTCGTAAATAAAACAAAACACACATCGTAACCACTGCTTTACAGGCATGTGGGCATTCACAACGACAGAGGGTTAGATTGATGGATGGTCAACAGCATGGTGACCAGCTGAAACGCGGCCTGAAAAACCGCCATATTCAGCTCATCGCCTTAGGTGGCGCAATCGGCACCGGATTATTTCTCGGTATCGCTCAAACAATAAAAATGGCCGGCCCGTCAGTGCTTCTCGGCTACGCCATCGGTGGCTTCATCGCGTTTCTGATCATGCGCCAGCTGGGGGAAATGGTGGTGGAAGAGCCGGTCGCCGGTTCCTTCAGCCACTTCGCCTACAAATACTGGGGCAACTTCGCCGGCTTCGCCTCCGGCTGGAACTACTGGGTGCTGTATGTCCTGGTGGCGATGGCGGAGCTGACCGCGGTCGGCATCTACGTACAGTACTGGTGGCCGGAGATCCCCACCTGGGTTTCCGCCGCGGTGTTCTTCCTGGCGATCAACGCCATTAACCTGGCCAACGTCAAAGTTTACGGCGAGATGGAGTTCTGGTTCGCCATCATCAAGGTGGTAGCGATTATCGGCATGATCGTGTTCGGCGCCTACCTGCTGTTCAGCGGCCTGGGCGGCCCGGAAGCCACCGTCACCAACCTGTGGGCGCAAGGCGGGTTCTTCCCGAACGGCATCATGGGCCTGGTGATGGCGATGGCGGTGATCATGTTCTCCTTCGGCGGCCTCGAGCTGGTCGGCATCACCGCCGCCGAAGCCGACAACCCGCAAAAGAGCATCCCGAAAGCCACCAATCAGGTGATCTACCGCATCCTGATCTTCTATATCGGTTCATTGGCCATTCTGCTGTCGCTGTACCCGTGGGGCAAAGTGGTCGAAGGCGGCAGCCCGTTCGTGCTGATCTTCCACGCGCTGAACAGTAACCTGGTAGCGACCGTGCTGAACATCGTGGTGCTCACCGCCGCGCTGTCGGTCTACAACAGCTGTGTCTACTGCAACAGCCGCATGCTGTACGGCCTGGCGCAGCAGGGCAACGGGCCGAAAAGCCTGCTGAAGGTCGATGGCCGCGGCGTGCCGGTGGTGGCCATCGGCATTTCCGCCCTCGCCACCGCGCTGTGCGTGCTGATTAACTACCTGATCCCGGGCCGCGCCTTCGAANGTGCCGGTGGTGGCCATCGGCATTTCCGCCCTCGCCACCGCGCTGTGCGTGCTGATTAACTACCTGATCCCGGGCCGCGCCTTCGAACTGCTGATGGCGCTGGTGGTGTCGGCGCTGGTGATCAACTGGGCGATGATAAGCCTGGCGCACCTGAAATTCCGCGCCGCCAAAAACCGCGAAGGCGTAGTGCCGAAGTTCAAAGCGTTCTGGTACCCGTTCAGCAACTACCTGTGCCTGCTGTTCATGGCCGGCATCCTGGTGATCATGTATCTGACGCCGGGCATTCAAATCTCGGTGCTGCTGATCCCGGTGTGGGTGGCGATCCTGGCCGTCGGTTACGCCATCAAACAGCGCAGCCAACGCGTCGACGGCGTCACCAGCCGTTGAATCCCGTAACCGCGCAATAAATAAAACGGCCCGCAGATGCGGGCCATTTTTTTGCCTGAACGCCGCTTACTTACGCAGCGCTTTCACCTGCTCGGCGGTGATATCCGCCGGCAAACCGCCCCAGGTCACACGCAGGTAATTCACCAGCTCGGCCACGTCGGCATCGCTCAGCCGCTCACCGAAGCCCGGCATGCTCTGCATGCTTTCACCGTTCGGGAACTGCTGGGCCGGCAAGCCATCCAGCACCGACACGATCAGGTTCTTGCCGTCCGTCTGGCGCAGCGTGGCGTTATCGCGCATCGCCGGCGCGACGTGCGGTTTGCCCTCGCCTTCGCGCGCATGGCAGCCGGCGCACTGATCCAGATAGGTCATGCGCCCGGCATCGCTGCCCTGGCCCACTGTTACCGGCACTGCCGCCGGCGGCTGCTCGCCCATCAGATACAGCGCCAACGCCTGATGGTCTTGCGGCGTCAAATGACGGGTGCTGAGATCCACCACCATATGCATTTCACTGAAGGCGGAACCCTGCGGTGCAAGGCCGGTGCTGAGGAAGCGGCTGACGTCCTGCGGCGTCCAGCCGCGCTGCGCCAGGCCATGCGGCGTAATGTCCGGCGCCATGAAGCGACCGAGATCGCCGCCCTGCATCGGCTTGCCGAGATCCATCTGCCCCAGCGCGCCGCGCGGCGTGTGGCATTCACCACAGTGGCCCAGCACATCGGCCAGATAGCGGCCGCGCTGCCATTGCGGCGAGCTGCCCTGCGAACTGGCCGGCAGCGGATCCTGGCTGCGGAACAGCAGATTCCAGCCGATCAGCGCCATGCGCTGGTTGAACGGGAACGGCATCTCGTTGGCCGGAATGGCCACGTCTACCGCCGGACGCGTCATCAGGTAAGCATAGATATCATCGGCGTCCTGACGCGAAATGCCCTTGTACGAGGTGTAAGGCATCGCCGGATACAGATGGCGCCCGCCCGGTGCCACGCCCTGCGTCAGCGCCAGGAAGAAGTCGTCCTTGCTCCAGCGCCCGATGCCGTGATCGGCCGACGGCGTCAGGTTGCTGCCGTAAATCGTGCCGAACGGCGTGTCCAGCGGATAGCCGCCGGCCAACGGCGCCCCGCCGCTGGCGGTATGACAGGCGGCGCAGTCGGCGGCCTGCGCCAGATAGCGGCCGCGGGCGATCTGTTCGGCGCTGGCGGTCACCTGCTGCACCGGACCGTCGTAACGGCGGTTTTCCCGCCACCACAACAGCGCAATCACCACGATCGCCACCAGCAAAATCAACCCTGCGAGACGTTTTTTCATTGTGCCGTCTCCTTTAACAGCCCCGGCGTTTTCAGCACCACGTCGCGCACCGCTTCGTAGTAACGCACGTAGCCAGTGCAGCGACAGATATGGCTGTCCAGCGCCTGCTCGATGGCGTTTTCCAGCTGATCGCGGGCAATCGGCTCACGCTTGAGCTTTTCCACGAAAATGGTGGCGGCATTGACGAAGCCCGGCGTGCAGTAGCCGCACTGGAAGCTGTAGTGCTCCAGAAACGCCTGCTGGATCGGCGACAGCTCAACCACCTCGCCCTGTTCGTCCACCTTGGCGTGGCCCTCGACGGTGCGCACTTTCTTGCCGTTGAAGAAATGCGCGCCGGTGATGCAGGTACGCACCTCTTCGCTGGTGCCGCTCGGGTGATCGACGATCGCCACGCAAGCGTGGCAAATGCCCTGCCCGCAGCCGAGGCGCGAACCGGTCAGATCGAGATACTCGTGCAGGAAATCGATCATCATCAAGCCTTCCGGCACCTCGATCGGGCCGTACGGTTTCTCGTTGATAGTCAGGGAGATCGGCTGGGTTTTAATGCTCATTGTAATACCTCACGAATATTTTCTGCACGAACGGGCAAATCACGGAAACGGTGGCCGGTGGCGTCGGCGATGGCGTTGACCAGCGCGGCCACGATCGGGATCATCACCACCTCCGCCATGCCTTTCGGCGGATCGGTTTCCGACAGCGCCGGCAGGATGTCGCCGCTCTGTTTCCACACCGCCACGTCGCTGGCGCGCGGCAGGTGGTAACGGTTGAAGTTCCAGGTGCCGTTGCCCGGGCCGTCTTCGTACAGCGGTAAATATTCGTGCAGCGCGTGGCCGATGCCCATCGCCAGCCCGCCCTGCAGCTGGCCGGAAACCAGTTCCGGCACGATCAGGTTGCCGCACTCCATGATCGAATGGTGATTCAGCAGTTCCACCTGGCCGGTGGCGATATCCACCGCCACTTCCGCCAGCGTGCCGACGGCGCTGTAGTAGGTCACCGCCGCATTGTTGCGCTGGGTCGGCGGGTAGTAGACCTGCCCGCGCGCCAGCGGTTTGAATTCGCCGCCGGCGTTGCGCAGCGCCATGCCGTCGACCGGCAGGCGTTCGCTTTTGCCGTTCAGCGTGAAATCGGCCTCCGCCCACTGCCAGCGGTTGAAGACGTGCACCGCCGCGCCGGTGACGCCGCCCATCTTATAAGCCGTCTTGGCCAGCAGTTCGAGGCTCAGCACCGACATGCCCGCCGCCGTCAGGCCGCCTTCGACCCAACGCGCATCTTCGCGCCGCACCACCAACGGCGCCGCCTGGCCGCCGCCGATACCGGCCTGCCACAGCGCCATCGCCGCCGGCCACAGGCCGTGATCGAAGATCAGGCGCGCCGCTTCGCGGGTGCTGTGTGAGAAGTAATAGGCCGAGTTGCTGGCGCTGGACGGCGAACAGTAGCTCGGCGTCCAGTTAGGGTTGGTTTGCAGCTTGTCCTGCTCTTCCTGCGACATCAGGTAAGGATCGCCGCTGGTGACCATCGGCAGCACCGACCAGTCTGTGACCGAGAAGTGCGCTTCGTCGGCCGGTTTGCCCAGCCACTGGGCGCACAGCACCGACTGCGAGGTCGACATGCCGGTGCCCATCTCCGCGCCGCTGTGATGCAGGGTGATGCGGCCATCTTCGCTCAGCTCCACCCGGGCGAACGAAGTTTCCGCCCCGGTGCCGAAATCTTTCTGCACGCAGCCGAAACCAACGCCATAGCGCTTGCCGGGATGACGGCTCTCAAACTCGGCCTTACGTTCGGCGCGCTTGAGCCACATCTCATGCTTCGCCGCCTTCTCCAGCACTTCATCGGCGCGGATCGCACCGGCCGGGATCGCCCCCTGGGTGTTTTTCATACCGGATTTCAGCACGTTGCGCAGGCGAAACTCGATAGGGTCGATCTTCAGCTCGGCGGCCAGTTCATCCACCATCATCTCGGTGGCGGCCATGCTCTGCAGCGTGCCGTAACCACGCGCCGAACCGGCGTCGATGGCGCGTGAAGCTAATCCGACCGACGACAGATCGCTTTTCGGGAAGTAGTAAATCGACTGGGCGGCGGTCGCGCCGACCATCACCACCGAAGGGGTAAAGTTGCTGCGGCCGCCGCCGTCCGCGGTCATGTCACCGAGGAACGACTGCATGACGCCGGTCTGACGGTTCACCGCGATGCGGTAGTTCATGTCGAACGCGTGACGCTTCAGCGCCGTCTGGAACTGTTCGAAGCGGTCGTTGGCCAGGCGCACCGGATGGCCGTCGCCGTACATCGCCGCCACCGCGCCGTAATACGGGAAGTTGTAGTGATCTTTCGAACCGTAGCCCACGGTGTAGCACGGGTGCAGGATCAGCTGTTTCACCGGCGGGTTGCGTTTGGCCAGCATGCGCGGCATTTCGTCGGCCACTTCCTGCGGCGACTGGGTCGGCACCACCAGATGCAGCGTTTGCGTCTGTGCGTCAAACCAGCCGTTGGCGTTGTCCGGCTCCAGCGCCGAGGTGTCGATGGACTGCGTGGTGTAACGGCGCGACATCACCAGCCAATCGGCCGGCGGATTCGCCAGCTCATCGGCGATCAGGCCCGCATAGCGCATGCCTTCCTGATCCAGCTTGCCGCCCTCGCGCCCTTCCGGCCATACCGGCAGGTGTTTTTTCATCGACACCGGGAAAATCGGCGTGTCTTTCAGGCTGGAGAAGCGATCGTCGTCGAACGGCTGCTCACCGCCCACCCGCACATAGCGGAAGCTGCCCCAGGGATCGCGCTCCAGCGGGCCGGTCACCGCGCCGTATTTGATGGTCTCTTCACGGAATTTCAGCTTGTCCTTGGCGAAACGGAAACGGGCGAAGTCGTGATAGATCAGGATTGCCACCGCCTGGCCAAGATAGGCCGGGGTTTTGCCGCTCGGCAGCAGCATGTCATCACCGTAGAACGCCGGGAAAGCCAGGCCGTCGCGCGCCAGATCTTCCGCCGTCACCAGGCGATTCGGCTGCAGGTCGTCCCCCAGCAGCGACAGATCGACCCCTTCGAACAGCCGGTCGGCTTGGGTGACGCGCAGAATAAAGGCGTGTGCCTGTTTCTGCGGCCAGTGCGGCATGTCCACCGCACGGATATCGCGTGCGAACACCTTCTGCCCCATAACCTTGGCGCGGCCGTCGATGCGGAAACGCACGCGCTTGGCCTGCGGATCCCAGTTGGGCGACTGGAGGATTTTTTGCTCGAACAGCGCGGCGTAGGCGCGGCTGTACAAAGGCGCGAGGTACACGGATACCCCCGCAATCACGGCGCTTTTGATAAAGCGGCGCCGCGACGGGTTGAAATTGCTCATAAATAAGTCCTTCACGTCTTTCTTGTAATTGGTTTTTGTTCGCGGTGTTGTTGCGCAAACGCTGACGACCTTGCCGTAGACGTCATAAGCATATGCTTATAACTAAAATTATGTGATGATTAACAGGCTGTTTTCAACAAAAAAACATTTGCAAAACACTTATGGTTTGTATGCTAATAAATAATTTGCGCAAACGCGGGCTTCAACCATGACTACGGGCATTGTCATTACCGCCGCCGGACGCGGGGAGCGATTTATTCAGGCCGGCGGCCAGGGCAACAAGTTAAACGCAGGATTTGCCGATGCGGCGGGCGAGCGGCGTTCGCTGTTCGAGCACACCCTATGCCAGGCGCTGGCCTCCGGCCTGCCGGTACAGGTCGTGACCCGGCCGGATAATCTGCCGGTACTGGCAGCCTGCGCCGCCAACCAGGTGCCGGTCACCCTGCTCGCCAGCGCGGGCCTCGGCGACTCGATCGCCGCGGGCGTTGCGGCCACGTCGCACTGGCAAGGCTGGTTGATCCACCTGGCGGATATGCCGTTCGTCAGCGCCGATGTCTTTCGGCAGGTGGCGAACGCCTTACGGCAACACGCGATCGTGCGCCCCAGCTATGCGCAACAGCCCGGTCACCCGGTCGGCTTTTCCGCCCTATTGCGCAAACAACTTTGCCAATTGCACGGCGATAATGGCGCGCGTGGGCTGCTGCAAGGCGCAGCGGTACACCTGTTGCCGCTTGAGCACCCCGGCGTCGTGCAGGATATTGATCTTCCATCGCAACTCCCGGCCAGCGAGTAAATTCACCTATGCAACATCTTGATTTCACCGTGGTCAGCCAGGCGATAAGCTGGCTGCAACAACAGCCGGTCTGGCTATGCACCGTGCTCAGCACCTACGGCTCTTCGCCGCGGTCGCCGGGCGCGCTGATGGCGGCGACCCGTGACGGCCGCTACAGCGGCTCATTGTCGGGCGGGTGCGTGGAGGAAGACTTTCTGCGGCGCGTGGCCGCCGGGGAGTATCAGGCGGCCAGCCAGGTGATCCGTTACGGCGAAGGCGGCATGACGCCCAATGTAGCGCTGCCGTGCGGCGGCGTGTTGGACGTGCTGATCGAGTATCTGCCGGCGGGAGAAGCCAGCGTCGCTTACCTGCAGCGCATCGCCGGCGCGCTGGAAGGGCATCATGCGTTGCTCAAACGCCTGACGCTGCCCAACGCCTGCCATAGCCTTGAGCAGAGCCATTTCACCAGCGCCACTCAGGTTGAACGCCGGCTCGAGCAGATCACCCTGCATATCGCGGCCGCGCCGCGCCTGCTGATCGCCGGGCTGTCCAGCGTGGCGCTGTACTGCGCCGATTTCGCCGTAGCGCTGGGGTTTGAGGTGCTGGTGTGCGAGAACCGCCCTGAGGCGCTGGACAACTTCGCCGCCGAGCTGAAGCCCGGCGTGACGCTGCTGCGCCAGTTTCCGGCCAAGTTCATCGAGGAAGGCGGCTGCCATGCCAACACCGCCGTCGTGGCGCTGACCCACGATCCGCGGATGGACGACCTGACACTGATGGAAGCGATCCACACCCCGGCGTTTTACATCGGCGCCATGGGCTCGCTCAGAAACAGCGCGCGGCGGCGCCAGCGTTTGCAGCAGATCGCCGAGTTCACGCCGCAGGAGCTGGAACGCATCCATGCGCCGATCGGCCTGCCGCTCGGCAGCAAAACCCCGGCGGAAATCGCCCTGGCGGTGATGGCGGCTATCGTGCAGCAAAAAAACCGGCTGCCGGCCGCCGACGGGCTCAGTGCAGCGGCACCACCGGCACCAGATGCTGCAGCTCCAGGTGCAGCTCCTCTTTCCCGCTCAGCGAATAGCTGAACACCGTCATGTCCGGCCCGTCACCGCGGGCCAGCCCCATTTCGGGCAGCACCTGCGTGTAAATCTTAATGATGTGATCGTTGAGCGCCACCGGCTTGCCTGAATAGCGAAAACGGCAAAACTCGCCGTGGATCTCCGGCAGCGGCTCCAGCGCCACGCCTTCGCGCAGCGGATATTCCGTCTTCACGCCCAGGGTATAGTCGACTCTGACCCGCTCGCCGTCCGGCACCAGCTGGGTAAATGAATAGGTCTGCGTCGGGCGCTCGCCCAACAAGGTGTAGAACTGCGCCCGCAGCGCGCTGCGCAGCGGCAGGTGCGACTTATCCAGATTCTCGATATCCAGATGGTACGCGTAATGCTTGCCGTGAAACGCGTATTGTCCTCTGGCGATGCTGACGCGTTCGACCTGAATATCGCCGGGCTGGCTGGCCGCCAGCGAACGCACCAGGTTGCTGAAGTCCTGTTTGCGGGCATGGCGATACACGCTGGGCGATTCGGCGAAGTGTTTCTTGAAACAGCGCGAGAACGTCTGCTGATTATCGAATTGATATTCTACCGAAATATCGAGGATGCTCTTCTGCGTGAAACGCAAGGCGAAAGCGGCGAGATAGAGGCGGCGAGCGCGAATGTAAGAGGCTAACGACAATCCGGTCTGCTTCTTGAACATGCGCTGCAGGTACCATTTCGTATAGCCTGACTTGGCGGAAACGATATCCAACGACAGCGGATTGGTCAGGTTATCTTCAATCCAGACCAGCAGTTCCCTGATATGATTTTCCTGCGTTCCCATGTGATTGCTGAAACCTTCTGTTGCCGATATTCCATTAGTCGAATTTTAGTGCTATCCGCGTAGGGTATACAGGTTAAAACTCGGCGTCCAGCAAGCTACAGGACTTTACACAATCCCCCTTCGCCGCCCGCTGGCGGCGAAGGGGCAACGCTTATTTCAGACAGCTGGAGCATTGACCGGCCTGGATCTTCTGGAAGAAGTCATTGCCTTTGTCATCCACTAGGATAAACGCCGGGAAATCTTCCACTTCGATTTTCCAGATCGCTTCCATACCCAGCTCAGGATACTCCACGCACTCCAG
Source organism: Serratia sp. YC16 (assembly GCF_009707615.1). Lineage (NCBI taxonomy): Bacteria > Pseudomonadati > Pseudomonadota > Gammaproteobacteria > Enterobacterales > Yersiniaceae > Serratia > Serratia sp. YC16. Next base: position 20,255 of record NZ_WLYN01000014.1, on the reverse strand, counting down.
GCTCTTGATGCTCTGCTGCGCCAGCACCGCCGCCGGGCCGCCGATGCTGCCGAGGTAGAAACCGCCGTGCTTGTGGCAGGCATCCGTCACCTGCTGGCTGCGGTTGCCTTTCGCCAGCATGATCATGCTGCCGCCGTGGGATTGCAGCAGATCGACATAGGAATCCATACGCCCGGCGGTGGTTGGCCCCAACGAACCGGACGCATAGCCTTCCGGCGTTTTGGCCGGGCCGGCGTAATAGATCGGGTGATCCTTGACGTACTGCGGCAGGCCTTCACCGCGATCCAGACGCTCTTTCAGCTTGGCGTGCGCGATATCGCGACCGACGATGATGGTGCCGCTCAGCGACAGACGGGTGGAAACCGGGTACTGCGACAGCTGTTTGAGGATCTCGGCCATCGGGCGGTTGAGATCGACCTTGATCGCCTCGCCCTCCCCGGCCTGGCGCAGCTCCTGAGGAATGAATTTACCCGGATTGTGCTCCAGTTTTTCCAGCCAGATACCGTCGCGGTTGATCTTGCCTTTGATGTTTCGGTCCGCCGAGCAGGAGACACCCATGCCGACCGGGCAGGACGCGCCGTGGCGCGGCAGGCGCACTACGCGGATATCGTGCGCGAAGTATTTACCGCCGAACTGTGCGCCCAGCCCCAGGTTCTGCGCTTCTTGCAGCAGTTCCGCTTCGAGTTCCAGATCGCGGAACGCCTGGCCATGCTCGTTGCCTTCGGTCGGCAGACCGTCGTAATACTTGGTCGAGGCCAGCTTGACGGTTTTCAGCGTCGCTTCTGCCGAGGTGCCGCCGATGACGAACGCCACGTGATACGGCGGGCAAGCCGCAGTGCCCAGCGTGCGCATCTTGTCGACCAGATAGTTTTTCAGTTTGCCCGGCGACAGCAGCGCCTTGGTTTCCTGATACAGATAGGTTTTGTTGGCGGAGCCGCCGCCCTTGGCGATGCACAGGAACTTGTACTCTTCGCCGTCCACGCTGTAGAGATCGATCTGCGCCGGCAGGTTGCTGCCGGTATTGACCTCTTTGTACATATCCAGCGCGGCGTTCTGCGAATAGCGCAGGTTTTCTTCGATGTAGGTGTTATACACCCCGCGCGACAGGGCAGCTTCATCGCCGCCGCCAGTCCAGACGCGTTGGCCTTTCTTGCCGACGATGATCGCCGTGCCGGTGTCCTGGCAGGTCGGTAAAATACCCTTGGCGGCGATTTCTGAGTTACGCAGAAATTGCAGCGCAACGTACTTGTCGTTTTCGCTGGCGTCCGGATCTTTGAGGATATCGGCCACCTGCTGTTGGTGCGCCGGGCGCAGCATGAACGACGCGTCGTGGAACGCGTGCTGGGCAAGCAGGGTTAACGCTTCAGGGGCAACTTTCAGAATTTCCTGGCCTTCAAATTCGCTCACGGAAACGTGGTCGCGGCTCAGCAGGTAGTATTCGGTATCGTCTTTCTTCAGCGGGAACGGATCTTGATAGTGGAACGGTTTATTCGACATTGATCTCTCACTTGCAACATCAGCTGCGTTAAATTCACACTTGCGGCGCACGGCTCGGCGCCTTGTCAAAAAACTGCCTCCACCTTACGTATTTTTAATCAGTCAGTTATTGCGCCAAATCGCAAAATAACCGCTCTTTGCGTAAGGGATTACCACAGGCGGCGTTTCAACCTTGCTCGGTGAGAACTGCGGGTACAGGCTCATCATGCACGCTTTATTATCCCGCAGTTAACACATTGATTACAATCCATCGGCAGCGATCGCCTTATCAATGTGGTGAAAAAGCGCCGGATGCGGATTTGCGACGGGCATATTGTCAGCCGCCCCGCCATTGCTTAAGCTAGCCGCAATGAACAAACCAAGAATCCCCATCGCGCTGCAACAAGCGGTGATGCGCTGCCTGCGAGAAAAGCTGCAGTTGGCCCGCCAGCATTTTGCCGTCGAATTCCCCGAACCCAGCATCGTCTATCAGCAACGCGGCACCAGCGCGGGCACCGCCTGGCTGCAAAGTTGGGAAATCCGCCTGAATCCGGTGCTGCTGCTGGAAAACCAACAGCCGTTTATCGATGAAGTGGTGCCGCACGAGCTGGCGCACCTGCTGGTGTTTCGCCAATTCGGCCGGGTGGCGCCGCACGGCCGCGAATGGCGCTGGATGATGGAAAGCGTGTTGTTGACGCCCGCAAGCCGCACTCACCGTTTCGAAACCGCCTCGGTGCAAAGCAAAACCTTCCCCTACCGCTGCGGCTGCGGGCAGCACCAGCTCACCATCCGCCGCCATAACCGCGTGCTGCGCGGCGAAAGCGAATACCGCTGCCGCCGCTGCGGTGAGAAACTGAAATTTCTCGCCAGCGAGAACCTTTAGCTAAACGATTTATACGTTAAAACAAGCAAATATCGCCATTTGCCACTGCCGGCAAGTTCCGCTACCCTGCCTGCTTTTCCAATTTTGAGCTGTTTTGGAATATGCTTCGCAGAATTTTGTTTATGGCGGTTTTCACCGCAGGCGCCGCACAGGCGCACGGCATCAATAACTTCTCTCAGGCCAAAGCGGCGGCGGCCAAGATTAACCAGGATGCGCCAGGCAGTTTTTACTGCGGCTGCCGTATCGACTGGCAAGGTAAAAAAGGCATCCCGGATCTCGCCGGCTGTGGCTATCAGGTGCGTAAAAACGCCCAGCGCGCACAGCGCATCGAATGGGAACACGTGGTGCCGGCCTGGCAGTTCGGCCACCAGCTGCAGTGCTGGCAAGACGGCGGGCGCAAGAACTGCAACAAAGACGCCACCTATCGCCAAATAGAAACCGATCTGCACAACCTGCAGCCGGCGATCGGCGAAGTGAACGGCGACCGCAACAACTTCATGTACAGCCAATGGAACGGCGGCGAAGGCCAGTACGGACAGTGTCCGATGAAAGTGGACTTCAAGAATAAACAGGCGGAACCGCCTGCCCGCGCCCGCGGTGCCATCGCCCGCACCTACTTCTACATGCGCGATCGCTACCAGCTGCGGCTATCGCGCCAGCAAACCCAGCTGTTCGAGGTGTGGAACCGGCAATATCCGGTGAGCCAATGGGAATGTCAGCGCGAAGCACGTATCGCCAAGGTGCAGGGCAACCACAACCCCTATATTCAACAGGCTTGTCAGCAGCGGAAAAGCTAACCTACTATAGCCGTTATCTTTCATGGTGCCGCCAACCTGCGGCACCGTTTCGTCAGGATCAGACTACCCATGCGCATACCCCGCATTTACCATCCGCAACCGCTGACCGACCAGGCGGAGATCGCCCTCAGCGAGGACGCCGCCAACCATGTCGGGCGCGTGCTGCGCATGAGCGCCGGCCAGGCGCTGCAGCTGTTCGACGGCAGCAACCAGGTGTTCGACGCCGAGATAGTTCGGGTGGACAAGAAGAGCGTGCTGGTGCGCCTCGGCGACGGCCGCGTAGATGACATCGAATCGCCGCTCAACCTGCATCTGGGCCAGGTGATCTCGCGCGGCGAGAAGATGGAGTTCACCATCCAGAAATCCATCGAGCTGGGCGTCAACGTCATCACCCCGCTGTTTTCCGAACGCTGCGGCGTCAAACTGGACGGCGAGCGTCTGGCGAAGAAAATCCAGCAATGGCAAAAGATCGCCATCGCCGCCTGCGAACAGTGCGGCCGCAACCGCATTCCGGAAATCCGCGAGGCGATGTCGCTGGAGGCCTGGTGCGCCGAGCAGGACGGCAGCCTGAAGCTCAACCTGCACCCGCGTGCCAGCCACAGCATCAACACGTTGCCGCAGCCGGTGGATCGCGTTCGCCTGCTGATCGGCCCGGAAGGCGGTTTGTCCGCTGACGAAATCGCCATGACCACCGACCACGGATTTACTGATATTCTGCTGGGACCACGCGTTCTGCGTACCGAAACCACAGCGCTCACCGCCATTACCGCTCTGCAGGTCCGCTTCGGCGACCTGGGTTAAAGGAGAAAAGATGATTAAGCTCGGCATCGTGATGGACCCAATCGATTCCATCAACATCAAGAAAGACACCAGCTTCGCCATGCTGCTCGAAGCGCAGCGCCGCGGTTACGAATTGCACTACATGGAGATGAACGATCTCTATCTGCATGCCGGTGACGGGCGCGCCCGCACCCGCCTGCTGAGCGTGAAGGAAGACAAGGAGAGCTGGTTCAGCTTCGGCGCCGAGCAGGATCTGGCGCTGCACGAGCTGGACGTGATCCTGATGCGCAAGGATCCGCCGTTCGATACCGAATACATCTACGCGACCTACATTCTGGAACGCGCCGAGGTTAAAGGCACGCTGGTGGTCAACAAGCCGCAAAGCCTGCGCGATTGCAACGAGAAGCTGTTCACCGCCTGGTTCCCGGAGCTGACGCCGGATACGCTGGTCAGCCGCAGCGCCGCGCACATCCGCAAATTCCACCAGCAGCACGGCGACATCATCCTGAAGCCGCTGGACGGCATGGGCGGCGCGTCGATCTTCCGCGTGAAGCAGGACGATCCTAACCTGTCGGTGATCATCGAAACCCTGACCGAACACGGCAGCCGTTTCTGCATGGCGCAGAACTTCCTGCCGGCGATCAAGGACGGTGACAAGCGCATCCTGGTCGTCGACGGCGAGCCGGTGCCTTACTGCCTGGCGCGCATTCCGGCGCAGGGCGAGACCCGCGGCAACCTGGCGGCCGGCGGCCGTGGCGAAGCGCGCCCGCTGAGCGAGAGCGACTGGAAAATCGCCCGCACCGTCGCCCCGACGCTGAAAGAGAAAGGGCTGATCTTCGTCGGCCTGGACGTGATCGGCGACCGCCTGACTGAAATCAACGTCACCAGCCCGACCTGCGCGCGCGAGATCGAAGCGGCATTCCCGATTTCGATTACCGGCATGCTGATGGACGCCATTGAAAAGCGCCTGGCGGCGAAGTAATGCGCAATGCGGGCGGCATGCCGCCCGCTGTTCTGCATCGCGCCCGCCAAAGCGCGCCTTGAAAGGCGGCGGGTATAGCCGCATACTGGCGGCTGTTTATTTTCTCACCCATTGATTACCTTATACTAACGCCATGAATTTACAGCACCATTTTCTGATCGCCATGCCAACCTTGCAGGATCCTCGCTTCAAACGCTCGGTGATTTATATCTGCGAGCACAATGAAGAAGGCGCCATGGGTTTGGTGATCAATAAACCGGTGGAGCAATTCACGGTAGCCACGGTGCTGAGCAAGCTGAAGATCATGCCGCCTGCGCGCGATCCGGCCATCAGCCTGGACAAACCGGTGTTCGCCGGCGGCCCCCTGGCGGACGATCGTGGGTTTATCCTGCATACGCCGCGCCACGGCTTCGGCGCCAGCATTCAAATTTCTCCCAACACCATGATCACCACCTCGAAAGACGTGCTGGAGACGCTCGGCACCCCGGAACAACCGGACGACGTGCTGGTGGCGCTGGGCTATGCAGGTTGGGAAAAGGGCCAGCTGGAGCAAGAGGTGTTGGAAAACGCCTGGCTGACCATCGAAGCCAACACCGACATTCTGTTCCGCACGCCGATCGCCAGCCGCTGGCGCGAGGCGGGGAACCTTCTGGGCATCGATATTCGCAGCATCGCCAACCACGCAGGACACGCCTGATGAGCAACCGCACCATTATCGCCTTCGACTTCGGCACCAAAAGCATCGGCGCGGCCATCGGCCAGGAGCTGACCGGCAGCGCTCGCGCACTGGCGGCGTTCAAAGCGCAGGACGGTTCGCCGGACTGGCTGAAAATTGAAAAACTGCTGAAGGAGTGGCAGCCGGATCTGGTGGTGGTCGGCCTGCCGCTGAACATGGACGGCACCGAACAGCCCGTTACCGCCCAGGCGCGCAAATTCGCCAATCGCCTGCACGGCCGTTTCGGCATCCAGATCGAGCTGCAAGACGAGCGCCTGAGCACCGTAGAAGCGCGCGCCAACCTGTTCGATCGCGGCGGCTTCCGCGCACTCGATAAAGGCAGCGTGGACTCCGCCTCCGCGGTGGTGATCCTCGAAAGCTGGTTCGAACGGCAGCTGGGCTAAAAGCCCGCCCTCTCCCCCGCGTTATCCCCCAGCAAACCGACGTCGATCCGCTGCTGCAAACCTTGCTCAAAGGTTTGCATGCCGGACTGCGCGCCGGTTTGCAACACGCTCGCCAGCTGATGCGTTTTCCCTTCGCGGATCAGGCTGCTGACCGCCGCCGTCGCCGTCAGCACTTCGAAGATCGCCACTCGCCCGCCGCCGGGCCGTCTCATCAGCTTTTGCGCGATCACCGCCTGCAGGCTGCCCGCCAGTTGGGCGCGCACATAGGGTTTCTCGTCCGCCGGAAACACGTCCACCAGCCGCTCCACCGCCTGCGGCGCGCTGCGGGTGTGCAGCGTCGCCAGCACCAGGTGGCCGGTCTCCGCCGCGGTGAGCGCCAGCCGGATGGTGGCGACATCACGCAGCTCGCCCAGCAGGATCACGTCGGGATCTTCGCGCAGCGCGGCGCGCAACGCCGCATCGAAGCTGTGGCTGTCGCGGCCGATCTCTCGCTGCTGGATCAGCGATCGTCGGCTGCGGTGCAGAAATTCGATCGGATCTTCCAGCGTCAGAATGTGCCGCTGCTGATGCCGGTTGATCTCGTCGATCATCGCCGCCAGCGTGGTGGATTTACCGCTGCCGGTGGCGCCGCTGATCAGGATCAAGCCGTCGTCGCGCCGCAGCAGCGCCGGGACGATGGCCGGCGCCGCCAGCTCGGCAAGCGAGGGCGACTGCCCAGCGATGCGCCGCAACGCGAGAGACATCCCCGCGCTTTGTTGAAAAACATTGGCGCGCAGCCGCTCCCCGCCCGGCCGGTGCAACGCCAGATCGATCTGCCCCAACCGCTGCAGGCTCTCGCGCTGCTGCGCATTCAGCAATTCGTCGCAGAGGGTCTGCACGCCTTGCGCCGTCAGCGTTGGCGCCGCCGCCAGCGGCTGCAGTTCACCGTCGATGCGCAACATCGGCGGATGACCGGCACAAAGGTGCAGATCGGAAGCATTATGCTTTACACTAAGGGCCACGAATTCATCGATATCCATATCACTCTCCCGGGTCAATAATGAGCACTATCCAACAGAACCTGCAGGATGTCAGAAACCGCATCGCGGCCGCCGCGCAAAACTGCGCGCGGGCGCCAGAAGAAGTTGCCCTGCTTGCCGTCAGCAAAACCAAACCTGTGGCGGCGATCGCAGAAGCCATCGCCGCCGGCCAGCGCGCCTTCGGCGAGAACTACGTGCAGGAAGGGGTAGACAAGATCCGGCATTTCGCCGAATCGCCGCAGGGCGGCGAGCTGGTGTGGCACTTTATCGGCCCGCTGCAATCCAATAAGAGTCGGCTGGTGGCGGAACACTTCGCCTGGTGCCATACCGTGGATCGGCTGCGCATCGCCCAGCGCCTGAGCGATCAGCGCCCGGCCGACATGCCGCCGCTCAACGTGCTGATTCAAATCAACATCAGCGACGAGCAAAGCAAATCCGGCATCGCGCTGGCCGAACTGCCGGCGCTGGCCGAGGCGATCGCCGCGCTGCCGAACCTGGCGCTGCGCGGCCTGATGGCCATCCCGGCACCGGAAGCAGATTATCAGCGGCAGCTGGCGGTATTCAGCCGGATGAACGACGCATTTCTCGCCCTGCGTCAGCGTTATCCCCAGGTCGATACGCTGTCGATGGGCATGACGGACGACATGGCGGCGGCGATCGCCGCCGGCAGCACCCTGGTGCGCATCGGCACCGCAATTTTTGGCGCCCGCGACTACTCGCAGGCCTGACAAAACAGACGAGGGATTTGATGCAACATCGCAAGATTACCTTTATCGGCGCCGGCAACATGGCGCGTGCAATCATCGCCGGCCTGGTGGCGGGCGGCTATCCGGCCAAATCCATCAGCGTCTGCGCCCCTTCGCCGAAAAACCGTGACGCGCTGGCGGCGGACTACGGCATCGTCAGCAGCGGCGACAACATCGCCTGCGCGCGCGAGGCCGACGTGGTGGTGCTGGCGGTCAAACCGCAGATGATGGCCGACGTGTGCCAACCGCTGCGCGAGCAGGTCGATTTCAGCGGCAAACTGGTGCTGTCGATCGCCGCCGGCATTCAGGTCAGCCGGTTCTATCAGCTGCTGGGCGACAAGCTGGACATCGTGCGCATCATGCCCAACACCCCGTCGCTGGTCGGCAAAGGTATGAGCGGGCTGTACGCGCCGGCGCAGGTCAGCCAGCAGGATCGCGATTACACCGGCGATTTAATGGCGTCGGTCGGTAAAGTTTGCTGGGTAGATGACGAAAATGGCATCAACGGCGTGATCGCCGCCGCGGGCAGCGCCCCGGCTTATTTCTTCCTGTTTATGGAAGCGATGCAAAAAGAAGCCGAGCGCATGGGCTTCGATAGCCAGACCGCGCGCGATCTGGTGCAGCAGGCCGCTTCCGGCGCCGCCGCGCTGGTTGAAGCCAACCCGGATACGCCGCTGGGCACGCTGCGCGAGCAGGTGACCTCCAAAGGCGGCACCACCGCCGAAGCGCTGCGAGTGTTCAATGAACACCAATTGCCGGAAACCGTGGCGCAAGCGATGCAGGCCGCCGTTTCCCGTGCACAAGAGATGGAAAAATTATTTTAAATAACCACGAGTTAAGGAGAAGGACCACTTCATGCTAACGCTGACTTTCCTGGTCAAGACCGTTGTTGATCTGTACGTGATGGTGCTGTTGCTGCGCATTTGGATGCAGTGGGCACGCACCGATTTTTACAACCCGTTCTCGCAGTTTGTGGTGAAGATCACCCAGCCGGTGGTCGGCCCGCTGCGCCGCATCCTACCATCGCTGGGGCCTATCGACAGCGCTTCGCTGTTGCTGGCATTCCTGCTGATGACCATCAAGTACCCGCTGCTGCTGCTGATCCAGGACGGCGCGATATCGCTCAGCCCCTATAACCTGCTGTTCGGCCTGATCTCGCTGGTGAAGTCCGTCGGCTACCTGATCTTCTGGGTGATGATCATTCGCGCGCTGATGAGCTGGGTAAGCCAGGGCCGCAGCCCGATCGACTACGTGATGTACCAGTTGACCGAACCCTTGATGGCACCGATCCGCCGCATCATCCCGGCGATGGGCGGCATCGACTTTTCCGCCATGGTGGTGATCCTGATCCTCTATCTGCTCAACTACCTGGGCATGGATCTGTTCCCCCAACTTTGGTTCCTGCTGTGAGTGCAGTCACTCCGGTGCTGGACGGGCTGGCGATCAGGCTATATATTCAGCCGAAAGCCAGCCGCGACCAAATTATCGGCTTGCATGGCGACGAACTGAAAGTCGCCATCACCGCCCCGCCGGTCGACGGCCAAGCCAACGCCCATCTGATCAAGTTTATCGCCAAGCAGTTCAAAGTGGCGAAAAGCAACGTCACCATCGAGAAAGGCGAACTGGGGCGGCATAAACAGTTACGCATCGTGAATCCGCAACAGCTCCCCGCCGTGGTCGCGGCGCTCATCGAATAATTTTCAAGGTAGTCATTATGCAAAAAGTCGTTCTTGCCACCGGTAATCCGGGCAAAGTGCGCGAACTCGCCGACCTGTTGGCCGATTTCGGCCTGGACGTGGTCGCGCAAACCGATCTGGGCGTGGAATCCGCCGAAGAGACCGGCCTGACGTTTATCGAAAACGCCATTCTGAAAGCGCGCCATGCGGCACAGGTCACCGGCCTGCCGGCGATCGCCGACGACTCCGGCCTGGCGGTAGATGCGCTGGGCGGCGCGCCGGGCATCTACTCCGCACGCTACGCCGGTGAAGACGCCGACGATCGGCAGAACCTCGACAAGCTGTTGGCGGCGCTGAAAGACGTGGCGCCAGGCCAGCGCGGCGCGCAATTCCACTGCGTGCTGGTCTATCTGCGCCACGCGCAAGACCCGACGCCGCTGGTGTTCCACGGCAGCTGGGCCGGCGAGATCGCCGAGCAGGCAGCCGGTGAAAGCGGCTTCGGTTACGATCCTGTCTTCTACGTGCCGGAACTGGGCCGCACCGCCGCCGAGCTGAGCCGCGACGAAAAGCGGGCGATTTCTCACCGCGGCAAGGCGCTGAAGCTGATGTTGGAAACCCTGCGCAATGCTTAAGCTGCCCCCGCTGAGTCTCTACATCCACATCCCGTGGTGCGTGCAGAAATGCCCGTACTGCGATTTCAACTCCCATGCGCTGAAGGGTGACGTGCCGCATCAGGAGTATGTCGATCATCTGTTGGCGGATCTGGATGCCGATCTACCGCTGGCCGGCGGCCGGGAGATAAGCACCATATTTATCGGCGGCGGCACCCCCAGCCTGCTGAGCGCCGAGGCGATGCAAGCCTTGCTGGACGGCGTGCGGGCGCGCATTCGCGTCGCCGACGACGCCGAAATCACCATGGAAGCCAATCCCGGTACCGTGGAGGCCGATCGCTTCAGCGGCTACCAGCGCGCCGGCGTCAACCGCATCTCCATCGGGGTGCAGAGCTTCAGCGCCGAGAAGCTGACCCGCCTGGGGCGCATCCACGGCCCGGAAGAGGCCAAGCGCGCGGCGACTCTGGCGACTGGCCTCGGCCTGCGCAGCTTCAACCTCGATCTGATGCACGGCCTGCCGGACCAGTCGCTGGAAGAGGCGCTGGACGATCTGCGCCAGGCTATCGCCCTCAACCCGCCGCACCTGTCGTGGTATCAGCTGACCATCGAGCCGAACACCCTGTTCAGTTCACGCCCGCCGGTTTTGCCGGACGACGATGCGCTGTGGGACATCTTCGAACGCGGTCACCGGCTGTTGAGCGCCGCCGGCTATCAGCAGTACGAAACCTCGGCCTACGCCAAGCCGGGCTACCAATGCCAACACAACCTCAATTACTGGCGCTTCGGCGACTATCTGGGGATCGGCTGCGGCGCGCACGGCAAGGTGACCTTCAGCGACGGCCGCATCCTGCGCACCGCCAAGACCAAACACCCGCGCGGCTTCATGCGCGGCGACTACATGGACAAGCAGCATGAGGTGGCGGCGGCGGATCGGCCGTTCGAGTTCTTCATGAACCGCTTCCGCTTGCTGGAAGCCGCACCGCGCGCCGACTTCGTCAACTACACCGGGCTGGCGGAAAGCGTCATTCGCCCGCAATTGGACGAGGCGTTGGCCAAAGGCTATCTGGAGGAAACCGCGGAGCACTGGCAGATCACCGAGAAGGGCAAACTGTTCCTCAACTCGCTGCTGGAGCTGTTCCTGGCGGACGACGAGTAAAAAAAAGCGCTGAATAATCAGCGCTTTTTATTGGTGTTAATCCGGGTAAAACGTCTGAGACAGAATCTGCTGAGTTTCCCAGATGCCGTTTTCCGGATAGACATCCAGCCCAGTTTCGGCCGTAGCGAGCGCAACGGCCTTCGACCAGACGACATCCAGCCAATCAGCATCGCCCAGTTTACCTTTTAGGCTAGGCGACTCTTTCAAGCTGTAAAGCACCTCTTTACGCTGCGCTTTAATCGTTCTCTCCCAGCTGGTTCCGCGCCTGGCCGGCTGATATTTCCATTTAAGCAAATGTGCAATCAGCACCGTCATCCGGCTAGCAAGTTCCCTTTGCTCGCTCTTCCCCACGTCCTCAATCTCCTCGGCGATCTTTTCAATATCGATCTCAGACAATTTTCCGGAGCGCAAAAGAGCGGCCTGTTCATTTGCCCAGGCAACAACATCGGTTTCGTAGCGTGTATGGCTCATAGCGTCCTCCGTCAACATCCATAAATCTGTACGTAGTTTAACCAGTCTGTCAGATAAGCTTCAGAAGGTCAAAAAACAGACTACCGAGAAGGTTCTTAAATCATTTCAACGCCTTCAGCAGATCCTTGCGCTGAGTTTCCAGTGCGGTGACGCGGTTGCACACATCGTGGCCGAAGTTCTGGAAGTCCTGCTCCTGGTTGTTCCACTCGTTCTGGATCGCCTTCTGCAAGCCACCCAGGTTGCCCATGATCGCCTGCAGCGGGTTGCCGCCGCTGTTGGCAGCCTGTTTGACGCCCATCTCGTTCAGGCTGTCCTGCAGCACGCCGCCCATGCTCTGCTGCACGATGTTGCGGCCGTCCTGTTCCACCTGGTCGATCGCCTTGTGGTGGAAGGTCAGGCCGTCGCTGCGGTGCTCGATGATACGGTTCATTTGCTGTTTCAGCTGGCCATTCAGGGTGGTCAGGCGGTTGCGCACGTTGCTGTTGCTGCCCAGCTCTTTGACAATCACCTTATCCAGCGCCGAGCGGGCTTTCTCCAGGTGTTTCTGCGCGCCGTCGTCGATCCACGGCAGCTGCTTGCGCAGCGCGCTCTGGTAACTGAAGGCTTTCTGCCGCTGGCTGTCGTTCAGGCTCAGCGCCTGGCCGTTGCGGATCACGTCGCCGTCCGGCGAGATTTGCAGGTCGCCGCTGGCGCCTTTCACCTGCACGCTTTGCGGGCTGATGATCACATCGTCCTGGGGTTTAACGCTGCATTGGTACTCGGCGTGGGCCTGCGCGGCAGTCGCCGCCAGCAGCAGTAAGGCTAACCCGGTTTTCTTCAACATAGCTTCTCCTGACTCCCATCCAGATTGGGATTAAAAAATCGAACGACCGATACGTTGAGACAACAGTTCCAGCGCCGCAGTTCCCGCCAGCGAGTTGCCGGATGCATCCAGCTCCGGCGACCAGACGACGATCGACAGCTCATCCGGCACGATGGCCACGATGCCGCCGCCCACGCCGGACTTGCCAGGCATTCCCACCCGATAGGCGAATTCGCCGGCACCGTCGTACATGCCGCTGGTCATCATCAGGGCGTTGATCTGCCGGGCCTGCAGCGGGCTGATCACCGCCTCGCCGCTGAGATCGCGGCCGTGGTTAGCCAGATAGACGAAGCTGCGCGCCAGTTCCACGCAGCTCATGCGCAGCGCGCAGTAGTGGAAATAGGTTTGCAGCACGGTGATCACGTCGTTTTCGAAGTTGCCGAACGACTTCATCAGATAGGCGATGGCCGCATTGCGATCGGAGTGTTCGAACTCGGAGCGCGCCACCCGCAGGTCATAGGCCAGATCGTCTTCGCCGGCCAACTGACGCACCACCTCCAGCATGCGCTGTTTGGGGGCGCTGAGCCGGGTTTGCAGCATGTCGCACACCACCAGCGCGCCGGGGTTGATAAACGGATTGCGCGGTTTGCCCTGCTCCATCTCCAGCTGCAGCAGCGAGTTGAACGGCAGGCCGGAAGGCTCTTTGCCCACGCGCCGCCAGATCTCAGGCTCCTGATAGCGCGTCAGCGCCAGCGTCAGGCTCAGCACTTTAGAGATCGACTGGATAGAGAAGCGCTCCGCGGCGTCGCCGGCCTGGAACAGTTCACCGTCCACCGTGCAAACGGCGATCGCCAACCGGTCGGCGGGCACTTCTGCCAACGCAGGGATGTAGTCGGCCACTTTCCCCTGGCCAATCAGCGGGCGCACCTGTTGCAGGATCTCCTCCAGCAACGCGTTATCCAATGTTGTTACCACCTCGGTCACACTCCGGGCAAAACAAAGGCGCCGTTAAGGCACCTTAGATCAATAAAACGGCGCGGCACGAAGCCGCGCTCATCGGGCAAGCGCGATCAATCCCACCAGATATCGAACAGATCGCTGACCTTAACGTCGGTCAGTTTGCGCGCTTCCAGCCAGTTTTTCACCAGTTCGCGCTGCTCGTCGGTGCAGTGGCCGATCTTCTGCAGGCAGATCAGACCTTCCCACTGCAGGTAGCCGCTGCCGTCAAACGCCAGACCGTTCGGCTCGATCACTTCATCGATGAAGGTATCCAGCGTGCTGTCGATGTCTTCCACCGACGTGCCTTCGGCGAAGCGCCAGGCTACGGAGAAACCCAGCTCCTGAAACTCTTCAATGTGCAATTTTTTACGTAAACGACGACTGCGGTTCTTAGCCATTATTCTTTCCTCTCAAACATCAAGTCCCAAACGCCATGTCCCAGGCGCTGGCCGCGTAATTCAAATTTCGTCAGCGGGCGTGAATCCGGACGCGGCACGTAATCATTATCGCTGGAAAGATTACGATAGCCTGCGACCTCATTCATAACCTCTAACATATGTTCCGCATAAGGTTGCCAATCGGTGGCCATGTGGAAGACGCCGCCGGTCTTCAGTTTGCGCAGTACCAGTTCGACAAACGGCGTTTGCACGATGCGGCGCTTATTGTGGCGCGCCTTGTGCCACGGATCGGGGAAGAACAGCTGCACCATGTCCAGCGAGCCGTCCGGGATCATGTTTTCCAGCACTTCAACCGCGTCATGACACATCACGCGCAGGTTGCTCAGCTTCGCCTCGTGGGCGTCGGCCAGGCAGGCGCCCACGCCCGGCGAGTGCACCTCAATCCCTAAAAAGTTCTGCTGCGGGTTGTTGCCCGCCATGGTCACCAGCGAGGCGCCCATGCCAAAACCGATCTCCAGCACCGTCGGCGCTTCGCGGCCAAACAGCGCGGCGAGATCGACAGCTTCAGCCTGATACTCCACGCCCATCACCGGCCAATAGTTCTCCAGCGCGTGCTGCTGGCCTTTGGTCAGCCGCCCCTGGCGGCGGACAAAACTGCGGATACGGCGCATCGCGCGGCCGTTCTCATCAAATTCCGGGGAGATGACGTCATTAATCATAGTGCTTTCTGTCTGTTTGGCTGCCAATTAGGGAAACGCGCATTATGCAAAGATACATTGGTTTAGCAAGTGTTCATCTTCTGTACCCGCCGTGCGGCGTCGGAAAGTTCCGGTTTACAGCATCATGACTCTATGCTGCAATCTCGCTTCATTTTCTGCCGGATAACGACTCTGCTCATGATGCAAGCACAACAATTCGCACAGGTGGTGCTTGACTGGTACCAGCGCTACGGCCGCAAAACCCTGCCGTGGCAGTTGGAGAAAACCGCCTATCAAGTATGGCTCTCCGAGGTGATGTTGCAACAGACTCAGGTTGCCACCGTCATTCCTTATTTTCAGCGCTTTATGGCTCGTTTTCCCAACGTGCGTGCGCTGGCGGAAGCCCCGCTGGACGAAGTGTTGCATCTGTGGACCGGTCTCGGCTATTACGCCCGCGCCCGCAACCTGCACAAGGCGGCTCAGACCATTGTCTCACAGCACGGCGGCGAGTTCCCGACAACCTTCGAAGAAATCGCCGATTTGCCGGGCGTCGGCCGCTCCACCGCCGGCGCGGTGCTGTCGTTGGCGCTGGGCCAACACTATCCGATCCTCGACGGCAACGTGAAGCGCGTGCTGGCCCGCTGCTACGCGGTAGAAGGTTGGCCGGGCAAGAAAGAGGTCGAAAACCGGCTGTGGAAAATCAGCGAAGAGGTCACCCCGGCACAGGGCGTCGGCCAGTTCAACCAGGCGATGATGGATCTGGGCGCCATGGTCTGCACCCGCTCCAAACCCAAGTGTGAACTCTGCCCGCTCAACGTCGGCTGCCTGTCTTACGCCAATCACAGCTGGGCCAACTACCCCGGCAAGAAACCCAAGCAGACCCTGCCGGAAAAAACCGCTTATTTCTTGTTGCTGCAGCACGGCGACCGCGTGTGGCTGGAACAACGCCCGGCGGTGGGCCTGTGGGGCGGCCTGTTCTGCTTCCCGCAGTTCAGCGCGCGCGTGGATTTGGAACTCTGGCTGCAGCAGCGCGGTCTGAAAGGCAAGCGCCTCGAGCAGTTGACCGCGTTTCGCCACACGTTCAGCCATTTCCATCTCGATATCGTGCCGATGTGGCTGTCGCTCGATGCGGCGGGCAGCGGCATGGATGAGGGCGCAGGTCTCTGGTATAACTTAGCGCAGCCGCCATCGGTCGGGCTGGCAGCGCCGGTGGATCGCCTGTTGCAACAGTTGGCGAAGCAGCCCCCGATCCAACAAAACTTATATGGCGATAGCGCCATCGATGAGGAATTAGCATGAGCCGCACCATTTTTTGTACTTTCCTGCAGCGCGACGCCGAAGGCCAGGATTTCCAGCTTTATCCGGGCGACGTCGGCAAACGCATCTACAACGAGATCTCCAAGGAGGCCTGGGGCGAGTGGATGAAGAAGCAGACCATGCTGATCAACGAGAAGAAGCTGAACATGATGAACGTGGACGACCGCAAGCTGCTGGAAGAGGAAATGATCAAGTTCCTGTTCGAAGGACACGACGTGCACATCGAAGGCTATACGCCGCCGAGCGAATAACGCTGTTGGGGCCAGGCGCTGGCCCGCTTCAATCCTCTTATACTTCTTCCAAACGGCTTTAAGATGAAGAAAATTTTAGCTTTGCTCGTAATAGCGCCTTTGCTGATCTCCTGTTCCGGCAAAAAAAGTGAAGAAATCAACGAAGCCTGGATCAAAGATACCAACGGCTTCGACATTCTGATGGGCCAATTCGCCCACAACATCGAGAACATCTGGGGTCTGAACGAAGTTCTGATCGCCGGGCCAAAAGACTACGTCAAGTACACCGACCAATACCAAACCCGCAGCCACATCAACTTCGACACCGGCGCCATTACCGTCGAGACCATCGCCACCACCGATCCGGCCGCGCATCTGCGCCAGGCGATCATCAGCACGCTGCTGATGGGTGACGATCCGGGCTCCATCGATCTCTATTCCGACGCCAACGATATCCAGATCAGCAAAGAGCCGTTCCTGTATGGCCAGGTGCTGGATAACAAAGGCGCGCCGATCCGCTGGGAATGGCGCGCGGCGCACTTCGCCGATTATCTGCTGCAGACCAAGCTGCAAAAACGCACCTCCGGCCTGCACGTGATCTACTCGGTCACCATCCAGCTGGTACCTAACCACCTGGACAAACGTGCGCACAAATACCTGCCGATGGTGCGCAAGGCGTCGGAAAAATACGGCGTGGACGAGTCACTGATTCTGGCGATCATGCAGACCGAATCGAGCTTCAACCCGTATGCGGTGAGCGGTTCTGACGCACTAGGCCTGATGCAGGTCATGCAGCATAGCGCCGGCAAGGACGTCTTCCAGATGCGCGGCAAGTGGGGCGTGCCGAGCCGCAGCTACCTGTTCGATCCGGAGAACAACATCGACACCGGCACCGCCTATCTGGCAATCCTGCAGAACAACTACCTGGGCGGCATTCAGAACCCGACCTCGCGCCGCTATGCGGTGATCACCGCCTACAACGGCGGCGCAGGCAGCGTGCTGCGGGTGTTCTCCGGCGACAGAACGCGCGCGGTGGGCATCATCAACGGCATGCAGCCGGGCGACGTGTATCAGACGCTGACCACCAAACACCCGGCCGCCGAGTCGCGCCGCTATCTGGTGAAAGTGAATACCGCACAGAAGAGCTACCGCAGAAAGTAACGCTTCCCGCGTGGATAAATGAGAAGGGCCGGTGCGAACCGGCCCTTTTTTTACTGCTTGATCATATAGCCGAAGATGCGCTTCCAGCCGTGATCTTTCTTCTCGATGTAGACCCCCTGCAGCTCCGGCGAGAAGCCCGGCAGGCGGTTGATGCCCTCCTCCAGCGCCAGGAAGTAGCGCTGCACCGCCCCGCCCCACACTTCACCCGGCACCACGCACAGCACGCCCGGCGGATACGGCAAGGCCCCTTCCGCCGCGATGCGCCCTGCAGCCTGGCCGATCGGCACCAGCTCGACGTTGTCGCGGATAAACTCCACGTTGGCGTCCTGCGGGTTCATCACCACCGGCGGGAAATGATCCTGACGGAACATCTCTTTTTGCAGCTGTTTGACGTCAAAGCTGACGTACAGATCGTGCATCTCCTGACACAGCCGGCGAATGCTGTAGCCGCGATAACGCTGCTCGTTCTTGCGGTACACCGTCGGCAGCACCACGCTCAGCGGCGCATCTTCTTCAACATAGCGTTCGAACTGCGCCAGCATCTCTACCAGTTGCTCCATCTTGGCCGGGTTCTCCGCCGGGGTCAGCAGGAACAGGATCGAATTGAGATCGCACTTCTCCGGCACGATGCCGTTCTCGCGCAGGAAGTTGGCCAGAATGGTGGCCGGCACGCCGAACGCGGTGTATTGGCCGGTCGCGGCGTCAATGCCCGGCGTAGTCAGCAGCAGCTTGCACGGATCGACCAAATACTGATCCTGGGCATAGCCTTCAAAGCCGTGCCACGTTTCCCCCGGCACAAAGGTGAAGAAACGCGCGTCGTTGGCGATCAGATCGGTATCGTGATCCTGCCAATCTTTGCCCGCCACCTGCTGCGGAATAAACGGTTTCAGTTGGGAACAGCGCTTGAGCAGCTGTTTGCGCGTCTCGATGCCCAGCTTGACGCAGTCCATCCACATGCGGCGCCCGGCGGGGCCGGCGTGCATCTTGGCGTTGACGTCCAGCGCGGCGAACAGCGGATAGAACGGACTGGTCGACGCATGCAGCATAAACGCATTGTTCAGGTGCTTATGGTTGCAGTGGCGCTTTTGCCCTTTGATATGGTCGTCTTTCTTATGGATCTGCGACGTCTGCGAGAACCCCGCCTGCTGCTTATGCACCGACTGAGTGACGAAGATGCCCGGATCGTGCTCGTCCAGCTCCAGCAGCAGCGGCGAGCACTCTTTCAGCATCGGAATAAAACCTTCGTAGCCCACCCAGGCGGAGTCGAACAGAATGTAGTCGCACAGGTGGCCGATGGTGTCGATCACCTGGCGAGCGTTGTAAATCGTGCCGTCGTAGGTGCCGAGCTGAATGATGGCCAGCCGGAACGGCCGCGCTGCCGCAGCCTTCTCCGGCGCCACTTCGCGGATCTGCTCGCGCAGGTAACGTTCGTCGAAGCAGTGCGCATCGATGCCGCCGATAAAGCCGAACGGGTTGCGGGCGGTTTCCAGATAGACCGGCGTAGCACCGGCCTGGATCAGCGCCCCGTGGTGGTTGGATTTGTGGTTGTTGCGATCGAACAGCACCAGATCGCCGCGGGTCAGCAGCGCGTTGGTCACCACCTTGTTGGCCGCCGAGGTACCGTTGAGCACGAAGTAGGTTTTATCGGCGTTGAACACCCGCGCCGCGTGCTTCTGCGCATCTTTGGCCGAGCCTTCATGGATCAGCAGATCGCCCAGCTTGACGTCAGCGTTGCACATGTCGGAACGGAAAAGGGTTTCACCGTAGAAATCGAAAAACTGCCGGCCGGCCGGGTGCTTGCGGAAAAACTCGCCGCCCTGGTGCCCCGGGCATGCAAAGGTAGAATTTTCCATCTCGACGTAGGTCTTCAGCGTTTTGAAGAACGGCGGCAGCAGCGCCTGCTCATAGGCATCGGCTGCGGCCTCCAGCTGCGCCATGTAGAACGGCTTGCTGGCGCCGGCCAGCAGCGCGAACACCCCACTGACGAACGGCAGATAGTCCGGGGAAAGATGCTCGTCCCCTTCCACCGCCACGAAGGTCGGAATGTCGAACCCCGTCGCCTGCAAGCGCGCCAGAATGCCGGCGTTCACGTCGGCGACCGACACCACCACCGCCGCCACGTCGGTGTAGTCCGTCTGCTCTACGCGCACGATCTGGCGCAGCGTCTCAATGGTGGCGACCAGGCTGGCGCTGGTCGCGATTTTCAATTCTTTCATCATGCTGACTCTCAAACGGTGAAGGATGAGGGTGTGCCACCGGCACGGTAATGAGATAACGCGGTTATCCCGGCAAAAGCGATGCCCGGGCACGGCAGCATAAGCGACGTGCGTGACCGCCTCATGATCGGGGATCGTGACGGTTATCGGAGGAACTGATCTGGGCAGCGTCCGACAGGCATCAGTAAAATCAGGGCCGCAGCGCTGGCTTTACGCATGCCTAACAGCGAGCATCAGGCGGGCTTACCGCATGGCCGGCAGGCGTATTCGGACGGATGACGTACGGAGGAAGCAGCGACGGAACGGTGGCGGCGTCAGATGTCTGGAGCACGAAAGCGTTTGAGCGACAAAACCAGTCATGCCAATAACCCTCTGACTTATAAGAAGCGTGAACACCGTCAGGGAACGGAGAGTGCTAAAATTTGCGCAATGATTGCATGATTCGCTGCGGGGTTCAAGCAAGAGTCATCTTGATTGAGCGTCCGTTGATTAAACCTTAATACGCTGTTATTTAAATAGAATTATATATAAACCCATTTCCTTTACGGTATAAATACACGTTTTATATGCATATTTATTGGATGACAATCGCCGCCTGCCTCACCCCACACCTGGCTCGCTGCCTGAAAATAGAGCAACCGATCGGCTTTGTGACAGAAAGCGATTGACGCCATCCGGCCAATACGGTTTAATGCGCCCCGTTGCCCGGATAGCTCAG
>NZ_WLYN01000013.1:0-103378 GCF_009707615.1 Serratia sp. YC16 | reverse complement strand
CCCCGTCCGTTCCGCCACTTAATTGATAAGCCCTGAGTCTCTGACTCAGGGCTTTTTCATATCTGCATTTTGCGCTTTTCAGGCCGAAATCCTTCTCCTTTACCGTCTTATTTCCCCATATTGTTGCTGGAAAATCAAAAGTCTTATGCCGAACCAGGCGTTTCTGATCAATAAAAAAGTTGCCATAATCTTCCGCATACCGCATCTACCCGCTAATGAGAGAAAATATTATGAGCATCCCTGCATTTGGTTTAGGTACTTTCCGCCTTCAGGATCAGGTTGTTATCGATTCCGTAAGCACCGCACTTGAGCTGGGTTATCGTACTATCGATACCGCACAGATCTATGAAAACGAAGCGGCTGTTGGTCAGGCTATCGCTGCCAGCGGCGTGAAACGCGAAGACCTGTTCATCACCACCAAGATTTGGATCGCGAACCTGGCGAAGGGCGCGCTGATCCCAAGCCTGCAAGAAAGTCTGAAAAAACTGCAGACGTCCTACGTCGATCTGACGCTGATCCACTGGCCATCGCCAAACGATGAAGTGCCGGTTGCCGAATTTATGGCTGAGTTGTTGGAAGCGAAAAAGCTGGGGCTGACTCGTCAAATCGGTGTATCTAACTTCACCATCGATTTGATGCAGCAAGCGATTGACGCGATTGGCGCAGATGAAATCGCCACCAACCAAATCGAGTTGTCACCGTTCTTGCAGAACCGCAAGGTGGTAGAATTCGCACAGCAGCACGGCATCGCCATCACCTCTTACATGACGTTGGCCTACGGCAAAGCGCTGCAGGATAAAACGATCAAAAGCATCGCCGCACGTCACAAGGCGACCCCTGCACAGGTAGTCCTGGCCTGGGCGCTGAAGCTGGGTTATGCGGTGATCCCGTCTTCGACCAAGCGTGAAAACCTGGCGAGCAACCTGTTGGCGCAGCAACTGACGCTGACCGACGAAGATATGGCGCAGATCGCCGCACTGGAGTGCAACGGCCGTCTGGTGAGCCCGGAAGGTCTGGCGCCAAACTGGGATTAATCATTCCTCACGGCATCAGCTTAAGGCGTCCCTCGGGGGCGCCTTTTTATCGTTTGAGGTATTCGCTCACAAAATCAATGAAGCTGCGCAGGCGGTTGCTGACGGCGCTGTCGCTGTAATACACCGCGTTGATCGGCATAGCGACCGGCAGTGTCGCTTCCACCAGAATCGGGACTAAATCTCCACGTTTGATATCTTCGTCGCTCATAAAGTCCGACAGGCAGGCGATGCCGTTGCCATGCAGGCAGAGATGACGCTGGGTCTCTCCGCTGTTGGTGGTCAATCCCGGGGTGATTTCCAGCTGGCTGCCGTCTGAACAAGCCAGCGGCCAGCGGTTCAGGCTGGGCAGGTCGTTGAAGCCTATGCAGCAGTGATGTTCAAGATCTTCCACCGTTTGTGGCGTGCCGTATTGGGCCAGATAGGCGGGGGAGGCGAGCACATGCCGGTAGCTGGTCATCAGTTTGCGCGCTTTCAGCGTGGAATCGGTCAGTTCGCCGACGCGGATTGCGATATCCACTTTTCGCTCGATCAAGTTGATAAAGTTTTCCGAAGACACCAGTGATAACGACATTTCAGGATAACGCTCGCGGAACTCCGCGACTAACGGTGTCAGCAAGTGCAGCACCACCGGTGTTGCCGCATCGACACGCAGCAGGCCTTGCGGGCGCTGACGGCTTTCCAATAGCGCATTTTCTGCCGCGGCCATATCGTTCAGTACCTTCTGCACCTGGCGAAAGTAATTTTCCCCTTCTTGGGTCAGACTGATTTGGCGCGTGGTTCGGTTGAGCAACGTCACGCCCAGTTTGCTTTCCAGCTTTTTCACCGTTCTGCTGACCACGGAGTTCGCTTGTTCCAGGCGCTCCGCCGCCCGGCTGAAGCTGCCGCTCTCCACTACCGTGACGAAAGTGATAAGTTCATCAGAATTCGCTTTCATTTTTGCTCCGCAGGCAAACTCTATTTTCGATTATTCGCGATCCTGTCATTTAAACACGATAGGCGCAGGGCCGCTATTCACTTGAATACAACAGACTGTAAAACGCTGGGGCACACACCATGCGTTTACGCGCAGGTTTTGCGGCCCTTTTCGCATTTTTCATCCTCCATGCCCAACCTTTACACAGCTATACCGTCAGAAGATTGAAATCGCCGCAGGCGGCCCCTATAACTGAAAAGGTTATGCCTGTAAAAGCCATGCCCTCCGCATGGCTCAGGCGTATAATCAATTCATCGTTGGCGAGTATTCATCGCCAGTTTCATGTTAATGGGTAATAGGCGAATCGCGTGCCGAAACGAACTTATGCAATGAGGTATGTTGCAGGTCAGCCAGTTGAGCGAATCTTTCCAGGCGCCGTTAACCAGCCGCTGCCGCCTGGGGCGGCGCTGCCGACGACCGGCGCCTTGCGCGTCATGGTATGGAATATCTTCAAGCAGCAGCGAGCCGACTGGCTTTCGGTGCTGAAAAATCATGGCAAAGACGCACAGTTGGTATTGTTGCAAGAGGCGCAAACCACGCCGGAGCTGGTGAGCTATGCGACCGCCAACTATCTGGCGGCCGATCAGGTGCCGGCCTTTGTCTTGCCGCAGCATCCTTCCGGCGTGATGACGCTGGCGGCCGCTCACCCGGTTTACTGTTGCCCGTTACGCGAGCGTGAGCCGTTGCTGCGGTTGTCCAAGTCGGCCTTGATCACCGTTTATCCGCTGTACAATGGCGAACTGTTGATGGTGGTGAATATCCATGCGGTGAACTTTAGTCTTGGAGTCGACGTCTACAGCAAGCAGCTGGGGCCGATCGGCGAACAGATCGCCAGCCATCGGGGGCCGGTGATCATGGCGGGGGATTTCAACGCCTGGAGCCGCAAGCGCATCAATGCGCTGTATGACTTTGCCGGCGAGATGGCGTTACGTGAGGTGAGCTTCACCGATGATCATCGCCGCAAGGCCTTTGGCCGCCCGTTGGACTTCGTGTTTTACCGTAACCTGGGCGTCGTGGAGGCTTCGGTGCTGGTGACCAGCGCGTCGGATCACAATCCGTTGTTGGTGGAGTTTCATCCGGAAAAAGACTCGCCCGTCTGGTGAATCGCAGATAATAAAAAAGCACCCCGAGGGGTGCTTTTTTTGTGCCGGAAACTTAGGTGTCCGGCGTGAGCTTGTTGCCGACAAACAGGGTCAGCTTCAGACCAGGTTGCAGGTTGCCTTTGGCGAGCGTTGAATTCCAACGCATCACGTCGTTAATATCGACGCCGTGACGACGTGCGATACTGGCGAGCGAATCACCTTTACGAACCTGATAGGTGATACTGCTGTTACTGCCAGTATTGCTGGCCACTTGCAGGGTTTGCCCAACTTTCAGAGCGCTCTTGGCGCGTAAGTTGTTCCAACTCTGCAAATCGCTGGTCTTAACGTTCAGCCGCTTGGCAATGCCCGATAAGGTGTCGCCTGAGCGCACTTTATACGAACTGCCGCCGGACAAACCGCTGTTCTTCGCCAACTGCGTCGTTGGCTGAGTCACGGCGATCTGGCCATCGGCCAGCGAGTCTTTCAGCTGATCGGCATGACCTTTGGGAACCATAATGTAATGGGGCCCGTTGGGTGCCGTAACGCCTTTCTTGTAGCCTGGGTTATACGCTTTCATCTTGGTGACCGAAAGCCCTGCCATCTCAGCCGCCTGAGTCAGCTGGATCTGCTGCCCAACATCGATACGAGCCAGCGCACGGGTTTCATCCGTTTTCGGGAGTTTCACGCCGTACTTCTTGCTGTTCTTGATGATGTCGCTCAGCGCCAGCATTTTCGGGACATAGATTGACGTTTCACGCGGAAGCGACAATGCCCAGAAATTGGTTGGCTTACCCTGACGTTTGTTTGCCTTCACCGCTTGCATCACGCGGCCTTCACCACTGTTATAGGCGGCTACGGTCAGTAACCAGTCGCCGTTAAACATGCGGTTCAAGCGTTGCATCATGTTAAGCGCAGCGGTTGTCGAAGCGACGACATCACGTCGACCGTCATACCACTGATTGTTTTTCAAACCATAATTGCGACCCGTTTGCGGCACGATTTGCCATAGCCCTGCGGCGTTGGCACTTGACGTGGCGTGTGGGTCAAAAGCGCTCTCCACTATGGGTAGCAGTACCAGTTCCATCGGCATATTACGTTTCTTAATCTGCCCGACTATCCAGTACATGTACGGCTCTGCCCGTAATGTTACATCGTGGAGATAGCTCTTACTTTTTAAGTACTTTCTTTTCTGATCACGGATCCGGGAATTTTCCGGAACCTCCATCTTCAGCTCGTCGCTAATGAAGTTCCACAGGTCCTGTTGCGCGGCGGGACTATTGTTATCTAGCCACCGCGCCGAGCTCGCTCGGCCATTTGCTGTGTACTCTCCTGCTTCACCATCTTGACCAGCCGAAGACAAACTCTGTGCATGCTGTTCTGGCGCCGGTGCGTCCTGCCTGGACGACTGGCAACCCACTAGCAAGACTGAGGCGAGAAATATCGCTTTAGCCTTCATGTGTGTGTCAATGTAGTTGCTTAAAAGACGAGCAATAATACTTTGCTTCGCCAAATAACACAACTAAAAGCTTAGAAGTTATCTTTCCGCAGGCGTAATTCGGAAAAAACTGAATGAAGGCTTTCCGGTGGTGAATTAAAGCCTAATTTCTTTTGTAAATCAGCGTCATGGCAACGTAAAAACAGGTTAATTTTACGCTCTAATTGCAACGTGGTCGGCACGCTGGCTTGGCCTTTTGCCCTTAACGCTTCAACATGTTGTTGATATGTTTCAATCTCTCGATCTTCCGGCAAAATAGCCCGCGCAAACTTAAGATTTGAAAGAGTATATTCATGCGCGCAGCAAATTAAAGTGTTATCGGGAAGTTGCGCGAGTTGTTGAAATGAGTCGTACATTTGTTTGGCGGTGCCTTCAAACAGCCTGCCGCAGCCGGCGGAGAAAATTGTGTCGCCGCAGAACAGATAAGGGGCGCTATAGAATGCTACGTGGCCCAGCGTATGGCCGGGAACGGCGATGGTCCGGTACTGACGGCCATCGATGTTAAAGGTGTCGCCGTCACGGACGATGTGGTTAGCGCCTTTATCCGCGGTTTCCTGCGGTCCGTAGACCGCAAGATCCGGGTATTGCGCTACGATTTGGGCCACGCCGCCGACGTGATCGTGGTGGTGGTGGGTCAACAGGATCGCCGAAGGTGCCAGCTGCAGGCGCTGCAGCGCCTCGAGCACCGGCCGCGCCTCACCCGGATCGACAATAACGCAGCGCCCCTGCCGGTCATCCAATAACCAAATGTAATTGTCCTGGAAGGCGGGAATGCTGATAAGATTCATGGTGTACCTCTCGTTGGCAACGGCTTGAAAGAAGATAATAAATCATGAAACCAGCCCATACTCTACAAAAGCTTACCGGCCCGCAGTCCTGGGCTGAGCTGCCGTGGGGGGAGTACTATCGTGAAGCGCTCGAACGGCAGTTGCAACCCTGGTGGCCGAAGCTGTTTGGTTTTCATCTGCTGAAGATGGGGATGCTTAGCGCCGAGCTGGCCACGGACAAATGCGCGATTTCCCACCAGGTCAACGTCGGGCTGGAGGGGGAAGGGCTGCAGGTGATCGCCGATGCCTATCAACTGCCGTTTGCCGCCAAGTCGGTGGATGCCTGCCTGCTGGCGCACACGTTGTCCTACGCGGACGATCCGCACCGCATGCTGCGTGAAGTGGACAGGGTGTTGATCGACGACGGCTGGCTGGTGATCAGCAGTTTCAACCCGTTCAGCCTGTTGGGACTGGGCAAGTTGGTGCCCGGATTACGCCATCGCCAGCCCTATGTCAGCCGCATGTTTACCCAAATGCGACTGCTGGACTGGCTTAGCCTGCTGAATTACGAGGTGTTGTACCAGGCGCGTTTTCACGTGCTGCCGTGGCACCGCAAGGGCGGCAAATTTTTATGCACCCATTTGCCGGCGTTGGGCTGTATGAGCGTGATTGTGGCGCGCAAGCGCACCCTGCCGTTGACGCCCACGCCGATGAAATTGGGGGCGAGAAAACCGTCTCTCAGCCGCGCGGTGGGCGCGACCAAGAGCTATCGCAAGCTGCCTTAGGCTTCCGGTTGGTAACCGACGTCTTCCTGCGTCGGCTTACCGGCCGCTTCGCGCGCCAACACGTCGCAACGTTCGTTCTCCGGGTGGCCGGCGTGGCCCTTGACCCATTCCCATTTCACGTCGTGGCGTTGAATGGCCAGATCCAGGCGCTGCCACAGATCGACATTCTTGACCGGCTTTTTGTCGGCGGTTTTCCAGCCGCGCTTTTTCCAGTTATGGATCCAGCTGGTGATGCCCTGGCGCACATACTGGCTGTCGGTGCTGAGCGTCACGGCGCAAGGCACGGTCAGCGCTTCCAGCGCCACGATCGCCGCCATCATTTCCATGCGGTTATTGGTGGTCAGACGAAAACCCTCGCTGAAGGTTTTTTCCGTCTGCTTATAGCGTAATATCGCGCCGTAGCCACCGGGGCCGGGGTTGCCAAGGCAGGAGCCGTCGGTGAAAATTTCTACCTGTTTGAGCATCTCTGGTAGACTCTTCCTATTAGTTTTACAAAAGCCAAGTCTGACATAAACGAGCGCTGTGAGCACTGCAATATGATCTCTACAACCACCAGACAGATTGTCCTCGATACCGAAACCACCGGTATGAACAAGCTTGGGGTGCACTACGAAGGGCACCGCATCATCGAAATCGGTGCGGTGGAAGTGATTAACCGCCGCCTGACCGGGCGCAACTTCCACGTTTACATCAAGCCGGATCGGCTGGTGGATCCGGAAGCGTACGGCGTACACGGCATCAGCGACGACTTCCTGGCCGACAAACCGACCTTCGATCAGGTTGCCGACGAATTCCTCGAGTTTATCCGCGGCGGCGAGCTGGTGATCCATAACGCGGCGTTCGATATCGGCTTTATGGATCACGAATTCCGCATGCTGCAGCAGGGGATCCCGAAAACCGAGACCTTCTGCACCATTACCGACAGCCTGTTGATGGCGCGTCGCCTGTTCCCGGGCAAGCGCAACAATCTCGATGCCTTGTGCAGCCGCTATGAGATAGACAACAGCAAGCGTACGCTGCACGGCGCATTGCTCGATGCCGAGATCCTGGCTGAAGTCTATCTGGCGATGACCGGCGGTCAGACCTCGATAGCGTTCCAGATGGAAGGCGACTCTCAGCAAAACGACGATGCGCAAGAAATCCAGCGCATTGTCCGCCCGGCGACGGCGATGAAAGTGGTCTATGCCAGCGATGAAGAAGTGAAGGCGCACGAAGCGCGTCTGGATCTGGTGGCAAAGAAGGGCGGCAGCTGCCTGTGGCGCGGGGCGTCGGCCGAATAACGGCGTTTTTGCGCGAAAAAACCTCATCGGGTGATGCTTCGTTGAAAAACTGTGCAAACGGTTCATTTGCGGAGAAAAAGGCGTTGACGGAACCGAGAGGCGTCCGTAATATGCGCCTCGTTCCCCCGCAAGAGGGAATGGCGCGGAGCGGTAGTTCAGTTGGTTAGAATACCTGCCTGTCACGCAGGGGGTCGCGGGTTCGAGCCCCGTCCGTTCCGCCACTATTCAGAAGCCCTGAGTTAGCGATAACTCAGGGCTTCGTCGTTTCTGCGCTCGGCAAAACGGCGCGGCCCAATCAACGGGGCCGGCAGGCCGGCCCCTTATTCTCAGAACAACACCGAGTAGTTCAAACCGAAAGTGCGTCCGCGGCCCTTATAGCTGTACAGCTCAGGCGAACCGTAAGTCGGGCTGTACAGGATCGGCGCGCGCTGGCCCCAAACGGTGGTGTACTCCTTGTCCAGCAGGTTTTCCACGCTGAAGCTGATTTTCCCTACCGGCAGGGCATAGCTGCCGAGGAAGTCGAGGGTGTTGTAGCCCTCGATCTTGCGGCCCTGGGTGGCGTTGGCCTTGGTGTAATCGCCATCGTCCGACACGTCGAAAGTTTGCTGAGATTGTAAGCGCAGATTCCAGTCGCCCGGCGCCCAGGCGACATAGGCGGTAACTTTGGATGGGCTGGCGGTATCGACCACCAGTTTCTTCCATTCGCCATTGACCTTGGTTTCGGAGCGGATGAAGTTGAAGTTGGTGCCGGCGCTCCAGTCGCTGTCTTCAAAGAAATAATCCACCGCGCCTTCCAGCCCGTAGATACGGCGCTTATCCGCATTGACGTTGATGGTCATGTCGGTTTTATTGATGGCGATGCTCTTGTCGGACAACGAATAGTAGGCGGCGATCTGCGTGCGCAGGTTATCGCCGGTATAGCGCCAGCCCAGTTCGTAGGAATTGACTTTGATGCCTTCCAGTTTGGAATCGCCGACGTTAACGCTCTTCAGCAGCCGGTAGTGGCCGCCGTTCAGCGCGTAGGTGCCGTTGCCGTAATACTTGCCCGGATCCGGGATCTCGAAACCCTGAGAGAAGTTGAACCAGGTTTGCTGGCGCTCGGTCAGGTGCGCCAGCAGGCCGGCGTTGAACAACGCATTGTTGTAGTCGGTTTTCCCTCCCGGTATAGCGTCGGCGGAGGCGGCGGCGCCGGTGGCGATCGCCTGCTGTTGATTGTAGCCGATAAAGTCGTCGATCTTGTTTTCGGTGTACTGATAACGCACGCCGCCGCTCAGGGTGAAGATCGGGTTGATGTCGTAGCTGGCCTGCAGGAACGACGCCAGGTTGCTGGTGGTATAGCTGGGGTAACGGCCGGTGTTGTAAGCGTTCTCCAGCGTCATGCCGCCGGACTGTTGGGCCTTCGCCAGGTTGAAGAACTGTTGGTTGGCGTTGAAGCTCTCATGCTCGGCGTCGATGCCGTAAGTCAGCGTCAGCGCGTCGAGCGGTTTGCTGTTCAGCGTCAGTTTGCCGCCGTAGAAATCGGTTTTTTGCTGTGAAGCGCCAATGCTGCTGACGTAATAGTTCGGCGCTTTGCCCGCCAGCGTCGGGAACGGATAGAAGGTCAAGGTTTCGTCACGGTAATAGACCTGAGCCACCAGATCCTGGCCGAGGAAATCGGTGTTGGAGTACTGCAGGTTGATCAGGTGGCGTTCGGTGCCGGGGATGCGGTCGGAGTTTAAGTTGCCGCTGTTGTAAGCCTTGGCGTTGCCGGTCACCGCTGCGAAGTTTTCCCCCAGGAACAGGCCATGATCGCCGTCGGACTGGCTTTTGTAATATTGGGTGGTCAGTTGCAGCTGTTGGTGGTCGTCGATGTTGAGGGTGCCGGTGCCCATGACGTCAAGGCGATCGGAATACTGCAGGCCGGTTTGGGTATTGTCGATCAGCACCTCGTTGCCTTTGCCGTCGTACCAGCCGCCATAGCGCTGGTAAGAAACGGACAGGCGTCCCGAGGCGTTGTCGTTGCCGCCGCTGACCGCCGCCGCGACGTTCTCGTCGTGATCGCTATGGCCGCCAAAGCCGGTTTTGCCGCCGACCTGCAATTCGACCTGCTGCTCTTTCTGCCCTTTTTTGGTCACGATGTTGATCAGGCCGCCGGTGCTGCCGCCACCATAGAGTGCGGTGGCGCCGGAGATCACCTCAATATGATCGATATTGAACGGATCGATCGAATCCAGTTGGCGGCTGTCGCTGCGCGATGAGTTCAGACGTACGCCGTCGATCATCACCATCATCGAACGGCCGCGCATATTCATGCCATAGTTGGTGCGGCCCTGGCCACTGACGTCCATGCCGGGGATCAGCTGCGCCAACATGTCCTTGATCTCTTTGCCGCCCTGAACCTGCTGTTCGATCTCCTGGCTTTCGATCACCCAGGTGGTCTGCGCCATTTCCGCCGTGCTGCGGTGTGAACGGCTGGCGGAGACCACCATCTGCTCTTCGGCGCCGGCTTTCTGATCTTCTGCCCAAGCCGTCGGCGCAAGCATCGCCAGCAGACAAGGGTTCAAAACCCAAAGGTGTTTGCGTTTCATCGTTATTTATTTCCCAGGTGATATTGTTATTGCGTTATTTTTGAGAATGATTCTTTTATCAATAACGTTTCTTGTTATCAATAAAATCGTGATATGATTTTTTGCGATACATTAACGTAATTAATTAGTTTTATTAACATTTTACCCGCTGCGCGATCGAGCAACCCACGCCGTCAACACGGCAGCCGATCGGCCATAGGTGCAAGCGACAGCCGTTGCCGGAGAATCGAGAACATGTCCGCCAGCTATAGAATTTTTGATATCACCTTGAAAAGCAAAACGCTGATTTCACCTTCGCTGGTGCGCTGCGTGTTTGAAGGTGCGGATATTCATCGGATGAAGTTGGAAGCGCCGGATCAGCGCATCAAACTGCTGTTCCCGGCGGCGGACGGCCAGATCCCGCAGTTGGCCAATAGCCCGGACTGGTACGGCGATTACATGGCGATCCCCAAAGAGCGGCGCCCGGTGATGCGCACCTATACGCTGCGTGCGCTGCGCCGCGAACAGAATCAGATGGACGTCGAGTTCGTGCTGCATGGTGTGAACGGCCCGGCCTCCGCCTGGGCGACTCACGCCGAGCCGGGCGATGCCATCCAGACGGTCGCCCCCAACGCTGACTTCGATGGCGATAGCGGCGGCTACGAATGGGCGCCGCCGGCGCAGTTGCAGCAGGCGCTGTTGATCGCCGATGAAACGGCGGTGCCGGCGGCGATGGGCATTCTGGAGCAATTGGCGCAGCAGGCCAATCCGCCGCGCGTGCAGGCGTTCTTCGAAGTGCCGCAGGCGGGGGATTGTCTGGATTTGGTCCGTTTCCCGTTCGCCGAGGTTTACTGGCTGCCGCGCGACGTGGGCCGCCAGCTGGCGCACGGCACGTTGCTGGTGGAAGCGGTGCGGCAGCGGGTGGATATTCCCGCTTCGGCGTGCGCGCAAGCGCAGTCTTTGGCGGAAAGCAGCCTGAGCGATGAAGTCTTGTGGGAGCGGGCAGCGGGCGGCAACGCTTTTTATGCCTGGGTGGCGGCCGAGTCTTCGGCGGTGAAAACCCTGCGCCGTTATCTGATCGGCGAACGCGATCTGGACCGCGCTACCGTTAACTTTATGGCCTACTGGTGCTGAACGCGCCGCCCTTTTCCGGCGACGCTGCCGGAGAGGGGCAGGCCGCTGTTATTTCCCATCAACGAAGAATCGCTTGCCAGCGGGTAGTTCGGCCGTGCTATGTTCCGCTGAAACAAAGGTTACAGCGAGAACGATAATGCAACGGTTCGACGAACGCCTGCGCCGCGACTACCCACAGCTGACGCCGCAGGAGCAGCGGGTGGCCGACTTCATCTTCGATCACTATGACGATTTGATCGGCTACAACAGCGCCGAGCTGGCGCGCCTGAGCGGCGTTTCCAAAGCCACGGTCAGCCGCTTGTTCAAACGGCTGGGCTACCCCAACTATCGCGCCATGCGCGATGAGCTGCGTACCTTGCGCCAGAGCGGCATGCCGCTGACCGATAGCCGCGATGCGGTGCAGGGCGATACGCTGCTGGCGCGGCACTATAAGCAGGAAATGGCCAATCTCACCCGCTGGGTAAAACATATCGATGCCGAACAGTTCAGTGCGACAATCGCCGCGCTGGCGCGAGCGCGCGGCGTGATGCTGTTGGGGCTGCGCAACAGCTATCCGGTGGCGATGCACCTGCGTCAACAACTGATGCAGGTGCGTGAACAGGTGCTGCTGGCGCCGCAGCCGGGGCAGACGCTGGCGGAAGATCTGGCGGGCCTGACACCGCAGGACATGGCGGTGGTGGTGGCGTTCCGCCGCCGGCCGCGCCAGATAAAGGCGGTGCTGACGCTGTTGCAAAGCCGCGGGGTACCGACGCTGCTGATCTGCGAGCCGCAGGCGCAGGCGTTGTTTTCGTTGGCCGACTGGCAATTGACCGTGCCGCTCGACAGCGTGTCGGCCTTCGACAGCTATGCCGCCGCCATGAGCCTGGCCAGTTTGCTCAGCAATGCGTTGCTGCATGAGAGGCTGGCGCAGGGGCGGCAGCGCATTCATCACGTCGCTGAACTGTTCCAGACGCTGGACGAACTGGAGCTGCGTTAAGCACGGCAGATCATTTCCCTTCCTTCCCCCCTCCGCCGTTTAAGGCGGATCGGTCATCTCATTGTGTTACTTTGGTTTCATTAATTGATCATAAGAATCTTTTGTTTCAACTGAATCCCTATCGGGAGTAGGCTGTTGGGCAGCAAACAAACGTCATGTCGACGCTGAAGGCATAACTCAATAACTTACTAAGCTGACAGGGAATGAACATGTTGGATATCTCGCAATTCGATCAGATTAACCCGCCGGCGCGCCTGCTGATGGGGCCGGGGCCGATCAACGCCGATCCGCGCGTGCTGCGTGCCATGTCGAGCCAGCTGATCGGCCAGTACGATCCGGCGATGACCGGCTACATGAATCAGGTCATGGCGCTGTATCGCGCGCTGTTCCGCACCGAAAACCGCTGGACGATGCTGGTGGACGGCACCTCGCGCGCCGGTATCGAAGCGCTGCTGGTTTCCGCCATTCGCCCGGGCGATAAGGTGCTGGTGCCGGTATTCGGCCGCTTCGGACATCTGCTGTGCGAGATCGCTCGCCGTTGCCGTGCCGAGGTGCATACGATCGAGGTGCCGTGGGGTGAGGTGTTCAGTGCCGATCGCATCGAAGACGCGATTAAGCGGGTTCGTCCGCGCCTGCTGCTGACGGTGCAGGGCGACACCTCCACCACCATGCTGCAGCCGCTGCATGAGCTGGGCGATATCTGCCGCCGTCACGGCGTGCTGTTCTACACTGATGCGACCGCTTCCTTCGGCGGCAACCCGCTGGAGACCGATGCCTGGGGGCTGGATGCGGTCTCTGCCGGGCTGCAGAAGTGTCTGGGCGGCCCCTCCGGCAGTTCACCGGTCACCCTCAGCCCGCAGTTTGAAGAAATCGTGCGCCGCCGTAAATGCGTGGAGCAGGGGATCCGCACCGCCGAGCACGCCGACGGCGACGACGAGATGATCTACTCCAACTATTTCGATATCGGCATGATCATGGATTATTGGGGGCCGGAACGCCTGAATCACCACACCGAAGCCACCAGCATGCTGTTCGCGGCGCGAGAATGCGCACGGGTGATCCTCGAAGAAGGGCTGGATCGCGCCATCGCCCGCCACCGGCTGCACGGCGCGGCGCTGCTGGCGGGCATCCTGGGCATGGGGCTGGCGGTGTTCGGGGATCTTGAACACCGCATGAATAACGTGCTCGGCGTGATGATCCCGCCGCAGGTGCATGGCGAACAGGTGCGGCAGATGATGCTGAACGACTTCGCCATCGAAATCGGCACCTCGTTCGGCCCGCTACAGGGAAAAATCTGGCGCATCGGCACCATGGGCTACAACGCGCGCAAGGATTGCGTGTTGCAAACGCTGGCGGCGCTGGAGGCGGTGTTGAACCGCCTCGGTTTCGTCAGCAAGCAGGGCGAGGCATTGCAGGCCGCCTGGAACGTTTATGATGCAGGACATCATGGATGACGCCACTGGAGGCGCAACAGGCCGCCGCGCGGGTGATGGCGCGCTGTGACGAGCTGGCGGCGATCAGCGCGGAGCCCGATCGGCTCACGCGCCTTTATCTTTCTGCGGAACATCGGCGCGCCAACCGCCTGGTTGGCGAGTGGATGCGCGAGAGCGGCATGGCGGTTTGGCAGGACAGCGTCGGCAATATCTGCGGCCGCTATGAAGGGCTCATGCCCGGCGCTCCGGCGCTGCTGCTCGGCTCGCATCTGGACACGGTGCGTAACGCCGGGCGCTATGACGGTATGCTCGGCGTGCTTACGGCGCTGGAAGTGGTGGCGCGCTATCACCGCCAGGGGCGCCGATTGCCGCTGGCGCTGGAGGTGATCGGTTTTGCCGACGAAGAGGGCGCGCGCTTCGGCGTCACGCTGCTGGGCAGCCGCGGCCTGACCGGCCAGTGGCCCGCAGAGTGGCTGGCGCGCACCGATGCCGACGGCGTCAGCATCGCCCAGGCAATGCGCGAATTCGGGCTGGATCCGGCGGCGATTGCACAGGCGCACCGTGCGCCGCAGGAAATCTGCGCCTATCTCGAGCTGCATATCGAACAGGGCCCGTGCCTGGAGGCGGCCGATTTGGCGCTGGGCGTGGTGACGGCGATCAACGGCGCGCGTCGCCTCAACTGTATCTTTAGCGGGGAGGCGGGCCACGCAGGCACGGTGCCGATGGGGCAGCGCAAAGATGCGCTGATGGCCGCGGCGGAATGGATCACGGCGCTGGAAACTTTGACCTGCAACGCCGATCCGCACCTGGTGGCCACCGTGGGCTGCATCGAGAGCCTGCCGGGCGCGGTCAACGTGATCCCCGGCGAGGTGCGGTTGACGCTCGACGTGCGCGGCCCGCAGGATGCGCCGCTGACGGCGCTATTGGCGACGTTGCTGGCGCAGGCGCAGGCGATCTGTGCGCGGCGCGGATTGCGCTTCGCCAGCGAGGAGTTTTATCGCATCGACGCCACCGCCTGCGACGTGGACCTGCAGCATCGTTGGCTGGCGGCCGTCGCACAAGTACAGGGCCGCAGCCTGACGCTGCCGAGCGGCGCCGGGCACGACGCCATCGCCATGGCGGCGCACTGGCCGGTCGGCATGCTGTTTGTGCGTTGCGCCGGCGGCGTCAGCCATCATCCGGCCGAAGCGGTGCGGCAGGCGGACGTGGCGCTGGCGATCCAGGCCTATTGCCTGATGATCGCCGGCTGGGAGAGCGGTTGATCAGTCCAGGCGCAGAAAACTGTCGGCGTCGCGCCAGGCCGGGAAGGCGCTGCGGTAACTCTGCAGACTTTCCAGCGACAGCTCGGCGTCCAGCCGCGCGGCTGCGCCGGGCTCCGCATCTGCCAGGATCTCGCCCTGTGGGCTGATGATCAGGCTGTCTCCGCTGTAGTTTAGGCCGTTGGCATCTTCGCCCACCCGGTTGCAGCCCGCCACATACACCTGATTTTCAATCGCCCGCGCCGCCAGCAGCGTTTGCCAATGGTTGCTGCGCGGCGTCGGCCAGTTGGCAACGTACAGCGCCAGATCGTAATCCTGCTGATAGCGCGCCCAGACCGGGAAACGCAGGTCGTAACAGATCTGCGGCAGGATGCGCCAGCCGCGCCACTCGAAGATTTCACGCCGGTTGCCGGCCTGGTAGTGCAGATGTTCGCCGGCCATGCGGAACAGGTGGCGTTTGTCATAGGCGTGTACCTGGCCGCCCGGTTCCACCAACAGGAAGCGGTTGACCGCCCCCTCGTCAGTTTTCAGCGCCACGCTGCCGCCGATTAACGCATGGCTTTTCACCGCCCAACCGTGCAGCCAGTCGATCACCTGCTGTTCGGGCAGGGCGCTCTCGCCGGCATCCATGGCAAAACCGGTGGTGAACATTTCCGGCAAGACGATGAGATCGCGCCCGACGATCGGTGCCAGCAACGCGTCGAAGGCGGCCAGGTTAGCGATGCCGTCGCACCAGACCAGCGGTTGCTGCAACAGGGTAATTTTTAAAGTCGACATAACCGCTCCGCAGCTGCATCCAGCGTGGCGTCCTGTTTAGCGAAGCACAGCCGGATCAATTTATGGGGGAAAGGATCGGCACAGAAGACCGACAGCGGAATGGCCGCCACGCCCACGTGCTCGGTTAACCAATGGCAGAACGCCACATCGTCCAGATCGGAGATGGCGCTGTAGTCCGCCAGCAAGAAGTATGTACCCGCGCAGGGTAAAATTTCCAGTCGGCTGCTCGCCAGCGCCTGCACAAAGCGATCGCGCTTGGCGCGATAGAACGCCGGCAGCTGTCGCCAGTGCTCCTGCTCGGCGCGCAGGCTATCCGCCAGGGCCAGCTGCGCCGGGGTATTGACCGAAAAGGTTAGGTATTGGTGCACCTTGCGCACTTCGGCGCTCAGCGCGGCGGGCGCCACGCAGTAACCCACTTTCCAGCCGGTCATGTGGAAGGTTTTGCCGAAGGAGGACACCGCGATCGCGCGCTGGCGCAGCTGCGGGTGGGCCAGCACGCTGGCGTGGCCGCCTTTGGCGAAGCAGATGTGTTCGTAAACCTCGTCGCTGAGCACGTAGATTTCGCGTTCGGCAATGGCGTGCCACAGCTGCTGCAGGTCTTCCGCCTGCCAGGCGGTGGCGGACGGATTGTGCGGCGTGTTGACGATCACCAGACGAGTGCGCGGCGACAGCGCGGCGGCGAACCGTTGCCAATCGACGGCAAAGGCCGGCGGCTGCAGGGCGATGCGTTTGAGGACGCCGCCGGCCAGCGTTACCGCCGGCGCATAGCTGTCGTAGCTGGGATCAAAACAGACCACCTCATCGCCGGGGCGCACCAGTGCACTGATGGCAGCGAACAGCGCTTCGGTGGCGCCGGCGGTGATGGTCACTTCGCTGTTGGCGTCCGGCTGCCAGCCATACAGCTCGGCGGTTTTGTCGGCGATGGCTTCACGCAGCGGCGCCACGCCGGTCATCGGCGCATATTGGTTGGCGCCCTGGGCGACGTGCCAGGCCAGACGTTCTTTCAGATAGTCCGGCCCGTCGAAATCGGGGAAGCCCTGCGACAGATTGATCGCCTGGTGCTGCTGCGCCAGTGCGCTCATCTGGGTGAAAATGGTGGTGCCCAGAGCGGGCAGCTTACTGTCGGGAATCAATGCGGAAGTGCTCATAGCAGGTGAATACTCCAGGCGCTTATATTGCCGTCAATATAACACGATGCTAGTATTTGGCAATCAAGACGCTTAGATGGCTAAATGCGAAAAAGTGCTTAGCCTGCCTGCTGACTGCTTTAGCGAACGGGAAACGATAATAATGACGGAGAATCCGCAACTTGCCGCGTTACTGGCGGCCTGCCACTGGATTGGCGACAAAGGCTGGTGTCCGGCGACCGGCGGCAACATGTCGCTGCGCCTCGACGAACGTCAATGCCTGGTTACCGAGTCCGGCAAAGACAAGGGCAGCCTGAGCGCCGCCGATTTTCTGCGGGTGAATATCGCCGACAATCACGTGCCGAGCGGCCGCACGCCATCGGCGGAAACCGGGCTGCACACGCTGCTCTACCGCCTGTCTGCGCACATCGGCGCGGTGCTGCATACCCATTCCGTTAACGCTACCGTCCTGTCGCGGGTGGAACGCGGCGATGCGCTGGTGCTGCAGGGGTACGAAATGCAAAAGTCGCTGGCCGGCCAATGCAGCCACCTGGACAGCGTGGCGATCCCCATTTTCGACAACGATCAGGACATTCCCCGGCTGGCGGCGCGGGTGGCGGCCTATGCCGAGGCTACGCCGCTGCGGTACGGTTTTCTGGTGCGCGGGCACGGTCTCTATTGCTGGGGAAGTCAGGTGGCGGAAGCCCGCCGCCATCTCGAAGGGCTGGAATTCCTGTTCCAGTGTGAACTGCAACGTCGCTTACTGGAGGCGAAATGATCCGCGCTATCGTGACCGATATTGAAGGCACCACCAGCGATATTCGCTTTGTGCATCAGGTGCTGTTTCCCTATGCCCGTGAACGGCTGGCGGATTTTGTACGCCGTCATGCCTCAGAGGACGAAGTCGCCGCGCCGCTGGCCGCGCTGCGCGCTGAAATTGGCGAGCCGCAGGCGGATCTCGATGCACTGATCGCCGCGCTGTACCGCTTTATGGATGAAGACCGCAAATCCACCGCGCTCAAGGCGCTGCAAGGCATCATCTGGCGCAGCGGTTATCACGAGGGCGACTTCCGCGGGCATCTTTATCCGGAGGTCGCCGGGCAATTGGCCGCCTGGCAGCGGCAGGGGCTGAAGCTCTACGTCTACTCTTCCGGTTCGGTGGAGGCGCAGAAGCTGCTGTTTGGCTACAGCGACGCCGGCGATCTGCAGCCGCTGTTCAGCGGCTATTTCGATACGCACGTCGGCGCCAAGCGTGAAACTGCGTCGTACCGCAACATCGCGCAGGCTATCGGCACCGCGCCTGACGAGCTGCTGTTCCTGTCCGACATCCGCCAGGAACTGGACGCGGCGCAGGCCGCCGGCTGGCATACCTGCCAGCTGATCCGCGATGAGGGGGATACGCAGAGCCGGCACCCGCAAGTAGGCCGTTTTGATCACATCGATTTAAGGGAGTTCGTCTCATGAGTGGATTGACCATTTTCAGCGATAAAGCGCCGCAGCAGCCGTTGTGGCAGAGCCGCGATGCGCTGGAGATCCAGCAGCAGTTGGCGCAGATCGGCGTACGCTTTGAGCGCTGGCAGGCGGATCGCGAGCTGGGTGACAACCCGCAGCCGGAGGCGGTGATCGCCGCCTATCAGCATGAGATAGACCGGCTGGTGGCGGAAAAGGGTTACCAGAGCTGGGATGTGATCAGCATGCGGCCGGACCATGAGCAGCGCCACGCGCTGCGCGAAAAATTCCTGTCCGAACATACGCACGGCGAAGATGAAGTACGCTTTTTCGTTGAAGGGGCGGGGCTGTTTTGCCTGCACCTGGACGGCAAGATCTTCCAGATCCTGTGCGAAAAGAACGATCTGATCTCAGTGCCGGCCAATACCCGCCACTGGTTCGATATGGGATCGGCGCCGCATTTCACCGCGATCCGGGTATTCGATAACCCGGAAGGCTGGGTGGCGCATTTCACCGGTGACAAGATCGCCGATGCTTATCCGCGCCTGGACTGAGCGCCGACGGGCGGGCGTTAACCCAACGCCCGCTGGAAAATCCCCGCTTTAACCTGCTGCGGCGTAATCACGCCGCTGTCGAATACCCACCCGCTGATGAGTGCCGCCGGCGTGACGTCGAACGCCGGATTGTAGACCGGCGCATCGGTCGGCGCCCACTGGCAGGCACCGAAGCTGCCTGAAACGCCGGTCACCTCGGCCGCGGCGCGTTGCTCGATCGGGATGGCGGCGCCGTCCGGGCAGTGCGGATCGTGGGTGGTGTGTGGGGCGGCCACGTAGAACGGGATGCCGTGATAGTGCGCCAGCACCGCCAGGCTGTAAGTGCCGATCTTGTTGGCGACGTCGCCGTTGGCGGCGATGCGATCCGCGCCGACCCATACCGCATCGATCTGGCCCTGCGCCATCAGGCTGGCAGCCATCGAATCGCAGATCAGGCGATAGGGAATGCCCAGCTCGCCCAGTTCCCAGGCGGTCAGGCGGCCGCCTTGCAGCAGCGGCCGGGTTTCATCGACCCACACCTGCTGCACTTTACCCTGCTGGTGGGCGCGCAACAGCACGCCGATGGCGGTGCCGACACCGGCGGTGGCCAACCCGCCGGTATTGCAGTGGGTCAGCAGGCGGCTGTCGGGCTTGACCAGTTCCGCGCCGTGTTCGGCGATGCGATCGCAAAGCTGACGATCTTCTTCTACCAACCGCAGTGCTTCGTGCGCCATTGCCGGCGCCCAGTCTGGCGCCGCCAGCGCCAGTTTCATGCGATCCAGATTGTTCATCAGGTTGACCGCCGTCGGGCGGGCGGCGCGCAGCGTGTGCAGCGCCTGTTCCAGTTCGGCGCGCGGCAGACCGCGTTCCGCGAGCAGCGCCAACAGCAGGCTGGCGGATAGCCCGATCAGCGGCGCGCCGCGTACCCGCAGGCTGTGAATGTGGCCCACCAACTCCTCCACGCTGTCGCAGGCGCGCCACCGCTTTTCCTGCGGCAGGGCTTGCTGATCGAGGATCCAAAGGCGGTTGTCTCGCAGGGTCAAACTGGTGGTGTTAAGCGCTTGCATCGGCGGTTAATTCCTTGTTGCGTGGTTATTGCATCTGAAACGCTATTCTGCCAACATGACTTCCAGATGTATAGACGTCCAAATGCTTTTACGTCTAAATAGATAAAATCGCTGGGGCCAGTGAGAGAGAACAGAGGGGTTGGGGAATGTCGCTTTATCGTACGTTTACGGCTGCCGATGCCGTTGAATACGCCCGTCAATACGGACAGGTGGCCGATCCGCAGGCGCTGGTGAGCGCCGACGAGATCGGTGACGGCAACCTGAACCTGGTGTTCAAGATCCGCGATCGCGAAGGCGTGAGCCGGGTGATCGTCAAACAGGCGTTGCCGTACGTGCGCTGCGTGGGCGAATCCTGGCCGCTGACGCTGGATCGGGCGCGCATCGAAGCGGAAACGCTGCTGATCCACGGTGATTTCTGTCCGCGACATACGGTGAAGGTGCTGCATCACGATCCCGAGTTGGCGGTGATGGTGCAGGAAGATCTCTCCGATCACCGCATTTGGCGCAGCGAGCTGGTACAGGGGCATTACCACCCGCTGGCGGCTGGGCAGCTGGCGGAATACCTGGCGCAGACGCTGTTCCATACCTCCGACTTTTATCAATCGGCACAACAGAAAAAAGCGGAAGTCAGCCGCTTCACCAACCCCGAGCTGTGCCAGATCACCGAAGATCTGTTCTTTACCGACCCTTACATCGACCATGAACGCAATCAGTTCGAGGCGGCGCTGTTGCCGCAGGTGCAGGCGCTGCGTGAGGATGCGCCGCTAAGACTGGCGGTCGCCGGCCTGAAACATCGCTTCCTCAGCAAGGCGGAGGCGCTGCTACACGGAGATATTCACAGCGGTTCGATCTTCGTGGCGGAAGGACGGTTAAAAGCGATCGACGCTGAATTCGGTTTCTACGGCCCTATCGGCTTCGATATCGGCACGGCACTAGGTAACCTGCTGCTCAACTACTGCGGCCTGCCGGGGCTGTTCGGGCCGCGCGACGCCGCCGCCGGGCGCGAGCAGCGGCTGCAGGATGTGCGCGAGCTGTGGTTGATTTTCGCCGATCGTTTCCTGGCCCTGTGCCACCAGCAAAGCCGCGATGCGGCGCTGGCGGCGCCGGGTTACGCCGAGCAGTTCCTGCAGCAGGTCTGGAGCGACGCGATAGGGTACTGCGGCACCGAACTGATTCGGCGTACTATCGGCCTGGCGCACGTCGCCGATCTGGACAGCATCGCCGACGCCGATATGCGCCTCGACTGCCAGCGCCACGCGCTGGGATTGGGGCGTACGCTGATCGTCAATGCGCCACATATAGAGCATATTGACGCGCTGTTGGCGCGTATTCGTCAGCAAGGCTGAAAGTC
This sequence comes from Serratia sp. YC16, assembly GCF_009707615.1. Lineage (NCBI taxonomy): Bacteria > Pseudomonadati > Pseudomonadota > Gammaproteobacteria > Enterobacterales > Yersiniaceae > Serratia > Serratia sp. YC16. The sequence continues at coordinate 82,310 of NZ_WLYN01000013.1, read as the reverse complement.
TTGGCAATGAGGCAAACCCGGCTGCGGCCGGGTTTTTTATTTTTTAATAACTTATTGGTATCAGCAATAGAATAGATAAATTTTTTTTAACTAAAAATATATTTTTCTCGCGTCTGGTTTGTAAATTTAATTATATTTTTTGACCGTTGGTTACATGTCATTAATATTGTGCGAGACGTATCATTGATGGTTATTTTCCAGGTGTCTGTTGAGGTGGTAAAAATAATAAATGGTAGCCTGTGCTTTTTTTGATCGTTTTATTGTGGGGGCGCAAAGAGAAAATAAGATTTTTTATAGATAAAATCTATCACGCCGCCGTTACTTTTTTGTGGTGTGGGTGCGTCTTGTTTTTGCATGAATAAAGTTGCGGCTTGATTATCTCAATATTACCTCCTAGATTGTTCGAAGGTCAGATAAGCACAAATAAATAACGCAAGGTTATTAACTATTAATCACCTTTGGCCTCGGCTTGTCTGATTATTTCTATTAAGACTGGAGTCCTCCATGCAATTAACGCCTAGAGAAATCGAAAAGCTAATGGTCTATACGCTGGCCGACGTCGCCTTAAAGCGAAAGTCCAGAGGGATAAAGCTTAATTACCCCGAGGCGGTGGCGATTATTACCACCGCGGCACTGGAAGGCGCCCGCGAGGGCAAAACGCTGGAAGAGGTCATGAACGACACGCGGCAGGTGTTAAGCCGCGACGACGTGATGGATGGCGTGGCGGATCTGATCCCGCACGTGCAGGTTGAAGCGATTTTCAGCGACGGCAGTCGTCTGGTGACGGTGCACGATCCGATCCAATAAGCGCGTCCCCTGAGAGCCACGGATAAACTTTATCAGCGCAGGTATTTTCGATGAAAAAGCATGACCAAGAAAAGCACGTGCCGCCGGGCGGCTATATCCTGTCCGAAAGTCCCATCACCTTCAATGAAGATCGCGAGGCCATTATTTTAACGGTGCGTAATACCGGCGACAGGCCTATTCAGGTCGGCTCGCATTTTCATTTCTTTGAAGCCAACAAAGCGTTGCAGTTCGATCGTGCTGCCGCCTTTGGTAAACGTTTAAATATCACCGCTACGACGGCGATCCGTTTTGAACCCGGCGATGAGATCGAAGTGGCGCTTATTGCCATCGGCGGTAAACAAACGGTGTATGGCTTTAATAATCTGGTGGACGGCTGGGCGGGGGATAGCCCGGTAGCCGCCGGTGAAAGAGTAAAGAAAACTGTAGATGTAATGCGAGCTATTGAACTGGGTTATAAAAATGTCGAACAGACGCCGACGAAGACGAACGGGGAATAAAGCATGCCAACCATTTCCAGGCAGGAATATGCCGGGCTGTTCGGCCCGACCACCGGCGATAAAATTCGCTTGGGCGACACGCAGCTGTTTATTGAAATAGAAAAAGACCTGCGCGGTTACGGTGAGGAATCGGTCTACGGCGGCGGCAAGTCGCTGCGTGACGGCATGGGTGCCGATAACCGATTAACCAGCGATAACGTTCTGGATCTGGTCATTACCAACGTGACCATCCTGGATGCCCGGCAAGGGGTGATCAAGGCGGACGTCGGCATTAAAAACGGCCTGATCGCCGGCATCGGCAAAAGCGGCAACCCGGCGGTGATGAACGGCGTCACGCCTGGCATGGTGGTGGGCGTCAGCACTGACGCCATCTCAGGGGAGCACCTGATCCTGACCGCCGCCGGCATCGATACGCATATCCATTTCATTTCGCCGCAGCAGGCCGCACACGCGCTCTCCAACGGCGTGACGACCTTCTTCGGCGGCGGCGTCGGGCCGACCGACGGCTCTAACGGCACCACCGTGACCGCCGGCCCCTGGCATATCCATCGCATGCTGCGCGCCTTCGAAAATATGCCGGTCAACGTGGGGATGCTCGGCAAAGGGCATGCTTCCCATGCCGCGCCGTTGGTCGAACAAATTACCGCCGGCGTGGCCGGATTGAAAGTGCACGAAGACTGGGGCGCCACCAATTCCGCACTGCGCCATGCGTTGCGGGTGGCCGATGATATGGATATTCAGGTGGCGGTGCACACCGACAGCCTGAATGAGGGCGGCTACGTCGAGGACACCATCGACGCCTTCGAAGGGCGCACCATCCACACCTTCCACACCGAAGGCGCTGGCGGCGGGCACTCGCCGGATATCATCAAAGTCGCCGCGCAGATGAACGTTTTGCCGAGTTCTACCAACCCCACGCTGCCGTTCGGCATCAACAGCCAGGCCGAACTGTTCGACATGATCATGGTGTGCCACAACCTCAATCCCAATGTGCCGGCCGACGTGGCGTTCTCCGAAAGCCGGGTGCGCCCGGAAACCATCGCTGCGGAAAACGTGCTGCATGACATGGGCGTGCTGTCGATGTTTTCCAGCGATTCACAGGCGATGGGGCGGGTCGGTGAAAACTGGCTGCGGGTGATGCAGACGGCGCATGCGATGAAAGTCGCCCGCGGCAAGCTGCCGGAGGATGCGGCGGAGCACGATAACTTCCGCGTGTTGCGTTACGTGGCGAAGATCACCATCAACCCGGCGATCGCGCAGGGGATCAGCCATGTGCTGGGCTCGGTCGAGGTCGGCAAGATGGCCGATCTGGTGCTGTGGGAGCCGCGTTTCTTCGGCGCCAAGCCGAAGCTGGTGATCAAGGGTGGCATGATCAACTGGGCGGTGATGGGCGATCCCAATGCGTCGCTGCCGACGCCGCAGCCTACCTTCTACCGCCCGATGTTCGGCGCCATGGGCAAATCGCTGCAGGAAACCTGCGTCACTTTCGTCTCCGGCGCTGCGTTGCACGACGGCATCAAAGAGAAACTGGGGCTGGAGCGGCAGGTGATGGCGGTGCATAACTGCCGGGCGATCTCCAAGCAGGACATGGTGCGCAATGCGGAAACGCCGCACATCGAGGTGGATCCCGAGACCTTCGCCGTCAAGGTTAACGGCGAACATGCCACGGTGAAACCGATCGCCACCGCCGTGCTTAATCAACGCTACTTCTTCAGCTAGGGATCGCCGCTCATGATCGTGATTGAAAAGATACTCGGCAATATCAAACGGGATGCCGACTGGCGCGAGCGCTTGCAACACGCCTCGCTGGACGTGCTGACGCTCTCGCAGTGGGAGGCGCAAAAAAGCCGGTGCCGCAAAACCACCCGCGACGGTCGGGACCTCGGCATTTCCCTCGATCGTCATCAGGTGCTGGCTGACGGCGACGTACTGCTCTGGGACGAAGCGAACCGCAGCGCGGTGGTGGTGCAGATGAACCTGCGCGACGTGATGGTGATCCATCTGCAGTCGCTGCTGGCGACCGATATGGCGACGGTGCTGAAGACCGCGTTCGAACTGGGGCATGCGCTGGGCAACCAGCACTGGAAATCGGTCATCAAGGGGGACCGCATTTTTATTCCGCTGACGGTGGCGACCAAGGTGATGGATTCGGTGATGAAAACCCACGGTTTCCATGCGCTGCCTTATTCGTTCGTGAAGGGCGAGAGCATATTACCCCATTTGACCCAGCCCGAAGCGCGCCTGCTGTTCGGCGGCGCGGAGGATTCCGCCACCCATGTGCATGTCGACAGCCCGTTCCTCGGTCAGCATGTGATCAAACTGAAATGAACGCCGTTCAGTTGATACGCATCCTGCAATTTGCCGACTCGGTGCTGCCGGTGGGGGCGTTCGCCTTTTCCAACGGCGTCGAGTCGGCGATCCAGGCCGGTATCGTGCGCGATGCCGACACGCTGCAATCGTTCACCCGCACCGCCTTGCAGCAGGCGGCGGGCGGCGACGGCAGGGCGGTGGTGGCGGCCTGTCGGGCGCTGCAGGCGGACGATCGCGAGGCGGCTCTCGGCCACGACTGGGCGCTGTTCAACCGCAAGCTGAACGAAGAAGGGCGCAGCATGGTGGTGCGAATGGGAAAAAAGCTGGCGGAAATGACGGCGGCCATCTGCGATGAGCCCCAGGTGCTCTGGTGGCTTGAGCAGATCAAAACCGGCCGCGCCGCCGGCACCTATCCGGTGACGCAGGCGGTGGTGATGACGGCGCTGGGCGTCGGCCCGCGCGAGGTGGCGGTGATGCACCAGTACGGGGTGGCGATGACCATTCTCAGCGCCGCCATGCGCCTGATGCGCATCACCCATATCGACACCCAACGCATCCTGTTTCAACTCAACCGCGACATCGATGTTTTTTGTGACGAAGCCGAACGCGGCGGCGTTGAACAAATGGCCTCTTACGCGCCGGTGACCGATGTCCTGGCCGCGCTGCACGTCGGCGCATTTACCCGACTGTTCAGCAACTAATGAATAAGGAACGATCAGAGTGAAAAAAATTACCCGCATTGGCATCGGCGGCCCGGTAGGTTCGGGCAAAACCGCAATCATTGAAGTCATCACGCCGCGCTTGATCGAACGGGGCGTCAGCCCGTTGATCATCACCAACGATATCGTCACCACCGAAGACGCCAAACAGGTCAAGCGCACGCTCAAGGGGATTCTGGACGAGGAAAAAATCCTGGGCGTAGAAACCGGCGCCTGTCCGCATACCGCCGTGCGTGAAGATCCGAGCATGAATATCGCGGCGGTGGAGGAGATGGAGGCCCGTTTTCCGGAAAGCGACGTGGTGATGATCGAGAGCGGCGGCGATAACCTGACGCTGACTTTCAGCCCGGCGCTGGCGGACTTTTACATCTATGTCATCGACGTCGCCGAAGGGGAAAAGATCCCGCGCAAAAATGGCCCGGGTCTGGTGCAGGCCGACATTCTGGTGATCAACAAAATCGATTTGGCCCCCTACGTCGGCGCCAGCCTGGCGGTGATGGAGCACGACACCCGCGTGGTGCGCGGCGAGCGGCCCTATATTCTCACCAACTGCAAAACCGGCGAAGGCATCGATGAACTGGTGGACATGATCATGCGTGATTTTCTGTTTACCCACGCGCCGTCGGCGGCGGTATGACGGCGGTCAGCGAAGCGGCGAGGCGCGTTGCCCAGCTCGGCGCCGACGCGCCGGAGTTGGCCGACTATCAGGATGAGCCGCCGCAGATGGCCAGCGGCGGCGTAGGCAAAACCGGTTATCTGCGGCTGGAGTTTGCACTGAACGGGCATCGCAGCGTGCTGCGGCGGATGGAGCGGCGGGTGCCTTTTCTGGTACAGCGGGCGCTGTATTGGGATGAAGCGCTGCCGCAGATGCCGTGCGTGTTCGTCATCTCCACCTCGGGGTGCATCTTGCAGGGCGATCGCCTGACGCTCGAGGTGCAGGTTGCCCCCCAGGCCTGCGGGCATATCACCACCCAGTCGGCGACTAAGATCCACGCCATGGAAAATAACTACGCGGCGCAGATGCAAATGCTGAGGCTGGAAGCCGGCAGCTATCTGGAGATGATGCCCGATCCGGTGATCCCCCACTGCGGTTCGCGCTTCATTACCGATACCCGCATTACGCTGCATCCGACGGCAACGCTGCTCTACGGCGAGATCCTGATGTCCGGGCGCAAACACCATCAGGCGGATCGCGGGTTCAGATTCGACGTTTACTCCTCACGCATCAGCGCCTGCAGCTCCGATGGCAAGACGCTGTTTGTCGAACGTTATGTGCTGGAACCGCATAAGCATCCGTTGCACGGCGTTGGCGTGATGGGGCCGTTCGATGTGTTCGGCAATGTCATCCTGCTGACGCCGCGCGAGCATCATCAGCGGATCCTCGATCGCATCGCACCCCGCTATGACGAGGTTGAAGGGATCGCCAGCGGCGTCAGCCGATTGCCCAACGAGTGCGGCCTGATCTTTAAGGCATTGGGCAAAGAGGCGCGTCAGGTGAAGGCGGCCATTCGCGTTTTTTGGCGCGTCGCGCGGGAAGAGATCCTGGGCGTGACGCTGCCCGAGCCCTTTATCTGGCGCTAATCTGCAGCGGGAAACGGTCATGACGACAAAGTGGGATTGGGCGGGGCTGTGCGTTCGCTGCCGGGTGGTGGCGGCGACGGATGCGGTGCTGCGCGGCTGTTCGCAGGTGATGTTTCAAAATAATCCGTTGACCGGATTGCTGTTTTTCATCGCCATTTTCGTCGGTGCCTGGGAGGAAGGGCTGCCGCAGGTGGCCTTCGGCTGCCTGTTGGGCACCGCCGCGGCGACGCTGAGTGCGGCGTGGCTGGTGGACGACCGCGCTGCGTTGCGTTCCGGCCTGTATGGCTATAACGGCTGCCTGGTCGGCGCCGCGCTACCGACTTTTTTGTTGCCTTCCGCCTGGCTGTGGGGCGGCGTGATCTTCTGCGGCGCGATCTCGGTGATCGTCACCGTCGGCCTCAATCGGCTGCTGCGCACCTGGCAGATCGCCGCGCTGACCGCGCCTTTCGTGCTGACCACCTGGACGGTGCTGCTGGCCAGCTATCCGTTCAGCCATCTGCGACATGTGCGGCTGCCACCGGCAACCATTCCGGCCGATGGCGCGGTGTTCAACGCGCATCTCGAGATGATGGAGATGCTGAACGGCGCGTTGCACGGCGTCTCCCAGGTTTTTTTGTGCAGCAGCGTGAGCGGTGGTCTGCTGCTGCTGCTCGGGCTGGCGGTTTCGTCGCCGCGCGCGATGCTGCTGGCCTTTTCCGGCGCTTTGCTGGCGGTGGCGACCGCACTGGCGATCGGCGCCGATCCGCAGGCGGTTTTCGCCGGCCTGTACGCCTTCAGCGCAGTGTTGACGGCGGTGGCGCTGGGCTCCGTCTTCAATCCACCCGGCTGGCGGGTGCTGATCTATACGCTGCTTGGCGTGATTTTCACGGTGCTGGTGCAGGGGGCTTTCAATACCTTGCTGGCCCCGCTGGGTATGCCGTCGCTGACCATGCCGTTCGTGATCGCATCCTGGCTGTTCTTGAGCGCCAATCCGGCGGTAATCGCGGCGCGGCGTTAATCCCTCGATTTGAACATAACGATAAAACAGGAGTGTGGGTATGACGGTAGTTTCTGAAGGATTGCACGGTGCGGCCCGGCGGCGGGCGGCATATCTGCTGCTGGGGCTGTTGGCGGTCAACGTCGGCGTCTGGCTGCTGGCGCTGGCGGTGTTCAAAGACAACGCCGCGCTGATGGGCACCGCCTTGCTGGCCTACAGCTTTGGTCTGCGCCATGCGGTGGACGCCGACCACATCGCCGCGATCGACAACGTGACCCGCAAGCTGATGCAGCAGGGCAAAACGCCGGTAGCGGTCGGCACCTTCTTCTCGCTCGGCCACTCGACCATCGTGGTGCTGGCCTCCGCCGCCATTGCCGCGACGGCGATGATGTTCAGCCGCCAGATGAGCTGGTTTCACGAGACCGGCGGCTTGATCGGCACGCTGGTATCCGCGCTGTTTCTGCTGACGGTGGCCTTTATCAATCTGCTGGTGCTGATCTCCGTGTGGCGCGCTTTCCGGCAGGTGAAAGCGGGGGCGCTGCCTGCGCATCAATCGCTGGATGCGCTGATGAGTGGTGGCGGTGCGCTGGCGCGCTGTTTCCGCCCGCTGTTCAGGCTGGTGAATAAGAGTTGGCACATGTACCTGGTGGGCTTCTTGTTTGGCCTGGGCTTCGACACCGCCACCGAGGTTGGGTTGCTGGGCATTTCGGCCGCCGGCGCCGGCCACGGCATGAATCTGTGGAGCATTATGCTGTTCCCGGCGCTGTTCGCCGCCGGTATGGCGCTGATCGACTCCATCGACAACTTCGTGATGATCGGCGCTTACGGCTGGGCGTTTTCCAAACCGATCCGCAAGCTGTACTACAACATGACGATCACGGCGGCATCGGTGCTCATCGCGGTGTTTATCGGCGGCATCGAAGCGCTCGGGCTCATCGCCGACAAGCTGGCGCTGTCCGGCCCGCTGTGGGACGCCGTCGCGCGGCTCAACGATCATCTGGGGGAGATGGGGTATTGGGTGATTGCCGTGTTTATCTTCTGCTGGCTGGTGTCGGTGGTGAATTACCGCTTGCGCGGCTATGACAAACTGACGGTCAGCGGCTGAAAAGGCGGGTGCTCGTAGATCCTGCCTGACACCATCGGCCAACGGGCGGGGCGAACCCCGCCGTTGGGTTGCCTTACCGTTCGGATTCGTAAGCCAAAGTGGCCGCAACCTCCGAGTCTCCCAGCCTGATGCGCAGTTCGCATAGAGAACCGCGGGTTAGCCAGATGAACGCGATCAGCGTCATACAGACGATCACCAGCTTAAGCACGACCCGTTTTTGCTGCATTTTTGACCTCCCTATCCTTGCCTTGCGGCGGGTAAGAGGCTAACCTGATGTTGCTAGGCATCAGAGTGGCCTCGGGTTGATAATATCGACTCGGGGCCTTTCTCTTTCTTTCCTTTGCCAAGGCTCCGGACAGAAAGATCCAGAGCACCCGCCGCGCAGTCTACTCGAACTTCCTTCCGGTGAAATCCGCCGCTGCGCCAACCTGCGGCGCGGTGCGCAGTTTGTGATGCAAGAAAAGAAAAAGGGGCGATGATGATCGCCCCTTGGATGCGTGGAGTTGGACTTGGCGTTAAGCCGCTTCGGTCTGCTGTTGGCGCTTAGACTGCGCCGCCGGCTTTTCCGGCTTGGCGGCCGCCAGCGCGTCCGGCGCGAAGTCGTCCACGTTGATGGAGCGCAGGCGGCTCTCTTCGGCTTTCACCAGGATCTTCGCCTCGTCGGCGCTGATCTTGCCTTCTTCCAGCGCGCGTTCCGCCAAACGATCCAGACGGGTGAACGGCAGATTTTTGCCGGCCGCCTTGCACAGGCGTTCGTGAATCGGCTCGGCGGCCATCACGTCGGCCAGCGCCGCTTCCAGCAGGCCGATTGGGTTATGCTCGCTCGGCGTCAGATACTGACCGCGCCCCAGACGGCTGCGGGTGGCGGAAGGCACCTGCAGGATCTTGGCCAGCTGATGGTCCAGACGATCGGACGGTGCGGTATGCACGCGGCCGAGCGGGAAGACCACGAAGCGCATCGCGCCGGCGATAAAGCGGTTCGGGAAGTTGCGCAGCAGGTCATCCAGTGCCTGTTCAGCTTTATGCAGGCTGTCTTGCACGCCCCAATGCACCAGCGGCAGATCTTCTTTCTGACGGCCTTCGTCGTCAAAGCGTTTCAGCACGGCGGAAGCCAGGTACATCTGGCTGAGGATATCCCCCAGGCGAGCGGAGATGCGCTCACGGCGCTTCAGGCTGCCGCCCAGCACGCCCATGGAAACGTCCGACAGCAACGCCAGGTTGGCGCTCAGACGGTTCAACTGCTGATAGTAACGACGGGTCGCGTCCTTGGTCGGCGTGGCGCTGGTGCGGCCATTGGTCAGGCCCAGCCAGAAGCTGCGCACCTTGTTGCTGCCGACGTGGCCCAGGTGGCCGAACAGCGATTTATCGAAAGCGTTCAGATCGTTGTTTTGCGCGGCCGCCATTTCATCCAGTACATAAGGATGGCAGCGGATCGCGCCCTGACCGAAGATCATCATGGTGCGAGTCAGGATGTTCGCGCCTTCCACCGTGATGGCGATCGGTGCGCCCTGATAAGCGCGAGCCAGGAAGTTGGATTCGCCCAGCATGATGCCTTTACCGCCGGCGATGTCCATGGCGTCAACGATCGACTGCTGGCCGCGGTGCGTACAGTGGTATTTGACGATGGCCGACAGTACGGCCGGCTTCTCGCCCTGCACCAGCGCATAGGTGATCAATGAAGCGGCGGCGTCCATCACATAGGTGTTGCCGGCAATGCGCGCCAACGGCTCTTCGATCCCTTCCATCTTGCCGATGGAGATCTTGAACTGACGGCGAATGTGCGCGTAGGCGCCGGTCGCCAGGGCAATGGATTTCAGGCTGCCGGTGGAGTTGGACGGCAGGGTGATGCCGCGACCGACCGACAGACATTCAACCAGCATGCGCCAGCCCTGGCCGGCCATTTTCGGGCCGCCGATGATGTAATCGATCGGCACGAATACGTCGGTGCCGCGGGTCGGGCCGTTCTGGAACGGCACGTTCAGCGGGAAGTGGCGGTTGCCGATCTCCACGCCTGGCGTGCTGGTCGGGATCAGCGCACAGGTGATGCCCGGGGATTCGTTGTCGCTCAGCAGGCGATTCGGGTCATGCAGTTTGAACGCCAGGCCCAGTACGGTAGCGACCGGTGCCAGCGTGATGTAGCGCTTGTTCCAGGTCAGGCGCATGCCCAGCACCTGTTTGCCTTGCCATTCGCCCATGCAGACGGTGCCGACGTCCGGGATCGCACCGGCATCGGAACCCGCTTCCGGGCTGGTCAGCGCGAAGCAAGGGATCTCGTCGCCGCGTGCCAGGCCCGGCAGATAGTGATTTTTCTGTTCTTCAGTGCCGTAGTGCTGCAGCAGTTCGCCCGGGCCGAGGGAGTTCGGCACGCCGACGGTGATCGCCAGGATGCCGGAAACGCCGGCCAGTTTTTGCAGCACCTGCGCCTGAGCATAAGGCGAGAATTCCAGACCGCCGTACTCTTTCTTGATGATCATCGCGAAGAAACGGTGTTCTTTCAGGTACGCCCACAGTTCAGGCGGCAGATCGGCCAGTTCGTGGGTGATTTGGAAGTCGTTGGCCATGCGGCAGGCTTCTTCCACCGGGCCGTCGATAAACGCCTGCTCTTCTGCCGTCAGGCGCGGTTTCGGGTAGTTGTGCAGCTTGTTCCAGTCCGGCGCGCCGCGGAACAGATCGCCTTCCCACCAGGTGGTGCCGGCGTCGATCGCCTCCTTTTCGGTGGTGGACATCGGCGGCATCACTTTGCGGAATGCGCGCAGCGCCGGCGCGGAAAGCAGGGAACGGCGCACGGAGGAAAGGTTCAGCGGCAGCAGCACGATAGCCAACGGCAGCAACATCCAGAAGCTCCACAGGCCGATAGCGCCCATGGCGGCGGTGTACGCCACCAGGATCAGGCTGCTGAGGGTAAGGTTCACCCGGTGGTAGAACACCACGCCGAGGAGAGCCAGTAAAACGACAATACTAAGAACCATCATAAGAAGCTCCGAAGTAGTAAGAGGTCTGACCTGTTGTGTGTATGTAATAGGTTTTAGTACAAGGCAGAATTTTTATCAATGCGTTTACAGTTTAATTACAACTCAGGTCACAAACTGACAGCACCAATCATCAAAAACCTCTCCGCTTCCTTAACCGGCGCGCTGTTTGGCTGAGAATGCTTCTCGCTGTTTCCGCGATCCGGTACACTGCGGAGCGGAAGATTTGACGATAACAAGAGGTTCCTCATGTACCACGACCTTATTCGCAGTGAACTGAACGAAGCGGCTGATACCCTGGCGAAATTTATCAATGACGACGCCAACATCGACGCCATCCAACGCGCGGCGGTGCTGCTGGCTGATTCCTTCAAAGCCGGCGGTAAAGTGATTTCCTGCGGCAACGGCGGTTCCCATTGCGACGCGATGCACTTCGCCGAAGAACTGACCGGCCGCTACCGCGAAAACCGCCCGGGCTACCCGGCGATTGCCATCTCGGACGTCAGCCACCTGTCCTGCGTCAGCAACGATTTCGGCTATGAGTATGTGTTCTCCCGCTATGTGGAAGCAGTGGGCCGCGAAGGTGACGTGCTGTTGGGCATTTCCACCTCCGGCAACTCCGGCAACATCATCAAGGCCATCGACGCGGCGCGCGCCAAAGGGATGAAAGTGATCACCCTGACCGGCAAGGACGGCGGCAAGATGGCGGGTTCCGCCGATGTGGAAATTCGCGTGCCGCACTTCGGTTACGCCGACCGCATTCAGGAAATCCACATCAAAGCGATCCACATCTTGATTCAGCTGATCGAAAAAGAGATGGTTAAGGCGTAATAGCCTTCGGGGGGCCGCGGCTCCCCATGAATAAGACGGCGGGCGCCGCATGTTGCGCCCGCTCGGCGTGTGTCAGTGTGGTTAAGGAGTGCTGGCGATGTGTGAACTGCTCGGGATGAGCGCAAACGTACCGACCGATATCTGCTTCAGCTTTACCGGTTTGGTTCAGCGCGGCGGCCGTACCGGGCCGCATAAAGATGGCTGGGGCATTACCTTCTATGAAGGGAACGGTTGCCGCACCTTCAAGGATCCGCAGCCGAGCTTCAACTCGCCGATCGCCCGCCTGGTGCAGGACTATCCGATCAAGTCCTGCGCGGTGGTGTCTCATATTCGTCAGGCCAACCGCGGTGAAGTGGCGCTGGAAAACACCCATCCGTTCACCCGCGAACTTTGGGGCCGCAACTGGACCTACGCGCACAACGGTCAATTGAAAGGCTATCGTCAGCTGGATACCGGCACGTTTCGTCCGGTCGGTCAGACCGACAGCGAATATGCGTTCTGTTGGCTGCTGCATCAGCTGGCGCTGAAATACCCGCGCACCCCGAGCCAGTGGCCGGCGGTCTTCCGCTATATCGGCCTGTTGGCGAGCCAGCTGCGCAAGAAAGGGGTGTTCAATATGCTGTTGTCGGACGGGCGCTTCGTGATGGCCTATTGCTCCACCAACCTGTATTGGATCACGCGCCGCGCGCCGTTCGGCAAGGCGACGCTGCTCGACCAGGACGTGGAAATCGATTTTCAGCAGCAGACCACACCAAACGATGTGGTCACGGTGATCGCCACCCAACCGCTAACCGCCAACGAAACCTGGCACAAGATTGAGCCAGGCGAGTTCGCGTTATTTCACTTCGGTGAGCGGCTTGTTCTGAGCGAAGGGATTGGTGTTGGGCGTCGGGCTGGCTGACGCGTACTGCGTCATCTGGCCGCTGCTCATCAACGGTTGACCCAGCACATACTGGCCGTTGTCTACGGTCATCATCGGCGGCTGGTGGTTCTTGGCGAAGTAATCGTAACCCGGTTTCAGCTGGCGCCAGAAGGCGATATAGCTGGATGACGCATGGCGCTTGAGGTTCTGATCGGTCATGCGGAACGGGTAGATGCTGATGTCGACGCGGCTTTGGCCATAGGCGAAGGCGGCTTCGACGTAGCGATAGATTTCATCCATATAGGTGTTGGTCATCGCGTAACAGCCAATCGATTTGCATTCACCGTGGATCATCAGATAAGCGCCGGAATAGCCCTGCGATTTATCGTAATCATTAGGGAAACCGATATTGATCGCCCGATAATACTTGCTGTCGGGTTTCAGATGGCGCGCGTCAACGCTATAAAAGCCTTCAGGACTTTTAAAGTCGCCTTCACGACGTTTAGGACCCAGCCCGCCGGAGAAATTACAGATCGGGAACGTGTTGACCAGACGGAATTCATTGCCCATTCTGGCATACAATTCCAGCTTGCGTTCCTCTTTGAAGATCTGAATATAGACTGGTGAACCTAATAATTGCTGTTTAACTACCGGCGCTTCGGGTACCTGCTCGCTGGCGCTGCAGGCCGTGATCATCGGCATAGAAACAAGCATCGCAAACAACAGCGCGATTTTGCTCATTATAATTCCTGCTTATATTTATCTGCCGGCGCAATCAAGCTGGCCAGCATGCCACTGATTATTGTTTTTACTGCTGCAAAACACCGCCAGATTACCAGCGCGTTTATTTTTAGCAATACGTGATATGTATAAAAAAACGACAAAGCTCGATAAAAGTGAAATGACCGGCAGATTTTAACGATAAGTAGTGAAAAACAGGCGAAATTTAATTGCGTTTGCTTGACCCAAGTCACGACGGAACGCAGAACAATGTTGCGAACAATGTTAATATTCCCTCTTCAATTTAACGCGCTGTGGCGATTGGAGCGGCAGGGGTTATGGCATATAACCCGGTTGCCTTAAAGGTTATTTGGCTACAGGCCGTTAACACATCGACTGTCGCGCAAACAACGGAAAGGGGGAATCAAAGGAATGCGCGTTACCCCATATATTCACTGCGAGAAAGTTCATGTTGGGCGTGCCGTCGTGCGCACTGCCCGGCAATCCTGGCATCGTCCGCACCCGCCTCTGGGGCCGGGCAGACGTGTAAACCAAACTACATCGTATAAATCCTATGATTAAGATCAGAAAAGGGTTAGATCTGCCGATAGCCGGGGCTCCGGTTCAGGCGATCCAAGACGGCCCGAACATTCAGCATGTCGCCCTGCTTGGGGAAGAGTATGTCGGAATGCGCCCCTCCATGCTGGTGCAGGAAGGCGATACCGTTAAGAAAGGCCAGGCGTTGTTCGAAGACAAGAAAAACCCCGGGGTTTTCTTCACGGCTCCCGCCAGCGGCCGCATCGCCGCGATTAACCGCGGCGAGCGGCGCGTATTGCAATCGGTGGTGATTGCGCTGGAAAACGGCGGCGACGATCAGCTCGAGTTCGCGCACTACCCGCTGGGTGAACTGGCCCAGCTGCCGCGCGAGCAGGTCGAGAGCGAACTGATCGCCAGCGGCCTGTGGACCGCGCTGCGCACCCGCCCGTTCAGCAAGACGCCGGCTCCCGGCAGCGAACCGCGCGCCATTTTCGTCACCGCTATGGACACCCAGCCGTTGGCCGCCGATCCGCAGGTGATCATCGCCGAGCAGCAGGCAGCGTTCAACGCCGGGCTGGTGGTGCTGGCGCGCCTGACGGCGGGCAAGGTGCACGTGTGCCATGCCGCCGGCGCTTCGGTTGGCCAGCAGAGCGGCCCGCAGATCGCTTACAGCGAATTCGCCGGCCCGCATCCTGCCGGGTTGGCAGGCACTCACATTCACTTCCTCGAACCGGTCAGCCTGAAGAAAACCGTTTGGCACATCGGCTACCAGGATGCGATCGCCATCGGCACGCTGTTCACTACCGGCAAGCTCGACACCCGCCGGGTCGTGGCGCTGGCCGGGCCACAGGTGGCGCAGCCGGCGCTGCTGCGCACTCGTCTGGGGGCCAGCCTCGATGAGCTGACTGCCGGCCGCCTGAAAGGCGGCGAGAACCGGGTGATCTCCGGTTCGGTGCTGAACGGCATGCACGCCGCCGGGCCGAACGCCTGGCTCGGCCGCTTCCACTCGCAGGTGTCGGTGCTGGAAGAAGGGCGCGACAAAGAGCTGTTCGGTTGGATCGTGCCTTCGCCGAACAAGTTCTCCATTACCCGCACCACGCTGGGCCACTTCCTGAAGAACAAACTGTTCGCCTTCTCGACCACCACCAACGGCGGCGAGCGGGCCATGGTGCCGATCGGCAACTACGAGCGGGTGATGCCGCTGGATATTCTGCCGACGCTGCTGCTGCGCGATCTGCTGGCGGGCGACAGCGACAGCGCGCAGGCGCTGGGTTGTCTGGAGCTGGACGAGGAAGATCTGGCGCTGTGCACCTTCGTTTGCCCCGGCAAATATGAGTACGCGCCGGTGCTGCGCGAGGTGCTGACCAAGATTGAGCAGGAAGGATAACCGATGGGCCTGAAGAATTATTTTGAGAAGATAGAGCATCACTTCACGCCGGGCGGCAAATTGGAAAAGTGGTATCCGCTGTATGAAGCGACCACCACGGTGTTTTACACCCCCGGCACGGTGACGCGCGGCGCTTCGCACGTGCGCGACGCCATCGATTTGAAACGCATGATGATCCTGGTGTGGCTGGCGGTGTTCCCGGCGATGTTCTGGGGCATGTACAACGTCGGCCAGCAGGCGATCCCGGCGCTGCATCATCTGTACAGCGGCGACGAGCTGCAACAGGTGTTGGCGGGTGACTGGCATTATCGTCTGGCGCAGTGGCTCGGCGCCTCGCTGGCGGCCGACGCCGGCTGGATCAGCAAAATGGTGCTGGGCGCCTGTTACTTCCTGCCGATCTACGCCGTGGTGTTCATCGTCGGCGGTTTCTGGGAAGTGCTGTTCGCCATCATCCGCAAGCATGAGGTCAACGAAGGTTTCTTCGTCACCTCTATCCTGTTCGCGCTGATCGTGCCGCCGACCCTGCCGCTGTGGCAGGCCGCGCTGGGTATCACCTTCGGCGTGGTAGTGGCCAAAGAGATCTTCGGCGGCACCGGGCGCAACTTCCTCAACCCGGCGCTGGCCGGCCGCGCCTTCCTGTTCTTCGCCTATCCGGCGCAGATCTCCGGCGATCTGGTGTGGACTTCCGCTGACGGTTTCTCCGGCGCGACGCCGCTGGCGCAGTGGAGCGCAGGCGGGGCGCACAGCCTGAGCAACGTAGCCACCGGCCAGTCCATCAGCTGGATGGACGCTTTCCTCGGCAACATTCCCGGCTCGATCGGTGAGGTGTCCACGCTGATGATCCTGATCGGCGGGGCGATTATCCTGTTCGGCCGCGTGGCCTCCTGGCGCATCGTCGCCGGCGTGATGCTCGGCATGGTGGCTTCCGCCATGCTGTTCAACGCCATCGGTTCCGACACCAACCCGATGTTCGCCATGCCGTGGTACTGGCACCTGGTGCTGGGCGGTTTCGCCTTCGGCATGATCTTTATGGCGACCGACCCGGTTTCCGCCTCCTTCACCAACAAGGGGAAATGGTGGTACGGCATTCTGATCGGCGTGATGTGCGTGCTGATCCGGGTGGTCAACCCCGCCTATCCGGAAGGCATGATGCTGGCGATCCTGTTCGCCAACCTGTTCGCGCCGCTGTTCGATTACCTGGTGGTGCAGGCCAACATCAAGCGGAGAAAAGCCCGTGGCGAATGAAGCGAAAAACGACGGCATCGGTAAAACGCTGCTGGTAGTGCTGCTGCTGTGTCTGGTGTGTTCAGTGGTGGTGGCGGGCTCCGCCGTCGGCCTGAAGTCCAAACAGCAGGAGCAAAAGCTGCTCGATAAGCAGCGCAATATTCTCGACGTAGCCGGCCTGTTGCAGCCGAAAATGGAGAGCGAGCAGGTCAAACGCCTGTACAGCGAGCGCATCGAGCCGCGTTTGGTGGATCTGAACAGCGGCGAGTTTGTCGCCGGCAAGGCGGCGGCGTTCGATCTGGGCGCTGCGCTGCGCGACGACGCCAAAAGCGTGGCGCTGGCGGCGGGCGACGATCCAGCCGGCATCAAGCGCCGCAGCAACCAGGCGGAAATCTATCTGGTGCGCAATGAAAGCGGCCAGGTGAACAAGATTGTGCTGCCGGTATACGGCACCGGTCTGTGGTCGATGATGTACGCCTTCGTGGCGCTGGATAACGATGGCAACACGGTCAAGGGCATCACCTACTACGACCAGGGGGAAACCCCGGGGCTGGGCGGTGAGGTCGAGAACCCGTCCTGGCGCCAGCAGTGGGTCGGCAAGCAACTGTTCGACGACAACGGCCAGCCGGCGATCCGCGTGGTGAAAGGCGGCGCGCGCCAGGGAGATGTGCACGGGGTGGACGGCCTGTCCGGCGCCACGCTGACCTCCAACGGCGTGCAGCATACGTTTGATTTCTGGTTGGGCGAGCACGGCTTCGGCCCGTTCCTGAAAAAAGTTCGTGAAGGAGCGCTGAAAAATGGCTGATTCCAAAGAGATAAAGCGGGTCCTGCTGGGGCCGCTGTTCGACAATAACCCGATCGCCCTGCAGGTGCTGGGCGTTTGCTCCGCGCTGGCGGTGACCACCAAGCTGGAGACGGCGGTGGTGATGACCATTGCGGTGACGCTGGTGACGGCGTTCTCCAGCTTCTTCATCTCGCTGATCCGTCATCACATTCCCAACAGCGTGCGCATTATCGTGCAGATGGCGATTATCGCTTCGCTGGTGATCGTGGTCGATCAGCTGCTGCGTGCCTATGCGTTCGAGATCTCCAAGCAGCTGTCGGTGTTCGTTGGCCTTATCATCACCAACTGTATCGTGATGGGACGCGCCGAGGCCTACGCCATGAAATCGCCGCCGATCGAGAGCTTTATGGACGGCATCGGCAACGGGCTGGGCTACGGGGTGATCCTGGTGCTGGTCGGTTTCCTGCGCGAGCTGATCGGCTCCGGCAAGCTGTTCGGCGTGCCGGTGCTGGAAACGGTGCAGAACGGCGGCTGGTACCAGCCGAACGGCCTGTTCCTGCTGGCGCCGAGCGCGTTCTTCATCATCGGCCTGCTGATCTGGGTGCTGCGCACCCTGAAGCCGGCGCAGATCGAAAAGGAGTAAAGGCCGATGGAACACTATATCAGCCTGTTTGTGCGCGCGGTGTTCGTTGAGAACATGGCGCTGGCGTTCTTCCTCGGGATGTGTACCTTCCTGGCGGTGTCGAAGAAGGTGTCGACCGCCTTTGGCCTGGGCATCGCGGTGACCATCGTGCTCGGCATTTCGGTGCCGGTGAACAACCTGGTCTACAACCTGATCCTGCGCGACGGCGCGCTGGTGGAAGGCGTCGATCTGAGCTTCCTCAACTTCATCACCTTCATCGGCGTGATCGCGGCACTGGTGCAGATTCTGGAGATGATCCTCGATCGCTTCTTCCCATCGCTGTATAACGCGCTCGGCATCTTCCTGCCGCTCATCACCGTGAACTGCGCCATCTTTGGCGGCGTGTCCTTCATGGTGCAGCGCGACTACAACTTCGCCGAATCGGTGGTGTACGGCATCGGCTCCGGCACCGGCTGGATGCTGGCGATCGTCGCCATGGCGGGGATCCGCGAAAAACTCAAATATGCCAACGTGCCGGCGGGACTGCGCGGCCTGGGCATTACCTTTATCACCACCGGACTGATGGCGCTGGGCTTCATGTCCTTCTCCGGTGTTCAGTTGTAAAGGCGGGAAGAATTTATGGAAATTATTTTAGGCGTAGCAATGTTCACCACCATCGTGATGGTGCTGGTGTTGCTGATCCTGTTTGCCAAATCGAAGCTGGTGAATACCGGCGACATCGCGGTGGAGATCAACGGCGATTTGGATAAGAGCTTCCAAGCGCCGGCGGGCGACAAGCTGCTCAACGTGCTCTCCAGCCAGGGGATCTTCGTCTCCTCGGCCTGCGGCGGCGGCGGTTCCTGCGGCCAGTGCCGGGTGGTGATCAAAGAGGGCGGCGGCGATATCCTGCCGACCGAGCTCTCGCACATTAACAAGCGCGAAGCGAAAGAGGGTTGCCGCCTGGCGTGCCAGGTGAACGTGAAGCAGAACCTGAAGATCGAGCTGCCGGAAGAGATCTTCGGCGTGAAGAAATGGGAGTGCGAGGTTATCTCCAACGATAACAAAGCCACCTTTATCAAAGAGCTGAAGCTGAAGATCCCCGATGGCGAAGACGTGCCGTTCCGCGCGGGCGGCTTCATCCAGATCGAAGCGCCGGCGCACGACATCAGCTACGCCGACTTCGACGTGCCGCAGGAATATCGCGGCGACTGGGACAAGTTCAACCTGTTCCGCTACCGCTCGACGGTAAACGACACCACGGTGCGCGCCTACTCGATGGCCAACTACCCGGAAGAGAAGGGCATCATCATGCTCAACGTGCGTATCGCCACGCCGCCACCGAACAATCCGGAGGTGCCGCCGGGCATCATGTCTTCCTATATCTGGTCGCTGAAGGCCGGCGACAAGGTGACCATCTCCGGGCCGTTCGGCGAGTTCTTCGCCAAGGACACCGATGCCGAAATGATCTTTATCGGCGGCGGCGCGGGCATGGCGCCGATGCGCTCGCATATCTTCGATCAGCTCAAGCGCCTGAACTCGAAGCGCAAGATCACCTTCTGGTACGGCGCGCGTTCGCTGCGCGAGATGTTCTATGAAGACGACTTCAACCAGCTGCAGGCGGAGAACGACAACTTCACCTGGCACGTGGCGCTGTCGGATCCGCAGCCGGAAGATAACTGGACCGGCTACACCGGCTTTATCCATAATGTTCTGCTGGAGAACTATCTGAAGAACCACCCGGCGCCGGAGGACTGCGAGTTTTACATGTGCGGGCCGCCGATGATGAACGCCGCGGTGATCAAGATGCTGAAAGATCTGGGCGTCGAAGACGAAAACATCATGCTGGATGACTTTGGTGGCTAAATGCGCGCATTGGCGATGAAGAACTGGCTGACGGGCGTGGCGCTGAGCGCCACCCTGCTGCTGACCGGCTGCGGGCCGGAACAGGTGAACCTGGCGGGTAAAACCATGGGCACCTCGTATTCGATCCGTTATGTGACCGGCGACGATACGCCGTCGGCGCGCGAGATGCAGGCGGAGATCGACAAACGGCTGGAGCAGGTGAACGACCAAATGTCCACCTACCGGCCGGATTCCGAGCTGAGCCGCTTCAACGCCAGCCGCGACATTGAGCGGCCGTTCCCGGTTTCACCGGCGACCGCCGAGGTGGTGCGCGAAGCGCTGCGCATCAACCGTGTCACCGACGGCGCGCTGGACGTGACCGTCGGGCCGCTGGTCAATCTGTGGGGCTTCGGCCCGGAAGGGCGGCCGGATAAAGTGCCGAGCGAGGCGGAGCTGGAGCACCGTCGCGCCTGGACCGGCGCCGACAAGCTGTCGGTGCAGGGCAGCGCGCTGGTGAAAAGCATCCCCGAGCTGTATGTCGACCTGTCGTCGATCGCCAAAGGGTATGGCGTAGACGTGGTGGCGGAATACCTGCAATCGCAGCACGTGCAAAACTACATGGTGGATATTGGCGGCGAAGTGCGCACCCGCGGGCGCAACGGCGAGCAAAAGCCGTGGCGTATTGCCATCGAACGCCCGACCGCCGGCGCGCAGCAGCAGGCGCAGCTGGTGATCCAGCCGGGAGAGATGTCGATCGCCACCTCGGGTGACTATCGCAACTACTTCGAGCAGGACGGGGTGCGCTATTCGCACACTATCGATCCGGTCACCGGCCGGCCCATTCATCACCGTTTGGTGTCGATTACCGTGCTGAGCCCGACCTGCATGACCGCCGACGGCCTGTCCACCGGCCTGAACGTAATGGGGCCGGAGCGCGGGATGGCGCTGGCCAACCTGCTCGGTATCCCGGTGTTCATGATCGTGAAAACCGCCGACGGGTTTGAGGAGCGTTATTCGGATGCGTTCAAACCCTATCTGAAAAAGAGTTCGTGAGGTTGTTATGTTGACGGTATTCGCCGCCACCTTCGTGTTGTTCCTGCTGATCGTCGGCGGCATGTCGCTGGGCTATGTGTTTAAACGCAAAAGCCTGCAGGGCAGCTGCGGCGGCATCACTGCGCTGGGGATGGAGAAAGTCTGCGACTGCCCGGAACCCTGCGATGCGCGCAAAAAGCGCGAAGCCAAAGCGGCGCAGCGGCGCGAGCAGTTGGACAAGCACCGCATTCTGTAGCGAAGCGNTGCGCGCAAAAAGCGCGAAGCCAAAGCGGCGCAGCGGCGCGAGCAGTTGGACAAGCACCGCATTCTGTAGCGAAGCGAAAACCCGGCCTTGGCCGGGTTTTTTATTTTGCCTTGCGGAAGCTTTTCGCCTCGGCCGGCGAGTTGACCATCACGCCGTCGGCGCCCAGCGCCAGCGCCTGCTGATACTCCTGCGGCGTGTTGACGCCGAACAGAATGATGTGTGCCAGGCCCTGCGAGCGGAAACAGTCCATCGATTCTTTATCCCAGGTCAGAAACGCCTTCGAGCGCCCTTCGCCGAGGGTGTACTTCTCTACCACTTCCACCTCGCGCTTCAGCTCCAGCCCGTACCAGCGCGGCTGTCGGTTGTCCGGTTTGACATCGCACTGGTGCGCCATGGTGACGTTGGCCAGCAGCGTGCGGGTCTCGTCGCGGCTTTCGAAGCGCGGGATGGCCGGCGGCAGCGCCTGCAGGTATTTGGCGTCGGTAGAGTAGACGCGGGTGCGGTTCAGGCTGTCGGTGCTTTCCAGCGTCGCCAGCAGCGCCTGGCCAAACTGCGCCGGATCGGCGTCCGGGGATTTGATGTCCAGATAGAAGGTGACGTGCGGAAACGCTTTTAGCACCTCGTCCAGCCGCGGAATGCCGATGCCCTGGCCGCGGAACGGATGCGCATCGCCTTTGGCGAACGCCCAGCCGGCATCGGTCTCGGCCAATTGTGCGGCGGTATACGCAGAGACCGGGCCCTGCCGGTTGGTCAGCGCCGTCAGATCCGAGGGGCGATACAGCACGATGACGCCGTCTTTGGATTCTTGCAGGGTGATCCAAACGGCGTCGGCACCGTTTTTCAGCGCGGTTTCGATGGCGATGCGGGTGTTTTCCGGCGCATCGGCGGTGCCGCCGCGATGGGCGACGAGCGCCGGCGCGTGACCGGCGGCGGCGCTGGCTGCCAGCGCGCTCAGCGACAGCGCGGAAGCCAGCAGCCAATGAGAAAATCTGATCATGTAGAGTACCTTGTCGTTATCGTTGTGGTGAGCCGCACGGGATAGCGGAGATCATACTATTGAAAAATTAAGCTTTTTTAACAACGCGGAAATATCTGACGGAAGCGGTGCTTTCATCGAAGCCTGCGGCCTTGAGCTTTCGGTATCTGACTGTATACTTATACAGTGTTACTGGAGGGTGCGATGCGTAAAATCATTCATGTCGATATGGACTGCTTCTTCGCGGCGGTGGAAATGCGCGACGATCCCAGCCTGCGCGATATCCCATTGGCGATTGGCGGCAGCGCCGATCGGCGCGGGGTGATCAGCACCGCCAACTACCCGGCGCGGCGCTACGGCGTACACAGCGCCATGTCCACGGCGATGGCGCTAAAGCTGTGCCCGCATCTCACCCTGCTGCCGGGGCGCATGGCGGCCTACAAAGAGGCTTCGCTGCATATCCGTGAAATCTTCGCCCGCTATACCCCGTTGATCGAGCCGCTGTCGCTCGATGAAGCCTATCTCGACGTGACCGACAGCCCGCAATGCAACGGCTCGGCGACGCTGATCGCCCAGGAGATCCGTCAGGCGATCGCCGACGAGCTGAATCTCACCGCGTCGGCCGGTGTCGCGCCGATCAAGTTTCTTGCCAAAATCGCTTCCGAGATGAACAAGCCGAATGGGCAATACGTGATCACCCCGGCGCAGGTGCCGGCGTTTTTGCAGCAGCTGCCGCTCAGCAAGATCCCCGGCGTCGGCAAGGTGACCGCCAAACGGCTGGAGGAAGTGGGGCTTATCACCTGCGCCGACGTGCAGCAATACGATTTGGCGCAGCTGCTCAAGCGCTTCGGCAAGTTCGGCCGGGTGCTGTGGGAGCGCTGTCAGGGCATCGATCGGCGCGAAATCTCTCCTGAGCGGCTGCGCAAATCGGTGGGGGTGGAGCGCACGCTGGCGGAAGACATTCACGACTGGGAAGATTGCGAAACGCTGATTATCGACAAACTCTACCCTGAGCTGGAGATGCGGCTGCGTAAGGTGAAGCCGGATCTGCACATCGCCCGGCAGGGCGTGAAGCTGAAGTTTCAGGATTTTCAGCAAACCACCCAGGAGCACGTGTTCCCGGTGCTGAACCAGCAGGATTTGCTGGCGGTGGCGCGGCAGGCGTGGCGCGATCGGCGTGAAGGGCGCGGCGTGCGGCTGGTGGGGCTGCACGTGACGCTGCTCGATCCGCAGCTGGAACGGCAGCTGGCGCTGTCGTGGGAATAAAAAAAGCCGGCGATCGCCGGCTTTTTGCGTTAAGCGCGCAGATTACGCGCGCTCAGGGATCGCTTTCAGCAGCGAGGTCAGCAGCTTCCAGTACAGACCGACGCTTTCGATATGCACCTGCTCATCCGGCGAGTGCGGGCCGGTGATGGTTGGCCCGATCGATACCATATCCATGTTTGGGTACGGTTTTTTGAACAGGCCGCATTCCAGGCCGGCGTGGATCACCATGATGTTCGGCGTCTTGTCGAACAGATCCTGATACAGCTCGCGCACCAGGTGCATCACCGGTGAATCGGCGTCCGGCTGCCAGCCCGGGTAGCCGCCCTTCGGCGCCACTTTGGCGCCGGCCAGCTGGCCCAGCGCGGTCAGCATTTCGACCACGTAGTCTTTGCCGCTGTCGATCAGAGAGCGGATCAGGCAGATGATTTCCGCTTCGTTTTCGCTGGTGGTGACCACGCCGACGTTCAGCGAGGTTTCCACTACGCCTTTTACCGCGTCGCTCATGCGGATCACGCCGTTCGGCGTGCCGTTCAGCAGCGCGAGGAAGCGCTGCTGGCTGTCGGCGCTCAGCGCCTGCGAAGCGCTGGTGGTCGGCTCCAGCAGCACGGTGATGTTCTTCTCTTTGGCGGAGAGTTCGTTCTGCAGCACCGCCAGGAACTCCTGGCTAAGCGCTTTCAGCGCGTCGGCTTTGTCCGCCGGCACCGCAACCACCGCAGAGGCTTCACGCGGAATGGCGTTGCGCAGGGTGCCGCCGTTCAGATCCAGCACGCGCAGGTTCAGCGCCGCCGCATGGGCGAACAGGAAGCGCGCCAGCAGTTTGTTGGCGTTGCCCAGCCCGACGTGGATCTCGGCGCCGGAGTGGCCGCCTTTCAGGCCCTTGAGGGTCAGCTTCAGGGTTTGGTAACCGGCCGGCACCGCTTCGCGCTGTAGCGGCAGGGTGGTGATGAAGTCGATACCGCCGGCGCAACCCATGTAGATTTCGCCTTCTTCTTCGGAATCGGTATTGATCAGGATGTCCGCCTGCAGCCAGTTCGGCTGCAGCCCGAAGGCGCCGTCCATGCCGGCTTCTTCTGTCATGGTCAGCAGCACTTCCAGCGGGCCGTGCTCAACGCTGTCGTCGGCCAGCACCGCCAGGGCGGAGGCCATGCCGATGCCGTTGTCGGCGCCCAGCGTGGTGCCGCGCGCTTTCACCCACTCGCCGGCGATATAAGGCTGGATCGGATCCTTGGCGAAGTCGTGCACGGTGTCGTTATTCTTTTGCGGCACCATGTCCAGGTGCGCCTGCAGCGCGACCGGCTTGCGGTTTTCCATGCCTTTGGTGGCCGGCTTGCGCAGCAGGATATTGCCGACCTGATCACGCTCGGCGTGCAGGTTCTTCTCTTTGGCCCAGGTGAGGATGTGCTGCGCCAGCGCTTCTTCATGATAAGAAGGGTGCGGGATAGAACAGATCTTGGCGAAAATATCCCACAGCGGCTGTGGCGAAAGCTGAGACAATTCAGACACTATAAGTCTCCTGTGACGGCAGGCTCCGACAGGACGGGCGTGCCGCGCGGTTGAGGTGAGCGGGTATCTGTGCGTCGTGGCACGATCATCAGAGAATATCACTTTATTTCCGGCGGCGCGCGCCCCGTATTGTGCGGTTTAAGCGCTTGATCACACGGCTTCGCGGCGGGAACGTTCGCTTTTTCAGCATCAATCACCGAAAAGCCGCGCGGCGGAAATCGTGAGGTTTTCCTCGGTACAGCTGGAATTCAACGCGGCCAGTCTCTATAATCTCGCGCAACCTTTTTTCCCCTGAACTATAAAGTAAGCCGCTTCACCAGCCGGCTGGGACACGATTCTATGAGCGAAAAATACGTTGTTACCTGGGATATGCTGCAAATACATGCACGCAAGCTGGCGCACCGCCTGCTGCCTGCCGACAAATGGACCGGCATCATTGCCGTAAGCCGCGGCGGTCTGGTGCCGGCGGGCCTGCTGGCGCGCGAACTGGGAATTCGCTATGTGGATACCGTCTGCATTTCCAGCTACGACCATGACAACCAGCGCGAAATGAAAGTGCTCAAGCGCGCCGAAGGCGACGGTGAAGGCTTCATCGTAGTAGACGATCTGGTGGATACCGGCGGTACCGCAAAAGCGATCCGCGATATGTACCCGAAAGCGCATTTCGTCACCATCTTCGCCAAGCCGGCGGGCCGTCCACTGGTGGACGACTATGTGGTCGACATCCCGCAGGACACCTGGATCGAGCAGCCGTGGGACATGGGCGTCAGCTTCGTTCCCCCTATCGGCGGTCGCTAAGCCCAGCCAGTTCCAAATCAACGCCCGGTTATGCCGGGCGTTTGTTTAATGATAAACGTGATGGCGTTGTCAGGCTTGCCGAAGGCAAAATATAAAAAATAAGGGAAATCAATTTATTGATTTTCGGCCGTTGTCCACAAAGGAGGAAAAACCACGCGTTTCCTTCTTTGTCAGCCGCCTGACGCCCGGTTATGCCGGGCGTTTGCGTTATCTTGGTTTATCCCGCCAGAGTTAGGTACACTACCTCCAGTTAAGTAGGCCTGTTGCGGCCTATCGCCAGATTTACGGAGGCTGTTGTTACCATGGCACAGGCCAACCTTTCTGAAATTCTTTTCAAGCCTAAATTCAAACACCCTGAAACCTCGACGCTGGTGCTGCGCGCGCGCAACAAAGTGAGCGCCGCCATGCATTCCGCATTGGAAGGCGACACCACCGGCAGCTGGTACCGCATGCTGAATCCGCTGCTGTGGGCCTGGCGCGGCGTCAGCCCGATCGAAATCCACGAAGTGCTGGCGCGCATCGCCGCCTCGGACGCCGAGCGCAGCAATCCGCAACGGCTGGATACCGTGGTGGGCTACCGCAACGGCAACTGGATCTACGAGTGGATCCATCAGGGCATGCAGTGGCAGCAGCGGGCGACGGAGCAGCAGGATCCGCTGCTCGGCGGCGAGTACTGGCTGAAGGCCGCGAGCCTGTACAGCATCGCCGGTTACCCGCACCTGAAGGGCGACGAGCTGGCCGAACAGGCGGAGATGCTGGCTAACCGCGCTTACGAAGAGGCGGCGCTGCTGCTGCCGTATCAGCTGAAAGAGCTGGAGTTTCGCATCGAAGGCGGCGGCAGCGTCACCGGTTTCCTGCACATGCCGGAGAAGGGCGAGGCGCCGTTCCCGACGGTGCTGATGTGCGGCAGCCTCGATACGCTGCAGACCGACTACCACCGCCTGTTCCGCGACTACCTGGCGCCGCACGGCATCGCCATGCTGACGCTCGACATGCCGTCGATCGGCTCCTCCTGCAAATGGAAGCTGACGCAGGATTCCAGCTACCTGCATCAGCAGGTGCTGATCCAGCTGGCCTCGGTGCCGTGGGTGGATCATCAGCGGGTGAGCGCTTTCGGCTTCCGCTTCGGCGCTAACGTGGCGGTGCGACTGGCCTATCTGGAGCCGCAGCGGCTGCGCGGCGTGGCCTGCCTGGGCCCGGTGGTGCATCGCCTGCTGTGCGACGGCAGCACCCAGCTGAACGTGCCGGACATGTATATGGATGTGCTGGCCAGCCGCATGGGCATGGCTAACGCTTCCGACAACGTGCTGAAGGTGGAGCTGAACAGCTACTCGCTGAAAATGCAGGGGCTGTTGGGGCGCCGTTGCCCGACGCCGATGATCTCCGGCTACTGGGAGCGCGATACGCTCAGCCCGAAAGAGGAGTCGCAGCTGATCGTCACCTCCTCGGTGAGCGGCAAGCTGATCGCCATCCCGCGCACCCCGGTCTACGACAGCTTCCACCGGGCGTTGCTGCAGATGTCCGGCTGGCTGAAGGACAAAATGCGTTAATTAGTTGCTAAATTTTAACAGTTTGTTAAAAAGAGTGGTCTACATTGAGGAGGTTAGAGAATGACGTTACCGAGTGGTCACCCTAAAAGCCGACTAATGAAACGTTTTGCCAGCTTGGGGCCGTACCTGCGTGAAGGGCAATGTGAAAACGACCGTTTTTTCTTTGATTGTTTGGCCGTCTGCGTCAATGTAAAGCCCGCTCCGGAGAAGCGTGAGTTCTGGGGCTGGTGGATGGAGCTGCAGGCGGAAGAGGCGCGCTTCACCTATTCTTACCAATTCGGCCTGTTCGACAAAGAAGGCGACTGGACGGCGCAAAACATTAAGGATGATGAAGTGAGCGCCAAGCTGGAAGACACTCTGCGCGACTTCCATCGCCGCCTGGGCGAGCTGCTGGCGACCATGGATCTGGGGCTGGAACCCGCCGACGATTTCAAAGAAAAACTGATCAAACTCTCCGCCTGACCCCGTTTGACCACGTATTGTGCTGATTTCGCGTTGTGCCTGTTGGCATAACGCGTCTCTCCTGTTACAAAGACCTTTGCACTCTTCTTCTCATCATTACACACGGCAGAAATACTATGAACGGCAGCCAGACATTGGTTGTGAAATTGGGCACCAGCGTGTTGACCGGCGGATCGCTGCGTCTGAACCGCGCCCACATCGTCGAATTGGTGCGCCAGTGCGCGCAGCAACACGCCGCGGGCCACCGCATCGTCATCGTCACCTCCGGCGCGATCGCCGCCGGGCGCGAGCACCTGGGCTACCCCGAGCTGCCCGCCACCATCGCTTCCAAGCAGCTGCTGGCGGCGGTGGGGCAGAGCCGACTGATCCAGCTGTGGGAACAGCTGTTCTCCATTTACGGCATCCACGTCGGGCAGATGCTGCTGACGCGCGCCGATCTGGAAGACCGCGAGCGCTTCCTCAACGCGCGCGACACCATGACGGCGCTGCTGGACAACCGCATCGTGCCGGTAATCAATGAGAACGACGCCGTCGCCACCGCCGAAATCAAGGTGGGCGACAACGATAACCTGTCGGCGCTGGCGGCCATTTTGGCCGGGGCCGACAAACTGTTGCTGCTGACCGATCAGCAGGGCCTCTACACCGCCGATCCGCGCAACAACCCGCAGGCCGAACTGATCCGTGAAGTGCACGGCATCGACGACGCGCTGCGCGCCATCGCCGGCGACAGCGTTTCCGGTCTGGGCACTGGCGGCATGGGCACCAAACTGCAGGCGGCCGACGTGGCCTGCCGCGCCGGCATCGACGTCGTGATCGCCGCCGGCAGCAAGCCGGGCGTGGTGGCGGACGTGATCGAAGGCAAGCCGGTGGGCACCCGTTTCCACGCGCTGGAAACCCCGCTGGAAAACCGCAAGCGCTGGATCTTCGGCGCGCCGCCGGCCGGTGAGATCACCGTCGACGACGGCGCGGTGGAAGCCATGATGGCGCGCGGCAGCTCTCTGCTGCCGAAAGGCATCCGCGAAGTGAAGGGCGACTTCTCGCGCGGCGAAGTGATCCGCATCCGCAACCTGGCGGGGCGCGATCTGGCGCACGGCGTCAGCCGCTACAACAGCGATGCGATGCGCATGATCGCCGGGCACCACTCGCAGGAAATCACCGAAATCCTCGGTTATGAATACGGTCCGGTGGCAGTGCACCGCGACGATATGATTGTCAGTTAAGGAGTGAGCATGCTGGAGCAGATGGGGAAGGCCGCCAAGCAGGCCTCCTGGCAGCTGGCGGTGCTGAGCACGGCGAAGAAGAATCAGGTGCTGTCGGTGATGGCCGACAGGCTGGAAGCCAACAGCGAAGCGATCCTGCTGGCGAACGAACAAGACATGGCGCAGGCGCGCGCCACCGGCATGAGCGAAGCGCTGCTCGATCGCCTGCTGCTGACCCCGGCGCGGCTGGCGGCGATCGCCAATGACGTGCGCCAGGTGTGCCGCCTGAACGATCCGGTCGGCCACGTGCTGGACGGCAACCTGCTGGACAGCGGGCTGAAGCTGGAGCGCCGCCGGGTGCCGCTCGGCGTGATCGGCGTGATTTACGAGGCGCGCCCGAACGTCACCATCGACGTCGCCAGCCTGTGCCTGAAAACCGGCAACGCGGTGATCCTGCGCGGCGGTAAAGAGACGCACAACACCAACCAGGCGACGGTAAAAGTGATCCAGCAGGCGCTGGAACAGTGCGGCCTGCCGGCGGCGGCGGTGCAGGCGATCGACAGCCCGGATCGCGCATTGGTGAACGAACTGCTGCGCCTGGATCGCTATGTCGACATGCTGATCCCGCGCGGCGGCGCCGGCCTGCACAAGCTGTGCCGCGAGCAATCGACCATCCCGGTGATCACCGGCGGCATCGGCGTGTGCCACACCTATGTGGATGCCGATGTCGATTTCGACAAGGCCCTGACGGTGATTGAAAACGCCAAGATCCAGCGCCCGAGCGCCTGTAACTCGCTGGAGACGCTGCTGGTGAACCGCAGCATCGCCGCCGAGTTCCTGCCGGCGCTGAGCGCCAAAATGGCGGCGGCGGGCGTGACGCTGCACGCGGCGGAAAATGCGCTGCCGCTGCTGCAGGGCGGCCCGGCGACGGTGGTGCCGGTGAACGCGGAAGATTACGACGACGAATGGCTGTCGTTGGATCTGAACGTGCTGCTGGTGGACGATATCGATCAGGCCATCGACCACATCCGCACCCACGGCACCAACCACTCCGACGCGATCCTCACCCGCTCGCTGAGCAGCGCCGAGCACTTCGTGCGCGCGGTGGACTCCTCGGCGGTGTACGTCAACGCCAGCACCCGCTTCACCGACGGCGGCCAATTCGGCCTGGGCGCAGAAGTGGCGGTGAGCACCCAGAAACTGCACGCCCGCGGCCCGATGGGCCTGGACGCGCTGACCACCTACAAGTGGATCGGCTACGGCGACGATCTGGTGCGCAGCTAGGGCCGGATTGCGGTCAGAAAGAGGTCAGGGCGCAGCATGCTGCGCCCTGATTGTTTTTGGGAAGGTTGAGTGTGCCGCAGTGCGGTTGCTTGCAAAACAACCAAACACCCCGGCGGCTATTGACTCATTTCACGCACAGGTCTACCTTGTTCAACGCACTTCCGGCTTGCCCCGCAGGCTTGGCTCGATGCCGATATAGCTCAGTTGGTAGAGCAGCGCATTCGTAATGCGAAGGTCGTAGGTTCGACTCCTATTATCGGCACCACCTCACTTTTTAACTTTCCCTTTCGTACACTCCGTCACCGACTCTGCCGCAAAGCTAAAGCCTATTAATCCGGCGCATGGTGCAATACCTGGGCTTGCGTGCCATAAATCGCACAACACACAAACGTCGTAAACGGGAATATGCGTTGCTACGTTGGGACCTCACCGTCTTTTTCTTATCTGAGAAGAAAGGCATTAACGCGATTAATTCATTTAAACAAGTGAGGTTGTTATGTGTGAAGATTTAATTTCAAGAACGAAGTGTTTTGTCTTTAATGGTCAAAGATACAGAGTCTTTATCTCTCATCGTAGGGGGATTGGCGGCAATTTGAACCCGCTGTATCTTTTGGATGCTAACTCCCAGTTTTCGGTCGTGACGGAACGTAACAACAGAAAACGCGATGGGGATATTCTTTATGTCGGCATTGGCTATCAAGACGGGGTGGATGTCTTGAAGGCAAGAACCCGCGATTATACGGTTCCCTCAGGAGAGAAAGAGTTTGCGGAAGGGGGTGGAGCGGCAGCGTTTTATCAGTTTATTGCCGCATGCGTTAAACCATGGGTCGAAGCGCATTATCCTGTCAACGTAGATCGGCAAACGCTGGCAGGCCATTCGCACGGTGGTCATTTTGTGTTGTATACCCTGTTTAATCATCCTGATGCATTTCAAAATTATTTAGCGGCCAGTCCATCCATTTGGTGGGGCAATGGGGCGTTGATTCCTGACGGCAAGTTAGCCATTGATGAACATGTCAATCAGGTCACGCTGATGGTGGGAGAGTATGAAGAAAAGCTTCATCCCCAAAGTAATGAAACAGAGAAAATGCAGATCCTTAGAATGAACGCCACGCCTAAGCTGCGAGCCAGAAATTTGGCGGAGAAGTTGATCGGTAATGAACAGCGCTGTAGCTTTGTTTTTTGCACCGGACGGCGCCACCCCGGCGTTATTAAGGATTATGCACAGGTGGCAAATCTGATCGCTGGGCATCGTCCACAATATGACGGGCTTTAGAATAGACATAGCGTTATTCAAGATCGATTTTATTGCTGTTAGTCCGGGCTGACGCTGCGAATCCTATCAATGCGAGTCACCTAGATTGTCAGTGGGAAGTCACCAGGGAAAATAAAATAGTCGACAAGGATATGGCCCCCTAGGGGCAACACGCTTAGCGCGGCGTCAACGGCTGGCATGATAGTCATGAATACATGCACATTATCCACTTTAAAAACAACAAGATATTAAAGTGTTGAGTCTTCGCCGCAGGAATATTCCTTCTCTTGCCGTACGTCTTTTGCTTGCCTTTCCCCGGTTAAACAACCGTTTAATTAATCACTGTTATAATTACCCCTGTTGAGCCTTGATGGGTGAATGT
Source organism: Serratia sp. YC16 (assembly GCF_009707615.1). Classification (NCBI taxonomy): domain Bacteria; kingdom Pseudomonadati; phylum Pseudomonadota; class Gammaproteobacteria; order Enterobacterales; family Yersiniaceae; genus Serratia; species Serratia sp. YC16. The sequence goes on along the minus strand of NZ_WLYN01000013.1, from coordinate 50,565 downwards.
TTTCCTCCTCAAGCATTGCGATGCGGCGCTCTGTGGAGCGGCATCCGTTTTTGGACATGCCGGTGGTTCGGTGAGAAGTTAGGAGAAGTGCACTATGAGCAGAAAAGACAAGCTCGCGGCGGCCCTGCTGGCCATCTTCCTGGGTGGGCTGGGCATTCACAAGTTTTACTTAGGGATGAAGTGGTGGGGGTTGTTCTACCTGCTGTTCTGCTGGACGGGGATCCCGGCGATTGTCGGCTTTATCGAAGGTATTATTTATCTGTTCCAGTCGGAAGAGAAATTCAACCAGAAATACAATCCTGGTCTGATTTAATGCTTTTTCTGGCGGCGCTTCCTGTTAAGGGAAGCGCCGTTTTTCATTCCGTTACTGTTTCTTCATCATCATCTTGCCGCGCATTTCTTTGCTCATCATTTTATTCGAGCTGGAAATCACGCAGTTATATTGCTTGCCTTGGTTAATGATCATAAAGGTGCTGACCGGATCTTTAAAATTCTTGTCGATGGTGAAATAAATATACGCCTGTGGCAGCGCCGCCGGTTTAAAGGCGCCGAAGGCATACACATCCGCCAGGCCCAGCGCGGAGAGATCGACCGTCAGCTCCATCGGTTTCATGGAATCCGGCGATGGGAACATCGACTTGGCCGACATCATCATGGTGCTGCTGTTGATGGTGTAATCGGTTTTGACCTTCATGCCCATATATTTCGATTCCGGCATGGAAAGTTCTTTTTTGCAGGCGGCGTCATGCTGCGGCGCCGGGCTGCCATTTTCCATCACGGCGTGCACGTGTTCCAGCATCACCGCCGCGCTGCCGGTGGTAGGCTGCGCATCGGCCGCGTAAGCCACGCTGCTGAAGGCGGCCACAGAGGTAAGGATAATGCCTGTAACGATTTTCATTGTCGCTCTCCGGAATGCTAATAATGATATTAATTGCGGTGTGTAGCCTATTGGCTTGATAAAACGCAAAGTTATCCGTTCCATGGAGATAAAGCCTCCTCGGAATATTGTCGATAAAATATTTCCTCGCCCGTTAAAAAACGGACTTTTTTAATTGCTGTCAGTGTCTTTGCTTGTGTCCAGCTGCATATAAATAGTATGTCTAAACATAGTCAATGTTTGGAATATGCACAAATTATTGCAGTTTTTTTCCGCTTTCCTTTTCCGGTTTTTAACAAGGGGTAAATATTATATTGATATACAGGCAGTTATCTTTTTACGTTAAAGGCACTCTGTGAAGCGTTATTTATGTGATCTTTATAGTCACAGAAATAACTCTGAAATTATTATCTTTCTATTTAACGGCTAATTATTCATGGCATAGGCTTCAACCCCTGACGTTTCCTGCGCTAGAATCAGGCGGCCGCTCTCTGTTGAAACAAGGATATCGCCATGGCCGCCTGGGCCCTTTTGATCGTCGGTTGGTTGCTGATTTGGCAGGATTACCCGATTCTCGGCGCGCTGTGCATCGCGCTGTTTGCCCTGCTGCAGTGGACGAAATACGCCGCTAAAGGCGCGCAACAACCCGAGGGGCAGGCCGCCGAGTGGCGCAAGACCGACTGGCGTTCGCAACCGATTGAGATGGCGCACGCCGGTGACAGCGACCGGCAGATCGGCGGCGTAGGGGAGCTGGGCATGGGCGGCCCCAACTTTTGGACGCTGCTGCTGCGCGACGGAGCGATTGTGCAGGGCGCCTGTGCGGCGCCGCAGGACGTGGATGATGGCAAGCTGCGCCTGATCCCGACCCGCAGCCGCGAGGGTGAGGGGCTGACGGTATACGAACCCGCCGCCCGGGCGATGTACGCGCTGCCTGCGCTGACCGATCGCGAACAGGAAGCCTTGGCCGCCGGTGCCGCTGAGGCGCTGGCGCGGCTACGGGCGAGGTGTCGGCAGGTGGAGGCTACGCCGTTGCATCCGGTGCGTGGCCTGTGGGTGCCGCAGTGGGTGGAGGATCCGGCGGATCGTCTGGAGATCGCCTTGCCCAGCGGCCGCACGCTGGCGGCGCGTTCGCGGTTACCGGCGGATCTGCGCCAGGCGGACGATCCCGCCGCGCTGCTGCACGCGCCGCCTTATGAGCTATTGCTGGATAACAGGCCGACCGATCTCTTGGTACGCGATCTCGAACGCGTGACGGAATCCCCGACGGGTGACGGCTTGAGCGTCGGCGGCTGCCAGTTCCGCGGCGAGCAGATCGTCGACGGTCTGTACCATCTGTATTTTGCCGGCGAGTGGTTCAGCCTACTCTCTTACGCGCATAAACCAGCGGGCGGGCGCGGGGCGGACACCACCTTTTTCGTCGAGCGGGTAGAGCCGCAGGATGGCGGGGTGTTCGTGATTGAATGGGATGCCTACAGCGTGGGGCCGGACGGGCGCGAGCCGCGCGTGGCGGCTCCGCCGGTTCTGGTTGTCGCGGTGAGCTGGCAGGACGCGCCACTGCAGCTGCCCACGGCCAATAACCGCATGACCGTGCGCCTGCCCAACGCCACGACATGATGCTTAAGGCAGCACCCTGACTTCGCCGTTCTGCAGGGTCAGCACGGCGATCGGGCTGCCGGAGAAGCATTCCCTGAACGTCCAACCGCTGGGCCGAAACGCCGCTGCTGGCAGCCCGGCTTGCCACTCCTCCCACTGCACGGCCGGCCGATCCGGCGGCAAAAAGAAGGTGACCAGCCAACCGGCTTCGCAGCGCACCGTTTGGCCGCTCGGGCGGGTAAAGGTATGCGCGCTCGCCAGCTCCATCACCGGCGGTGAAACCTCGAAGGCGACGATCGGCACGCCGGCCACGTTTTGCGGCTGAGGGAAGCGCACTGCGGTGACGCCGTTCATCGTAACGGGGCTGTTTTCGCTGCCGGGCAGGCGCGGATCCTGCCGGTTTACCCAGCTTCCTTTTGGCAGCGCGATCTCACCAAACGGCCTGGCCTCGTCGAGCGTCAGGTAGCTGCGTTGGTTCCAACGATCTTCAGCTCGTTGGCTTTTGATATCCTGGATGAGGGTGCCGATCAGCGCCAGCATGCATGCCACCGGGTACACCGCCAGCGCCGAGGCGAGCAGATAGCCGCCCCAGGAGAGCGGCGGACGCGGGCGGCCGCAGCGGGCGGCGACGTAGCGCCAGCCCCACCAGGCGATCAGGATGCCGGCGAGCAGCAAGGCCAACAACAGCGCCAGCAGCCCCGCGACGCCGGCGCCATAACCTAACAGCATGGCAAGTTCCTCATGTTCACGGCGTGGTGGCGCGGTAGCGAACGAAGTAAGGCAGCGCCGGGGTATCCCGGGCGTCGTCGTAGTGGCTTTCCGGTTCGACCACGGTCTGGCGTGCGTCGTCGCGCCCGTTGTAGCGGTACTCCAACGGTTGCCGGTAGCGCACGTCGGATGAACGCAGATCGAAAATCAGCGAGAGACGCGCATCGCCGTTATCCGTTTGGGCAACCAGCTTGTCGTTGCCCGCCCACAGCTGATACAGCGATTTATCACCATTTTCCAGCAGCGCCGTCAGCTGCCCATCGGGCTGATAGCGCAGGAGCTGATACAGCCCTCTGTCCAGCGTCTGCGCGATCAGGTAGATGCCGCCATCCGGGGCCTGCGCGCTTTCGTTCACGCGCACCAGTAGCCAATGCCATTCAGTCATCTCGCCGGTTTTGCCGTTAACGGCGATGTGCAACGCGCCGGATCCGAGCACCGGGTTCATCCAGAACAGCACGCGATCGCCATCAACGGCGGTAAAGATCTCGGGCATGGATTTGCGAGCAGCTTTGCCGAAACGCGTCGATGACTCTTCCTCGCCGCGCTCAAAGCCCAGCAGCTGCCGCTCGTCCAGCAGTGCCGGCAGATTCAGCGTCTGTCGCCAATGGGCGCCGAAGTCCGGGCTGTAGAAAATGCCCTCGGTACTGATGAAATACAGCGCGCGTTTTCCCGGCAGCGCCACCAGTTTGCCGCCGATCAAGGACGGGAGATTGTCATCGCCTTCCGCCCAGGGGAGCAGCGGCCCGATGGTGCCCCGCTGCACATCGACCAGCCGGCGCCCCTTGGACAGAAAAAGCACGCACTCTTGCGCGCTGCAAACCGCATCGTGGATCGACTCGTCGAGCTCCCCCAGCATTTGTAATCCCTTTGGGCCGACGAACAGCACCTGGCTGAGGTAGTTGGCCGCCCAGCCGTAAAAGCTGTTGTAGGCGCTGGTCTCACTTCTTTTGCTGGTGAGCAGCAGAGCGCCGTCCTGTGCCGGGTAGCTGTGGATGAGATCGTAGCGGGCTATCGTCGGCAACGCCTCGTCGCCCTGGGTCCATTGCCACTGTGCGTAGCGTTGCTCAGGAGCGAGGAAATAAAAGCCCAGCGCGCTGGCCAAAAACAGCGTCAGGATGAGAAGAGGTCTTTTATAAAGCGCTAACGTCATCATTTCAGCTCCGTCACCTGTTCCTGCCGCCATAGCCTGCGGCGCAGAGTGCGCAGGTATTTGAACGTCTTAAACGTGCGGTGCTGGTCAAAAGCGTAGAGGCGGCAGATCTGGGCGAAGCCCTCGATCAGCAGCGCCAGGCCGCTGACCATCAGCATCATCAGCAGCAGAATCGGCGGCAATTCGCTGCCGAGGCGCTTCAGGGTCCAGGCATCCAGGTGAAAGCCGGCAGGGGTATCGGCGTTATCCCACACTATCAGGGCGAGCATAATGCACATCATGATCGCGCCGAGAATGAAGACGGCGCGTGCGCACAGGTTAAGGCCGGCTTCGGTGAAGTAGCGATTGCTGCCGATGAGATAGGTCTGGCGGTCGCGGTGATTGATGATTCCACGCACCTTGGGCAACTCGGGAATGACGTCATTCTCGCAGTACAACACCTGCAGCGGGTCGCCTTTGGCGATGAAAAGCGGATGTTGCCGACGAAATACCGGATGCAGTTTGGTATTGGGGACGTTGAGCGCGCGGGTCGTCAACGCGAAGTGCGTATCCTTCTGACGCCACGCATAAGTGTCCAAATACTGTACCTGCCGCGGGAGCTCATATTGGCAGAGTTCGTAGCTCAGGGCGTTGACCGTCTCGATGCCGGAGGCCTCGACGCCGTTCGGAAGGGGAGGCGCGGTCTGTAGCGGTGCGGTCGCCGGCACGGTGTCTGCGCGGGCGGCCCGGTATTTGATGCCGGGGATTTTCAGGCTGAGTGAGCCGGGCGGCGTGACGTCTTGCCCCAGCAGCACGCGATCCAGCGCCCTGAGCAGGCGCCTGCGGCCGCGGTGCCCGATCAGCAGAAGCTCTGAACCGACGAACAACACCATGCCGACACCGATAAGGCCGGCGATGATGGCGATAAAGAACAGGACGATGGTCAGCCAGGAGTCTTCCCGGTCCATGATGAAAAAGCCCGCCGGGAAACCGCCGGCCAGCACGATGCCCAGCAACAGCAGGGCAAAGTATTTCAGCTTGTATTTCAGCGTTCTGTCGGGCTCCAGCCGGCCTTTCGTGCCGTGCAGCAGCCAGTGCAGCCAGTAGCTGCCGTCCCGCAGGCGGTGAGCGCCGATCTTCACCCGATCGCCGGCGGCGAGCGTGGCCAGCAGGTTTTCGCTGTCGCTGAAGTCGTCGCGGTAAAAAAAGAACGTTTGGCCGGAAGCGATGAGCCTCACCAGGTTGTCGGGCGCCGTCTGTTGGCAGGCGCATTGCTCGACGGTCACATGAAAAAATTGGGTTTGCATGTCATTCCCTGTCAGCGGGCGTGGCCCGAAAATTCATCCCTGGCGCCGGGTATTCAGCGCTTTTTCATCAACGGCAGCATGCGCACCAGCGCATTGTCCTTGACGATGTAGTGGTGGAACAGCGCGGCGGCGGCATGCAGGCCGATCAGCCAGTAGCCGAATGACGCCAGCGTTTTGTGCCAGCCGATAATCATCCGCGCCTGCGGCCGATCGGCCACCTCGGCGAACGGCATCGGCAGGCCGAACAGGTACCACTCTTTGCCGCCCAGATAGCGCGAATACACTCCCAGCACCGGTAGCGTCAACAGCAGCAGGTAAATCAGGGTATGCGTCAGATGCGCCAGGCCGGTTTGCCACTTCGGCGGTTTGGGCGTGATAGCGGGCGAGGCGTGACGCCAGCGCAGGAACAGGCGGGCGATCATCAGCGCAAACACCGTCACGCCGCAGCTGAAGTGGGTGACGACCAGCACGTACCACGGCGCGCTGCCCGGCTCGGCAAAGCCCCGCAGCTCGATGGCGGCGCAGGTGATGACCAGCAGGATCGCCACCAGCCAGTGCAGGCGGATTTGCCACGGCATGTAGGTGTTTGGCACCGGGTTACCTTCTGATGTTAAAGGGTCTGTGCGCCGATGGTAACGAAATGTTACAGGCGAGGAAAGCGCCTGCATGCAGTTTAAGCAAAATGCCAGGGGGATAGGCTTATTAAGCTATGAATTTAATGGGTTAAGTGCCTGGCGACAGGGGAGACAGTTAGCATCGTAAGTTGTGAAGTTAATGCGCGGTAGGTTCAGAGGCTGGCAGCTTATTAAGCGATGAGACGGGGGGCGCCGCAGCCCCGCTGCGGCGCCCTGGGGTCAGTTTAATTTGGCCTTGGCGAAATCGCTGCCGTTCACGTCCACCACATAGCCGCTCAGGTTGCTGCGGGTGGCGTAGAACACCTTGCCGGTGGCCAACGGCAGCCACGGCGCCTGTTTGGCGAAGATCACCTGCGCCTGTTGATACAGCTTGGCGCGCGCCTGCGGCTGGTTTTCCTGGATCGCCTGCTGGATCAGTTTGTCGTAATCCTTATCGCACCAGCGCGCCACGTTGGCGCCGCTCTGCACGCCGGCGCAGCCGAGCAGGGTGGCGAAGTTATCCGGATCGCCGTTGTCCGACACCCAACCGTAAAGCGCGCTCTGCTGTTCACCTTTGCGCAGCCCGGCCAGATACTGGCCCCACTCCCAGGTGACGATCTTGGCCTTCACGCCCACCTTCGCCCAGTCGCTCTGAATCATCTCGGCGATGCGCTTCGAGTTCGGGTTGTAGGGGCGCTGTACCGGCATCGACCAGATGTCGGTCTCAAAGCCCTGCTCCAGCCCGGCCTGCTTCAGCAGTTCGCGCGCCTTCTGCGGATCGTAGGCGTACTCCGGCAGTTTATCGTTGTAGCCCAGCATGCCCGGCGGCAGCAGCGAATTGGCCGGGGTGCCGCTGTCTTTGAACACGGCGGCGACGATCGCTTTCTTGTCTACCGCGTAGCTCAGCGCCTGGCGCACCAGCAGGTTGTCGAACGGTTTTTTCTGGGTGTTGAACGCCAGATAGCCGACGTTCAGCCCGGTAATATCGTGCAGCTGCAGGTTGCTGTCGGCCTTGATGGCGGCGAATTGTTCCGGCAGCGGTGCCGGGATGATCTGGCATTCGTTGGTTTTCAGCTTGGCCAGCCGGGTTTGCGGATCCGGCGTAATGGAGAAGATCAGGTGCTTGCTGGCCACTTCGCCCTGCCAGTAGTGCGGGTTGGCGATGTAGCGGATCAGCGAATCCTGCTTGTACTGCTGCAGCGCGAACGGCCCGGTGCCGATCGGCCAGTTGTCGACGTATTCCGGCGTGCCCTTTTTCAACATCGCGTCGGCGTACTCGGCGGACAGGATCGAGGCGAAATCCATCGCCCAATCGGCGACGAAGGCGGCGTTGGGCTGGCTCAGCGTGAAGCGCACGTGATGCTCGTCCACCGCTTCCACCTTGGTGATCAGCTTGTCCAGGCCCATGTCGGTGAAGTATTCATAATTGCCGCCGGAAACCTTGTGGTAGGGGTTAGCGGGATCCTTCTGCCGCATCACGGTGAACACCACGTCTTCGGCATTGAAGTCGCGCGTTGGGGTGAAGTATTTGTTGCTGTTGAATTTCACCCCCTGGCGCAGGGTGAAGGTGTAGGTCTTGCCGTCCGGGCTGACGCTCCACTCGGTGGCCAGCGAAGGAGCGGGCGTTTTATCGCTTTCACGCAGCGTTACCAGCCGGTTGTACAGCACCTGTGAGGTGGCGATAAAGGTCGGCCCGGAGCTGGAAAGCTGTGGGTTGAACGATTCCGGCGAGGCGACGGTGCAGTACACCAGCGCATCGGAAGCGGCCAGCGCGCCGCCCGCCGACAACAGGCCGCAGCCGGCCAGCGCCAATCCGGCGATAGGGTGTTTTAAAAACGTCAAGGCAAGATCCTCAGGTGGAATGGGCCGTTACCGGCGAATTGATTTAACTATAGATAACGGATGGCGAGACGGGGAACAAGCCTCTCATCTGCGCATTCTGTGCGCCCCGCATTGCTTGCCTTTACGGCGTAGATCTACACTGCGGGACAATCACTCACTCGCAAGGATTTCCCGATGAGCCACTTTCGCCCTGTCGCCCTCGAACACGCCAGCCGCCTGCTGAACCACGGGCCGACGGTCTTGATCACCAGTCGCAGCCGCGACGGCGCCAAACGCAACGTGATGGCCGCCGCCTGGTCGATGCCGGTGGAGTTCAGCCCACCGCGCATCGCCATCGTGGTCGATAAAGGCGCACACAGTCGGCAGATGATCGAAGAGAGCGGCGCATTCGGTATTTGCGTGCCGGCGGCGATGTTCATCGACGCCACCTACGCGGTCGGCAGCGTGTCCGGGCTGGACGACGACAAGTTCTCCCGCTTCCACATCGCCGCAGCGCCGAGCGCCACGCTGCAGGTGCCGCTGATCGAACAGGGCTGCGTGGCGTGGCTGGAGTGTCGGTTGCTGCCGGAAAGCGGCGCGCAGGAAAAATACGACACCTGTTTCGGTGAGGTGCTGAGCGCGGCGGCGGACGAACGGGTATTCCAACAGGGGCGCTGGCACTTCACCGCCGCCAATGCGGATCTGCACACCATTCATCATCTGGGGGCGGGCAATTTCGTGCGCAGCGGCGAGACGCTGCGGGCCAAACCGCTTTAATCGGCCTTGCGCCTGCGGTCAGCATCATAGCGCTCGCGGGCGGCGTCCAGCTCGGGGAAATGGTATTCCGCCCACTTATCCAGCGCCGCCAGCGTCTCGCCCAGCGAGCAGGCGACGGCGCTGAGCCGGTATTCCACATGCGACTGATTCTTTTCACTTAAATCCAGCCGTTCGAGCAGCCCATTGCGTTCCAATTGACGCAGCGTTTGTGTCAGCACCTTCTGCGAAATGCCGTCGATGCGGCGCAGCAGCTCGCCGTTGCGCATCGGGCGTTGTGCCAGCGCAGGCAGGATCAGCATCACCCACTTGCCGGAAATCAGCGCCAGCGCATCGCGCGCGGAACACTTGCTCGAATAGACGTCGCCGGGATAAGCCATTGGGGGTTACCTTCAGGTGCGTAATTGCCAAGGGGGTGAGAAAGCCACAGCATAACAGCACCACCTTACAACGGGAGAAACAGGATGAACGTGCTGATTGTGCTGGCTCACCCCGAGCCGCATTCTTTCAATGCCCATTTGGCTGAACAGGCGCGGCAGGCCTGGCTGGCGCAGGGGCACCAGGTGAAGACGGTCGATCTGTATCAGGAGGGGTTTGATCCGCGCGAGGGCGCCGGCCACTACCCCAGCAGAAAGCAGGCGGACAGATTTGATGCGATGCAGGAGCAGCGCCATCACTGGACGATCCAGGCGCTGCCGGCGGAGATTCGGCGGCATATCGAGCTGCTGCGCTGGGCGGATACGCTGGTGCTGCAGTTCCCTTTCTGGTGGTTCGGCGCACCGGCCATCCTCAAAGGCTGGATGGATCGGGTGTTCGTTTACGGCGGGGTGTACGACAGCCGCCACCGCCATGAGAACGGCGTGATGCGCGGCAAACGGGCGCTGCTGACCGTCACCGCCGGCGCTTCCGCTCAGGCCTGTGCGCCGGACGGGCGCGACGGCGATATGCGGCTGATGCTGTGGCCAATCATGCATGCGCTGCACTATATCGGCTTTAGCGTGCTGGAGCCGTTCCTGGTCTATGGCGTGCGCGGCGGGTTGGCGGACGAGGAGCGGCGGGCGCAGAACGCCGCTTTGGCGCAGGTGACGCAGGCGTATCGGGAAGGCTTAAGCGATCTTGCCGCCTGGCCGGCGGTACCGTTCAACCGCAATGACGATTTTGACGCCGATCTGGCGCTGAAGCCCGGCGCGCCGGTCTACAGCCCGTTCGTGCGGCACCGCGATCCGGATTAAAACCCGGCCTTCAGCAGCTCCTCGCGCAAATCGTCGATAATCGCCGGTTCGATGTCGGGGAACTGCTGCTGAATATCGGCGATGGCTTCGGCCACGCTGGGGCCGGCGAAGGTGCCGGAGAAGGGCAGCAGCGGCAGATTGGCGTCGCTGTCCGGCAGTTCACCGCGGATCGTGCCGGTGATCATGCCCGCTTTTTTTTCCGCCGTGAGGTCGTACTCTCCCACGTTTTTGTCGATCGGTTTCATTGGCCACCTCGCTGTCGGTGAGTGTTTTGCCCTGTCTGTTAAAGCATAGTGTTTCAGGCAATGAATACCAATCAATTTATATAATATTAATATAAAACAATAAGATGACTCTCTCCTGCCGTTTGACGTTCGCGGGCGTTCAGCGCTATGCTCGTGGCGCTGAAGGAACCTTCCTCACTGACAGGGATAGACGATATGAAAAGACTGAAAAGCGCGGCGCTGTTGCTGCCGCTGTTGGCGCTCAGCGCCTGCACCCAGCATCTCAGCAGCGCCGAGCTGCATGCCAAGCACTACATTTATCAAACCCGCGACGACTTCGAGCCGGGGTTCCGCACCGACGTGAACGGCAGCATTAAAAACGCCGTGCCGATGTTCGAACAATTCTACCAAATGGGGAAAAAGGATCGCGCGGCGGGCGTGGCGCGCAGTGAAGCGCAGAAAAAAGCCGACTATCTGGCCAGCCCGGAATTCCAGCAGAACATGGAACACAAAACCATCTTCATCAACCGCGCCTACAGCGGCTCCGACAATCCTAAACGCCGTCAGGTGCTCTCGCAGGAGGCGGTAGGCGCCTATTGGGACGGCTACGAAGGGCGCTGAACATAATCCCTCACAAATAGAAGGTAATAAAAACTGGTCTTCTGGCGGTTATTTGATTATAAAAACCGCCGCTAAGGACGATGTTCATAGATGAAACCAGGAGTGTTTATGTTGGCAAAAGTTAAGCGTTCGTTCGCCGCCGCCGTCGTATTGATGTTGGCGTTACCCGCGGTTCAGGCCGCGGATTACCGTGCGGGCGAGCAATACACCCGGCTGGATAAGCCGGTGGCCACCGCGCCGGCGGTGGTGGAATTTTTCTCCTTCTACTGCGGCCCTTGCTATCAGTTCGCCGAAACCTATCGCGTAGGCAGCACTGTCGCGCAGGCGCTGCCCGCCGGCGAGAAGCTGACCAAATATCACGTCAGCCTGATGGGCAAACTGGGCAATGAGCTGACCGAGGCCTGGGCGGTGGCGACGGTGCTGGGCGTGGAAGACAAGATTGAAGGGCCGATGTTCGAAGCGGTGCAGAAACAGCGCGCCGTCAACGGCGCCGAGGATATTCAGCGGGTGTTCACGGCGGCCGGCATCGATGCCGCCACCTACGAAAACGCGCGCCACAGCCTGCTGGTCAAAGGATTGATCGCCAAGCAGAACGAAGCGGTGAAAGCGTTCGAGGTGCGCGGCACCCCGTCGTTCTACGTGGCAGGCAAATACAAGATAGACAATGCCGGCATGGCCAGCACCAGCGTTGAAGGCTACGCCAAAGAGTATGCGGCGGTGGTGCGTTACCTGTTGGACAAACAGCCGTAAACCGGGCCGCCTGGGCCCGGTGTTAGCCGCCGGGTCTATTTCGCCGCGGGCAAATCCAACGCCTGACGCAGCTCGTCGCGCGCTTGCCGATACTGTTGCTGGAAATCCTGCTGCTGTGAAAGCTGCTGGCTGATCACGCTGCCGGCGATGCGGCCCATCTCGATATCGGAAGGGTAGTGAATGCCCGCCACTACCCGGTTGTCGCCGTATTGCCAGGCGCGCGTCATGATGGCGGCGCGCTTCTCCGGCACCATGTTGGCCAGGGTAATGCCCATCAGCGTGCCCAGCGTGGTGTGGCCGGAAGGCCAGGAGCCGGAGCTGGAGCGTTTGACGATCGGCTCGATGCGGCTGTCCAGCATATGCGGGCGCGGGCGCTTCCAGAAATCTTTCGCCGGATCGACCACCGCCGCTTCGGTAGCGACGATGCGATCGAAGAAGGCGCTCACGGCCGGCAACGCCTGGGCGTTGAACTTCGGCCCCATCACGTTGCTGTACACCCAAACGTTCTCTTCCGCATCCGCTTTGGCCTGGCTGGCCATCTCCAGCGTGCGTTTCTGTTGCATGTCGAGCACTTCCCGCAGTTCGCGCTGGGTCTGAGCCGAGTCGTTGGCCGGCGGCGGCGGCAGAATGTGGGTCAGATCCACCTGCTGCGCGGTGGTGAACGGTTGGGCTTCCTCTGCCGCCTGCGCGTGGAACGCGGCCAGCGCGCTGGCGGTAAACAAGCACAGCGCCAAAGCGGATTTTTGCAATGATTTCATCGGATCAGGTCCAGGGTGTCAAAGTGAAGGGAACAGCAGCCTTGTATCTTTGATGAGGGTTGTGATGATGCGATGACGGTTTCGTGGCGAATTGATGACAACGCGCCCGGTGAATTGTGATCGCGGCGCCAAATCCCCCGTTGATCATTGATTGTGTGTTAACGGATTGTTATGGTGTTTTTCTGTTCAACGGCGCAGCGCTGCTGCTGTTCGAAGGGAGAGATCATGACGGCATTGGCAACGCTCCGGGACGCCGGCTTCGAAGAGTGGCTGGGGAAAATCAACACCGCCTGCGGCAGGTTCTGCGCGAAAACGCTGGGGCCGGGCTTCAGCGGAGCGATGCAGGAATTCCGCGCCCATGCGCTGCGTCTGAGCGTGGTCGATGTGTCCCAGGCCCGGCTGTACCGCACGCCGCGCGAGATCGCCCGCAGCGACGGCGCGCACTTTTTTACCGTTTTCCAACTGCGCGGCAGTGCGTTGATGGAGCAGGGCGACCGCCAGACGGTGCTCTCTCCCGGCGATATGACGCTGATTGACGCCTCACAGCCCAGCAGTTTCACCTTCCAGCGCGATTCGCGCCAAATTTCTCTGCTGTTGCCGCGCGGCTGCCTGCCGTTGCCGCCGCCGTGCGCGCGGCGTCTGGGGGCGGAGCTCAGCGCGGTGCGTCTCAGCCGCCAACTGGTGCTGAGCAGCATGCAGGATCCGCTGCTCGCCGCGGCGGAAAGCGAGGCGGTGCTGAATGCATTGGCGGCGCTGCTGCGTCCGGCGCTGGCGCTCGAACAGGCGCGGCCGGAGGGGCCTCCGTCGGTTTTCGACAAGGCGTTGGCATTGATCGACAGGCATATCCAGTCGGCGCAGCTGCGCCCGGAATGGGTGGCGGCCGAGTTGGGAGTCTCGTTGCGCAGCCTGTATCGGCTGTTCGCCCGACAGGGGCTGGTGGTGGCGCAGTACATCAGGAACCGCCGGCTGGATCTGTGTGCGCAGGCGCTGCGCAGCGCCGCCGGTCAGGAGAAGTTGGCTGGCATCGGCCTCGACTGGGGCTTCACCGATCACAGCCATTTCTCGACCGCTTTCAAGCAGCGCTTTGGCATGTCGCCGAGCGAATACCGCCGGCAATATCAATAAGTCTGGGCGCGGGGCAGGCCCGCGCCGCTTCACTCAATAGCGGATGCAGACCGATTTCGATTCGGTGTAGGCGTCCAGCCAATCCGGGCCGAAATCGCGGCCGCTGCCCGACTGTTTAAACCCGCCGAACGGCATGTTCGGATCGATCAGCGTATGGGTGTTGACCCACACGGTGCCGGCCTGAATACGCGGCGTCAGCGCCATCGCTTTCTGCAGGCTGGTGGTCCACAGGCTGGCGGTCAGCCCGAAGTCGGTGTCGTTGGCCTTGCTCAGCGCCTCTTCGGCGCTCGCCACCCGGATCAGGTTGACCACCGGGCCAAACACTTCTTCGCGCGTCAGGTTCAACCGATCGTCCGGGTTGATCACCAGCGTCGGCGGAATGTAGAAGCCGTTGGCGTCCGGCCCGGCCGCGCCGCCGATGAGCTCGGCGTTTTTCGCCCGGGCGTCGTCCAGGTAGGCCGCCACCTTGTTGCGGTGCGCAAGCGACACCAGCGGGTTGATTTGCGCGCCGGCATCCATCCCCGGCCCGACCGACAGCGATTTCACCGCCTGTTCAAAACCGGCTACCAGCTGGTCGTAAATCGGCGCTTCGATATAAATCCGCGAGCTGGCGGCGCACACCTGCCCCTGGTTGAGGAAGCTGCCGAGCATCAGGCCTTCGATCACCTGCTGCGGATCGGCGTCTTTCAGTACGATAGCCGGGTTTTTGCCGCCCAACTCCAGCGTCACGCGGGTCAGGCGATCCGCCGCGGCGCGCGCAATGCTTTTGCCGACCGGCGTGGAACCGGTAAAGCTGACTTTGGCGATCAGCGGATGTTCGGTCAGCGCCTTGCCGCACACGGTGCCGCGGCCGGTGACCACGTTGAACACGCCCGGCGGCACGCCGGCTTCGCTCGCCAGCTCGGCCATGCGCAGCAGGGTGAGCGGGGTGGTTTCCGACGGTTTGATGACGATGGAGCAGCCCGCCGCCAGCGCCGGCATCACTTTCCACATGCCGATCATCAGCGGGAAGTTCCAGGGCACGATGCCGGCGACCACGCCAATCGGCTCTTTGCGGGTATAAACCTGATATTTGGCGCCCGGCGGAATCGGAATGGACACGTCCAGCGTCTGGCCGGTGATTTTGGTCGCCAGCCCGGCGGTGTAACGCATCCAATTCAGGGTGTTGCCGACTTCTAAGCCGCGGGCGATGTTGATCGATTTGCCCTGTTCCAGGGTTTCGAGCTGCGCCAGCTCTTCGGCATGCTGCTCCACCAGATCGGCGAAGCGCAGCAGGATGCGCTCGCGTTCTACCGGCAGGCGCTGCGCCCAGACGCCTTCGCTGAAGGCTTTATGGGCGGACTGCACCGCCAGTGCGACGTCGTGTTCATTGGCGTCGGCGGTCGTGGCGATCTGCTGGCCATTGGCGGGGTTATACACCGCCAGGCGGCCTTCCGCGACGGACGCGCGCCACTGGCCGTCGATATACAGCCCATGCTGACGATCGAGAAAACGCGATACGCTATCCAGCACGGCTACGGTATTGTCAGACATACATCCTCCGATCAGGCTCATCAGGTTAGGGTTAACCCTGAAAGTCTATATCAGCGGGAAAGCGGCGGCTTTGGTCTGCCTGACATTCGGTTTGCCCTGCGTGTCATTTTGCCGTGACGGACGAGTAAACTGCGGCCGGCGGGCGCCGGCCGAGAGGGATTACGAACTCAGCGTCGCCAGACGGGTGGCGAAACCGAGGAACAGCAGGCCGATCAGGCCATTGCCGAGCTTCGCCAGGCCTTTCTTGTGATTGAAGAAATGCGCCAGCATCGCGCCGGAGAAGATCAGCGTGCTCATGTAGATAAAGCTGACGGCTTCGAGGATCAGCGCCAGAATGGTGAACGACAGCCCGGTGTGTGCGTAGTTGAAGTCGATGAACTGCACGAAGAACGACACGTAAAACAGGATCGCTTTCGGGTTGGTCAGGCTCAGCGTCAGCGACTTGCGCAGAATGCTGTGGCCGCCTTCAATTTGCTGCTGTTGCGCCTGCGCCTTCTGCACGAAGGTGGCGTAGAGGATTTTTGCGCCGAGGAACAGCAGATAAATCGCGCCGAGAAAACGCACCAGGGTAAACAGGAACGGCGTGGTGCGGATCAGCGAAGCCACGCCGATATAGGCGCAGAAGATCAGGATCGCATCGCCGATAAACACGCCCAGTGCCGCGGTGTAGCCGGCGCGCACGCCGCGCGATACGCCGGTTTTCAGCACGTACAGCGTATTCGGCCCCGGCAGAATGATGATGAAGACCACCCCGGCCAAATAGGTCCATAAATTCAGGACGCCAAAACTCTCTAACACAATAACCTCTCCATGCGCGCAACTAACAGGCAAAAACACTGGCCACGCCCGTGGCCGGCCGAGATCCTAACGCCGTGCAAGCGGGTTGGCAACGTAATAAACTTCATGTTGTTGGTTAAAAATTGTCGAAAGATTGTTGAAAACGTCGGCGCCGAATTAAAAAGCAAGAGTCGGCGTGTTTCGCTAACGGCCCGTCACTATGCTGGTTAACACCGAAACCGCAGTGAGGAACGGATGATGAAAAACTTAATCGACAGCGCCGATCCGCGCTGGCTGGCGATTGTCAGCCGCGACAAACACGCCGACGGCCGCTTTATCTACGCGGTGAAAACCACCGGCGTGTATTGCTCGCCTTCTTGCCCGTCACGCCAGCCGAATCGGCAAAACGTGGAGCTGTTCGACGACGCGGCGCAGGCGGAGGCTGCCGGCTATCGGCCGTGTAAACGCTGCCGACAGGGGCTAACGCCGCTGTCTGAGCAGCATGCGCAGCAGATCGCCGAGGCCTGCCGCTATATCGAACGAGCGGAGAAAGCGCCGTCGCTGCAGATGCTGGCGCGCCACGTCGGGTTGAGCCAGTACCATTTTCACCGGCTGTTCAAGGCGATCACCGGCCTGACGCCGAAAGGCTATGCCGACGCGCAGCGCAGCCAGCGGTTGCGCTGCGGTCTTAAGCAGCAGGAGACGGTGACCGACGCGATATTCGACGCCGGCTATGGCGCCAACGGCCGCTTTTACCAGCAAGCCAACGCCGCGCTGGGCATGACGCCAAAAGCCTACCGGGCGGGCGGCAAAGGCATGCGCATCCATTTCGCCGTCGGGCGCTGTTCGCTGGGCGAGATCCTGGCGGCGCAAAGCGAAGTCGGCATCTGCGCCATTTTGCTGGGGGACGATGCGCAGCAGCTGGTGCAGGATCTGCAGGACAAATTCCCCAACGCTGAACTGATCGGCGGCGACGCGCAGTATGAAACGCTGATGGCGCAGGTGGTGGGGCTGATCGAAGCGCCGGAGAGCGGGCTGGCGCTGCCGCTGGATATTCGCGGCACTGCATTCCAACAGCGAGTCTGGCGGGCGCTGCAGGCGATACCGGTCGGTGAAACCGTCAGCTACGCCGATATCGCCCGGCGCATCGGCGCGCCGAAGGCGGTGCGCGCAGTAGCCGGCGCCTGCGCCGCCAACATGCTGGCGGTGGCGATCCCCTGCCACCGGGTGGTGCGCAACGACGGCGCCTTGTCCGGTTATCGCTGGGGCGTCGAGCGCAAGCAAGCCTTGCTGGAAAAAGAGGCGCAGCGATGAGCGGCGCGCTGGCGGCGCGGTTGGTCGAATTGGACTGGTCGGCGATCGAACGCGAACTTGATGCGCAGGGAAGCGCGCGCCTGCCGGGCGTGCTCAGCGCCGAACTGTGCCGGCAATTGGCGGCGCTTTATCCGCATGGCGAACATTTTCGCAGCCGCATCGTCATGGCGCGTCACGGTTTTGGCCGCGGCGAGTACCAGTATTTTGCGTATCCGTTACCGCCCCCGGTGGCCGAAGCGCGCAGCCTGCTGTACGCGCGGTTGGCGCCGTTGGCCAATCGTTGGAATGCCATGCTGGGTCTGGAGACGCGTTATCCCGCCGAACACGAGGCCTACCTGGCTGAATGCCATCAGGCCGGCCAGCGGCGGCCAACGCCGCTGCTGTTGCGTTACACGGAGGGGGATTACAACTGTTTGCATCAGGATTTGTACGGCGAACGGGTGTTTCCGCTGCAGGTGGCGTTCCTGCTTTCCGCCCCCGGGCAAGACTTCACCGGCGGCGAGTTTGTGCTGACCGAGCAGCGGCCGCGCATGCAGAGCCGGCCGGAGGTGGTGCCCTTGCAGCAGGGGGACGCGGTGGTGTTCGCGGTGCACCATCGGCCGGTGGCCGGGGCGAGAGGCTACTATCGGGTCAATCTGCGCCACGGCGTCAGCCGGATACGCACCGGGCAACGCCACACGCTAGGGGTGATCTTTCACGACGCGTTATAGCTTGCGCGCCAGCAGGGTGGCGAAGCGCAGCGAGATGCGGTTGCCGGCGGCATCGGTCTTGTGCAGTTGCCCGACGTCCTCGTTGTATTTGAGGATCTGCCAGTCGCGATAATAGTGCTTCAGCTCGCCCGGCTTGAAGGTGAACGGGAACGGCAGCGGGCAGGGATAATCCTCGGTATCCATCGCCGCCACGATCAGGTTATGGCCGCCGGGCACGGTGCTGTCCTGCATGTTTTGCACGATATGCGGGATCTGCTGGCGCTCGAGGAACATCAACACCACGGTGGACAGGATGAAGTCATACTCGCCGCTGAAGCGGTGGATATTGAGATCCTGCACCCTGGCGCTCAGGTGGGTCAATTGCTCGGCGTCGATGATCTGGTTGAGGCGCGCTATCGACGGCGCGTGCTTGTCCCAGGCGGTGACGTCGAAGCCTTTCAGATTGAGATAGAGCGAATTGCGCCCGCCGCCGCAGCCCAGATCCAGCGCCTTGCCCGGCGCGATGCGTGCCGCCGCCTCGATCACTTCGGAATGGGTGCGCGTCAGTTGGTATTTCTTGTGGTAGTACTCTTCCGGCGTGCAGTAAAACGCCAGCCGACAGGTCATGTCGTCCGAGAAGGAAACGATGCGATGCCACTGCTGCGGTTCGATAAACGGCGGCTGGCTTTCGGGGCTGAACTGCCAGGTCTCGGTGGTGGCGCCATCCTCGGTCATCATGGCGAACGTCAGGCTGCCGCTCAGCACGGTGAGTTTCGCCCAGGTGCCGCTCTGGGTGTTGTGGCGCTGGCGAAAGGCTTCCGGCAGCGTGTCGCTGTTCCATTCCGGCAGGGTTTTATAGCAAAGCAGCTGCTGCTCCATAGGGGGGCTCCTCTGGCTGGGCGAGCAAAGTGATTTATATGATGCATATAAAATACATTTTTATCGGTCGTTTGAACATAGCGGCCTGACGGAAAGACGCGACGAGATCTTTATACTGGATTGTGCGCGGCGGCTGGGCTAATTTCAGTGCTGTTGATGTCATTACGTTCAGGGAAAAGATGCCGATACGCCGTTTATGCCACCCGATGCCCTTCCGTTTGCTGAGCCTGGCCGCGCTGCTGGCGCTGGCGGGCTGCACCAATAAAACCACCACCACGGCGCCGGCGGCGCGCCCTGCCGACGTCAAAGCTCAACTGATGAAACTGATCCCGGCCAACGCCGGCGACCGTCAGGGCTGGGCCACCGATATCGCCGCCGCCTTCGCCGCGCAGGACATCGAACCGAGTAATGAAAACCTGTGCTCAGTGTTGGCGGTGACCGAACAGGAATCGACGTTCCAGGCCAACCCGCAGGTGCCGGGGCTGCCGAAGATCGCCTGGAAGGAGATCGACCGCCGCGCCGATCAGATGCACATCCCGAACTTTTTGGTGCATA
Organism: Serratia sp. YC16; assembly: GCF_009707615.1. Lineage (NCBI taxonomy): Bacteria > Pseudomonadati > Pseudomonadota > Gammaproteobacteria > Enterobacterales > Yersiniaceae > Serratia > Serratia sp. YC16. The sequence continues at coordinate 31,225 of NZ_WLYN01000013.1, read as the reverse complement.
CCGCGTTGAAGATCTCGTCGTCGAACGGCCAGAGTTACAGCGAGCGGTTGGATAAGGTGCGCACCGAGAAGGATCTGAGCGATATTTTCGATGACATGATTGACCGCGTGCCGATGGGGCAGAAGCTGTTTGGCCATTTGAACCCGGTGCATACCGGCGGCCCGATGCAGGTGAGCGTCGCCTTCGCCGAGGCGCACGCCAAAGGATACCCTTATCCGGTAGACGGCTCTATTCGCCGCGAAGTCTTCAGCCGGCGCGGCGGCATGTATTTCGGCATTATGCATTTGTTGGGATATCCGGCCGATTACAGCCGGCCGATTTATCGCTTCGCCGACTTCAACGCCGGGTGGTACGCCAGCCGCAACGCGGCGTTCCAAAATGCGGTCAGCCGGGCGAGCGCCATTCCGCTGGCGCTGGACGGCGATCTGATCGACTTCGGCAGCGACAAGCCCGGTGCCACCGAATTGGCGGTGCGCACACTCGGCAAGCGTCTTAACATGAGCGACAGCGCCATTCGCCGGGCGTTGGAGAAAGGCGATACCGCCGGCTTCGCCGACACCGACCTGTATAAGAAAGTCTATGCGTTGGCGGGCGGCAAACTGCCGCGCGAGATGCTGCCGGGCATCCAGCTGGAAAGCCCGAAAATCACCCGCAAGCTGACCACCGCCTGGTTCGCCAAGCGGGTGGACGAACGTCGCCAGCGCTGCATGGCGCGCGCCGGCGGCGGGTAACGGCTGCGCCGTCAGAGCGAGTGAATAAAGTCGATCACGGCTTGCGCCACCGCCTGTGGCGCATCCTCCATCAGAAAATGCCCGGCCTGGGGAAACACCTGCAACCTGGCACCGGGAATATCGCTTTGCAACCGATGAGCGTAGCTGAGCGGTTGCCACTCGTCGTCGGCTCCCCACAGGATCTGCACCGGCAGGTGCAGCGCCGGCAAGCACTCGGAAAAATCGGCGGTATAACGGGCATCGTAGTGGGCGATCTGATGCCGGTAAAACGCCGGTTGGCCGATGACGCCGACGATCGGCGTCAGATAGTGGCGTAGCAGTTCGCCCTCCATCAGCGTTTTGTCGAACACCGCCATTTTCAATTGCCGCGTCATCGCCTGTTCATGCTGTTCCGGCGCCATGACTGCATAGTGTTGATAATGGGCGCGCATGTCGCGCCAGGACGGCGAAGGCCAGGAATCGTAACTGCAGATGTCCGCGATGGTCAGCGAGCGAAAACGCGCGGCATGGCTGAAGGCCGCACGCAGCGACAGCGCGCCGCCGATGTCATGACCGAAGATGTGCGCCGTTTCCAGCTCCCAGTCATCCAGCAATGCGATCAGCAGTTCCGCCTGCGCGGCGATGGAGGTATCCGCCGTCAGCGGCCGCTCCGAGGCGCCGAACCCCAGCAGATCGTAGAGATGAACCCGAAATCCCGCCGCAATCAACGACGGCAGCAGGTGCCGCCAGACGATCGCGTGCGCTGGGGTGCCATGCACTAGCACCAGCGGTTCCCCCGCGCCGTGGACGCCGGCGGCGATGCGATGGCCGTTGATGATCCGGTGTTGGTTAAGCAGATTGGGAAAAGCATTCATGACGAATCTCCAGAGAAGGGATGTTTTTCTACCCTAACCGGCGCCTTTTCATGACGCCAATGACAAGTTATGGTGAGCTCATCCCAGTTTTGTCATAGTGGAAACATGAACCAGCGTTTGTCGATAGATGCCTTGCGTGCGCTACTGTGCGTGATTGACAGCGGCAGCATGACCCGAGCGGCGCAGCAGCTTAATCTCAGCCAGTCGGCGGTCAGTTGGAAAATCAAACGGCTGGAGGCGCAACTGGGGCGCACATTGCTGGATCGCCAGGGGGCGGCATTGGCCGTCACCGCAGACGGTGAAGTGTTGGCCGAACACGGGCGGCGCATTTTGAGTGCGCACGATCGGGCGCTGGCGCATTTTGCGCCTTCAGCCCTGCAGGGCGCGGTGCGGCTCGGCGCCACGGAGCAGACGCCGTTGCCGCCGTTGGCAGCCCTGTTGGCGGCGTTCAGCGATCGGCACCCGCAGGTTGACGTGCAGTTGGTTATCGGCCAAAGCCAGTCGCTGCGCCGCGGATTGGCACAGGGAGAACTCGACCTGATCCTGTACCAGAGGTTTGACGGCCCGCATGATGAGGCCGAGACGTTGCTCGGTAGGGAACGTTTGCATTGGTGTTCGTCGCCTGGCTGGCACTATCGGCAGGGGGAATCCATCAAATTGGTGAGCTACGGACCGGACTGTTTTTATCGTAGCCTGGCGGAACGGTTGCTGAGCACTGCAGGCATAGGCTGCAAAATAACTCTGGAATGCCCTTCAGTTACCGGGATGTTGACGGCGATTGCCGCCGGTATGGGGGTCGGCGTGCTCAATCAGCGATGTCTGGATCGACGAGTGCGAATCGATAGGACGCTGGAACGTTTGCTGCCGCTGCCGACGGTGGTGAATGCGCTGCGTATCGGGGAGGGCCCCCGGCGTTCGCTGGCGCAAACGCTGGGGAGCGAGATCGCGGCGGCGTTGCAAACCGATACCGCTTCCTGAGAAGCGGCACGGTAGCGCCTCAGGCACTGCGGCGTGGGTTGGTCAGGCCGAAGTTAAAGCTGTTGCAACGGTTGCAGAACTCTTTCATCACCGGCGGCGTGTCCATCATCGGCACTTTCACCTCGATAAACGCCAGCCGATCCTGCCGCGAGGCGTGTTCCAGCGCCATTTCCAGCTGTTGTGTGGTTTCCACCGCCACGCTGAACGGCTGCGCTTGGGTATTCAGCACCGCCGGCAGTTTGGCGTAGTCCCACGGGCTGATATCGTTGTAGGACGAGCTTTCGCCGAGGATATAGCGCTCGATGGTGTAGCCATCGTTGTTGATCAGGAAGATGATCGGCTTTTGATCGCAGCGCAGCAGGGTGGAGACTTCCTGGGCGGTGAGCTGGAAGGAGCCGTCGCCGATGAACAGCAGGTGTCGGCGCTCCGGGGCCGCCATCAGGGTGCCGAGCAGCGCCGGTAGGGTATAGCCGATCGAGCCCCAAATCGGTTGGTTGACCACCTTGACGCCGTCGGGCATGCGCATGCCGCCGATGGCGGCGCCCGAGGTGCCGTTTTCGACCACCACCACGTCATCCGCCCGGATGAAACGTTGGATCCGTTGCCACAGATAGGCCTGGTCGATGGGGGCGTCGCTCGGCGTCGCCAGCTTGTCACGCGGATCGGCCAGCGGCGGCAGGCGTTGCGCCGGCGCATCTTCGCTCAGCTCCAGCAGCGCCTGCAGCAGATCCGCCGTCGATACCGCCGGGTAGGAGGTGTTGTCCAGTTTCATCGAGAACGGCTGAATGTCCACCTGAGCGGCGGCGGGAATTTGCTGCGAGAAATAACCGGTGGTGGAATCCACCAGACGCACGCCGAAGCTCAGCACGCAGTCTGAGTGGGCCATGCGGTCATACAGTTCGGGGCGCGACAGGTTGCCGCTGTAGCCGCCCATCCAACCGGCGGTGTTTTCCGGGATAATGCATTTGGCGGTTGGCATATTGGTCAGGGGAATGGCAAAGCGGTGAGCGACATCGATAACCAACTTCTGTAGCCGATAACGATCCACCATTTGGTCGACCAACATGATCGGGCGCTGCGCGCGTTTTATTTTGGTTAACAGCGCCATCGCCGCTAATTGCACATTGTATTTATCGCTGGCCGGCAACTGCGGTGCCTTCGCCGCTTCGGCGACTTCAATTTCGACATCGCAAATATCTGACGGCAGCTGTAAATACACCGGTTTCTTCTCTATCCAGGCGCGGGAAATAACGCGTGGGATTTCCTGCGCGGCATTTTCCGGCGTAATCAGAGCCTGAGCGACGGTGAATTGTTTAAAGCAGTTCATGACGTTGTCGAAATTGCCGTCGCCAAGGGTATGGTGTAAGAGCTGATGATTTTTCATCGCGTGCAGCGGCGGCGTGCCAGCGATGCAGATCACCGGCGAGGATTCGGCATAGGCCCCGGCAATGCCGGACAGCGCGGCCAGATCGCCGACGCCATAGGTGACGATCAGCGCGCCGGCGCCCTTCATCCGGGCGTAGCCGTCGGCGGCGTAGGAGGCGTTCAACTCATTGCAGTTGCCGACAAACGCCAGCCGTTCATCGCTTTCCAGCAGCTCCAGCAGGCTGAGGTTATAGTCGCCGGGCACGCCGTAAATGCGATCGACGTCCAGGGCGTGCAGCTGTTGCAGAATGAATGACCCGATAGTTATTTTCATTGATTGCTCCGGATTATTTATCTTTATTTTGTCAGGCGAAAATCAGCAAAAATAAATTGCTGGCGATGTTGTGTCGTTAGCATTAACAGTTATTTAAAGTGGCGGCTTGTTCAAGATAGGGGGAGCAGGCGATGAATAGGCGGTTTGTATTCGGCGCTTTACGCGATGGCTTTATGTATAAATAGTGTGGTTATTGTGTGTCAGGGCCGAGCGGTATTTTTCATTGACGGTATATCGGCGGAAAAATGGCGGCGTAGTGGCATTTGGCATGATGCAGGACGAATGATCCGGTACTTCTGACGCCGCGTAAAATCCCATTGGGCGCTGCAGCGCGTTTTGCCTGAGAAAGAAATGCATAACCTCACGTAAGGACGCATTTTGGTGATCCGCCGCACGCTTATTTCACGAAACCATTCCGTAACTATCCAAAAACAAAAATTTAACAATGGAGTTTTTTTATTCGGGCAGGGTTGTCAGTTTTGCTTTACGGATGCCGCAATGCGCGCGGCGTCGGGCCGGGGTAAAAATGTGCCGTCACGGGCGCTAATATAACGTGGCGGCCATCACATTCCGTGCGAACTGATACGTAAACTTTTCTCTACGTGCGCGCAGATGGCGTATACCTACCAGAGAGGGCGGCGCCCCAGGGGCACTGACCGGCGGGGAGAAAGAGCGATGAAAAGCTATCGACATATTCTGGTGCTGATTCATGATGAGCATGATGGGCTGCCATTGCTGCGTCAAACGGTGGCGATGGTGCGCGGGCTGCCTGTCGCCATCACCGTCGGCCACCTTAACGCCGACTACGCGGAGCTGGAATGCGGCAGCGACGCGTTGGTCAAGGATCGTCAGGCGCAGGAAGTGATCGCCGCCAAGGCGATGCTGAGCCGGCTGGTGAGCGCCGTCGATGCGCCGGTTGCGGTTAAAGAGATCGTCACCATTCGGCGCTTTAAGGACGTGAGCGATTTTATTCGCCAGGCCGGTATCGATCTGGTGGTGGTCGGGCACCAAAACCGCCTGTTCGGTCTTTACTCCTCCTATTCCCTGGAGTTTGTGAACCGTCTCGATGTCGATGTGCTGGTCAAGCACCTTGCTCGTGAGTAGCGTGCGACAAAGCGGACTTTTCCCACGGTTTTGCCGCCCGAAAGGCGATAATATGCAGCTGCCGGTGCAAGCTGTTATAAACCAAAGTGAATTTTCCGGTGCTAAGCTTAACCAAAACACAACGGGCGTTGGATAAATTAGATACAGCTTGATCTTGCCTGGGCTATCGGTAAAAATCTGCGGCCGTATTTTTACAGGAGCTTTACGATGTTTCTCAAACGGACTCTTTTGGCATGTTCTCTGGCGTTGATATTTCCTGCACTGCCTTCTTACGCTGAGGTTAGTACAGAAAGTGGCAATACCGCGCAAGCTGAGAAACCGGGTCTATGGCAGCGTTTTACCCATAACGTGGCGGAGACCTGGAACAATTCGCCTAACCACGATCTCTATATCCCGGCCATCACCTGGCACAACCGTTGGACTTACGATGATGAACATATCGATAAGTACAACGAGCGCCCGTGGGGCGCCGGTTACGGCATCTCCCGCTACGACAGCGACGGTGACTGGCACGGCATCTACATCATGGCGTTCAAGGACTCCTTCAACAAATGGGAGCCGATCGGCGGCTACGCCTACGAGAAGATCTGGCGCCCGCTGGACGACAAGGATTTCCGCCTGGGGCTGGGCTTCACCGCCAGCGTCACCGCACGCGATAACTGGAAATACATTCCTATCCCGGCGCCGCTGCCGTTGGCCTCTATCGGCTATCAGCGGCTGACGTTCCAGGCGACCTACATTCCCGGCACCTATAACAACGGTAACGTGTTCTTCGCCTGGCTGCGCTGGCAGTTCTAAACTTCCTGGATTCCGAAAAACGGCGCGGCGGCGAGATAAAAGGAACTTGTCGCCGCCGGCGGCGTCGGAAAGGTATCCCGGCGCGCTGCGCCGATCGCATGCCGTTCTTACAGGAGTTTTACTACTATGATCACCAAACATCGTTTACTGCTGGCTTTGGCGCTGTCCGCGACCCTGGCCAGCGGCGCCACCCAGGCCGCCGGTCTGATGGATTCTCTCAGCAGCGCGGCGGGCGAACTGAGCAAATCGGGCGGCGACAGCGGCGGCGGCATGTCGCTCTCCTCGTTGACCGGCCTGCTGAACGGTGGCGACAAAGCGTTGAGCTCCAGCAGCATGACCAACGCCGCCGGCATCCTGCAGTACTGCGTGAAAAACAACGTGCTGTCGGCTAACGGCGCCGAAGGGGTGAAAGATCAACTGCTCAGCAAGCTGGGCATCACCAGCACTGAAAACGCCAAGAGCCAGGATTATCAGCAGGGCCTGGGCGGCTTGCTGCAGACCGGGGAAGGCAAGAGCCTGGATCTGAACAGCCTGGGTACCTCGCAGATCACCGAGAAGGTGAAACAGAAAGCCTGCGATCTGGTGCTGAAACAGGGCAAATCCTTTATTTCATGATCAGCGAATGGCGGAGCGCGCTCCGCCGTTCGTTTTTTGCATAAGCTGGAAAAATGAAAAAAACGTTGATGCTTTCCCTGCTGGCAGGGATGACGATGTTGCAGGGGTGTTCCGTGAAATCCAACGATGCGCCGCCACCGCCGCAGGTGAAACCGATCGGCATGGCGAACCCGGCTGACGTGTATTGCACCAAAATCGGCGGCAAGCTGAACGCCAAAGAGAACGCGGCGGGCCAGTATTCCACCTGCACTTTGCCGAATGGGCAGGAAATAGAAAGCTGGGAGCTGTTCCGGCGCGATCATCCGGTGAAAAAGTAACCCGCGCGGCGCCGGTTTTTCTGCCCGGCGCCCGATCAGAATTGGCGATCGCCTATCGGCTGCAGCTGCAGGCTGCCGTCCTTTTGCAGCGATAGCGGCAGGCGCCAATCGCTCTGCTTATCCAGGTTGAACGGCCTGGAGCGGAACATGCAGCCGGTCTTGATGTTCTTGATTTTCATCACGTGTTCCGCATCCGCATTGATTTTCACCTCGAAGCTGCCGGCGGCCGGGATAAAAACTTCCGCCAGCTGTTGCGGCGCCGCCGGCGTTTCCAGCTTGACCAGCACCGCGAAACCGTTGTCCCGGTTGTCCAGCGTCAGCCGATGAAGGCCGGTGGCAGGCAGCTGAGTCGGCTGATGCAGATAGCCGGCTGACGCAGGCCAAGCTTGCCCGGCATTATCATGCAGCGGTCCGCCGCACTGCTCACGCGCTTCGCGCTGCGGCAGTTCGCGCTTGATCGCGCGGTTGTAATCGGTGGGCGCGGAGAGGCTGAATTCGTCGTCATACTGGTGGGCGCGCAGATAGCGCTTGGCGCCGAGCACCCCGACGGCAACCAGCATGAAGAACAGAAATATCCTCAGGCGATTTTTAAAAATCAGCCCAAACAGCTTCCCGGGTAATTGGAACAGCCACCTTGCGATCGTCAATAACATCGTTTTCCCTTTGCGCCCAAGCCGTTACGTCTGCGGTAACTTCGCTTGCCTCAGTATAGCCAAAGCGTTGCCACCGGGCGGCATGCGCCATGAAATTCCTGTTTTTTTACCCCAAACCTTCCTCTAACAGCAACAGCAGCAGGAAGCCGGCAAAGAACATCGCGGTGGCGAACGGGGTCTCTTTCCCGCCCTCATGCGCTTCGACCAGCAGCTCCTCGGTCACCAGGTAGAGCAGGGCGATCAGGCCAAAGGCCAGGAAGGTGGTCAGCCAAAATGCGCCCAGCATGGCCACCGGGGCCCCCAGCAGGCCGCCGATGGGCAGCAGCAGCGCCAGCCCGACGATCGCCGCCATGGCGCGCAGCCGTCTGCCGAGGAAATCTTTCAAATCGCCGACGATCGACAACCCCAGGAACAGCACCTCCAGCGTTAACGCCAGCGTCAACAGCAAACCGGCTTTGGCGCCGGCCGCGAAGGCAATGCCCAGCACCAGCCCATCGATGAAGATATCGACGCCGACTGCGGCGATAAAGCCGACCGGCCCCTGTGCCTTTTCGCCCAGCCGGCGAACCAACAACATCAACAGCACCCCCGCGGCACCGCCCAGCAATACGGCCACGGGCGACTGCTGTTTGAGATCGGGCAGGATCTCAGTGGCTGCGGCGGCGAAAACGATGCCGGCGGTAAAGTGATGGATGACGCGCATCGTGGCGTCGCCGGGGCGACGATAGAGCGCCACCGCCGCGCCGATGACGGTAGCTGCGGCGGGAAACAGGGTATAAAGCACGGCGGAGGTCATCGCGTAATAATCCCTTTATCTGTGATGTCTCTCTCAGTCTAGATGAGCGCCGTCGATTCAGCGTGGTGAAAAAATGTTTGTACGATTTTGTTCATTTATGTACATTTGTGATCACTTTAGCATCAGCGGGCTTATGTGATGTCCAAATTGTTACCGAATGAACGCCACCAGGCTATTCTCGAAACGCTCCGCCAACAGGGGCGGGTGCTGGCTCTGGAGATGGCGCAGCGGCTGAATACGACTGAAGCGACTATCCGTCGCGATCTGCGCCAGCTGGCGGCGCAAAACCTGTGCAAGCGCATCTATGGCGGCGCGTTGGCGCCAACGCCGGTCGATGGCCCGGTTGCGGCGCGCATGGCGCTCAGCGGCGATGAGAAGCTGGCGCTGGCGCAGACCGCGCTGGCGCTGATCGGCGAAGAACAGCTGATTTTCCTCGACGCCGGCAGCACTCACCTGTATCTGGCGGAGTTGTTGCCGCGCGATCGGCGTTTGACGGTGGTGACCAATGCGTTGAGCATCGCCGTGAAGATGCTGGAACGGCCGGGGATCCGCACCATTCTGATCGGCGGTGAACTGGATGAACAGGTCGGCGGCTGCGTGGATGCCAAGGCGGCGGAAGAGATCGACGGCTTTCATTTCGATCTGGTGTTCACCGGTATCTGCGCCTATGACCCGGACGGCGGTTTTTCCGCGCTGAGCTATCAGGACGCCACCTTCAAAAAGCGGCTGCTGAGGCGCGCCGGCAGCGTGGCGGTGCTGTGTACCCGCGACAAACTCAATACCTACGCCCCTTATCCCTTCCTGCCCGCCGGGCGGGTGGACCATCTGGTGACGGCGCGCGGCGCGCACCCGCAGCTCGAGTTGCAGGTGGCGCAGGGCGGCGGCCAGGTTTGGCACAGCGACTTATCGACCGGAGAATGATGATGAAAATAGCCCATGTTGCCCTGTGGACCCGCGACATCGACGCGCAGCTGACGTTCTGGCAGCGTTATTTCAACGGTGAGGCGGGCGAGGAGTACGTCAGCCGCAATCGGCCGGGGTTCGTTTCCCGTTTCGTCAGCCTGGCGGCCGGGCCGACGCTGGAGATCATGCGCGTGCCGACGTTATTGCCGGCGCAGGCTCAGGAGGAACGGGTGGGCTGGGCGCACATCGCGCTGTCGCTGGGGGATGAGCGGCAGGTCGATCTGCTGGCGCAGCGCGCACAGCAGGAAGGCATCTTGCTGTCCGCGCCGCGCTGGACCGGCGATGGCTTCTACGAGGCCGTCCTCCGCGATCCGGACGGCAACGCGATCGAAATCACCGCCTGATCACTCTTCTTCGATGCTGGCGAACTGCTCGCCCAGATAATCGAGCAGCAGCCGCACCGCCGGCAACAGGCCGCGGCGCGACGGGTAGACCGCATGCACCACGCCGCCCTGCGGCTGCCAGCCCGGCAGCAGCTGCACCAGCTCGCCGCGCAGCATATCGTCGCGCATCATCATCGCCGGCAGCTGAACGATGCCGGCGCCGGCGATGGCGGCGGTGCGCAGCATCAGCATGTCGTCGGTGACCAGCTGCGGCGTGTGCTCCCATTCCACCTGTTCACCCTGCGGGCCGGTCAGCCGCCATTGGTGCTGAGCGCGCGCCGGGCCGAGATCGAGCGTCGGGTATTTGCGCAGGTCTTCCGGCGTTTGCGCCGGCCCGAGAGTGCGCACTAGCGCCGGGCTGGCGGCGACGCACCAGGTGCGTTGCGCCAGGATCTTCAGCACCAGATCGCTGTCCTCCAGCGGTGGCGGCCGCACGCGGATCGCCAGATCGAGCCCTTCACCTACCACGTCCACCCGGCGGTTAGTGGCCTCCAGATGTACCGTCACCTTGGGGTAATCGGCCATAAAGGCCGCCACCATGCTGCCGACGCGGGTGTGCAGGATCGCTACCGGACAGGACATGCGCACCGTGCCGCAGGGTTCGGCGCGCGTCTGTTCGATCGCCTGCTGTGCCGCTTCCGCTTCCACCAGCATCGCCTTGCAGTGCGCATAATAGGTTTGGCCGAGCTCGGTCACTGAGAAACGCCGCGTCGAGCGCTGGATCAGGCGCACGCCCAGCCGCTCTTCCAGCAGTGCCACGCGGCGGCTGAGTTTGGATTTGGGAATGCCCAACGCCCGGCCGGCGGGGGCGAATCCCTGGTGATCGACCACGCTGGCGAAGAAAAACAGGTCGTTCAGATCGGTCTGCATCGTAGCCCTTATCGTTCCACCAGTAGAACGCTGAGTGTACATCTTGCCTACTACTGCAGCAAACCCCGGCAGATTAAACTTCTGGCATCAACTTAAGGCCGTGAGGTCTGAAACGGGAGTTCAAGATGAAAAAAATCCTCGGTATTCACAACAGCCCGGAAGCGCACTGGGTCGGTAACGGTTTCCTGGTGAATTCGCTGTTCTCTTATAACGATTTGGGGGCGGAAATGAGCCCGTTCCTGCTGCTGGATCACGCGGCGCCGACCAAATTCCGCTCCGCCTCCGGCACCCGCGGCGTGGGTCAGCACCCGCATCGCGGTTTTGAAACGGTGACCATCGTCTATCAGGGCGAAGTGGAGCATCGCGACTCGACCGGCAGCGGCGGGGTGATTGGCCCCGGCGACGTTCAGTGGATGACCGCCGCCTCCGGCATCCTGCACGAAGAGTTCCATTCGCGGGACTTCTCGCGCAACGGCGGCACCATGGAAATGGTGCAGTTGTGGGTCAACCTGCCGGCCAAGGACAAAATGGCCGAGCCGGGTTACCAGACGCTGCTGAACGCCGACATTCCGGTGGTTCCGCTGGCGGACGGCGCAGGGCAGGTGCGGGTGATCGCCGGTGACTTCGGCGGCCATGCCGGACCGGCGCGCACCTTCAGCCCGCTCAACGTGTGGGACATGAAGCTGAATGCCGGCCACACCACCACGCTGACGGTGAAAGAAGGCCATACGCTGGCGCTGGTGATGCTGCACGGCGCGATCCTGGTCAACGGCGAAGAAGTAGTGCGCGAAACCCAAATGGTGCGTTTCGACCGGGCGGGGGACTCGATCACTATCGAAGCCAACAACGACGTCGCGCTGCTGGTACTGAGCGGTGAACCGATCGATGAGCCTATCGTCGGCTACGGCCCGTTCGTGATGAACAGCGACGCGGAAATCCAGCAGGCGTTCCGCGACTTCAACAGCGGCAAGTTCGGCAGCATGAAGGCCGAAGCGAGCGTCGGTTGATGCCTGCGCCTGGGGCGGGAAGTGCTCCCTGGCTCAGGCGCTACACTTAAATCTCAATGCCCCGTCACACCGGCGGGGCATTTCATCCGCAACATCAAACCCCACAGGAGTAAAACCATGACTGCAAATTACAAACGCCTCGACAAGGACCAGGCTGCCGTATTGCTGGTGGATCATCAGGCAGGGCTGCTTTCGCTGGTACGCGATATCGATCCCGATCGGTTTAAAAACAACGTGCTGGCGCTGGGTGATTTAGCGAAGTATTTCAACCTGCCGACCATTCTGACCACCAGTTTTGAAAACGGCCCCAATGGCCCGCTGGTGCCGGAACTGAAAGCCCAATTCCCCGATGCCCCCTTCATTCCGCGTCCTGGCCAGATCAATGCCTGGGACAACGACGACTTCGTCAAGGCGGTGAAAGCCACCGGCCGCAAGCAGCTGATCATCGCCGGCGTGGTGACCGAAGTGTGCGTGGCATTCCCGGCGCTGTCTGCGCTCAATGAAGGTTTCGAGGTATTTGTCGTGACCGACGCCTCCGGCACCTTCAATGAACTGACCCGTCAGTCGGCCTGGAGCCGCATGGAGGCCGCCGGCGCGCAGTTGATGACCTGGTTCGGCGTCGCCTGCGAGCTGCACCGCGACTGGCGCAACGATATCGAAGGCCTGGGCACGCTGTTCTCCAACCATATCCCGGACTACCGCAACCTGATGACCAGCTACAACACGCTGACCAACGGTAAGTAACGCGACGGCCCTTTACCCAACCTTTCGCCTTTCATCACGTTAGACGCGGGATGTAAGCAAAGCGCAGCGGGGCGAAAAGGTAGCGAAAAGCGGCTTTCTCATTGGCCGGGGGCGGGGTAGCGTAATCCCGAACCCGGCAAATGAGGCTAATTCAATGAAACAAGCAATCAAGATCCTGGCGCTGCCCTGCATGGGGGCGGCGCTGCTGTTCAGCGCGAGCGCGATGTCGGCGCCTGAGAAGCCTGCGGCCAATGCGTTGCCGCCTTTGATGGACGCGCCGATGCGCATGCCGCCTTTCCCGGGCGGGCACCCGCCCAAGCCGGGTTTCTGCCGCGGCGGCGAGCTGTTCTGCGCCACCTCGGCCAGCGATAATCCGGTGGAGACCATCAACAAACTGACGGCGGTGATCCCGGCCGGCACCGCCAAACACTATGAAGTGCGCATCGCGGTAGTGGCCGTGCCTGACGCGCCGCCTGCGCCTTAACGGGCCTTGTCATCCCGCTCTGGCCCGTACGCTCAAGGCGCGTTAGGCTAAGGCGAGCGTTTATCGGGAGGCGGGATGACCCCTTTATCACAGCTGCCTTACCTCCAACCCGGCGATCGCGCGCTGTTGTTCGACGGCGAATGCAATCTGTGTCATGGGCTGGTGAGATATTTGATTCGCGCCGATCGGCAACGGCGCATTTTGTTGGCGACGGTGCAATCCGTCGAAGGACAGGCGATCCTGCAGGCGTTGGGATTGCCGACCGATCGTTTCGATTCCGTGGTCTATGTTGAGCAGGGGCGTTATTGGCTGCGTTCGGCGGCGTTGTTTCAGGCGCTGCGCCAATTGGCTTGGCCATACCGCGCGCTGGCGCTGGGGCGTTATCTGCCGTCGAAGCTGGCGGACAAGGTGTACGACGCGGTCGCCGGCAATCGCTACCGGCTGTTTGGCCGTAATGACGGCGCCGGTCTGCCGGGTGCCGATCAACCCGGGCGCTATCTGCCGCGGCGACCGGAACCGCCGGCCTGAGCTTTACGCTTCTTTACCATCCAACCGCTTGAAATATCAACACTCCAGCCCCATATAATGGAACGTTCAGCCAACAAGGAGCGCGTATGGGAATCAGTGAAGAAGAGCACATCCGCCGTTTGACCCAGGAGAAAAACGACATGGGCAATACGGCGAAATGGGTGGCGATCGTTTCCGCCGTGTACTTTGCCTTGATGGTGTTTTACGGCCATCCGACCGGCGTGCTGGCGATGTCGGGCGCGGTGTTCATCGTCTCTGCCACCACCTGGTTGAAAAAACGCCAGAAGGTCAAATCTTATCGCCTGGCGTTGGCCAAAATCAGCGACGATCAGCCCTGATAGTCGCAGCGCCTTAGCGTATACACCAGGCTCGGCGCCGCGCCGGGCACGTCATCCAGCGTATCCGCCCGCTGCATACCGATCTTTTCCAGCACTCGCCACGATGCCTGATTCTCCGCCCGCACAATGGCGGAAATCTCCTCCAGACCTAATCCGATAAAACCGTACCGCAATGAAGTGCGCGCCATTTCCGTGGCCAGCCCCATGCCCCACACGCGGGTGTCGAAGCGATAGCCGAGGTTCACGGTGCGCTGCGCGCCGAGCGGTTTCCAGGACAATCCGCCAAAGCCGATAATCCAATCCGGCCGTTCGCGCAGCGCGAGCGCCCAGGAGCCGTAGCCGTGTTGATGCCAGCCGGCGAGCCGGTCTTGCAGCGCCGAAGCGGCCTGCGCTTCGCTGGTAAGCGGGCCGGCGGGGTTAAAGCGCTGGGTTTGCGGATCGCCGAAGATGGCGTAGAAGCGTTCGAGGTCCGCCATCACCGGCGGGCGCATCTGCAGGCGTTCACTGAAGAACGGATCTGAAGGCGTAAAGCTCATCGTCGTTTCTCCTGACTGGATAAATGAACAGCGTTCACTGTAGTCCAGATCGGCGAAACGGGAAATCCCCCTCTCAGGGCGAGAGGGGGAACGGGTATTACAGGAAGGAATCGTCGTCGTCGTTGTAATCGTCGTCGGCGTAGTCCGTGTCGTCCTGATAGTTGGCGTTTTGGAAGCCGTTGTCCTGGTTCAGGAAGCTGCCGCCATCGCCGTTGTTGAAGGTATCAAGGTTGTTGGAGGCGTCGAAATTGCGCATCGCGCTGTCGTCCAATTGCGCCGGGGTCTCTTCGATAATGTTCACGATTTCCTGCGGCTGCGAATGGCGGAACATGCCGGTCAGCATGTCGGCCAATACCACGCCGCCGGCGACGCCGGCCGCCGTTTGCAAGGCACCTCCCAGGAAGCCGCCGGCGCGTGAAGGCGCCGCCTGCTGAGGTTGGGCATAGGCAGGCTGCTGCTGCTGCTGCGCGTAGCCCCCCTGCTGCGCGTTGTTCCAGGCCGCCGTATTTTGCTGCTGCGCCTGATACTGTTCACGCGGGCTCGGCGTGCTGCGGTTGCCGCCGCCGAACAGCCCGGCCAGGAAGCCGCCGCTGCTCTGCTGGCCGTTGGCGTTTTGCTGCAGCTGCGCCACCTGGGCCTCGAGCTCTTTGACCCGCTGGTCCATCTGCTTGAGCGCCGCTTCCTGAATGATCATCGCCTGCGCCATGTAATAAGGGGCGGAAGGTTGCTCGCGAATATGCTGATTGATTTGCTGCTCTGCCTGGAGATCCCGTGGGCCAGTCTTGGTCTCGGCTTCTTTCAGGCGGCCAAACAGACCATCGATAAGGCGTTGTTCTTCGGATTGCATAGGAGTACCTCAGGAGATAAATAACGGTGCTGGATGATCACTATCATCGGTAACAATCACCCTAGCGCGTTTGCGTGAACCAATAAATAAATGGTGGGTAAACCTGTCTATGAATTTGTTACCAATTACGGCAGCGGGATCAGCATCACCAGCTTCAGGCCGCCGTGTTCCGCCGGGTGAAAGGTGAGCTGGCGATAGCGCAGCGCGCCTTGCTGAGGATGCTCGAAGGTTCTTTCGCCGCCTTCGCGCGCCATCACGTCATGCTGCTTCCACCAGTGATTAAAGTCCGCGCTGTTGTGCGTCATGTTGCGCACAAAGGCGCGCATCTCTTCGGTATTTTGATGATGGCTGGTCTCGGCGCGAAACTCGGCCACCACGCGGCGCGCGCGTTCTTCCCAATCGCTGACCAGCGTTTTCGCCAGCGGGTGGAAGAACATGAAGTGCAGCAGGTTGGGGCTGTTGGCCGCATCCAGCCAGCCGCTGAACAGCGTCGCCGCCTGCGGGTTCCAGGCGACGACGTTCCAGGTCACGTCCAACAGATAGCAGGGGACCGTCATCTGATGCACGCTTTGCAGCACCGCGTCATTGGCGGTTTCGCGGTGCGTTTCCTGCTCAGGATCGGCGACGCGCGCCAGGGTAAACAGATAGTGGCGTTCGGCGAGGCCGAGCCGCAGCGCCCCGGCGATGCGCGCCAGCGTGAAGGGGGAAATGGACACCTCGCGCCCCTGTTCTATCCAGGTATACCAGGTGGCGCTGATGCCGCTGATCTGCGCCAGCTCTTCGCGCCGCAGGCCGCTGGTGCGGCGCCGTGAAGAGCTGGGCAGGCCGATCATTTCCGGCGTGATGCGTTCGCGGTGCGCGCGCAGAAACGCACCGAGGGCTTTTGGCCCGGATAAGGCTTCTGATGACATTGCATGGTACCTATTTATACCAGGATAACTGCTCATATTGTACCCGTATATCAGCCTGATTATAGTAGCCGAAAGCCTTCAGGCACAGGCGCAAGCCGGATAATAACGGGAGCAAACATGAGCATCAGCAACAGTCACAAAAACGCGGTAGACCGGCAGTTCGGCGAGCAGGCCAACGCTTATTTAACCAGTGCGGTGCATGCGCAGGGCAAGGATTTGCAACGTCTCACGCAGTTGCTGGCGCCGCACGCCGACGCGCGCCTGCTCGATCTGGGCTGCGGCGCCGGGCACGCCAGCTTCACGGCGGCGGCCAGGGTGGCGCAGGTGGTGGCCTACGATCTGTCGGCGCAAATGCTGGCGGTGGTGAAGCAGGCGGCGGCGGAAAAAGGTCTGGGCAACATCCAACTGCAACAGGGGGTGGCGGAGTCGTTGCCGTTTGAGGACGCCAGTTTCGATCTGGTGATCAGCCGTTATTCGGCGCACCACTGGCACGACGTTGGCCAGGCATTGCGCGAAGTGCGGCGGGTGCTCAAACCGGGCGGCAAAGCGATCTTTATGGACGTGGTTTCGCCGGGGCATCCGCTGTTGGATATCTATCTGCAAACCGTGGAAGTGCTGCGCGATACCTCGCACGTGCGCAACTATGCGCCGGGCGAATGGCTGACGTTGCTGACCGAGGCCGGGCTGGTGGTGCGTGAGGTGACGTCGGATCGGTTGGTGCTGGAGTTCGGCAGTTGGGTGGCGCGTATGCGCACGCCGGCGCATTTCGTTACCGCGATCCGCGCGCTGCAGCAAAGCGTGTCGCAAGAGGTGGCGGCGCATTTCGCCATTCAGCCGGACGGCTCCTTTACCAGCGATATCATGATGTTTGAAGCGACGAGAGGCTGAAAGCAACGGGGCAGCCGATAAAGGCTGCCCCGCGAAACGCTATCGACAAGATGCGCTTATTTTTTGTCTTCCAGCAGGCAGCGGTAGATCAGGCCGCCGATAATGCCGCCGACCAGTGGCACCAGCCAGAATACCCACAGCTGCTGCAGCGCCCAGGTGCCCTGGAAGATCGCTACGCCGGTGCTGCGCGCCGGGTTGACGGAGGTATTGGTCACCGGGATGCTGATCAGGTGGATCAGGGTCAGCGTCAGGCCGATCGCCAGCGGGGCAAAGCCTGCCGGCGCGCGCTTGTCGGTTACGCCGTGAATAACGATCAGGAAGAAGGCGGTGAGCACCAGCTCAATCACGATCGCGGCTTGCAGAGAATAACCGCCTGGTGAGTGTTCGCCGTAACCGTTGGAGGCGAAACCGCCTGCGGTGGCGTCGAAACCGGCTTTGCCGCTGGCGATCAAATACAGCACCGCCGCTGCGGCGATACCGCCGATGACCTGAGCGATAACGTAAGGAATAACGTCTTTCGCCGCGAAACGGCCGCCGGCGAATAAGCCGACGGTGACCGCCGGGTTAAAATGCCCGCCGGAAATATGGCCGACGGCATAGGCCATCGTCACTACGGTCAGACCGAAAGCGAGCGCGACGCCGAGGAAACCAATACCCAGCTGTGGGAATGCCGCTGCTAATACTGCGCTACCACAACCACCAAACACCAACCAAAATGTGCCAAAAAATTCAGCAAAAAGTCGCTTTGACATAGATTCCATCCTGCGGAATAGACTAACGGGCGTTAGCACTAAAAACTATAGAACAGCTTTTTCAGTTCATGCAGATATTCTATAGAATTTTCTTAATGCACCTTGAATAACGGCGGTATTAAATCCCCGGCATTTTATTTTGTCTATGGGAAAAACACCGTTTTTCACCGCACTGGCGCGCGTTTGCCGATTTTTTTATCTTCGCTATGAGAATTTACCCTAAGCGAAATGACGGGCTATTTCCGGGCATTTTTTTCCAGCGGTTTTCTCCATTCAATACGCTCGGGTTAATTGCTAATTTCTATTTGCCAGCCAATCATATTGCCTGTTTTACATTTGACGAAGCGCCTATTGTCATCTAAGTGTCATGCTAAATTAATATCGTCTTCTGCCTGACAACGCTTCATTCAACCTCGGGTAAAAAAACATGAAAATAAAATCGCTCTCCCTGCTGTTGGCTTCACTGTTTCCTGTATTGGCTCATGCTGCTGATATTGAGGTGGCGCGTTATGTGGTCGGCTTCCCCGGCGGGGAACGCGTCGCCTATCAGGGGGCGTTCGCCAAAAATTTCCCGCAGGGATTGCCGGTGGGAATCGGCTCCGGGCTGACGTTCAACCGGAAACAGGGCGACGATCTGGTGCTGACGACGCTGACCGATCGCGGCCCTAATGCCGATGCCCCGGCGGTGGGCAAGCAAGAAGCCAAGATTTTCGCCAATCCGCAATTCACGCCTCTGTTGATGGACATCCGCATCGGCGGCGGCAAGGCCGTGGCCGAGAATGCACGGCCTTTGCATGACGAAAAAGGGCCGATTAGCGGACTGCCGCTGCCGAGCGAGCTGATTGGTTCCACGAACGAAGTGGCGTTGAATGACGCATTGCAGGCGCTGTCGGGCGATCGCCGCGGGTTGGATACCGAGGGCATTACCAGTGACGGCAACGGCGGTTACTGGCTGTGCGATGAGTACGGCCCGTTTCTGATCCATATCGACGGCAAAGGTAAAATTCTCGCCAAATACGGCCCAACGCCACAGGCCGGCGAGCAGGCGGTGGCGGGCGGTTTGCCGAACATCCTGAAGTGGCGCCAGCCTAATCGCGGTTTTGAGGGGCTGACCCGGATGCCGGATGGGCGCATTTTGGCGGCGGTGCAGAGCACGCTGGATGTCGATGGCAAAAGCAAAAACAAGGCGCAGTTTACCCGGTTGGTGAGCTTCGATCCGCGTAGTGGCAAAACCGCCATGTACGGCTATCCCATCGATGTCGACAGCTATAAAAAAGCCAAAGACGCCAAGATTGGCGATGTGGTGGCGTTGGACAATCAGCGCATCTTGTTGATTGAACAGGGCAGCGGTAAAGACAAAACGATGATCAACAAAATCTACCTGGTGGATCTCGCGCAGGCCAGCGATCTGAGCGCGTTTGACGGCCAGGGGAAAGCGCTGGAGTTCGACGACGCGAAAGATCTCGCTAAACGCGGCGTGAAGCTGGCGCAGAAACGGGAAGTGGCGGATCTGCGCCAGTTGGGCTGGCGTCAGGAGAAAGCGGAAGGGTTGGCGCTGATCGACGATCGCACGCTGGCGGTGATCAATGACAATGATTTCGGCTTGCAGGCGAAGCTGGTGGATGCGTCGCCAAAGAGCAAGAAAATCGGCGACTATCAGCTGG
This sequence comes from Serratia sp. YC16, assembly GCF_009707615.1. Taxonomy (NCBI): domain Bacteria; kingdom Pseudomonadati; phylum Pseudomonadota; class Gammaproteobacteria; order Enterobacterales; family Yersiniaceae; genus Serratia; species Serratia sp. YC16. The sequence goes on along the minus strand of NZ_WLYN01000013.1, from coordinate 11,765 downwards.
AGAAAGAAGGGCGGTTGAGCCTCGACGGCGACAAGACCGACGCCCGCATCGAATTGCGCCCGCTGGAGCAGCCGGAATCGCTGAGCGAGCTCTGGGTGCTCACCTTGCCGCAACCCTTGCAGTGACCGATATCGGGGGCGACAGCGCCCCCGTCAGACCGTTGACAAAGGAGGAAAAAACGTGGTTTTTCCTCCTTTGTGGCCATCATCCGAAAATCAATAAATTGATTTTCCTTGTTTTTTATCCGCTGCTCTTTGCAAACCCGGCAATAGCATGAGTTTTGTCATCAATCTCACAGCGGGGGCGACAGCGCCCCCGTTTGCTTCAGGCTTCCGCCTGCCGCTGCGGCGCTCTGCCGCGCGAGATGCTCTCCCACACCGCCACCATCACCATGATCAGCGTCGTCAGGCCATTGATCATCAGCAGATCGGTTAAATAGGCGAAAGGGGCCAATACCGCCAGCGCCAGCAGCCCGACCAGATGCGACAGCGGGAAACGGTGATACACCAGCCGTTTGTACAGCGCATTGGCGAGCAGGTAAATCGCCGGGCCGAGCAGCAACACCGCCGCCGTGGCGTGTTGGATGCGGCCGTCGGGATGGGCGATCACCAGCTCGTTGGCCACGGCGCAGACGATGATCGCCCCCACCAGCGCAACGTGGACGTAATGGAAGTAAGCGCCCAGTTGGCCGGGGTTTTCCGCCTGGCTGATGGCGTGGCTGCCGGCTTTGCTGCTGGTGTCGAAGTAGACCCACCACATCGCCAGGCTGCCGAGAAAGGCCACCAGCGAGGCGATAAGCACCGGCGGGCTCCAGCTTTCCATCTCGCTCAGGGTGGCGCCGGTGATCAGAATGGTCTCCCCCAGCGCCACGATCACGAATAGCTGGCAGCGCTCCGCCAGATGGTGGCCTTCGATGGTCCATTCGCTGCTGCTGTCCGAGCGCCCCAGCACCGGCAGACGGAAACCGAACATCGGCGAGACGTATTCGCACAGTACGGCGATCGCCCACAGCGCCGGGCGCGCGCTGCCCTCCGCCAGCCCGCCGGCGATCCAGAAGACGGCGGAGATGCACAGCCAGCCGAGGATGCGGCGAAAGTTTTGCTTTAACGGGTGGCCGGGTTCCAGCAGGCGCAGCACGGTAATGGAACGCCCGACCTGGATGGCGACGTAGAACAGGGCGAAGATCAGGCCGCGTTCGCCAAACGCCTGCGGCAACGCGGCGGCGGCGAACAGCCCCAGCAGCATGATCGCGAACAGCAGCAGGCGGATCTGACGGGTATCCGGGTTAAACCAGTTGGTGACCCAGGCGGTGTATTGCCAGGCCAACCAGACGGCGAACCACAGCAGCAGGGTTTCCAGCGCCCCGGTCAGCGTCAGGTGATGCAGCAGATAGTGGGAGAGTTGGGTCACGGCGAAAACGTAGATCAGATCGAACAGCAGCTCGGAGAATGAGACCGAAGCGCCATGACCGTCACGCACGCGCAGCAGGTTTTGCGACATAAGCGTTCTTCCTTAAAAGGGTAAGCCACAAAATCAGCGTAGCTCAGCGCGCTCCGGCGGGTAAAAAATCTTAAATAGCGACGGCGCCCATTCTTTATCTCGCACCGTCTTTAATTGTTCATCAAATAGGGGTAAGGTGAGGTCTATAAAGTCATTCCCGCCTGAAAATACACACTCGCTCTCACTTCCTCCTTATTCTCCTCACAATGATTGATGTTCTTTACGTTGCATGACGTCCGTTTTCATTGGCTAGCGGATAATTAACATCACTGACCACGAGCTAATAAACAAGAACACCTGGAGTCAATCATGAAACTTATCCCAAGCATCGCAGCAGTCTTGATCGCCGCCGCCTCATTCTCCACTTTCGCCGCGCCGCTGTCGTCGGTGAAACAGGTTAACAGCGAGCAGGCCGCCAATCTGCAAAGCCTCGGCGTGGTGTCGGTTTCCGGCATTAGCGGCTCACCGCATGACGCCATTCACGCCCTGAAAGAAAAAGCCGCGGCGGACGGCGCCAGCCATTACCGCATCATCGGTCTGGACACCCCCGGGGACTCCAGCAACTGGCGCGGCAATGCGGAAATTTATCGCTAAGCGTTGACTTTTTACCCTTTGGCCACGGCAACGTGGCCAATAAAATAAACGGTCGTAATAATTATCTGGTAAGTCGGCGTATAAGCGGCTTATTTTCAGGTCATTATTACGACCGTTTTTATTTGTGCCGCTGCCGCGGAGGTTGCATTTGATTACAACTGTGTTCGCCGCTTTCGGAATCATGTTAATGAAGACTTAAGAAATTCGGTTCACATTGGGGGCTTAACCCAAGGAGGCCTCAATGTTAAATGCGACCCGGCTACAACTGATGAATCACTTCGCTTACCTGCAGCAATTTATGGCTTCACCGCGCACCGTCGGTACGCTGGCGCCTTCCTCCCCGTGGCTGTGTCAGGCGATGTTGAACCAGGTGGAGTGGACCCGGGCGCTGTCGATCGCGGAGCTGGGCGCGGCGGACGGCGTACTGACCAAACGCATCCTGGGGCGGATGCGCGCCGACGCGACTCTGGAGGCTTTCGAGATCCAACCCCATTTCGTGCATCGGCTGCGCGGGATTGACGATCGGCGGCTGCAGGTGATGGCCCATTCGGCGACCCGGATGGCCACGGATTACGACGTGGTGTTTTCCTGTCTGCCGCTGCTGTCGATCCCGCTCAGGATCAGCGCGCGCATTCTTCAGCAGGCCCGGCAACGGCTGCTGGCGCGCGACGGCACGTTGGTGCTGTTCCAATACAGTCACCTGTCGGAAAAATTGCTGTCACGCTATTTTCACTGGAAACGCCTGCGGGTAGTGCGCAACTTCCCGCCGGCGCTGGTGTATGTTTGTACCCCGCGTTAACTACAGTTTCTTCGCCATCACCACCACCTCTTCGTCGTGCTGCCGGCGGCGTTCAAGGGGATGCCAACCCCAGCCGGCGTACAGCGCTTCCGACTTGTCGGTGATCAGATGCAAGACGGGATGATGGCGCTGCCGCGCCGCCTCGACGATCGCCATCTCCAGACGGTGGGCGATGCCCTTGCGGCGGTGATCGGGATGCACGAAGACGCCGGCCAGCCACGGGGTGAGGTCCTGGCGCTGATGATCGTCGCTGGGCCACAGGCTGGCCATGCCCACCGGGCGATCGCCGTCGATCATCATCAGCGTCAGGTGATCGTCGCTCGGCCGGCTGCATTGGGCGAAGCGCAGCTGGGTGCGCTCCAGCGAGCCGCCGCGCTGTGAGCCCCACTGGCCGAAGGCCCAGGCGGCGCACACATCGGCAAACTGCGGGCAATCCGACAGCGGAATGATGCGTTGAGTCATGGATGTCTCCCGATTCTTTTCTGGGTTCCTACCCCATTTAACCTATTTTTCGGCCATTTTTTTAACTTTTTAAAGCCGTTCTTTTAGCGGTTTCGCGGTGTTTCGCCCCGCGTCCGGCGTCGTTTCCCGGATTTCTTTTGGCAATCGCGGTGCAGGATTGCAAGTGCTAATGAGAGTGATTATCATGCGCACACTATTTCTCCGTTTCGGCTCAATCATGCGCAATTCCCTCATTTTACTGCTGCTTTCCCTGTGGTTCGGCCTGTTCCCCGCCCAGGCGAAAACGGTCACCGACATCACCGGCCGTCAGGTCGTGGTGCCGGATAACCCGCAGCGTATCGTGCTGGGAGAGAGCCGCATGCTGTATACGCTGGCGCTGCTGGAGCCGGGCAACCCGGCGCAGCGCATCGTCGGCTGGCCGGCGGATCTGGCGCGCTTCGATGCGCAAAGCTGGCAGCTTTATACGCAGAAGTTTCCGCAGATCGCCGCGATCCCCGTTATCAGCGGCAACAATTTTCGCCAGGTCAATATCGAAAGCCTGCTGCAGCTGAAGCCGGATCTGGTGATCCTGGCGCGCTACGCGCGTGAAGACGGCGACAACGATCTGCTGGTTTCCGCGTTGAACAAGGCCGGCGTGGCGGTGATCTATGTCGATCTGCGCATCGATCTGCTGAACAACACCGTGCCGAGCGTGCGGCTGCTGGGCGACGTGCTCAATCGCCAGGAGCGCGCCGAGCAGTTCATCGAATTTTATCAGCAGCATATGGCGGTGATTCAGCAACGGCTGGCGGGCTATCAGGGGGCGAAACCCAAAGTGATGCTGCATCTGCATCTGGGGCGACGCGACACCTGCTGCACCACCGCCGCGCACGGTAATCTCGGCGATCTGCTGACCTTCGCCGGCGGTGACAACATCGCCAACGCCAGCGTCAAAGGCGTGTATGGCGAACTGAACCCGGAAACCATTCTGAGCGCCAATCCCGACGTTTACCTCGCCACCGGCATGGCCGGGCCGCAGGGCAAACGGCTGTCCGACTTGCGCCTCGGGCCGCAGGTCAGCCCACAGGAGGCTGCCGCCAGCTTCCACCAGTTGATCGCCAAACAGCCGATGCTGGCCAGCCTGCAGGCGGTGAAAAACCACCGTGCCTGGAGCGTCTGGCACAATTTTTACCTCAGCCCGTACCACGTGGTGCTGGTCGAGATGTTCGCCAAAGCGTTTTACCCGGATCTGTTCGCCGACATTAACCCGCAACAGACCTTCCAACAGCTGTATCAGCAGTTTTTGCCGTTACCTTTTTCAGGGACCTATTGGAGTCAGTTAGATAATGAATAACAACAAGCGCGGTTGGTGGTGCGCATTGCCTTTGGCGGCCTGCGCGACATCGCCGACGTGGGCGGCGGAAAAAGCCGCGTCGCAGGACGAGAACCTGGTGGTGATCGGCCGTAAAGACGCCGACGGCGTGCAGAGCTATCAGCCGTTGACCAGCGTCACCGGCACCCGCAGCGAAACCAACCTGCTGAACGTGCCGCAGGCGATCGACGTGGTGCCGCAGCAGGTGATTACCGATCAGGCGGTCAGCAGCCTGGACGAAGCGTTATACAACGTCAGCGGCATTACCCAGGCCAACACGCTGGGCGGCACTCAGGACGCGGTAATGAAGCGCGGCTTCGGCGACAACCGCGACGGCTCCATTCTGCGCGACGGCGTGCGCTCGGTGAAGGCGCGCAACTTCACGCCGACCACCGAACGGGTGGAGGTGCTCAAGGGGCCGGCCTCGATGCTGTACGGCATGGGCGAGCCGGGCGGGATGATCAACATGATCACCAAAAAGCCCCAGCTGCAGCAGCATACCCACGTGGAGGGCTGGGGCAGCAGTTTCAACGGCGGCGGCGGCCAGCTCGACGTCACCGGGCCGCTCGGCACGTCGGGATTCGCCTATCGGATGATCGTCGATCACGATGAAACCGACTACTGGCGCAACTTTGGCCGCAATCGTCAGACGGTGATCGCGCCCTCGCTGATGTGGTACGGCGAGAACACCACCGTGCGGCTGGCCTACGAGCATATGGAATATCTGGTGCCGTTCGATCGCGGCACTATTATCGATTCGCGCACCGGCAAACCGGTGAATACGCCGCGCGATCGCCGTTTCGACGAGGCTTACAACGCCACCCGCGGCGATCAGGACAGCGTCACTTTGCAGATCGATCAGACGCTCAACGAGCGCTGGAAAAGCTCGCTGACCTACGCCTATAGTCGCAACAGCTACAGCGACAACCAGGCGCGCGCCACGGCGTTGAACCCGGAGAACGGTAAATTGAGCCGCCAGGCCGATGCGACTGCCAACGCCGTCAGTCATGCCAACGCGGTGCAGCTGACGCTCAATGGCGACGTGGACTGGGGCAGCATCAACCACCAGATGCTGTTCGGCTTCGATTTTGAGGATAACCGCACCTACCGCGGCGACATGATCCGCGGCAAAAAGAACGGCGATTTCAATATCTATCATCCGGTATACGGCCTGATGCCGCCGTCGACGGCGGTCAGCGCCAAAGACAGCGACCAGCGGGAAAACCTCACCAGCTACGGCTGGTTTATGCAGGATTCTATCCAACTGACCGATAAATGGCTGGTGATGGGCGGGCTGCGTTACGACGCTTTCGACGTCTATGCCGGCAAGGGGCGGCCGTTCCAGACCAACACCGACAGCTCGGACGGCAAGCTGGTGCCGCGCGCCGGGGTGGTGTACAAGCTGACGCCTTATGTGTCGCTGTACAGCAGCTATACCGAGTCGTTCAAGCCGAACTCCTCCATCGCCACCCAGATCGGTTCGCTGCCGCCGGAGCAGGGCAAATCCTGGGAAGTCGGCGGCAAGCTGGCGCTGCCTAACGGCGTCACCGGCACCCTGGCGCTGTTCGACATCACCAAGCGCAACGTGATGGTCAATGAGCTGGTGGAGGGCGAAACCGTGACGCGCACCGCCGGGCGCGTGCGTTCGCAGGGCGTGGAGCTGGACGTGGCCGGCAATCTCACCGATTCGCTGAGCCTGATCGGCTCCTATGCTTATACCGACGCCCGCGTGGTGGACGATCCGGACAACAAGGGCAAAGAGATGACCAACGTGGCGCGCCACACCGCCTCGCTGTTCCTGACCCAGAACCTGGGCAGTCTGGGCCTGTACAGCGGCGATGAGGTGCGCATCGGCGCCGGCGCGCGCTATGTCGGCCGCCGCCCGGGTGACGCCGCCAACAGCTTCTACCTGGATAATTACACCGTTGCCGATGCGTTCGCCGCTTACACCATGCCGATCAACGGCTATCGGGTGAAATGGCAGCTGAACGTGAAGAACCTGTTCGATAAAACCTACTACCCATCCAGCGGGGGCAACTTGCGCGTGGCGGTGGGGGAGCCGCGTGAGGTGGTGCTGCGCGGCAGTATCGATTTCTAAGCCACGGGCGGTGAAATTTGCTTAAATAACCGCCCCAACGTTAAGGAGAACGCATGAGCCTGCAGATTCGTTTGGCGCAGCAGCGGGATATCGCGCATCTGATGGCGGTTGAACGCTCGGCGGCGCAGCTGTTTCGCCAGCAGCCGACATGGCGCTTTATCGCTGAAGGCGAGGTGATGACCCCGCAACAGCACGCCGCATTTATTGCCGATCGCCGTGAATGGCTGGCGGAAAGCGACCACGGCGAGTGCGCCGGTTTTATCGCCGTGCAGGCTCAGGGGGAAGATTGGCACATCGCCGAATTGTCGGTCGCCGGCACCTGGCAGCGGCAGGGCGTCGGCCGCCGCCTGATCGGGGCGGTGGCGGAAGAGGCCAAACGGCAAGGCGCCTGTCGCCTGACGCTCACCACCTTTATTGACGTGCCGTGGAATGCGCCTTACTACCGGCGGCTGGGATTCCGGCCGCTTGAAGGCGCGCAACTCACGGTCGCCCTGCGGCGGCATCTGGATGAGGATCTGGCGCATGGCTTTGCCGCCGGCAGTCGCTGTGCCATGGAATTTACACTATCGTAAATATTGAAATACAGAGCGGGCAGGGTATGATGCTGCCACCACGCCATCGCACCCGTTCGGTATTTTGGTATGCAATGCACTCAAGTCACCGTATAAGGGACAACCCGTAATGACACAAACCCTGTTCATGGTAGGCGCTCGCGGAGCCGGCAAGACCACGGTAGGCAGCGCATTGGCGCTGGCGTTGGGCTATCAGTTCGTCGATACCGATCTGTTTATGCAGCAGGCGGCGCAGATGAGCGTGGCGGAAATGGTCGAGCGCGAAGGTTGGCTGGGGTTCCGCCGCCGCGAGACTATCGCGTTGCAGACCGTGACCAAACCGTCAACCATAGTTGCCACTGGGGGCGGCGCGATCCTGGCGGAGGAGAACCGTCAGTTTATGCGTCAGCATGGCACCGTTATCTACCTGCGCGCGCCGGCCAGCGTGTTGGCGCAGCGGTTGGAAGCCTATCCGGAAGATGCGCAGCGCCCGACGCTCACCGGCAGGCCGATCGCCGAGGAGATGCTCGAGGTACTGGCGGCGCGCGAAGCGCTGTATCAGGACGCCGCGCATTACGTGATGGATGCGGCGGCCGATCCGCAGCGGGTGGTGGAACAAATCCTCGCGGTGCTACCGCGTGAGACGGTGAAATAACCTTTTCTTCTCTTCGGGCGCCGTGCGCCCGTTTCCCTATTCCGTTAGCCGAACTGCCGCAAAGTAGGCGCCGGGCGTGACGCCGAAGCGGCGGCGGAAGGCGGCGATATAGGCGCTGACGTTGTCATAGCCACAGGCGTCGGCCACCTCGCCGACCGCTTCGCCGCGTGATAATCCCTCCAGTGAACGCAATACCCGCGCCTGCTGGCGCCACAGCGCGAAGCCGATGCCGGTTTCCTGCAGAAAGCGGCGGCTCAGGGTGCGCGGGCTGAGCCCGGCCCAGACGGCCCAGTCGCGCTGGCTGCGCAGGCTGGCGGGATCGTTCAGCAGCGCGCGGGCGATGTTCAGCAACCGGGCGTCCTGCGGCAGCGGCAGTTGCAAAGGGGCGCCGCTCGCCGCGTGCATTTCGTCCAGCAGCACCTGCAGCAGCCGCCGTTGCGGCGCACTCAGCGGGCCGGCAGGGAACTGCGCGATGCGTTCCACCAGCGCCTGCAACAGCGCAGAGGCCGTGAACAGCTGCGGCTGCAGCGGCATCTCCGGCGCGCTTTCCACCGGCAGATACAGACTCCAGCCCGCCACATCGCCGCAGGCCAGGGCCTGATGGGCGCACCCCGGCGGCAGCCAGCCCAGCGTGCCGCCGGTGATCGCCCATTGCCGGCCGGGCAGTTCCAGCGCCAGCATGCCGCGCGTCAAGAGATAGATCTGGCCGCCTTGGTGCTGATGCCAGGGCGTCAGGTGCTTTTTTTCATGCTGAAGGCGTTGGCTGCGGATCTGCATCGTGTTGGCCGTTTAACGTTATTGAAAGTCCTGATACGGTTATTATGCCATCACCCGACCGAGATAGGATCGCCATTCACCCTATTCGGAGAAACGTGATGACTCAACTTACCCCATTGAATCTGGTGCTCGATACGCTGCGGCAGATCGTCGCCAACCCGGAGCATCGGCCGGCCCAGCTCGCCGCCCGCTTCAGCGCGGACTACCGCCAGCAGGTGGATGGCAAGGTGCTGCACTTCGAGCAGTTTGAGCAGCATATGGCGCTGCTGAAGCGGCAAACCCGCCGCATGACGCTGAGCATCATCGCGGCGGCGGAGCAGGGCGAGGCGGTGCTGACCCACCATCTGGTCGAGGTGGAAAAGCGCGACGGCACCTGCAGCCGCGTGCGGGTGCTGGCGCACTTCACCGTGCGTGAAGGCCGCATTTGCGCCTGCGAAGAACTGACCGAGCTGTTGGCGGGCGATCCCGGCGATCGCGATCTTGGCTCGCGCGTGTCGGAATGAGGGCGGCTGCTATACTTGCTACTGTGTGAAACACACGGGAGAACGGCATGCGCGAAAATGATCAACCTGCTTATCCACGGAGTGCCCGCGTCGTAGAGGTGTTTCGAGGCGACCCGAACCTGCATCTGCGCCGCTTTGAGGTGCGCACCGACGACATTGAGCCGAATACGCTGCTCAGTGAGCATGAAACCGAGCAGGAAGCGCTCGACGCCAAGCATCGCTATGAAGACGAGGCGTTAGAGCTCTGACCTGCAGCCCAGCGGAAACCGGCGTCAGGCCGGTTTCCTGTTTATCCCTGCCTTAGCACATATTTCCCAGAACAATATTGATAATGATAATCATTTATGTGATTTTTATCGCCCCTATTGGGTGTTTCACTTCTGGGAAAAGAGATGTCCAATTCCGAGTTGCAGGCGCTGTTTCTGCGCCATATGCGGCCGCTGCAAGCCTACTTGAACGCCAAACTGCGCGACCCTCAGCTGGCCGCGGATTTGGCGCAGGAAAGTTTTACCCGCCTCACCGAGCAATACCCGCAGGGCAATATTCTCGATATCGAGGCTTACCTGTATAAAACCGCCAAGAATCTGATGCTTGACCATCTTCGGCAACAGCAGCGGCGACAGACTGATGCGGTAGAGGATGACATTCTGGCGCAGTATCCCTCCGGCGAACCGGCGCTCGAGCAGCTGGCGATTGACAGCCAAATGCTGCAGCTGTTGCAACAGGCGCTGGCGGGCATGCCGCCGCGCACGCAGCAGATTTTCCGGCTCAACCGGCTCGACGGGCTGACCCAGGCGCAGGTGGCGGCTCAACTGAGCGTATCGCTCAGTACGGTGGAGAAGCATCTGGCCAGCGCGCTGGAGCGGCTGATGACGTTGATGGACGATCAATAATGACAATTTTTTTACGGGTTTATCCGCCTTCAGACGTCTTAACCTATAACCAGAAAAAACAGGGGTCTATGCCATCATGAATCCGCTAACCGCGCAGTCGCGGCAACAGGCGGCCGCCTGGGCCGTGCGCCTGGCCGAAGGGGCGCTGGCCGCCGACCAGCGGCGAGCGTTGGAGGCCTGGCTGGCCGATGATCCGCAGCATCCGGCGGCGCTGCGTCAGGCTCGCTTGCTGTGGGCGACGCTGGGGCAACTGCCGCCAGAACAGCGACAGGCGCTGCAGCCGCAGGTAGCGGCGCTGAAAACGCCATTTCGCCGTAGAGGAGCCCGCTGGGCGATGGCGGCGGCGGTGGCGATCGCCGTTTCCTTCGGCGTTTATCGCGGGCCGGATATATGGATCGGCATGCAGGCGGATTATCAAACCGTTCGCGGCGAGGTGCGCGAAGTCACGTTGCCGGACGGCAGCCGGGTGGCGCTGGACAGCGGCAGCGCGATCGCGCTGGCCTATTCCGCCAACGAACGCAAGGTGCGGCTGCTGAGCGGCGCCGCCTATTTTATCGTCGCACCGGTGAACGGGCCGGAAAAGCGCCCGTTCAGGGTAGAGGCGGAAAACGGCGTCACCCAGGCGCTGGGCACCGAGTTCAGCGTGGCGCGCACCGGGCAGGGCGTCGACGTCAGCGTGCATCAGCACAGCGTGCGGGTGACGCTCGAGCGCGGCGAGCGCTCGCTGGTGGTCGCGCAACGCCAGGCGGCGCATTACCGCAGCGGCCTGCTGTGGCTGACGCGGCAAACGGCCGGCGATGATGCCTGGCGGCGCGGCTGGCTGGTGATCGACCGCCAACCGCTGACGCAGGCGCTCGCGCAGCTCAACCGCTATCGCGAGACGCGCATCGTGGCTGTCACCCCTGCGCTGAGAGCGCGCACGGTAAGCGGCGTGTTCGCGCTCAATAAACTCGACGACGGTGTCAGCGCCATTCGTCAGGAACTCGCCGCCCGCCAACTGAATCTCCCCGGCATCACGCTGCTTTACTGAGCGGCGCAGGTGGGCCGGGACGCCCGTTTCGCCGCTATTTTCACTTTCTGTAAAAAATCTTTACGGGTTTTCACCCTCCGGAACGTCCTTATGTTTAAACGAGATTGATTTCCATTATCACTTGGTTTGGCATTCTTTCGGGTGGAACACACACGCATGTTTATTCACAAGGGAACCACGCCGGCCGGCCGCTTGGCCACGGCGGTACGCGCTGCGTTGGCGGCGATGGTGCTGACTCAGCCTGTTGTGGCGATCGCCGCGCAGGCTGAAGCGAGCGGCGCGCAGGCCGCACAGCAAAAGAATTTCAACATTGAAGCGCAGCCTCTGCAGAGCGCCATGCTGCGCTTCGCCGAGCAGGCCGGCATGCAGGTGTTTTTCGACGAGGTGAAGCTCGACGGCATGCAGGCGGCGGCGTTGAACGGCAGCATGAGCGTTGAACAGGGCCTGCGGCGCTTGATCGGCGGCAATCCGGTGGCTTTCCGCCTGCAGCCGCAGGGGCAGATCGTATTGAGCCGGCTGCCGGCGGCGAACGGCGATGGCGGCGCGCTGGCG
>NZ_WLYN01000012.1:0-105748 GCF_009707615.1 Serratia sp. YC16 | reverse complement strand
CTGCTGTTGGCCGCCGGAGAGGTGGCGCGGGTAGGCGTCCGCCTTGTGACGCAGCCCGACGGTGTCCAAAAGTTCATAGGCCACCGCCTTCGCCCGTTCGCGGGAATGGATCTTGTGCACCACCGGCGCTTCGATGATGTTTTCCAGCACCGTCAGATGCGGGAACAGATTGAAGTTTTGGAACACATAACCGACGTTGATGCGTTGCCGCAGAATGGCCTTTTCCTTCAGCTCGTACAGCCGGTTGCCTTTGCGGCGGTAGCCGACGTAGTCGCCGTCGATGCGGATAAAGCCCTCATCGACGCGCTCCAGGTGGTTGATTGCCCGTAGCAGCGTCGATTTGCCGGAGCCGGAAGGGCCGAGGATCACGGTCACGGTGCCCGGCTGCAGCGTCAGGCTGACGTCGTCCAGCGCCTTGTGCTTGCCGAAGAACTTGCTGACGTTGCTGATTTCGATCAGGCCGCGTGCCGGCACCGGGGTGAGGTTACGTGTCGGCTGCTCGGACAAGGCGTAATAATCAATAGCTTCAGACATGCGGGGCTCCTAACGTTTTAACCAGCCGGCCAGTTTCTGCCAGGGTGTCGGCGGCAGTTCGCGCACCGCGCCGCGGGCGAAATAGCGCTCGATGTAGTATTGGATCACCGACAGCGCGGTGGTGATGAACAGATACCAGACGGTGGCGACCATCAGCAGCGGTATCACCTGCTGGGTGCGGTTATAGATCACCTGAATGGTGTAAAACAGCTCCGGCAGCGCCAGCACATAAACGATAGAGGTACCTTTCGCCAGGCTGATGATCTCGTTGAAGCCGGTCGGAATAATGGAGCGCAGCGCCTGCGGCAGAATGATGCGGAAGGTGCGGCGGTAACCCGGCAGGCCCAGCGCTGCCGCCGCTTCGTGCTGGCCGTAATCCACGCCCAAAATGCCGCCGCGGATGATCTCGGCGGTGTAGGCGGACTGCACCAGCGTCAGGCCCAGCACCGCCACCGCGAACTGGCCGAGAATGTCGATGGTGGGGAAGCTGGCGAACACCACGGAGGTGAAGGGGATGCCCAGCGAGATGGCGTCGTACAGGTAGGAAAAGTTGTACAGGATGATCAGTACCAGGATCAGCGGCAGCGAGCGAAACAGCCAGATATAGCCCCAGGCCAGCGACGCCAGCAGGTAAGAGCGCGACAGCCGCGCCAGCGCCAGCAAGGTGCCGAACAGAATGCTGAACAGGGTACCTAGCAGCGTCAGCAGCAGAGTTTGCCCCATCCCGGCCAGCACCGCCGGCGCGAAGAACCACTCGGCGAATACGCCCCATTCCCAGCGCGCGTTGCCCGCCACCGATTGCACGATGGCGGCCAGAATGAACAGCGAAAACAGCGCGCCGATCAGCCGCAGCGGATAGCGGGCGGGCACCACTTTCAAGACTTCTTGTTTGGACATGTCAGGTCTCCTGCTACAGATAAAAAAGGGTTAGGCGATTTTCCTTTCCGACGCGCAACAACACGCGTCCTCTGCAATCAGGCTCTTGCGGAACGGCAGGCGACCGTCGTAGGGCGGGCGGCTGTAAACCTCGCTGTCGACGGCCGGATCGAACTGCGGCTGATAGCCGTTGTTCAGATACAGGCCCACCGCTTCAGGCTGGCGAAAGCCGGTGGTCAGATAGAGCCGGCGATATCCCTGCGCCAGCGCCAGCGCTTCCAATTGCTGCAACACCCGCTGCGCCAGGCCTTGACGGCGCAGATCGCTCCGCGTCCAGATCCGTTTCAGTTCGGCGGTTTGCGCGTCGTAGCGCTTGAAGGCGCCCATGGCGATCGGCGCACCGGCGCGCAGCAGCACGATAAAGGCGCCCTGCGGCGGCGCGTACAGATCCAGCGGTTCCGGTTCCTGGTCACCAAAATAATCGCCGTAACGCTGGCGATATTCACCGAACAGCCCCTCGATCACCGGGGCGATCAGCGGGTCGGTCGGCAGCGTCTGAATGAAGGTGTCTGCTGTCATCGCACGCTCCTAGTCGCCCAGGCCGGGCGGGTTGATTTCCGACTGTGCAAGGCGTTCGACGCTCTCGCCCCAGCGGTTGAGCACCCGATCGTATTGCCCGCCGCGGATCGCGCCGTTCAGCGCTTCGTTCACCGCCTGTACCAGGCCGTTGCCTTTGCGGGTGGTGACGGCGATGTGCGCCGCCTTCGGCCAGCCGCCTTCCACCGTGCCCGCCAGCCGGGTGCGGCCATTCAGCGCCGCTTTATAGGCGCCGAGCACGTTCGGCCCAAAGTAGGCGTCGGCCCGGCCGGACTGGATCGCCAGCGTGGCGGCCGCATCATCGGTCACGTAGATCGGTTGGAAGGGTTTGAGCCCCTGCTGCCGGTTCTGTTTATCCCACGCCAGCAGGATCGCTTCCTGATTGGTGCCGGAGCCGACGATGATCTTTAATCCGGCGATATCGGCGGGTTGTTTGATCGTCGCGATCTTGCCGCCGGTTTTGACGTAAAAGCCGAGCGAATCGATGCGGTAGGTGGCGAAATCGAAGCGGGTTTTGCGCTCTTTAGTGACGGTAACGTTGGTGATGGCCGCGTCATACTTGCCGGAGACCACCCCCAGCGGCCAGTCTTCCCACGAGGTTTGCACCACGTTAAGCGTTAGGCCCAGGCTGTCGGCCACCAGCTGCGCGATATCCACTTCGCTGCCGATAAGCCGCCGGTTGTCGGNCCCACGAGGTTTGCACCACGTTAAGCGTTAGGCCCAGGCTGTCGGCCACCAGCTGCGCGATATCCACTTCGCTGCCGATAAGCCGCCGGTTGTCGGCGGCGAACAGCGCCAGCGGCGGCGTGTTGAGCGCGGCGATCGCGACGGTGAACTGCCCCGGCTTTACGAAGTGGAAATCGGCCGGCAGTTTGGCGATCGCCTGCGGGTTTTTCGGCGCGTGGATCGGGGTTTCATTGGCCTGCAAATCGATGCCGGTGCCCGCCTGCGCGGCGCCGGTCAGGCTCAACAAGGCCGCCACGAGGGCGGCGGTAACGGTTTTCTGCATAGCGGGTATCCCTGAAAGCGATCTTATTATTGGGTGAATCTGTTCAATGGGCGTTTCAGGCCCAGGTGTTCGCGCAGCGTGTCGCCGCGGTACGCTTGGCGGAACAGGCCGCGCCGCTGCAGGACGGGCACCACCCGCTCGACGAAGTGACCGAAAGCGTTGGGCGTACCGCCGCTGATGATGAAGCCATCGGCGGCTTCGCTGTCGAACCAGCGCTGCAGGCCGTCGGCCACCGCTTCCGGCGTGCCGCTGAACACCGGGCGCGGCGAGGCGGCTTCCAGCGCCACCTGGCGCAGCGTGAGGTTACGCTCACGGGCGTTGCGCTTGATCGCGTCGGTGGTGCTGCGGAAGCTGTTTTGCCCCAAATCGCCGATGTCCGGGAACGGGGCATCCAGCGGATGGCGAGCGAAGTCGTAATGTTCGAAGTAGCGGCCAAGATAGTTGAGGGCGTTTTCGATGCTTACCAGGCGAGCGGTCTCCTGATACTGGCGCTCGACGTCCGCGTCGTCGTCGCCGACGATCACGCTGACGCCCTGGAAGATACGCAGATCGTCCGGTTCGCGCCCTTGTTCCACCAGTTGCCGTTTCACGTCCTGATAGAAATCCTGCGCCTGTTCCAGCGTGTCGTGATGGGTGAAAATCGCATCGGCGTGCCTGGCCGCCAGGCGTTTGCCGTCTTCAGAAGCGCCGGCCTGGAACAGAATCGGGCGGCCCTGCGGCGTGCGGCCGATGTTCAGCGGCCCTTGTACCGAGAAGAACTCACCCTGGTGGTTGAGGGTGTGCAGTTTCCCGGCGCGAAAGAATTCGCCGCTGGCTTTGTTGCGCACGAAGGCGTCCTCTTCCCAGGAGTCCCACAGTCCTTTGGCGACGTCAAGAAACTCATCGGCGATGCGGTAACGCAGGCTGTGCTCCGGGTGTTCGGCGCGCGAGAAGTTTTTGGCTGAGCCTTCCAACGGCGAGGTCACCACGTTCCAGCCGGCGCGGCCGTTGCTCAGGTGATCGAGGCTGGCGAACTGACGGGCGACGGTGAACGGATCGCTGTAGGAGGTGGAGAGGGTGCCCACCAGGCCAATTTTGTCGGTGGCGGCGGACAGCGCGGCCAATAGGGTCAACGGTTCGAAGCGATTAAGAAAATGCGGAATGGATTTTTCGTTGATATATAAGCCATCGGCGACAAACACGAAATCGAATTTTCCCTGCTCGGCTTTTTTCGCCGTGGCGATATTAAATTCGAGGTTGATGCTGGCGTCGGCAGTAGCGTCCGGGTGGCGCCAGGCGGACATATTTCCCGACGCGCCATGCAGAATGGCGCCCAGCCGTAATTGACGTTGATTATTCGCGCTGTTGCTCATCGTGATTATCCCATCATGCGCCGCAGAGGCGCGCAGTGTCTGATGGAACCACTATTGATGAGCGGCGGCGGGATGTAAAACAACAAAACAGCATATTCAAATGTTGAAAACGGCAAATATCACGGTAGGCGAAAATAATAATCCCCGGCGCGGCATCAGCAGCGTCGGGGAAATAATATTTGTTGTTATTCAGGCGTTGCTGAGGGTTTTTTCCGGCGCGGTGGTTAATTGTTGCAGCGTGCGTTCCGCCAGCAGCGTGAAATATTGCGCCGCCGGGAACAGAGCGCGTTCATCGGGATTGAAACGCGGATGATGCAAGCCGAACTCGCTGGCGGATCCGATGCTGACAAACACGCCTGGAACATGGTGCAGATAAAGCGCGAAATCTTCGCCGCCCATCTGCAGTTCCGCCTCTTCAACCCGGTAACCGGCCTCGGCGGCGACGGTTTTGCTGAATGCCGCCCAATGCGCGTCGTTGATCACCGCCGGTGGCCCCGGCTGCCAGTGCAGTTCGGCCTGGGCGCCCAGCGCGGCGGCGACGCCGTCGATCACCTGACGAATCTTGTCCGGCACCTGGCGGCGCACCGCGTCGCTGTGGGTGCGCACCGTGCCTTCCAGCTCCACGGTTTGCGGCAGTACGTTCCAGGTATTGCCGCCTTCGATGCGCGTCACGCTCACCACCAGCGATTCCAGCGAGCTGAAGCTGCGGCTGGGCAGCGTCTGCAGTGCGCCGACGATCTGGCTGGCGGTGACGATGGTGTCGACGCCCTGTTCCGGTTTGGCGGCGTGGGCACCTTTGCCGGTGATCTGGATCTGGAAACGATCGACGTTGGCGTAAAACGGCCCGGCGCGGGTGGCGAAGGTGCCGGTGGGCAGTTCCGGCGCATTGTGCAGGCCAAACACCGCCGCGACGTTATCCAGCGCGCCGGCGTCGATCAGGTGCCGGGCGCCGTTGAAGGTCTCTTCCGCCGGCTGGAAGAAGATGCGCACCGTGCCGGGTAGCTCGGCCTCGCGCGCTTTCAGCAGGTGTGCGGCGCCGAGCATCACCGAAGTGTGAAAGTCGTGGCCGCAGGCGTGCATCACGCCGCGGTTTTGCGAACTGAAGGGCACATCGGCGATCTCGTCGATCGGCAGCGCGTCAATGTCGCCGCGCAGCGCGATGATCGGCCCTTTGCCGCTGCCGATCTCCGCCACGACGCCGGTTTTCAGCGCCAACGGCAGCAGGCGAATGCCCGCCTCTTGCAGCCAGCGAGTCAGCCGGGCGGTGGTGGCGAATTCGTGATTGGAAAGCTCGGGGTTTTGGTGCAGCTCACGCCGATAGGCGATAATTTTGTCTGCCAACTGGCTGGTCATAGGCTTGGCTCACAGTGGGAAATAAACCCTAACCCTAGTGCAGCGGGCGCCGAAGCAAAAAGACCATCTGGTTATATTTCATAGCGATTGCGTCTGCACGGGGGCGTCAACGATGGCGAAATGGGCAAGTTTGGGCGTTCGCTCGTTGTTTGCCGGCGCCTGAAGAGGATTGACCTGAAACGGTAACTTATCGCAACCGGTGCAATCAATTTACACCGGGCAACACGGATTTTTTCACTCTTTATCGGATTTCTGTGATCGCGGTGGTGGACAAAATCCTGCCTGCTTGCTGTACTGTGATCGACACAGGTTTTGTGTCTTTCATTCACGTTAAAGGTAAGTTTGATGTCTAAGATTAAAGGTAGCGTTAAGTGGTTTAATGAATCCAAAGGCTTCGGTTTCATTACTCCGGAAGATGGTAGCAAGGACGTTTTCGTTCACTTCTCTGCCATCGTTAGCAACGGTTTCAAAACGCTTGCTGAAGGCCAGCGTGTAGAATTTGAAATCACGAACGGTGCCAAAGGCCCATCTGCCGCTAACGTTACTGCTATCTAAGCTGCGTAGCTGAATTTCTTAAAACCCGCTCATTGAGCGGGTTTTTTATTGGGCGCATTATGCTTCGCTGCGGCGGGCCAACAGGCTGAATAGCAGGATGGCGACGGCGTAGCAGCCGACGATGGTCAGCGCCATCGACAGGCTCGAGGTGCCGCCCAGCCCGGTGAGCGGCACGGCGCAGGCGCCGAGCGCGAACATGCACACGCCGATCAAGGCTGAGGCGCTGCCCGCTTTGTCACCCTGGCTTTGCATCGCCAGCGAAGAGGCGGTCGGGCCGACGATGCCGATCACCGCCACCGAGAAGAACAGCGGCACCAGCAGCAATACCAGCGGCGCGTGCAGCGCGGCGGCCAACAGCAGCAACAGCGACGCGCCGGCCGCCAGCGTCAGCCCGCTCTTCAATACCCGCCGCTCACCCCAACGCGAACTGAGGCGGCTGGCCAGCTGCGCTGCAATGATCAGCCCGACGCCGTTAATGGCGAAGCACAGGCTGAACATTTGCGGGCTGAGGCCGTAGATCTGCTGCAAGACGAAAGGCGAGGCGCCGATATAGGCGAACATGCCGGCCATCACGAAGCCCTGCGTCAGGCACAGCCCCATGAAATAGCGCTGGGTCAACAAACTGCCCAGCGACATCAGCATCGCCAGGATGCCGCCCTGGCTGCGGCGCTCGACCGGCAGGGATTCGCGCAGCTTCAGCGCCGACAGGCTGAACAGCAGCACCGCGATGGCCGCCAGTACGCCGAAGATGCCGCGCCAGTTCATCACCTGCAGCATGACGCCGCCCAGCACTGGCGCGACGATCGGCGCCAGGCCGTTGACCAGCATCAGCAAGGCGAAGAAGCGGGTCAGCTCATGCCCGGCATACAGATCGCGGGCGATGGCGCGGGAAATCACCGCCCCACCGGCGCCGGCGATGCCCTGCAGCAGGCGAGCGATCAGCAGTTGGTCGATGGTGGGCGCCAGCGCACACCACAGCGAAGCGCCCAACAGCAGGATCAGCGACAGCAGCAGCGGGCGCATGCGGCCCAGTTTGTCGCTGTAAGGGCCGAAAATCAGCTGGCCGACGCCCAGACCGAGCAGCCCGGTGGTCAGGCTGAGCTGCGCGGCGGCGGTGGAGGTATTCAGCTCGCCCGCCATCTCCGGCAGGGCGGGCAGGTAGAGATCGGTGCACAGCGGCCCCAGCGCGGCCAACAGGCCAAGCACGACGGCGTACACCAGACGTTGTCTGGCTAAGTGTTTGGTCATGAGAGATTAGGATTTCCTGAACAGATGAGAAATGGCCTGCTGATACAGATCGCGCAGCAGGGACGCATCAGCTTTTTGCGTGGTAAGGATCCGGTAACCGGTGCCTTCGCTCATGACGGCGATAAACTCCACTCGCGCGGCGATCTCTTCCGCGCTGAAATGGGGATACAGCCGCTGCAGGTTGTGGCACACGTGGCGAAACAGCCGCGCTTCAGCGTCGCTGAGCATTTTGGCCACCACCGGATTGCGCGTGGCCTCGGCGGTCACTTCCAGCATCAGCATGTGGTCGGTTTCGCTCTCGCCCGGCTGCTGGAACAGCGTGCGCGCCGCCAGCACGCCGGCGATCAGATTGATGTGATCGCCAAGGTTTTCCAGGCGCTGCATCTTGTTGGCGATGATGCGGTTGACGATCTCCTCGATAATCGCGTCTTTATTGGCGAAATAGCGATAGATTTGGCCGACGCTGAGCTGTGAGCCCTGGGCGATTTCCGCCATGCTGGCGGCGTGGAAACCGTGGCGGCGGAAGCTGATTTTCGCCGCTTCGACGATCTGATCGCGGCGCGCCTGCACCTTGGCCTGTTTAGTGTCGTTGGGGGAGAGCATCTGCCCGATCCTTTGCTACGCGTGAGCCGGGTTCACATTTTTGGGTGTGAACGTTCATTCTCAATTGTAGTGCAACCGACGGGAAGGGTGCAAGATGAACGAGTGCTGCGGGAAAAGGCGTTTAAGCGAACAGGTAAGATTTGATAAAGGCGGCGACGATCAGCACGCACAGCGCAACGGCGATCGCTTCGGCGGCGGTTTTCGGCAGGCTAAACATAGCGGTTTCTCATCCAGTCAGGGGTACTGGATGAGATTATGCGCATGCAAGATTAAGGAAACATTAAGGACTTAGCGCCCGTTGACCCACATGACCAGCATGAAAGCCAGCAGCGTCATCGCCAGCGAACCGGCCAGGTTGAGCAGCATATTGGCCAATGCCCAGCCGAAGCGGCCATCCTGCATCAGGTACACCACCTCCAGCGAAAAGGTAGAGAAGGTGGTCAAGCCGCCGCAAAACCCGGTGGTGATCAGCAATTTCCAGGTGGGATCCAGGTGCGTCATGCGGGTGAAAATCGCCATCGCCAGGCCGATGATAAAACCGCCGACCAGATTGACCATCAGCGTACCGAGCGGAATGTGGGCGTTCAACGGATTCATTTTCATGCTTACCGCCCAGCGCAGTACGCTGCCGACGCCGCCGCCGATAAATACGGCCAGTAAAGAACTCAACATGGGGCAACTACCTTTCAATCAGAGAAATTCACGGGACTCGGAAAGGGACAGGCGTAACGCTACGCGCCTCTCTCCGAGAGGTTACGTAGACATCATCAGCCTGTGAAGGCGGTTAGGGAGGAATGTCATCTCCAGCGTGCCGCACGGCCTTTTTCGCCGTACCCGTTGGATGTTACACCTAAAGCCGCCTATTTTGTAGTATCGACACTTTGCGAGGTAAAACGGATGGAAATCAGAACGGCGCGTCTGAGCGACCGGCACGCTATCGCCGAATTAATGACGGCGCTGGATTATCCCGGCACCGAGGCGTTTCTGACGCAGCGAATGCAGCAACTGTTGGCGCATCCGGATGAGGCGCTGCTGGTGGCGGTGGAGGAGGAGCAAGTGCTGGGCGTGTTGTCGCTGCATTTTCTGCCTCAGCTGGCGTTGGCCGGCGATATTGCCCGCATCAGCTATTTTTGCGTCGACGATCGGGCGCGCGGCACGGGCGTAGGGCGGTTGCTGTTGGCGGAGGGCGAGGCGCTGGCGCACCGTCGCGGCTGCGATCGGTTGGAAGTTCATTGCCACAGCCGCCGTGAGCGGGCCCATGCGTTTTATCGGCGCGAAGGCTTTGTCGAAGCGCCAAAGTATTTTGCCAAGCTATTAAGTCAGTAAGCTAGCCACCCGTCGGCGTCGCCGTTTCCAGCCGGTTGCGGCCGTTTTGCTTCGCCCGGTAGAGCGCGCCGTCGGCGGCTTTCAGCCAGTCCAGATAACCGCCCAACTCAGGGTGGTAGTTGGCGATGCCTGCGCTGATCTGCAGCCGTAGCTGAGGCGCCTCTTTGAAGCTGACGGCGTCCAGCCGTTGCTGAATGCGCTGCAGGACGGTTGTCGCCTGTTCGGCGTTGGTGTTCGGCAGTACCGCGCCAAATTCGTCCCCGCCGTAACGCCCGACGATATCCACGTTGCGTAAGCCGATCAGCAGCTCTTCCGCCAGCGCCGCCAGGGCTTCGTCCCCCAGCGCATGGCCGAAGGTGTCGTTGATGGTTTTGAAGCGATCGATGTCCATCAGAATCAGCGTGGCGCTGTCCTGATAGCGGCGGCAGCTGTCAAACTGGCGATGCAGCAGATGCTCCCAGTGGCGGCGATTGTACAAACCGGTCAGCCCATCGCGGGTGCTGATACGCTGCAGCTCCTGTTTCTTTTCCGCCAGCCGCTTGGCGGTGCGGTAGGTCACCAAACCAAGCAGCGTTGGATACAGATAGATCATCGGCAGGCACAGATAGATTTGCAGCGGGGTGCTTTGCGGGTGAAACGGGAAACCGAGCAGCGCGCCGGCGATCGCCGCGGCGGCCAGCTGAATCATCAATCCTTTCACAAACAGCGTTTTGCCGGCCGAGGCGATGTTGTTCATGCTCATCATCGACAGGATGACAATCGCAGGCAGCGCATTGAACGCCATCATCGCCGCCCAGACGCCGCCGAAAGCGGAGTCGATCAACAGGTTGCGAATTTCGGCTTTGAACGGATCTTTGGCGCGGCAGGCCAGGCGGTAGGCGAGATGCGGCCAGAGAAAGCCGTGAAAGGCCAGCAAGAGCCAGACTGCCGTTGGCGGAGCCAGCGGGTAGAGCGCGGCGCAGACGCAGATAAAGCCAAGTCCCAAACCGGCCACGCGGGGCAGATAGGTGCGCTTGGCGAAGCTGAGGCCGGATTTTCGGGCATCGAAAATGGGTGGGGCAATATACATCCGGCATCTCCCTGATGAGTCTCACGGCAGCGTATCATGCGGGTGATAAACTAAGAATAGTCTGGTATTCACGCCGTGAAACCGTGTGGCATTCCTGCGACGGATCTCACTCTGTTACATGTTGCGGTTGTGCGAGCCGGGGGAAAGTCGCTAAATATTCGCAGGCAAGGTCAGTTTTTCTCGCTGTTCACGCAGCGCTCTATGATAAGAAGGTGAGTATGGAAGGTATCAGCATTACCAAACTTCTGGTGATTGCGGTGTTGGTGATTTTACTGTTCGGCACCAGCAAACTGCGCACGCTCGGCGCCGATCTTGGCGCGGCGCTGAAAGGCTTTAAAAAAGCCGTGGGCGACGACAGCACACCACCGCCGGCCGCCGGCAACAACGCCGCCGAGAGCCAATCCGCTCAGCAGAGCGTCGAAAAGAAAGACGTTTAATCCCGTCTGATGGCGCACAATAAAAAAACGGATGCCTTGCGGACATCCGTTTTTTGGCGTTTCCGCCGTCTTTAGCGTAACAAACTATTACGCGTTATTTCACTTCCATCCCTTTGGCCTGCAGATCGGCGTGGTAAGACGAACGCACGAACGGACCGCAGGCGGCGTGGGTGAAGCCCATCGCCATCGCTTCTTCTTTCATCTCGTCAAACTCGGCCGGGCTGACGTAGCGTTGCACCGGCAGGTGGTGACGGCTTGGCTGCAGGTATTGACCCAGCGTCAGCATGGTCACGCCATGGCGACGCAGATCGCGCATCACTTCGACGATTTCCGCGTTGGT
The DNA here is from genome assembly GCF_009707615.1 of Serratia sp. YC16. Taxonomy (NCBI): domain Bacteria; kingdom Pseudomonadati; phylum Pseudomonadota; class Gammaproteobacteria; order Enterobacterales; family Yersiniaceae; genus Serratia; species Serratia sp. YC16. The sequence goes on along the minus strand of NZ_WLYN01000012.1, from coordinate 94,449 downwards.
TTCCCCAAGGCCGACCATCAGGCCGGACTTGGTCGGGATATCCGGGTGCGCTTCTTTAAAGCGTTCGAGCAGCTTCAGCGACCACTCGTAGTTGGCGCCCGGGCGCACCTGGCGGTATACGCGTGGCACGTTTTCCAGGTTGTGGTTGAATACGTCCGGCGGCGTGGCGGTGAGGATCTCTAGCGCGCGGTCCATACGGCCGCGGAAGTCCGGCACCAGCGTTTCGATTTTGATGTTCGGGCTCTTGGCGCGGATGGCCGAGATGCAGTCGGCAAAGTGCTGAGCGCCGCCGTCGCGCAGATCGTCGCGGTCAACCGAGGTGATCACCACGTAACGCAGCGCCATGTCGGCGATGGTTTGCGCCAGCTTTTCCGGCTCGTTGGCGTCCGGCGCGATCGGGCGGCCGTGGGCCACGTCGCAGAACGGGCAGCGGCGGGTACAGATGGCGCCGAGGATCATAAAGGTGGCGGTGCCGTGGTTGAAGCACTCGGACAGGTTAGGGCACGAGGCTTCCTCACAGACGGAGTGCAGGCCGTTCTTGCGCATCGCGGCTTTGATGCCCTGAATGCGCGTTGAGTCGGCAGGCAGTTTGATCTTCATCCACTCGGGTTTACGCAACAGCTCCTGCCGTTCGGTGACCACCGTTTTGACCGGGATCAGCGCCATTTTGTCAGCATCGCGGTATTTGACGCCGCGTTCCATCTGAATTGGTTTACTCATAATCGTGCAGGTTCCAGTTACGAAGCTCGACCGTCTGGTAGCCGAGTAAATGAACAAATTCCTGTACCAGGATTGGGTGTATGTCTTCAATGCCAACGCCGGGCGCCAGCGCGCTGACCTGCGTCATCTGCATGCCGGCGTAACCGCAAGGGTTGATGCGTTGGAAAGGGCTGAGATCCATCGCCACATTCAGGGCAAGGCCGTGGAATGAGCTGCCTTTGCGGATCCGCAAACCCAACGAACAGATTTTCTGCTCCCCCACGTACACGCCCGGCGCATCCGGGCGGGCGCGCGATTCGAGACGGAAGTGGGCGAGGGTGTTGATAACCGTATCTTCTATCGCCGTGACCAATTGGCGTACGCCGACCTTGCTGCGTTTCAGATCGACCATCACGTACATCACCTGCTGGCCCGGCCCGTGATAGGTCACCTGGCCGCCGCGATCGCTCTGGACAACCGGGATATCGCCGGGCATCAGTACGTGCTCGGCTTTGCCGGCCTGGCCCTGGGTGAACACCGGGTGATGCTGCACCAGCCACAGTTCGTCCGGCGTGCTCTCGGTACGACCGTCGGTGAAGTTATGCATGGCTTGGGATACAGGCGCGTAGGGCTGCAACCCCAGCTGACGCAAAATGATCTTGTCTGGTTGCAAAAGAGTCATCGTCAGGTTACAGAAGTGGTAAAGCCATTATACCGGGCGCTCCGGCCTGCGACCAGCCTTTCGCTGACCAAAAATGCGCAACCCGGGAAGACGCTGCGCCATCCCGGGTTGATAAGCAGGGGTTTATGCTGGAATTACAGCACCATGCGAACAATTTCAATGTTGCCCAACTCTTCGTACAGGGTTTCGACCTGCTCGATGTGAGTGGCGTTGATGGTGATGGAGACGGAGTGGTAGTTGCCTTTGCTGCTTGGCTTAACCTGCGGGTTGTAATCGCCCGGTGCATGGCGCTGCACCACTTCAACTACCTGGTCAACCAGCTCAGGCTGCGCCAGGCCCATCACCTTGTAGGTAAACGAGCAAGGGAATTCGAGCAGTTCGTTCAGTTTAGTTTTTTGCATGTGCGTGCGCTCCAGAGTGCTAGCTAATCTATAAATTATAACTCCCGCCGGGGCGGGAGTTAATGTTATTCAGTATATGGGGGCAATTTTGCCCGTTTCAACCGTTAACCGAACCAGTGGTGGAACATCAGTTTGATATAGTCCACGATGCGGCTGAAGAAACCACCTTCTTTCACTTCGTTCATCACCACCAGCGGACGCTGATCGATGGTTTTGCCGTCCAGTTGGAAGTTGATGGTGCCGACCACCTGATTTTTCGCCAGCGGCGCGTGAATTTCCGGCGTGTTCAGCACATAGCTGGCCTTCAGATCTTTCATGCGGCCACGCGGGATGGTCAGGTAGACGTCTTTGTCCACGCCCAGCTCAACGCGATCGGCGTCGCCGAACCAGACCGGCTCGGAGGCGAACTCTTTACCGACTTTCAGTGGCGCCACGGTTTCAAAGAAGCGGAAGCCCCAGGTCAGCAGTTTCTTGCTCTCGGTTTCACGGCCTTTGTAGGTGCGGCCACCCAGCACGGCGGAGATCAGACGCATCTGGCCTTCGGTCGCCGAAGCCACCAGGTTGTAACCCGCCGCGTCGGTGTGGCCGGTTTTGATGCCGTCGACGTTCAGGCTGGTGTCCCACAGCAGACCGTTACGGTTCATCTGGCGGATATTGTTGAAGGTGAACTCTTTCTCTTTATAAATCGCGTATTCGTCCGGCACGTCGCGGATCAGCGCCTGGCCGATCAACGCCATGTCGCGCGCCGAGCTGTATTGCCCTTGGGCATCCAGGCCGTGCACCGTCTGGAAATGGGTATTCTGCAGGCCCAGCTTGTTGACGTAGGTGTTCATCAGGTTGACGAACGCGTCCTGGCTGCCGGCAACGTAGTCGGCCATCGCCACGCAGGCGTCGTTACCGGACTGCAGGTTGATGCCGCGGGTCAGTTTGGAGACCGGCACGCGATCGCCTGGCTTCAGGAACATCAGCGAGGAGCCTTTGAACACCGGGTTGCCGGTCGCCCAGGCGTCCTGGCCGACGGTCACCATGTCGTCCTGGCCGATTTTGCCGGCTTTCAGCGCCTGGCCGATGACGTAGCTGGTCATCATTTTGGTCAGGCTGGCCGGATCGCGACGCGCGTCGGCGTTCATCTCGGCCAGCACTTTGCCGGAGTTGTAATCAATCAGGATGTACGCTTCCGCATCGATCTGCGGGACACCTGGGATCATGGTTTTGAGGTTAACGTCATCGGCATGCGCGACGGAGGCTGCGCCCATTGCGATAACGGTGCCGAATGCGATGCTCTTGATTAAGCGAAAAGAAGTTACTTGTTTCATGATCGGGACTACAACATCCGTGAAAGTAAAGTTAAAAAACGAGCCACACTATAGCAGATGCGATCCCGGCAGGCATTACCCATTCATCTGCCTAATTGCGGTTAGTGCACTTTTAGCTGCAAGAAAATGTTTCAGCTAAATAACCGCTTATCGGCCGTGAATGCCCGCCGGGCTTAATGCTCAGGGTGCAGCAGTAACGAAAGACTGTTGTTGCGCTTCGCTGGCCAGGCGTTGTTGCAGCTGGGCCGCCTGCTGACGGCTGCTGAATGGGCCGAGCTGAACGCGATAAACGTTGCCGTTGGCCGCCACTTTGCCTGGGACGCCAAACTGCTGGCTCAGGCTTTGCTGCCAGCTTTGGGCGCGCTCGGCGCTGCTCAGCGCGCCGACCTGCACCACGTAACCGCCTGAGGAAGAGGCGGCAGCCATGCCGGCAGCGGCGGTGGCGCCGGCCGCAACCGGTGCGGCCACCGAAGCGGCTTCAGGCTCGGAGCCTTCCAGCACGCCGGCCGGTACTGCGCTTGGCGCGCCGAGGAAACCACCGCGGCCGTTTGCGGCGTTGCCGCCGGCGGCTGGGGCATTGTCGTCGGTGCGCAGAGTGCTGTTATCGATCGGGCGCACCGCCGCGCCGCTGGCGACCGGCACGTCCTGCTGGATCGGGGTGCCCATGCCGCTGGAGCCGAGATCCGGGCGCGCCGGCAGGGCGTAGCTCTGTTTCGCCACGATGGTGCCGATGGTGCCAGGGCCGCTCAGCGTGCCGTCCGGCGCCACGTTGATGAAATCTACCTTGACCTTGGTGTTGTTGGACAGGTTGAGGCGGTCGGCGGCGGCTTTCGACAGATCGATGATGCGGCCTTTGGTATAAGGCCCGCGATCGTTGACGCGTACCACCAGCTGACGGCCGTTGGCCAGGTTGGTGACGCGCACATAGCTGGGGATCGGCAGGGTCGGGTGCGCCGCGGTCAGGCCGTTAGGATCGAACTGCTCGCCCAGCGCCGTGGTGTTGCCGTTGGCCTCTTCGCCGTACCAGGCCGCCAGGCCGGTCTGCGAGAAGTTCTGCGGATCTTTTACGATGCGGTAAGTATCGCCATTAACCTTATAATCCTGCATGTTATTAGGGTTATAGGGTTCATATTGAGGCTCGACGCCACCGATTTCCACCACCGGGCCGTTGTACGGCTGCTGTGGCGCCTGCTGTTCCGTGGTCGGGGCGGTACAGGCGGAGAGCAACACCGCCGCGACGCCGATCCAAAGCCATTCCTTACGCATTACTCACCTCTTATAAACTTTTAGACAGCATTTTCCGATGCGTGTGGATCGACATGATGATGCCGAAACCGGCCATCAACACTATCAGCGCCGAACCCCCGTAACTGACCAGAGGCAAAGGTACGCCAACTACCGGCAAAATGCCACTGACCATACCGATGTTAACAAAGACATAAACGAACAAAATCAGCATCAAGCCGCCGACCATCACGCGGCCGAAGGTGGTTTGCGCCTTGGCGGCGATCATCAGCCCGCGAATGATCACCAGCAGGTAGAGCGCCAGCAGCACCAACACCCCGATCAACCCCAGCTCTTCGGCCAGAACGGCGAAGATAAAGTCGGTATGGCGCTCCGGCAGGAACTCCAGCTGCGACTGGGTGCCGTGCAGCCAACCCTTGCCGGACAGGCCGCCGGAGCCGATGGCGATCTTCGATTGAATAATGTGGTATCCGGCGCCGAGCGGGTCGCTCTCCGGATCGAGCAGCATCATTACGCGGTCGCGTTGATAGCCGTGCATCAGGAAGAACCACAGCACCGGGATAAAGGCCGCCAGCGCGACGGCGGCGACGGCGATCAGCTTCCAGCTCATGCCGGACAGGAACAACACGAACAGGCCGGAGGCGGCGATCAGGATAGACGTGCCCAGATCCGGCTGCGCGGCCACCAGCAGCGTCGGCAGGAAGATCAGCACCAGCGCGATGGCGGTGTTTTTCAGTGAAGGCGGGCAGACGTCGCGGTTCATAAAGCGCGCCACCATCAGCGGCACGGCGATCTTGGCGATTTCCGACGGCTGGAAGCGTACCACGCCGAGATCCAGCCAGCGTTGGGCGCCTTTACTGATCTGCCCGAAGGCGTCCACCAGGATCAGCAAAATCACGCAGAAGATATACAGATAGGGCGCCCAGCTTTCGTAGACGCGCGGCGGGATCTGCGCCATGACGGCCATCACGATCAGCCCCATGACGATCTGCCCGATCTTGCGCTCCATCATGCCGATGTCCTGGCCGCTGGCGCTCCACATCACGAAGGCGCTGTAGACCAGCAGGGCCAGGATCAGCAGCAGGAACGTCGGGTCGATGTGGATTTTGGTCCAGATCGAGCCTTTTTGTTGGCTTTCAGTCATGTTCTACCTTAGTCACCTTCTACGCCAGGCGGCAGCGGAGCCTCGCTTGGCAATTGCGTATTGTTGTCGCCCAGCATGATGTGGTCGAGGATCTGGCGGGTGATGGTGCCCACCGCCGGACCGGAGCCGCCGTTTTCCAGGATGATGGCGACCGACACCGTCGGGTTGTTGAACGGCGCGAAGGCGGTCATCAGCTTGTGATCGCGCAGGTGTTCCGCCAGTTTGTGGGCGTTGTAGGTTTCGTAACCGAAGACCTGTGCGGTGCCCGATTTCGCCGCGGCTTTATAAGGTGCGTCCGCAAAGTATTTGCGCGCCGTCCCGTTCGGACGGTTGGCCACACCGTACATGCCGTCTTTGGCGATTTCCCAGAAGCCGGAGTGAATATCGCCGATCTGCGTGTCTTCTTCCTGTTTGAACGGCACCAGCGCGCCGTTGACGCGGGTACTCTGCAGCAGGTGCGGCGTTTTGACCGTGCCATCGTTGATCAGGGTGTTCAGCGCCTTGGCCATCTGGATCGGCGTGGCGGTCCAGTAACCCTGGCCGATGCCCACCGGAATGGTGTCGCCCTGATACCACGGTTTCTTATAGCGTTTCAGCTTCCATTCGCGCGTCGGCATCAGGCCGGAGCGCTCTTCGGCCAGATCGATGCCGGTGTACTGGCCGTAACCGAATTTGGTCAGCCAGCTCGACAGCCGATCGATCCCCATGTCATAGGCGACCTGATAGAAGTAGGTATCTGCGGATTCTTCCAGCGCCTTGGTGACGTTCAGGCGGCCGTGGCCCCATTTTTTCCAGTCGCGGAAGCGTTTTTCCGAGCCGGGCAGTTGCCACCAGCCGGGATCGAACACCACGGTATTCTTGGTGATCACTCCGGCGCTCAGCGCCGACACCGCGATGTAAGGTTTCACCGTCGAGGCGGGTGGGTAGACCCCTTGCGTAGCGCGGTTGATCAGCGGGCGATTCGGATCGTTCAGCAGCCCCTGATAGTCCTTGCTGGAAATGCCGTCGACGAACAGGTTCGGATCGTAGCTCGGGTTAGACACCATCGCCAGGATGGCGCCGGTGCGCGGATCGCTCACCACCACGGCGGCGCGGCTGCCGACCAGCAGCTGTTCGATATAGCGCTGCAGGTTGAGATCGAGCGTCAGGTAAACGTCCTGACCGGCGGAAGGCGGCTGCTCGTGCAGCTGGCGGATCACCCGGCCGCGGTTGTTGACCTCGACCTCTTCATAGCCGGTTTTGCCGTGCAGCGTGTCTTCGTAGTAGCGTTCGATGCCCAGCTTGCCGATATCGTGGGTGGCGGCGTAGTTGGCCAGCTTGCCGTCTTTGTCCAGGCGCTCGACATCACGGTCGTTGATCTTCGACACGTAGCCGGTAACGTGGGTGAGGGCGGAACCGTAAGGGTAGTAGCGGCGCTGGTAGCCTTTCACTTCCACGCCGGGAAAGCGGAATTGATTGACCGCAAAGCGGGCGACCTGGACTTCGGTCAGCGCGGTTTTCACCGGAATCGAGACGAAACGGCGCGAGCGCTTGCGCTCTTTTTCGAAATTGGTGATGTCGTCGTCGGTCAGATCGACCACCGGGCGCAGCGCCTGCAGCGTGGCTTTGAGATCGTCGACTTTTTCAGGCATCAGCTCCAGCTGGTAAATGGTGCGGTTGAGCGCCAGTGGGGTGCCGTTGCGATCGTAGATAATGCCGCGGCTGGGCGCGATGGGCACCAGCTTGATGCGGTTTTCGTTGGAGCGGGTGCGGTAATCCTCGACGCGGACCACTTGCAGATTATACAGGTTGGCGATCAGGATGCCGGACAGCACCAGGATGACCAAGAACGCCACCAGGGCGCGGCGTACAAACAGGGCGGATTCAGCCGTATAGTCGCGAAAAGGGTTACGTTCTATTTTCATCCCGCTGCTTTATTTCACTCTGTCACGGTCACCACCGGCTATTCCCGGTGGTAAGGATGATTTGTAGTAATACTCCAGGCGCGGTAGAGGCTTTCGGCCACCAGAACGCGCACCAAAGGATGCGGCAGTGTCAACGGAGAAAGTGACCAGCTCTGCTCGGCAGCGGCTTTGCAGGCGGGCGCCAGCCCTTCCGGGCCACCGATCAGCAAGCTGACGTTGCGGCCATCCTGCTTCCAGCGCTCAAGCTGCTGCGCCAGCTGCGGCGTTTCCCACGGCGTGCCTGGGATATCCAGCGTAACGATGCGGTTGCCTTTGCCCACCGCCGCCAGCATCTGTTCGCCTTCCTTGTCCAGAATGCGTTTGATGTCGGCGTTTTTGCCGCGTTTGCCCGCCGGGATCTCGGTCAGCTCAAACGGCATATCTTTGGGAAAGCGGTGCAGGTAATCCATAAAGCCGGTTTGCACCCAGTCTGGCATTTTGGTGCCGACCGCCACCAATTGCAGTTTCACCGCTTAGCTCCAGAGTTTTTCCAGCTCGTACAGGCGACGGCTCTCTTCTTGCATCACGTGCACGATCACTTCGCCCAGATCGACCACGATCCAGTCGGAGGCTTCCTGGCCTTTCATACCGTACAGTTCCATGCCTGCGGCACGGGATTCCTGCACCACGTGGCTGGCGATCGACATAACGTGACGCGTCGAGGTGCCGGTGCAGATGATCATGCAATCGGTGATGCTGGATTTGCCCTGTACGTCCAGAGCGATAATGTCTTGGCCTTTCAGGTCATCGATTTTATCGATGACGAAATCTTGGAGCGCTTTACCTTGCAAAGGTTCCCCCTCGGGTGTGTTCTGTTCAGTCGGCTGCGGCGGGCAAAATGCGCGCGCTGCGGCGTAACCGGATAATGGTTTCGGCAGGCTGCCGCTGAAAGCCAGCTAACTGGTGACTGCCCGGCCAGCTAAGGTTTCCGGGGTTTTCAGCGGATACCTGAAAAATAGCGGCGCAGTATATCACGCACCTTTCGCTAGCGATATAAACCCTGCAACTCGATATAGCGCTGCACCGAGCGGGGCAGCAGGTCGTCGCAGTTGAGGCCCTGATGGCGGCGCTGGCGGATCTCGGTGGCGGAAATTTCCAGCTCCGGCGTATCGGCCAGGTAGATATGGCCATGCGGGCGGCGGCTGAGCTGCGCCGGGTCGGCGGTGCGGTGGCGTTCCAGCCACTGCTGCAGCTCCGGCGTGTCCATGCGATCGTTATAGCCTGGGCGCGCCAGCACCAGCAAATGACAGACGTCCAGCAGCGCCTGCCAGCGGTGCCATTTATGCAGCGTCAGCAGCGAGTCCTGGCCAATAATAAACGCCAGCGGCTGGGCGGCGCCACGCTCTTTACGAATCGTTTCCAACGTCTCGATGGTGTAGGAGGGGGTGGTGCGGTGCAGTTCGCGATCGTCGACCGCAAACAGCGGGTTGCCGGCGATCGCCAACTCGACCATCTTCAGGCGCTGCTGCGCATTGGCCTCCGGCTGCGGGCGGTGCGGCGGCACGTGGTTAGGCAGCAGCGTGACGCGATTCAGGCCCACTTCGGCGGCCAGCGCCTCAACCGGCCGCAGATGGCCATAGTGGATCGGGTCAAAGGTGCCGCCGAACAGCGCGTGCAATACGGTGGGGTGTTCCGGATTAGTGGGCATCGGTAAAACTCGTGGCCAGGGGTTTGCCGCACAGCAGCATCGACAGGGTTTCCAGTTCCGGCCAGACCGACTGGCCATAGTCCTGCTTGAGCGTCAGCTCGATTTGCGTCAGCAGCTGTACCGCCTGCTGCAACTGGGGACCGGACAGGCGTTGCAACGCCTGGGTCACCAGCGGGCGGCGGTTCTGCCAGACCTTGTGCTGATCGAACAGCGTGCGCAGCGGCGCAGACGCCATGCGGCGCTGCAGCGTCAGCAACAGCAGCAGTTCGCGCTGCAGAGTGCGCAGCAGGATCACCGGCTCCACGTCCTCTTGCTGCAGCTGCTGCAGAATATGCCAGGCGCGCTTGCTCTTGCCGGCCAGCAGGGCGTCCAGCCAGTGGAACGGCGTGAAGTGGGCGGCGTCGTTCACCGCCTGTTCGACGCGCGGCAGCGTGAGCTTGCCGTCCGGGTGCAGCAGCGACAGCCGCTCCAACGCCTGCGACAGCGCCAGCAGGTTACCTTCGTAGCAGTAGCACAGCAGCTGATTGGCGGCGTCGTCCAACTCCAGCTTCATCGCTTTGGCGCGTGCGGCGACCCAGCGCGGCAGCTGCGCCTGTTCCGGTGTCTGGCAACTGACGAGGGCGCCGTGCGGGCTGAGCGCCTTGAACCAGGCACTGTTTTCCTGCGCTTTGGTGAGGCGCGGGCCGCGCAGGATCAACAGAATATCGTCGTGCAGCAGCGTGGCGAGTTTGCTCAACTGCTCGCCGATCGGCGCCGTTGGGCCGTTTTCCGGGAAGATCAGCAGCAGCGTCTGGCGGCTGGCAAACAGGCTCATCGCCTGACAGATGCCGAAGATGGCGTCCCAGTCGGTATGGGCGTCGAGGGAAATGCTGTAGTGCTCGCTGAACTGCTGCTGTTGCGCAGCCTGCCGGAGTAAATCCTGGCTTTCCTGCAGCAGCAGCGGTTCATTGCCGCTCAATAAATAACAAGCGCGCAGCCCCTCTCGGAGCTGCGCGGCAAGTTGTTCCGGGTAAATGCGGATCATTGTGCGGTTTGGCTTGCCGCTCGTTCGCCGACGGCAGCGGCTTTCTGCCGGTTCTCTTCTTCCGCCGCATGCACGGTCAGCAGTTTGCGCACCAGTTGTTGCGCCGCCTGCTCACGCATTTCCTGGCGAATGATCTCCTGTTCGGAGTCCTTGGCCAGCGCGGTCAGCGGGTTGTCGAAGAACGAACGGAACACTTTCACCGACAGCGGATACAGGTCATGCCCCGGGATCAGCACCTGGGCCTGTACGGTCAGCACCAGCTGGTACTCGGCGGTTTTACCGTCCTGGAAGATCGAGGCGGTATCCTGGCTTTCCGTCGCGCCGAGGATGCGCAGGGAAGGCACGTCTTTACGCTTCGGATCGCTGACGATAGTCACGTCGTTCAGGCGCAGTTGCTCACGCACCGCACGCGTCAACGGGCCGTAAGGGTCGGCGCTGTCCAGGATCAGCGTTTTCATTTCATTAGGCACCTGCGTGGTGCCACGCAGGTGAAAACCGCAGCCGGCGGTGACCAGCACCGCCAACCCCAGCAACAGCGTTAGAATACGTTGTCGCACAACTCCTCCTTGTGTTAACCCACAACCAGGTTAAGCAGTTTGCCCGGAACGTAGATCACTTTGCGAATCGTGACGCCGTCCAGATATTTAGCCACCAGATGCTCTTCGGCAGCGCGCGCGCGCACTTGCTCTTCGGTCGCATCGGCAGATACGGTGATTTTAGCGCGAACCTTGCCGTTCACCTGCACCACCACCAGCTTGGAGTCTTCGACCATCGCCTGCTCGTCGGCAACCGGCCATGGCGCGGTGTCCACGTCGCCTTCGCCGCCCAGCGCCTGCCACAGGGTGAAGCACACGTGCGGGGTGAACGGATACAGCATGCGAACTACAGCCAGCAGCGCTTCCTGCAGCAGCGCGCGATCCTGCTCGCTCTCCTGCGGCGCGCGGGCCAGTTTGTTCATCAGCTCCATCACGGCGGCGATCGCGGTGTTGAAGGTCTGACGGCGGCCGATATCGTCGGTCACCTTGGCGATGGTTTTGTGCAGATCGCGGCGCAGCGCTTTCTGATCTTCGTTCAGCGCCGCCACGTCCAGCGGCTGTACCGCGCCTTTTTCCACGTGATCGTAGGCCAGTTTCCACACGCGTTTCAGGAAGCGGTTCGCCCCTTCCACGCCGGATTCCTGCCACTCCAGCGTCATTTCTGCCGGTGAAGCGAACATCATGAACAGACGCACGGTGTCCGCGCCGTATTTTTCCACCATCTCCTGCGGGTCGATGCCGTTGTTCTTCGACTTCGACATTTTGCTCATGCCAGCATAGACCAGTTCACGGCCTTGCGGATCGGTGGCCTTGGTGATGCGGCCCTTGTCGTCGCGCTCGACGGTGGCGTCAACCGGGGATACCCAGACGCGCTCGCCGCTGTTGCCGGTGTAGTAGAAGGCGTCGGCCAGCACCATGCCCTGACACAGCAGGCGTTTGGCCGGCTCGTCCGAATCCACCAGGCCCGCATCGCGCATCAGCTTGTGGAAGAAGCGGAAGTACATCAGGTGCATGATGGCGTGTTCGATGCCGCCGATATATTGATCGACCGGCAGCCAGTAGTTGGCGGCGGCCGGATCCAGCATGCCCTGGTCATACTGCGGGCAGGTGTAGCGCGCGTAGTACCAGGAGGACTCCATAAAGGTGTCGAAGGTGTCGGTTTCGCGCAGCGCCGGCTGGCCGTTGACGGTGGTTTTCGCCCACTCAGGGTCGGCCTTGATCGGGCTGGTGATGCCGTCCATGACCACGTCTTCCGGCAGGATCACCGGCAGCTGGTCTTCCGGCGTCGGCATTACGGTGCCGTCTTCCAGCGTCACCATCGGGATTGGCGCACCCCAGTAACGCTGACGGGAAACGCCCCAGTCGCGCAGACGGTAGTTGACCTTACGCTGGCCCACGCCCTTGGCGACCAGTTTGTCGGCGATGGCGTTGAAGCCCGCTTCATTATCCAGGCCGTCGAACTCGCCTGAATTGAACAGCGCGCCTTTGTCGGTCATCGCTTCGGCGCTCACGTCAGGCTGGCTGCCGTCGAGGTTCAGGATCACCGGCTTGATCGGCAGATCGTATTTGGTGGCGAATTCCCAGTCGCGCTGGTCGTGCGCCGGTACCGCCATCACGGCGCCGGTGCCGTATTCCATCAGCACGAAGTTGGCGACCCACACCGGCAGCTTCTCGCCGCTCAGCGGATGGACAACGAACAGGCCGGTCGGCATGCCTTTCTTCTCCATCGTCGCCATTTCGGCTTCGGCGACTTTGGTGTTGCGGCATTCGTCGATGAACTCGGTCAGCGCCGGGTTGTTGCGCGCGCCCTGTTGCGCCAGCGGGTGGCCCGCGGCGACCGCCACGTAGGTGGCGCCCATGAAGGTGTCCGGGCGGGTGGTGTAAACCGTCAGCTTCTCTTCGCTGTCCGCCACGTCGAAGGTGATTTCCACGCCTTCGGAGCGGCCAATCCAGTTGCGCTGCATGGTTTTCACCTGCTCCGGCCAGCTTTCCAGCGTGTCCAGATCGTTCAGCAGCTGATCGGCGTAGGCGGTGATTTTGATGAACCACTGCGGGATCTCTTTACGCTCGACCTTGGTGTCGCAGCGCCAGCAGCAGCCGTCGATAACCTGTTCGTTGGCCAGCACGGTCAGATCGTGCGGGCACCAGTTCACCGCCGAGGTCTTCTTGTAGACCAGGCCTTTTTCATACAGCTTGGTGAAGAACCACTGTTCCCAGCGGTAGTATTCCGGCTGGCAGGTGGCGATTTCGCGATCCCAGTCATAGCCGAAGCCCAGCAGTTTCAGCTGGTTCTTCATGTATTCGATGTTGTCGTAGGTCCACGGGGCCGGCGCGGTGTTGTTTTTCACCGCTGCGCCTTCCGCCGGCAGGCCGAACGCATCCCAGCCGATCGGCTGCAGTACGTTTTTGCCCAGCATGCGCTGATAGCGCGAGATCACGTCGCCGATAGTGTAGTTACGAACGTGGCCCATGTGCAGCCGGCCGGACGGGTAAGGCAGCATGGATAGGCAGTAGTACTTTTCCTTGCTGTCGTCTTCGGTAACTTTGAAAGTCTGCTTCTCTTGCCAGTGAAGCTGTACGTTCGATTCTATGTCTTCTGGACGGTATTGCTCTTGCATGGCGGCCGGTGGTCCTGTAGGTGTAAACCGTTGCCCCGGTCAGAGGCAACGCAATGAACATTTAGTATTCGTAGATCCGCATAGCATAGCTGATAAGACCTCCCGGCAACAACTCCAAGCGCCTGACTCGGCGCATTTAAAAAAAACGCCGCCATGACGCGGCTCACAACCTGCGGATCCCGCGTCTTGCCAAGTGACATCAGTCATTTACGGCTAAAATAAGAACAAGTAGCTTAGGGGTATCCCTACAGCCAAGTCCGGCGCAGCGTTTATCGAGGAGAGTCTATGAACAAGGTTGCTCAGTATTACCGCGAATTGGTGGCATCGCTGACCGAACGCCTGAAAAACGGTGAACGAGATATCGACGCCCTGGTGGCCAGCGCGGAGCGGCGGTTGAACGAGGCCGAAGGTCTGACCCGCGACGAGGTGCGGCAGGTGACGCAGGCGGTGCGGCGCGATCTGGAAGAGTTTGCCCGCAGCTACCAGGAGAGCCGGGACGAATTTACCGACAGCGTATTTATGCGGGTGATCAAAGAGAGTCTGTGGCAGGAGTTGGCGGATATCACCGACAAAACCCAGTTGGAGTGGCGCGAGGTGTTCAAGGACGTCAGCCACCACGGCGTTTACCACAGCGGTGAAGTGGTGGGGCTGGGCAATCTGGTGTGCGAGCAATGCCACTATCACCTGGCTTTTTACACCCCGGAAGTGCTGCCGCTGTGCCCGAAATGCGGCCACGACCAGTTCCAGCGCCGGCCGTTTGAACCTTGATGACGTTCCCCGTCAGGGCGGGGAACGCTAAGGCCGGCGTTTAACGGAACAGTTTCTTCAGCAGGTTGCTCAGGAAACCGCCGCTGACGGTTGCCGGGGCAGCTTTCGCCTGCGCCGGCGCGCTAGCCGCTACGGCGACGCCGGCCGGGATTTTCTGCGCGACCGCGATGCGGCTGTCCTGAGCGGCTTTTTCCGCCGCTTCCGGGCCGTAGGCAAAGCCTTCTGCCAGCACGAATTCAACGTCGGTGATGCCGATAAAGCCCAGGAACAGCTTCACGTACGGCGTGATCAGATCCGTCGGCGTGTCGGCGTGGATGCCGCCGCGACTGGAGATGACGATCGCTTTCTTGCCCGTCACCAGCCCTTCGGCGCCGGCGGAGGTATAGCGGAACGTCTGACCAGCGCGGGCGATCAGATCGAAGTAGATCTTCAGCTGCGTCGGGATATTGAAGTTGTACATCGGCGCGCTGATGATCAGCGTGTCGTGTGATTTCAGTTCGGCAATCAGCTCGTCGGACAGCGCCAGGGTGCTTTGCTGGTGCGGCGTCAGCGGTTTGTCGCCGGCGGTAAAACCGGCCATCACTTCGCCATCCAGCTCCGGCAGCGTCGGGTTGGCCAGATCGCGCACGGTAAAGGTGTCTTCAGGGTGAGTTTCACGCCATTGTTCAACAAAAAAATCGACTAATTTTCCAGACTGGGAATATTCACCCAGAATGCTTGATTTCAGGACCAGTACGCGGCTCATTGGCTTATCTCCAGGCGAAGTCTAATCGGTAACGATGTCAGTCGGTGTAAACGCATGGTAGAGGCAAGCCATGAACAGTGATAGCGCAAAAATTCGCTGAGTTAAATCAAAAAAGTTGAATGAGGGGCACGGGCGCGCCCCGATGGGATCAATAACGCGCTACGCGCTCGGCCAGCAGATCGATAAAGCCTTCGCGGTTAATGCCGGTCAGCACTTCCACGTTGGCCGCTTTGCCGGTTTGCTGGAAATAGTCCACCACCGTCATGCCGACGGTGTATTCCCCTTTGGTTTCCACACCCACCCAGCGTTCTACGCCGGTAAACAGCTGCGGCGCCAGCAGCCAGGCGATGGTGCAGGGATCGTGCATCGCCGCGCCGGGCAGGCCGCGCGGATGGCTGAGGTACAGCGGCAGATAAAAATCGAGCATCTCCGCCACCGCCTGGGCGACCGGATTGTCTATCTGACGAATGCGCTCGATATCCTGCGGCAGCACCAGCGCCTGATGGGTGACGTTCAGCCCGGCCATGGTCAGCGGCACGCCGGATTTCAGCACCATTTCGGCGGCTTCGGGATCGACGAAGATATTGAATTCCGCCACCGGCGTGGTATTGCCGGCGTTCATGCCGCCGCCCATAAATACGATGCGTTCGATGCGGCTTTTCAGCTCGGCATGCTGGGCCAACAGCAGGGCGATGTTGGTCATCGGGCCGGTCACCACCAGGGTGATCGGCTGCGGGCTGGCGCGCAGCAGGTCGGCGATCAGTTCAACGGCGCCTCGGGGGTCGGGCTTGAGGGTCGGTGTCGGCAGGTGGGTGTTGCCCATGCCGGTTTTGCCGTGGACATAGTCGGCGATCACCAGTTCGCGCATCAGCGGGCCGCTGGCGCCGGCGGCGACCGGAATGTCTTCGCGCTGCATCAGGGTCAACAGACCCAGCGCGTTATGCAGGGTTTTCTCCGGCGTCTGGTTGCCGGCAGAGGTGGTGATGGCTTTGACGTCCAGCTCCGGCGAACGCAGCGCCATGGCCAGCGCGATGGCGTCGTCGAGGCCGGGATCGCAATCGATAATAATAGGGCGGGGCATGTTCTTTCTCCTCTGTTTGTTATCCTGCGAGCATCGGATCAAAACCGGGGAGAAACAAGCGCTTTTAGTGCCGGGAGAAAAGATGCGCCCCTGGCGGGGCGCATAGAGAGAACTTAGTGCAGGATCTTGGCCAGGAAGTCCTTGGCGCGCTCGGATTCGGGATTGTTGAAGAAATCGTCTTTGTTGCGGTCTTCGACGATTTTGCCTTCGTCCATAAAGATCACCCGGTTCGCCACTTTGCGGGCGAAGCCCATTTCGTGGGTCACCACCATCATGGTCATGCCTTCGTTCGCCAGCTCGACCATCACGTCCAGCACTTCGTTGATCATTTCCGGATCGAGCGCCGAGGTCGGTTCATCGAACAGCATGGCGATCGGATCCATGCACAGCGCGCGGGCGATGGCGACGCGCTGCTGCTGGCCGCCGGACAGCTGACCGGGGAACTTGTTGGCGTGGGCGGAAAGGCCGACGCGTTCCAGCAGTTTCAGCCCCTTCTCGCGTGAGGCGGTTTTGTCGCGCTTGAGCACTTTCACCTGCGCCAGCGTCAGGTTGTCGATGATCGACAGATGCGGGAACAGCTCAAAGTGTTGGAACACCATGCCGACCTTGGCGCGCAGCTGCGCCAGATTGGTTTTCTTGTCGTTGACCGGCGTGCCGTTCACCAGGATATCGCCCTGCTGGATCGGCTCAAGGCCGTTGACGGTTTTGATCAGGGTGGACTTGCCGGAACCTGAAGGACCGCAGACGACAACCACTTCGCCTTTTTTCACTTCGGTGGTGCAATCGGTCAACACTTGAAAGTGACCGTACCACTTAGAAACATTTTTCAGGGATATCATCAAACAGTCCTTTTCTTCAAATAGCTTACCAGCGCCGAGGCGGCGAGGCTGATAACAAAATAGACAAAGCCGGCGAACAGGATCATTTCAACCTGGGTGCCGTCGCGTTCGCCGATGGTCGATGCGGTGCGGAAGAAGTCGGCCAGGCTCAGAACGTAAACCAGCGACGTATCCTGGAACAGCACGATGCCCTGAGTCAGCAGCAGCGGCACCATGGCGCGAAACGCCTGCGGCAGGATCACCAGCCGCATGGATTGCCAGTGGGTCATGCCCAGCGCCAGCGCGGCGGAGGATTGGCCGCGCGAGATGCTGATAATGCCGGCGCGGATGATTTCCGAGTAATAGGCCGCTTCAAACAGGGAAAAGGCTACCATAGCCGAGATCAGGCGAATATCGGTTTTCGGCGACAACCCTAGAACCTGTTGTAATAAGCTTGGAACCACCAGATAGAACCACAGCAGCACCATCACCAGCGGCACCGAGCGGAACAGGTTGACGTACAGGGTGGCGAACCAGCTGATCGGCTTGAACGGCGACAGACGCATCACCGCCAGCACGGTGCCCCACAGGATGCCGACCACGATGGCGGTCACGGTGATCTTCAGCGTGATCGCCATGCCCTGCAGCAGGAAAGGGAAGCTTGGGACGATCGACGCCCAGTCAAATTCGTACATTATTTACTCCCCAGGTTGCCAGGCAACTGCACTTTCTTTTCGACCAGACGCATAAACAGCATGATAACGGCGTTGATGCCGATATAAGCCAGCGTGATGGCGGTAAAGGACTCATAGGCGTGTGCGGAGTAATCCAACAGCTTGCCGGCCTGTGCGGCCATGTCCACCAGCCCGATGGTTGAGGCGATGGCGGAGTTTTTGACCAGGTTGAGCATCTCCGAGGTCATCGGCGGCACGATCACCCGGTAGGCGTTCGGCAGCAGCACGTAGCGGTAGGTTTGCGGCAGCGTCAGGCCCATCGCCAGCCCGGCCGCTTTCTGGCCGCGCGGCAGGGATTGAATGGCGGCGCGCACCTGCTCGCAAACGCGGGCGGCGGTAAACAGCCCCAGGCAGAGCATGGAGGAGACGAAGAACTGCACGTTGGGATCCAGCTCGCTTTTAAACCAGATGCCGATATTGGCCGGCAACAGTTCGGGGATCACCAGATACCAGGTAAAGAATTGCACGATCAGCGGCACGTTGCGGAACAGTTCGACGTAACAGGTGCCGAGGGCGGAAAGAAAGCGGTTGGGTACGGTACGCAAGATACCGAACAGCGAACCGACGAAGAAAGCGATAATCCATGCACAGACGGAGAGGGCCACCGTGACCTGAAAGCCGGACCAGATCCAGCCGAGGTATGTGGTGTTCCCAAACGGGGCCTGCTGCAGGAAGATACCCCAGTTCCAATCTATTGACATAACAAACTCCGGTAAACGGGCGCAGAGCGCCGAAGATTGATGACTTGATGAGCGCCGATCGCCGCGCGGCCAGTCTGGCTGGCTTATTGTGTGCGGAGGTCGGTGATGCGCCTTGGGGAAAATGAGGGAGGGGAACGGCCCCCCTCATACCTGTCTGTCCCAGTCATCAACTGGGCCGGTTTGGCCTGGCGGCCGCTCCGGCTGTCATTCTATTTAGTTCAATGCCTTGTCGTTAGGTTCTTTGAACAGCTGCTTCATGTCGTCCGACAGTTCGAAGTTCATGTTGAGGTTTTTCGGTGGAATAGGCTGCTTGAACCATTTATCAAACCACTTGGCCGCTTCGCCGGAGGTTTGTGCCTGGACGATGGTGTCATCGACCAGTTTCTTGAACGCAGGATCGTCTTTACGCAGCATGCAGCCGTAAGCTTCTTTCGACTGCGGCGTGCCGATGATTTCCCACTGATCCGGCTTCTTGGCCTTGGCGCGCTCACCCGCCAGCAGGGCGTCATCCATCATAAAGGCCACCGCGCGGCCGCTTTCCAGGGTGCGGAAGGAGTCGCCGTGGTCTTTGGCGCTGATGATGCGCATGTTCATTTTGTCGCTGTCGTTCAGCTTGTTCAGCAGCACTTCGGAGGTGGTGCCGGAGGTAACGACCACCGGTTTGCCGGCCAGGTCTTTAAAGTCTTTGATGTCGGAGCCTTTCTTCACCAGCAAGCGGGTGCCGACCACGAAAATGGTGTCGGAGAAGGCGGCCTGTTTCTGGCGCTCGAGGTTATTGGTGGTGGAGCCGCACTCGAAGTCATAGGTGCCGTTTTGCAGCAGCGGAATGCGGTTCTGCGAGGTAATCGGCAGCATTTTCACCTGCAGATTCGGTGCATTAAGCTTTTTCTTAACAGCTTCAACGATTTGGTTGGAGTAGTCCTGAGAGTAGCCCACAACTTTTTGTTGGTTGTCGTAGTAGGAAAAGGGCACTGACGATTCGCGGTGGCCGACAACGATCACGCCATTGTCTTTGATTTTCTTCAGCGTACCGGTCAGGTCTTCCGCGTGCGCCACGCTACCTGCCGCACCGAGCAGCAGTAACGATAACGCCAATTTACGCATTTGCATGGTCCAACTCCTTTGCTGTTGTGGTGGCTCTGACTAAAGAGCGTCAGGTTAAATCGACTATTTATTGCTCAAATTATAAAGATAGTCTTAGAACAGATAGCCGTTAAAAAATAACCGATTGTGAATACCTTGAAACTAAAATGTTTCATTTTTTGAGACGCCGCGCGCACCAAATCAATGCAACAAAACCCTGAAGCACCCGTGCGGTGCGTCAGATGCACCCAAAATGTGCACGGGTGCGACAAAACGTCAGCAAAAGTAAACCGGCGCGCGAGGTCGCCATAGATAAAGCAAGGAGTGTGCCAGCCGCGTTGATTTAACGGCGTTTTCTAACCGGGGAGGAATATTGACGGGAACGCGGGGCGCGGCGGGCGCGCCCCGGCGAAGAGGACTATTTGCGGCGCAGGCCCAGCATCAACGCCCAACCGCCCAGCAGCAGGGTGATCACCCACAGCGGCGTGCCGCCGAAACGCGCGTAAGGCGTGACGCCGGTGGTCGGCGTGACCTTCACTTCGAGCACCTTGCGGGTGAACTGCGGGATTTCGGCGATCACCTCGCCGTTGGCGTCCACCGCGGCGGTAACGCCGTTATTGGTGCTGCGCAGCAGCGGCCGGCCAAGCTCCAGCGCGCGCATGCGCGCCATCTGGAAGTGTTGCCACGGACCGATGGAGTGGCCGAACCAGGCGTCGTTGGAGATGGTCAGCAGGAAGTTGGTGTCCGGGCGGAAGTTATCGCGCACCTGCTGGCCCAGCACGATCTCGTAGCAGATCGCCGCCGTCAGGTTGTAACCGCGCACGCTGAGCTGCGGCTGTACATAGTCGCCGCGGCTGAAACCGGACATCGGCAGATTGAAGAACGGTGCGATAGGGCGCAGCAGCTCACCCAGCGGCACGAATTCGCCAAACGGCACCAGGTGGTGCTTGTTGTAGCGATCTTTGGCCGGGTAGCTGTACGGCGTCGGTTCGCCGAGCACGATGGCGCTGTTGTATTCCTGCACGCCTTGCGGGGTGGCGCGCGCATCGACAATCCCCGTGATCAGGCTGCTGTTCTTCGCCCGCATCAAGTCATCCATCATGGTCAGGAAGCCGTTCTGACGCGGCTCGAAGTCAGGGATGGCGGATTCTGGCCAGATGATGATCGGCGCTTTGCCCATATAAGGGCGCGTTTCATCCAGATAGGTTTGCAGCGTGCTGAGCAGAATGCTCGGATCCCACTTCATCGACTGGGGAATGTTGCCCTGCACCATGGCGACGTTCACCGCTTTATCCGGCTGCGGAGTAAACCAATGCAGCTGGCGCAGCGGCCACGGCAACAGCAGCAGCGCGGCGGCGATCACCGCAGCCGAGAGGCGGCGCTGATTGACGGCGTACACCAGCAGGCCGGCGATGGACATGAGCATAAAGGTGATGGCGTCGACGCCCAGCAGCGGCGCGATGCCCTTCAGCGGGCCGTTGATCTGGCTGTAGCCGAACTGCAGCCAGGGGAAGCCGGTCAGCACCCAGCCGCGCAGGAATTCGGTTACCTGCCACAGCGCCGGTGCGGCGATGGCCAGCCGCCACCAGCGGGTAGCCGGCCACAGGCGCGTCAGCAGCCCGGCGAACAGCCCGGTATACAGCGACAGGTAAGCGGCGAGCAGCACCACCAGGAAGACGTTGACGGCGAACGGCATGCCGCCGAAATCGGCGATGCTGACATACACCCAGTTGATGCCGCTGCCGAACAGCCCGAAGCCCCAGATAAAGCCGAGCAGGGCGGACTGTTTGGTGGTGCGATTGAGGGTAACGGCCAGCAGGCCGAATAGGGAGACGATGGCTGCAGGCCAGAAATCGTAGGGGGAGAACGCCAGCGTCCCGCCGGCGCCTGACAACAGCGCCAGCAGGGCGCGAACCCGCTGGCGTTCAAGCAATGAGGCTTTAGCCATGTTGGATTTAATCTTCCAGTTTCGGTGGTGGAGAATCGTCCGGAATTTTTACATGAACCTGGATGATACGTCGACTGTCGGCCATGGCAACTTTAAATAGGTAACCTTCGATTTCAATGGTTTCCCCGCGCGCCGGCAGGTGACCGAAGGCCTGCATCACCAAACCGCCGATGGTATCGACCTCGTCGTCGCTGAAATGGGTGCCGAAGGCTTCGTTGAAGTCTTCGATCGGCGCCAACGCCCGCACGGTATACATGTGGCGGCTGAGCTGGCGGATATCCAGATCGTCTTCGTCGTCGTATTCGTCTTCGATCTCGCCGACGATCAGTTCCAGAATATCTTCGATGGTGACCAGGCCGGACACGCCGCCGAATTCGTCAATGACAATCGCCATGTGGTAGCGCTGGGAGCGGAACTCTTTCAGCATGCGGTCGACGCGCTTGCTTTCCGGCACCACCACCGCGGTGCGCAGCACCTTGTCGATGCTGAACGGCTCGGAGTCTGCGCGCATGAACGGCAGCAGATCCTTGGCCATCAGGATGCCTTCGATGTGATCTTTGTCTTCGCTGATCACCGGGAAGCGCGAGTGGGCGGAGTCGATAATCACGTCCAGGCACTCTTCCAGCGTTTGGTTACGCTTGAGCGTCACCATCTGGGAGCGGGGGATCATGATGTCGCGCACGCGCTGCTCGGCGATATCCATCACGCCTTCCAGCATGTCGCGGGTATCGGGATCGATCAGGTCGTTTTGTTCGGAATCACGGATCAGCTCGACCAGATCGCCACGGTTTTTGGGCTCGCCGTGGAACAGCTGGTTAAGGATAAGAGTAAAGAACCCCTTCTTGGGACTGGGGCTGTCATTGCTTTGTGAATGGTCGTCGCTCATGGCGTTTTCGTTACTGTCACTCATGTCAGAGTTAAGGGGCGTCAGCGACAGCCCCGCAGGGGGCTGTGGGATACACGGCTGACGTCAGACGGGGTCTTTTTCCGCCAGGTACGGATCAGGATAGCCCAGTCCGTGCATGATTTCGGTTTCCAAAGACTCCATTTCTTCGGCTTCATCGTCTTCGATGTGGTCATACCCTAGCAGATGAAGGCTGCCGTGGACAACCATATGCGCCCAGTGTGCCTCCAGCGCCTTGCCTTGCTCAATCGCTTCCTGTTCAACCACCTGGCGGCAGATGATCAGATCGCCGAGCAGCGGCAGCTCGATGCCCGGCGGGGCCTCGAACGGGAAAGAGAGCACGTTGGTCGGCTTGTCTTTGCCGCGGTAGGTCAGGTTCAGCTCGTGGCTTTCCGCTTCGTCTACCAGACGCACGGTCACCTCGGCTTCTTCCTGAAATTGCGGCAGCACGCCTTCCAGCCAGCGCTGGAAAGTGGCTTCATCCGGCAGGCCGTCGCTGCTTTCACAGGCAATCTGCAGATCCAAAATCACCTGACTCATGGTGTCTCCTGCTCGGAGGCGGCGAGCGCCTCGCGCTTACGTTGTTCGGCAATCGTGTCTTTGCGCTTCTGTTCGGCCGCTTCCCAGGCCTCGTAGGCGATGACCACGCGGGCCACCACCGGGTGGCGCACCACGTCTTCGCTGTGGAAGAAGTTGAAGCTCAGCTCTTCCACGTCCGACAGCACTTCCACCGCGTGGCGCAGGCCGGATTTCTGGTTGCGCGGCAGGTCGATCTGGGTGACGTCGCCGGTGATGACCGCCTTCGAGTTGAAGCCGATGCGCGTCAGGAACATCTTCATCTGTTCGATGGTGGTGTTCTGGCTCTCATCCAGAATGATAAAGGCGTCGTTAAGCGTGCGGCCGCGCATGTAGGCCAGCGGCGCGACTTCGATCACGTTGCGCTCGATGAGCTTCTCCACGCGCTCGAAGCCCAGCATTTCGAACAGGGCATCGTACAGCGGGCGCAGGTAAGGATCGACCTTCTGGCTCAGATCGCCCGGTAGGAAGCCCAGCTTTTCGCCGGCTTCGACCGCAGGGCGGGTCAGCAGAATGCGGCGAATTTCCTGACGCTCCAGCGCATCCACCGCAGCGGCGACCGCCAGGTAGGTTTTGCCGGTACCCGCCGGGCCGATGCCGAAGGTGATGTCGTGATCGAGAATGTTGGCGATGTATTGCGCCTGGTTAGGCGTGCGCGGTTTCACCATGCCGCGCTTGGTTTTGATGGTGACCGCCTTGCCGTAATCCGGCACGCTGTCGGCGACCTGTTCCAGCACCCGGCTCTCTTTGATAGCCAGATGGATTTGCTCCGGATCGATATCCGGGATCACGCCGCGAATTGGCGCGGTATCCACGTACAGATGGCGCAGGATATCGGCGGCGGCGACCACGCACAGGTTCTTGCCGACCAGCTTGAAACGGTTGTCGCGGCGATTGATTTCGATGCCCAATCGGCGCTCGAGCTGCTTGATGTTGTCATCAAACGGGCCGCACAGGCTGAGCAAACGCTGGTTGTCTGCGGGCTCTAACAAAATTTCTTGTGTTGCGACGTTCAAACTATTCCTCTAGGTCACATCGGGCCTGGTTGATGTCACATAGCGCGTCCGGGACGCGCGCGTTCAGGACGAGCCTGAATACTCTCTTTCTTGAATTATTCATGGTGCGCCGCAACGGCGCAAGTTTACCGCTGATCTATCTGTGCGCCGCCGGCGGAATTCAAGGGAAGATAAGGAAAAAACGCGGCGGGGCGCAAAGCCCGCCGCGTCATCACAGAACAAGGCCGGCGGAAATCAGTTCTTTTTCACGAACTCGGATTTCAGCTTCATCGGGCCGAAGCCGTCGATTTTGCAGTCGATGTTGTGATCGCCTTCCACCAGGCGAATGTTTTTCACCTTGGTGCCGATCTTCAGCATCGAGGAGCTGCCTTTAACCTTCAGGTCCTTGATCACGGTGACCGCGTCGCCGTCCGCCAGCAGGTTGCCGTTGGCGTCTTTGACGATCAGCGCGTCCTGGTCTTCCGCCGGGGCGCTGTCGCTCCACTCGTGGGCGCACTCAGGGCAGATGAACAGGGCATTGTCCTGGTAGGTGTATTCGGAGTTGCACTTCGGGCAGTGTGGGAGTTGCATGTTATGTCGCCTCTTCAACAATAAAAAAATAAAAAAAGAAAATCACCGGGCGCGGGCGCCCGGCGGAGAAACGGTAAGGAGTAGCGCGAATGGGCGGCGATAAGGCGAGCCGCCGCGGCGTCAGGGCTGGTAAATGCCGACGCCCAGCGCGTTTTCTTTGCGGGTACGGGCGATCACCGACTGCGGGGATTCATGTACGCGCAGATCCATCTGCTGCTCGGTGCGCACCACTGCGCCACGCAGGGTGTTGGTCAGCACCTCGGTAATTTCCACGTCGACAAACTGGCCGATCATGTCGGGCGTGCCTTCGAAGTTTACCACACGGTTGCATTCGGTGCGCCCGGCCAGCTCCATCACACTTTTGCGCGAGGTGCCTTCCACCAGAATGCGCTGCACGGTGCCGAGCATGCGGCGGCTGAACTGCAGCGCCTGCTGGTTGATGCGATCCTGCAGAATGTACAGCCGCTGTTTTTTCTCTTCTTCGCTGACGTCGTCGGCCATGTCCGCCGCCGGGGTGCCCGGGCGCGACGAATAGATGAAGCTGAAGCTGACGTCGAAGTTGACGTCGGCGATCAGATTCATGGTCTGTTCGAAGTCGGCCTGGCTCTCGCCCGGGAAACCGACGATGAAATCGGAGCTGAGCTGAATGGCCGGCCGCGCCTTGCGCAGCTTGCGGATAATCGCCTTGTACTCCAGCGCGGTGTGGGCGCGTTTCATCATGGTCAGGATGCGATCCGAACCGCTCTGCACCGGCAGGTGCAGGAAGCTGACCAGCTCCGGCGTGTCTTCGTACACCGCGATGATGTCGTCGGTGAACTCGATCGGGTGGCTGGTGGTGAAGCGAATGCGATCGATGCCGTCGATGGCCGCCACCAGGCGCAGCAGTTCGGCGAACGAGCAGATCTCGCCGTCATGCGTGGCGCCGCGGTAAGCGTTGACGTTTTGGCCGAGCAGGTTGACTTCGCGCACGCCCTGCGCCGCCAGCTGGGCGATTTCGAACAGCACGTCGTCGCTCGGGCGGCTCACTTCCTCGCCGCGGGTGTAAGGCACCACGCAGAAGGTACAGTATTTGTTGCAGCCTTCCATGATAGACACGAAGGCGGTCGGGCCTTCGGCGCGCGGTTCCGGCAGACGGTCGAATTTTTCGATCTCCGGGAAACTGATGTCGACCACCGGGCTGCGGGTGCCCTGGACGTGGTTGATCATTTCCGGCAGGCGGTGCAGGGTCTGCGGGCCGAATACCACGTCGACGCAAGGCGCGCGGCTGCGGATAAGTTCGCCTTCTTGCGAGGCCACGCAACCGCCGACGCCGATGATCACCGACGGGTTCTTCTCTTTCAGCAAGCGCCAGCGCCCCAGCATGGCGAAAACTTTCTCCTGCGCTTTTTCGCGGATCGAGCAGGTGTTCAGCAACAGCACGTCCGCTTCTTCGGCGTTTTCGGTCCACTCGAAGCCGTGCGTGCTGTTCAACAGGTCGGCCATTTTCGATGAATCGTACTCATTCATCTGGCAGCCCCAGGTTTTGATATGTAGTTTTTTCGTCATTGACTTGCCATTACTCAGTGCGGAGCGAAAGTTGCGTTACGCGACATGCAGGGCGCGTATTGTAATCATTTGCCGCCGTTGTGACCAGCGCGGGGGAAAATGGCACGCAACCTGAAGCCGAAGCGAAAATCCGGTACACTGCGCAAAACGCCATGCCGGGTGGGATGGCGAGCATTCACACAGAAAACATAGCCAATATGAAGACATCTCAAAATCGGTATGACGCGGTGGTGGTGGGCGGCGGCATGGTCGGCGCGGCGGCGGCTCTCGGGCTGGCGCAGGCGGGCTGGTCGGTGGCGTTGCTGGAACATCAGGCGCCGCAGGCGTTCGAGGCGCAAAGCCCGCCGGACCTGCGCATTTCCGCTATCGGCTGCACCTCGGTGGGGCTGCTGAAACAGCTTGGCGCCTGGCCCGCAGTGACGGCGATGCGCACGGCGCCGTATCGCCGGCTGGAGACCTGGGAATGGGAATCGTCGCGGGTGGCGTTCGATGCGCTGTCACTGGGGCTGCCGGAGCTGGGCTTCATGGTGGAAAACCGCATTCTGCAGCTGGCGCTGTGGCAGCAGTTCGCGCAGTGCGCCAATTTGACGCTGCTGTGCCCCGCCAGGCTGCAATCGTTGCAGCGGGCGGACAAGGCGTGGCAGCTGACGCTGGATAGCGGTGAAACGCTGCAGGCGCGCCTGGTTGTCGGCGCCGACGGCGCCAACTCGCAGGTGCGCAAGCTGGCGGCGATCGGCACCAACGGCTGGCAGTATCGCCAGGCGTGCATGTTGATCACCGTC
The DNA here is from genome assembly GCF_009707615.1 of Serratia sp. YC16. Taxonomy (NCBI): domain Bacteria; kingdom Pseudomonadati; phylum Pseudomonadota; class Gammaproteobacteria; order Enterobacterales; family Yersiniaceae; genus Serratia; species Serratia sp. YC16. The sequence continues at coordinate 67,922 of NZ_WLYN01000012.1, read as the reverse complement.
GATACCGGCGCGCCGCAGCAGGATGTGACCTGGCAGCGCTTCTTCCCGTCCGGGCCGCGCGCCTTCCTGCCGCTGTACGACAGCTGGGCGTCGCTGGTGTGGTATGACAGCCCGCAGCGCATTCGCCAACTGCAGGCGATGCCGCCGGCGCAGCTGGAGCGTGAGATCGCCGCCGCCTTCCCGCCGCGGCTGGGGCCGGTCAAGGTGCACGCCGCCGGATCGTTCCCGCTGACGCGCCGCCATGCGCAGCGTTACGTGCTGCCGGGGCTGGCGCTGTTGGGGGATGCGGCGCATACCATCAATCCGCTGGCCGGGCAGGGCGTCAATCTGGGGTATCGCGACGTGGATGCCTTGCTGAACGTATTGAGCGAGGCGCGGGAGCAGGGAGAGGACTGGAGCAGCGAGGCAGTGCTGCTGCGCTATCAGCGCCGCCGCCGTACCGACAATCTGCTGATGCAGAGCGGCATGGATCTGTTTTATACCGCCTTCAGCAATAACCTGGCGCCGCTGAACGTGGCGCGCAATTTGGCGCTGATGGCCGCGCAGCGGGCGGGCAAGCTGAAAGAGCATGCGTTGAAATACGCCTTGGGATTGTAACCGGCAGGGCTCAGCGGCGGCTGAGCCCGTTAGGCTTGGCTGAACGCCAGACAGCAAAAAGCCCGCCGAAGCGGGCTTTTCTAAATATGGCTGGGGTGCCAGGATTCGAACCTGGGTATGCTGGTATCAGAAACCAGAGCCTTACCGCTTGGCGACACCCCAATTATGGTGGCTACGACGGGATTTGAACCTGTGACCCCATCATTATGAGTGATGTGCTCTAACCAGCTGAGCTACGTAGCCGATGTTACTTTTTACTTCTTTGATTTGCAAGCAGTTTGTTATGGCTGGGGTACCTGGATTCGAACCAGGGAATGCCGGTATCAAAAACCGGTGCCTTACCGCTTGGCGATACCCCACCTGCAAACAAATCTTATGTTGAAACCCCATTCCCGAAAGAATATGGCTGGGGTACCTGGATTCGAACCAGGGAATGCCGGTATCAAAAACCGGTGCCTTACCGCTTGGCGATACCCCACCTGCAAACAAATCTTATGTTGAAACCCCATTCCCGAAAGAATATGGCTGGGGTACCTGGATTCGAACCAGGGAATGCCGGTATCAAAAACCGGTGCCTTACCGCTTGGCGATACCCCACCTGCAAACAAATCTTATGTTGAAACCCCATTCCCGAAAGAATATGGCTGGGGTACCTGGATTCGAACCAGGGACTGCCGGTATCAAAAACCGGTGCCTTACCGCTTGGCGATACCCCACCAGCAAACAAATCTTATGTAGAAACCCCATTCCCGTAAGATTATGGCTGGGGTACCCGGATTCGAACCAGGGACTGCCGGTATCAAAAACCGGTGCCTTACCGCTTGGCGATACCCCATCAACATACTGCGCCGACGATGAAGAGAAATGGTGCGGGAGGCGAGACTTGAACTCGCACACCTTGCGGCGCCAGAACCTAAATCTGGTGCGTCTACCAATTTCGCCACTCCCGCAAATGCAAAAAAGAGATGGTGGCTACGACGGGATTCGAACCTGTGACCCCATCATTATGAGTGATGTGCTCTAACCAGCTGAGCTACGTAGCCCTCTTTTTTTGCTTTGCCTTCATCGGCGTTGCGGGGCGCATTATGCGTATATGACCGATTTGCGTCAACAAGTTTTTTCCCGAAAAAGCGCCCGGAAGCGCCGTTTGTCTGGGTTGTGAACATTATGGCGATAAAATCGGCAATTCAGGCAGTTGGCGGGCGGAAAAGGCAACAAAAAGGCGGGCCAAAAGGCCCGCCCCGGGGAGAATGCCGCGCGATTATTTATAGGCGGCCTGGTGCACGCCGACGGCGCGGCCGGAAGGATCGTCCATCTTCTTGAACGATTCATCCCATTCGATGGCCTTGGCGGACGAGCAGGCGACGGATGGGCCGCCCGGTACGCATTCGGCGGCGCTCGGCAGCGGGAACAGCTCCTCGAAGATTTCGCGGTACAGGTAGCCTTCTTTCGAGGTCGGCGTGTTGTACGGGAAGCGGAAACGCGCGGTTTCGAGCTGTTGATCGCTAATTTGCTGCGCAGCGACCTCTTTTAGCGTGTCGATCCAGCTGTAGCCGACGCCGTCGGAGAACTGCTCTTTCTGGCGCCAGGCCACGCTGGCCGGCAAATAGGACTCGAAACATTCGCGGACGATGTGCTTTTCCATTTTGCCGTTGCCGCACATTTTATCTTTCGGGTTAATGCGCATCGCCACGTCGAGGAATTTCTTGTCCAGGAATGGCACGCGGGCTTCAACGCCCCAGGCGGACATCGCCTTGTTGGCACGCGCACAGTCGAACATATGCAGCGCCAGCAGTTTGCGCACGGTTTCTTCGTGGAATTCGCGGGCGTCCGGCGCCTTATGGAAGTAAAGGTAGCCGCCGAACACTTCGTCCGCGCCTTCGCCGGACAGCACCATCTTGATGCCCATCGCCTTGATTTTGCGCGACATCAGGTACATTGGCGTCGATGCGCGAATGGTGGTGACGTCGTAGGTTTCGATGTGATAAATCACGTCGCGGATGGCATCCAGGCCTTCCTGCACGGTGAAGTGGATTTCATGGTGCACGGTGCCCAGATGGTTGGCCACCTCCTGCGCGGCGCGCAGATCCGGCGAGCCCTCCAGGCCGACGGCGAAGGAGTGCAGCTGCGGCCACCAGGCCTCGCTGCGTTCCTGATCTTCCACGCGGCGCGCGGCGTACTTCTTGGTGATCGCCGAGATGACCGAGGAATCCAGCCCGCCCGACAGCAGCACGCCGTAAGGCACGTCGGACATCAGGTGGCTTTTCACCGACTCTTCCAGCGCGGTGCGCAGGGCGGCGGCGTCGGTCACATTGTCCTTGACGCTGTCGTAATCGAACCAGTCGCGGCGATAGTATTCACGAATCTCCCCGTCCTGGCTCCACAGGTAGCTGCCGGCCGGGAATTCCTTGATGGTGCGGCATACCGGCACCAGCGCTTTCATTTCCGAGGCGACGTACAGGTTGCCGTGCTCGTCGTGGCCCATATACAGCGGGATGATGCCCAGATGATCGCGGCCGATCAGGTAGGCGTCTTTCTCGGTGTCATACAGGGCGAAGGCGAACATGCCTTGCAGATCGTCGAGGAAGTCCGGGCCCTTCTCCTGATACAGCGCCAGGATCACTTCACAGTCGGAGCCGGTCTGGAAAGCATAGCGCTCGCTCAGCTGCTGGCGCAGCGCCTGATGGTTGTAAATTTCGCCGTTGACCGCCAAAACGTGGGTGTGCGCAGCGTTGTACAGCGGTTGAGCGCCGTTGTTGACGTCGACGATCGACAGGCGTTCGTGAGCCAGAATGGCTTTATCGCTGGCGTAAACGCCGGACCAATCCGGGCCGCGATGGCGCATCAGGCGCGACAGTTCCAGCGCTTTCTTGCGCAGTTCAACGGGATCGGACTTCAGATCGAGCACACCGAAAATAGAACACATACAACTCTCCTAACGGGCTTTTATGACTGTGATGTTGTTTTTTACTGTTATGGGCAGCATTGCCGATTCATTAGCGATAACGCGGTTTTGCTGCGCTGTGGTTATGAAAATGCGCCTAAAGCTGCAGGAGATGCAAGCGTTTTAGCCCTACGCTGAGAAATAGTTGTTTGTGTGGCGATGGTTTTTGACGGATTTTCAGTTATCGGCGTTAAAAATTATCGATTATGCAATTTTTAACGCGATAGCAGGATTGCCGGCCAGTGCGACCGGCAATCGATTAGCGATTAGGCGATGAGTTGCCACAGGGTGAAGGCGACGTCCGGCGTCCAGGCGACGTTTGAGGTGTGCGCCTGAATGCAGGTGTATTTCTTGCCTTTATAGCTCACCACATCGCCGGCTTTATAGCTGTGGCTGTTCTGCCACTCGGGCGCGCCCGGATCGGGCGGCGTTCCGTCGTTGGCGGTTTTGACCGCCAACGCGCTGCTGGGCAGCGAGGTATTGCCCTGGGTATCGGTGGCGGTAACGAAGTAGCTGTATTGGGTGGCCGGGGTCAGGCCGCTGTCGGCCAGCGACAGGCCGGCGGTCTGGCCGATCGGGTTGCCGTTGCGATAGACGGTGTAGCTGGCGATCGGGAAAGCGCCGGTGGCGGCGGCCCAGCTCAGTTTCAGCGAAGTGGCGCCCAGTTCGGAGACCGTCAGCGCCGTCGGCGCATTAGGCTTTCCCGGCGGCGGGGTAACGCCACCCTGAATCAGCGGCGCATAGCGGGTTTTGAACTCCCAATTGTAGGCTACGCCGGCTTTGCTCTTGCCGTTGTCCCAGTTGATTGACCAGGTCATCAGACCCTTGATCGACAGGTTTTTGGCGTCGAGACGCGAGAAGGCGTTATACACCGCCTGTTTGTTGACCACGTAGCCGGTAGCGGCGGCGTCGTTGTTGCTCGGCAGGCCGATGACGAATTTCGCTGCCGGGATCTTCGCATAGCCGCGGGTGCCGGTGACCAGGCTTTCCGTCAGATAGTAGAGGAAGTCCTCTTTCATGGCGTCATTATTCTGCGTGATCCAGGCGTTGAGTTCATCGACCCAAATACCGTCGCCGCCCTGGTTGTAATATTGTGGCGCGATAAAGTCGTAATAGCCTTCAAGGGCGTTGATATAATCCAGATAGGTGCCGTTAGTGCGTAAATACGGGAATTCCGGCGCCATGCTGATAATAAAGTTTTTTCCCTGCGCGGCGTAATAGTCTTTTACTTTTTTCAACGCCGCAGGCAAGACGGTTTTATTATTGGCGGCGCCGATCGCCGCCTGTTCCAGATCGATATCCAGACCGTCGAAGCCATAGACTTCTACCAGGCGAATAATCTCGTCTTTCAGCTTGTCTTCGTCGCCGGCCTTCAGCTCGATGTGCGCGTCTGCGCCGCCGAGGGAGATCAGCACCGCGCGGCCCTGGCTGTTCAGCACGCCCACCTGGCGGCGGAACTCGGCGTCGGACAGGTTGTAAGGCTTGAAGGTCGGGATACCCTGGCCTTTCATAAAGGCGACGGCCACCACGTTGTACTCGGCGGGAATGTCGGTCAGGTTCATATTGGCGAACTGGCCCTGCTGATAGCCGTCACTGGCGCCGGCGGCCCAGTTGTGCCAGAAACCCATCAGGATTTTTTTATTGGCGATCGTCGGCATAGTGGCCGCGTCATCGGCGGCGAGGGCATTAATACTGTTATTTGTGCTCATGGTAGCCTCATTAATCAGGGGTAAGGGTTTTCCGCTCGCCGGCAATATCCTTTATTGGCGGGGCGTAAAGTTATAATGAGGATTTTTAACGCAGGCAGGCTGAAACCTTTTACGGTCATGCGCGAATTAAATTCACGCTGGCGATAAAAAGAGGGAAATAATGGCGGCCGGGCAGCCGCCATAGCCGTATCAGAAAAGGGTAATATCGGCGACGGAAGGGTAGACGTAGCTCGGGCGGAACGGCATGGTTTCGATGTCGCTCAGCGTGGAGACGCCGGACAACACCAGCACGGTTTCCAGGCCGGCCTGGAAGCCTGCCAGAATATCGGTGCGCAGGTTGTCGCCGACGATCACCGTCTCTTCCGAGTGCGCCTGCATTTTGTTCAATGCGGCGCGAATGATCCACGGGCTGGGCTTGCCGACGTAAAACGGTTTACGGCCGGTGATCTTCTCGATGGGGGCGCACAGCGCGCCGCAGGCCGGCGAGAAGCCGTGGCCATGGCTATCCGGGTTGGTGGCGATAAAGCGCGCGCCGTTGCTGACGAAGTAGGCGGCTTTGTGCATCATTTCCCAGTTGTAAGAGCGGGTTTCCCCGACGATCACGAAGTCCGGGTTGATGTCGGTGATGGTGAAGCCGGCTTTGTACAGCTCATGGATCAGGGCGCCTTCGCCGACCACGTAGGCCTTTTTGCCTTCCTGACGGCGCAGGAAATCGGCGGTGGCCATCGCCGAGGTGTAGAACGCGCTCTCCGGCACTTCCAGCCCGGCGGAGGCGAAGCGGTTCGCCAGATCCTGCGCGGTTTGCGACGGATAGTTGGTCAGCACCACCAGCGGCATGCCTTGTTCCTGGATGCGCGCCAGGAACAGGTCGGCGCCGGGTACCGGCGTATTGTCATGCAGCAGCACGCCGTCGATATCGCATATAACGTTTTTGATTTTCATTTGTCGCTGTTTCTCATGATTACGGCAGGCAAGGGGTGACGATAACACACCTGCCAGAAGCGGCGGATCAGCTTTCCAGCAATCGCTGCAAGAGCACGCCGTTGAGCATCGCGCGTTTGGCCAGGGCGAAAGCGCCGATCGCCGAGCGATGATTGAGTTCGGAGGTCACGACCGGCAAGTTTTTGCGGAAGTCCTTCAGCACCTGGGTATTGATGCAGCTCTGTATGGCCGGCAGCAGCACCTTGTCCGCTTCGGTGATCTCACCGGCGATCACCACCTTCTGCGGATTGAACAGGTTGATGGCGATGGCCACCGCCTTGCCCAGATAGCGGCCGACGTGTTCGATCACTTCGCTGGCCAGCAGATCGCCGCGGTTGGCGGCCTTGCAGATGGCGTTGATGCCGCAGTCTTCCAGCGTCAGTTTGCTCGGGTAGCCCTGGCTCAACAGCTGGCGCACGCGCTGTTCGATCGCCGCGTTGGCGGCCACCGTTTCCAGGCAGCCGAAGTTGCCGCAGTGGCAGCGTTCACCCAGCGGATCGATTTGGATATGGCCGATCTCGCCGACGTTGCCGTTGTTGCCGAGAAAAATCTGCCCGTTGACGATGATGCCGGCGCCGGTGCCGCGGTGCAGGCGCACCAGAATCGAGTCTTCGCAGTCGCGGGTGGCACCGAAGTAGTGCTCCGCCAGCGCCAGGCTGCGGATGTCGTGGCCGACGAAGCTGGTGACGTTGAAGCGCTGCTGCAGATTATCCACCAGCGCCCAGTTGCTGACGCTGATGTGCGGCATGTAGCGCACCACGCCCAGCGCCGGATCCACCAGGCCAGGCAGGATCACCGCGATGGCGATCAGCTCGCGCAGGCGGCGCTGGTTAGCGTCGATGAATTGGGCGATGGCAGCGAACAGCGCATTCTCCAGCGTTTCCTGGGTGCGTTCCGGCAGCGGATAGTGTTCTTCGCTGAGCGATTTACCGCTCATGTCATACAGGGTGATGGTGGCATCGTGACGGCCGAGACGCACCGCGACGGTATGGAAATGACGGGTTTCCGACACGATGGAGATCGCGCGGCGGCCGCCGGTGGAGGCTTGCTGATCGACTTCTTTGATCAGCCCGCGCTCCAGCAGCTGGCGAGTAATTTTGGTGACGCTGGCGGGGGCAAGCTGGCTGAGTTCGGCAATTTGAATGCGCGAGATCGGGCCCTGCTGGTCGATCAGGCGGTAAACTGCCGCGCCGTTAAGTTGTTTGACTAAGTCAACGTTCCCTATTTGTGCTTGTCCGCCAGTGCTCATCAATAATGTTACTCGCTGTTCATTGAATTAAACCTCGTTACCGTTAACGAGCGTTTTGGTGATCTTGAAATCACGGGTGAAGGCGGTCAGGTTAGCCACCTTGCCGGCTTCGATGGTGCCCAGACAGTGCTCGACGCCGATGGCGCGCGCCGGGTACAGCGTCGCCATGCGCAGCGCTTCGTCCAGCGCGATGCCGATATGCTCGACGCTGTTTTGCACCGCTTCGATCATGGTCAGTGCGGAACCGCTCAGGGTACCGTTCTCATCCACGCACAGCCCGTCCCGATAGTATATTGTTTTACCGGCGAAAATAAATTGGTCAATATCTGCACCCGCCGGCGCGGTCGCGTCGGTGACCAGCACCAATTTATCACCTTTCAGGCGTTTGGCGTTACGGATACTCGCCCAAGCCACGTGATGGCCGTCGGCGATGATGCCGGTATAGACCTCCGGCGTATCGAAGATCGCGCCCATCAGCCCCGGTTCGCGGCCGGTGATATACGGCATGGCGTTGTACAGGTGGGTGGCGAAGCTGATGCCGGCGGCGAAGCCGGTGCGCGCCTGATCGTAGGTGGCGTTAGAGTGGCCGGCGGAGACCACGATGCCGGCCTCGGTCAGCTGCTTGATAAAGTGCGGCTCAACCATTTCCGGCGCCAGCGTCACCTTGGTGATCACGTCGGCGTTGGCACACAGGTAATCGATCATTTCCTGAGTTGGCTTGCGAATGAACGCCGGGTTATGGGTGCCTTTTTTCACCGGGCTGAGATACGGCCCTTCCAGGTGCAGGCCCAGCGCCTGGTTTTGGTGCTTTTTCAGATAAGCGCGCATCACGTCGACGCTGTGCTTCATGAATTCGTCGCTGCTGGTGATCAGCGTCGGCAGATAGCTGGTGCAGCCGGATTTCTCGTTGGCGCGCTGCATGATCTCCAGCGTTTCCTCCGAAATCGCTTCCAGCGAATCGTTGAACTGTACGCCGCCGCAGCCGTTCAGCTGCACGTCGATAAGCCCGGGGGCCAGGATGGCGCCACCCAGGTCGCGCGTTTCGATGCCGGCGGGCAATTCAGCCGCCGGGCAGACTCTCTCGATCAGCCCATCAGCGATAATGACTGCATGGTCATCAAGTACGTCGTGGCCGGTATAGATTCGGCCGTGGGTTAAAGCGAACATCGTAGCCCCCTGCAAAGATTAAAGACTTTTAACGCTTTCCGCTTCTAACTCGCGGAAGTATTTGACGGTTTTGACTTTCAGCTCCATGGTGGCCGGTTCGTCGCACACCACCACTGCTTTGGCGTGCAGCTGCAGGCAGCTGATGGTCCACATGTGGTTGATGTTGCCTTCCACTGCGGCTTCCAGCGCCTGCGCCTTGGCGTGGCCGGTCACCAGGATCATCACTTCTTCCGCGTCCAGCAGCGTGCCCACGCCGACGGTCAGCGCATATTTCGGCACCAGGCTGACGTCGCCGCCGAAGAAGCGCGAGTTGGCGATGCGGGTGTCTTCGGTCAGCGTTTTGATGCGGGTGCGCGAAGCCAGGGACGAAGCCGGTTCGTTGAACGCGATGTGGCCGTCGATGCCCACGCCGCCCATGAACAGGTTAATTTTGCCGTAAGACTTGATCTTCTCTTCGTACTGGCGGCACTCGGCGTCGACATCCGCGGCGTTGCCGTTCAGCAGGTTGATGTTCTCACGAGGAATATCAACGTGGTCAAAGAAGTTGCGGTACATGAAGGTGTGATAGCTTTCCGGGTGTTCCTGCGGCAGGCCAACGTACTCGTCCATGTTGAAAGTCACAACATGCTTAAAGCTTACTTCACCTGCTTTGTGCATCGCAATCAGATGTTTGTAGGCTTCCAGCGGCGTGCCGCCGGTAGGCAGGCCGAGCACAAACGGGCGCTCTGCGGTTGGCTTGAATGCGTTGATGCGTTGAACGATATGACGCGCGGCCCATTTGCCGACTTGTGCGGTATCTTTCAGTGGGATAAGTCTCATCTAACACCTCTTGGGATAAGTAAACTAAAGCTATACTGTACGGGCCTGCGGGAGTCGTAAGCGTAACCCAGCTTTATGATTCTCGCGTGAATCGTCCGTCCGGTTGATTTTTTTGAATGATAAAATAAGTTTTGTGTGATGGCCAGCAATCTGGGAGGTAAAGACTACTTTTTGGTGATATTTATCACAAAAAGGGAGGTTTTAATTTGCGATACAAAATAAATTTTTTACACTCGGCATGAGTGATACGTGCCATGCGTTGTTTCTAAAAAGGTAGTGAGAGCTCCAAATAAACTACTAATAGGGTCCGTCCGCGGACAACATAGGGGGAAAAGGTGAACATTCTTAGTTATTTGCAAAAGGTGGGACGGGCGCTGATGGTGCCGGTCGCCACGCTGCCCGCCGCCGCCATCTTGATGGGCGTCGGGTACTGGATTGACCCTGTTGGTTGGGGCGGCGACAACGCGCTCGCTGCTTTCTTCATTAAATCCGGCTCCGCTATCATCGACAACATGTCGGTGCTGTTCGCTATCGGCGTGGCCTACGGCATGTCCAAAGACAAGGACGGCGCCGCCGCGTTGACCGGCTTCGTAGGCTTCCTGGTGCTGACCACCCTCTGTTCACCGGCCGCCGTGTCGATGATTCAGAAGATCCCGCTGGATCAGGTGCCTGCCGCGTTCGGCAAAATCCAGAACCAGTTCGTCGGTATTCTGGTGGGTATCATCTCCGCCGAAGTGTACAACCGCTTCAGCGGCGTCGAGCTGCCTAAGGCGCTGTCGTTCTTCAGCGGCCGCCGCCTGGTGCCGATCCTCATCTCCTTCCTGATGATCCTGGTCGCTTTCATTCTGATGTACATCTGGCCGGTGATCTTCAACGGTCTGGTGAACTTCGGTGAACACATCCAGAAAATGGGCTCGGTCGGCGCGGGCATCTATGCCTTCTTCAACCGCCTGCTGATTCCGGTTGGCCTGCACCACGCGCTGAACTCGGTGTTCTGGTTCGACGTGGCCGGCATCAACGATATCCCTAACTTCCTCGGCGGCCAGCAGTCGATCGAAGCCGGTAAAGCGGTTGTAGGCATCACCGGCCGTTATCAGGCGGGCTTCTTCCCAATCATGATGTTCGGTCTGCCGGGTGCGGCGCTGGCCATTTATCACTGCGCGCGTCCTGAGAACAAAGCCAAAGTGGCGGGCATCATGCTGGCGGCCGCTTTCGCCGCCTTCTTTACCGGTATCACCGAACCGCTGGAATTCTCCTTCATGTTCGTGGCGCCGGTGCTGTACGTAATCCACGCCGTGCTGACCGGTATCTCGGTGTTCATCGCTGCCAGCATGCACTGGATCGCCGGTTTCGGCTTCAGCGCCGGGCTGGTGGATATGGTGTTGTCGTCCCGCAACCCGCTGGCGACCCACTGGTACATGCTGATCCCGCAAGGCCTGGTGTTCTTCGTTATCTACTATGTGGTGTTCCGCTTCACCATCAATAAGTTCAACCTGATGACCCCGGGCCGCGAACTGGCGGTTGCCGGTGACGAAACCGACGGCTACGACGTCAACGTCGACAGCAACGCCGGTAAAGACGAGAACGAAACCACCACGCTCGCCCGCCGTTACGTCGGCGCGATCGGCGGTTCCGACAACCTGACCGGCATCGATGCCTGCATCACCCGTCTGCGCCTGAACGTGAAAGACTCCGCGCTGGTGAATGACGCATTGGCGAAACGCCTCGGCGCATCCGGCGTTATCCGCCTGAACAAGCAAAGCGTGCAAGTGATCGTCGGCACTCGTGCCGAACTTATCGCCAGCGCGATGCGCAACGTGATCGCGGCCGGCCCGGTAGCGGCAGCGGCGGCTCCGGCGGCTGCGCCTGCAGCGGAAGCCAAACCGCAGGCGGTGCCGAACGCGCCGAAAGCCGCGTTTGAAACGCTGGTGGCACCGGTAACCGGTGAAGTGGTGGCGCTCGATCAGGTGCCGGACGAAGCCTTCGCCAGCAAGGCGGTGGGCGACGGCCTGGCAATTCGCCCGACCGATAGCATCGTCGTGGCGCCGGCTGACGGCACCGTGGTGAAAATCTTCAACACCAACCACGCATTCTGCCTGGAAACCGACAAGGGCGCCGAGATCGTGGTGCACATGGGGATCGACACCGTCGCGCTGGAAGGCCAGGGCTTCAAACGCTTGGTGGAAGAGGGCGCGGAAGTGAAAGCCGGTCAACCGATTCTGGAACTGGATCTGGATTATCTGAACGCCAACGCACGTTCGATGATAAGCCCGGTGGTGGTCAGCAACTCTGACGACTACGCCGGCCTGGCGGCACTGGCCAGCGGCTCGGTGGTCGCCGGTCAGACCAAGCTGTACGAGATCCAGAAATAAGGCTGTTTTTACCTGAGTAGTACCTGGGGCCGGTCACGCATCATGGCGGAGTTTGCCCCGACTTGGCGGGAAGAGAGCGATCTCTTCCCGCTTTTTTTATCCCGTTTCGCCCCACGACGGTGCGCTGCGCGTCGATGGTGCAATGCGCCGCATTTTTCGTGAAACAAACGGTTGTTTCCAGACGTGGCTTGTTGGATCATAGGCGGTTATGTGTAGCGCTTTGCATTGAGGAACAGTGAAATGAGTGAGGCTGAAGCCCGCCCAACCAATTTTATCCGTCAGATCGTCGATGAAGATCTGGCGTCGGGGAAACACACGTCGGTTCATACCCGCTTCCCGCCGGAGCCTAACGGCTACCTGCATATCGGTCACGCCAAGTCCATCTGCCTGAACTTCGGCATCGCCAAGGACTATCAGGGCCAGTGCAATCTTCGCTTCGATGACACCAACCCGGTGAAAGAAGACATCGAGTTCGTGGAGTCAATCAAGCATGACGTGGAGTGGCTGGGCTTTGAGTGGAGCGGCAACGTTCGTTACTCCTCAGACTATTTTGATCAGCTGCACCAGTATGCGGTTGAACTGATCACCAAGGGCCTGGCTTACGTCGACGAACTGTCGCCGGAGCAGATCCGTGAATATCGCGGCACCCTGACCGCGCCGGGCAAAGACAGCCCGTACCGCGGCCGCAGCGTGGAAGAGAACCTGGCGCTGTTCGAGAAGATGCGCAACGGCGAGTTCGCCGAGGGCGCCGCCTGCCTGCGCGCCAAGATCGATATGGCTTCGCCGTTTATCGTGATGCGCGATCCGGTGCTGTACCGCATCAAGTTCGCCGAACACCACCAGACCGGCAACAAATGGTGCATCTACCCGATGTACGATTTCACCCACTGCATTTCCGATGCGCTGGAAGGGATCACCCATTCGCTGTGCACCCTGGAATTCCAGGATAACCGCCGTCTGTATGACTGGGTGCTGGATAACATCACCATTCCTTGCCACCCGCGTCAGTACGAGTTTTCGCGTCTGAACCTCGAATACGCCATCATGTCGAAGCGCAAGCTGCACCAGCTGGTGGCCGAGAAGATCGTCGAAGGCTGGGATGACCCGCGCATGCCGACCGTTTCCGGGCTGCGTCGTCGCGGTTATACCGCCGCTTCGATTCGCGAGTTCTGCCTGCGCATCGGCGTGACCAAGCAAGACAACAACGTTGAAATGATGGCGCTGGAATCCTGCATTCGCGACGATCTGAACGAAAACGCGCCGCGCGCCATGGCGGTGCTGGATCCGGTGAAAATCGTTATCGAGAACATGGGCGACGCGGTGGAAATGGTCACCATGCCAAACCATCCGAACAAGCCGGAAATGGGCAGCCGTGATGTGCCGTTCAGCCGCGAGATCTATATCGATCGCGCCGACTTCCGCGAAGAAGCCAACAAGCAGTACAAGCGTCTGGTGTTGGGCAAGGAAGTGCGTCTGCGCAATGCGTACGTGATCAAGGCCGAGCGCGTCGAGAAAGACGAAGCGGGCGAGATCACCACCATCTTCTGCAGCTACGATGCGGAAACGCTGAGCAAGGATCCTGCCGACGGCCGCAAGGTGAAGGGCGTGATCCACTGGGTGTCTGCGGCGCACGCGCTGCCGGCGGAAATTCGCCTGTACGATCGCCTGTTCAGCGTGCCTAACCCGGGCGCGGCGGAGGATTTCCTCTCCACCATCAACCCGGAATCGCTGGTGATCAAGCACGGCTTCGTCGAGCCGAGCCTGGCGGCCGCACAGCCGGAGAAGGCCTATCAGTTCGAACGTGAAGGCTACTTCTGCGCCGACAGCCGTTACTCTTCGGCCGAACATTTGGTGTTTAACCGCACTGTCGGCCTGCGTGACACCTGGGCGAAAATCGAAGGCTAATCTTAATCGCCTCGAAAATTAATGTATCAGCGCGGCTTAGGCCGCGCTTTTTTATGCCTGCGATTGAGCAAACAACCCATTCCTCTCCCATTTTCTAGCGGGCGCTAAATTAATTACGGCGCGTTAACCAATAAGCTTCTTGATATTGGCCTTAATAGTATTAACTTTTTCTTATATATTCGTGATGCGAATTAATTTCATTTAGAGAGCGCTCTCAGATTTTATCTTCTGACTGACGAATTAGCTCAGGCTGAAACCATTAATCGTCTCTGGTTGACCTTATATCTGTGTTTATTCTGATTTAATTGAATTTTTTATTCGACACCCTCCATGATCACTGGCGTAACAAATTATCACTGATATGTGCTCCTTGTCATACTTTGACAAATCTTCCGCATTTTTCATTTGATAATTCGCGTCGCGAAAAATAGTCTGTCTGTAGCAATTAGTGCTGTGGGAATAACATCTCGTCGGCAATATTTTTTACCCGTTCGGGTTTTTTATTGGCAGTCGTGCAGGGCAGTGGTGAACACAGGCGGCTGCAACTTTTAAGTTAAGTCAAAGAGGAATTTCAATATGGGTACGCACGGTGCTCAGCGTAAAACGCTGGCGCTCGCAGTCGCGGGCGCGCTGTTGGGAACAGGGTTTGCCATGGCGCCTGAGGCGAAAGCCGCAGGGTTTATCGATGATTCCACGCTGACCGGCGGCATCTATTACTGGCAACGTGAGCGCGACCGTAAAGATCTCAATCCGGACAGCAAGGATTACAACCAGTACACCACCAACCTGTCGCACTCTACCGCCAACCTGAGCCTGGATTTCGCCTCGGGCTACGCCTGGGACATGTTCGGCCTGGATGTCGGCGCCTTCACCGCCATCGAACTGGCTGAATCCAGCGCCAGCGGCCACCCGAACGAGATCGCGTTCTCCTCGAAGAACCGTACCTACGACGAAGACTACTCCGGTGACAAAGGCGGCGTCAGCCTGTACAAAGCCGCCGCCAAGTTCAAATATGGCCCGGTCTGGGCGCGCGCCGGCTACATTCAGCCGAGCGGCCAAACCCTGCTGGCACCGCACTGGAGCTTTATGCCGGGCACCTATCAGGGCGCCGAGGCCGGCGCCAAGTTCGACTACGGCGATGCCGGCGCGTTGAGCTTCTCCTACATGTGGACCGACAAATACAAAGCGCCGTGGCATATCGAGATGGACGATTTCCGTCAGAACGATAAGAAAACCCGCGTCTCTTACCTGCACTCGCTGGGCGCCAAGTACGATTTCAAAAACGATCTGGTGCTGGAAGCCGCTTTCGGCCAGGCCCAGGGTTACGTGAATCAGTACTTCACCAAGGCGTCTTACAAATTCGATGTGCTGGGCAACCCGCTGACTACCAGTTACCAGTTCTACGGTGCGGAAGACCGCATCAGCAACAAGAACGATCCGAACAGCATCTACGACGGCCTGGCCTGGCTGCAGGCCCTGACCTTCGGTTACACCACCGGTCAGTTCAACTGGCGTCTGGAAGGCACCATGGTCAAGGCGGAAGGCAATCAGGGCTTCTTCCTGCAGCGCATGACCCCGACCTACGCTTCGTCTAACGGTCGGCTGGACGTGTGGTGGGACAACCGCTCCGACTTTAACGCCAACGGCGAGAAAGCGGTGTACGCCGGCGTGATGTATGACCTCAGCAACTGGAACCTGCCGGGCATGGCGGTCGGCGGCTCTTATGTCTACGCTTGGGACGCCAAGCCGAGCACCAACCCGATCTACGATCAGAGCCAGCGCCTGAAAGAGAGCGCCTGGAGCCTGGACGCGATGTACACCATCCAGGAAGGGCGCGCCAAGGGCACGCTGATCAAGCTGCACTACACCCAGTATGACAACCACACCAACATCCCGAGCTGGGGCGGCGGTTACGGCAACATCTTCCAGGACGAGAAAGACGTCAAGTTCATGGTCATCGCGCCATTCACCATCTTCTGATGCGTTCCCCGGCCTCGCGGCCGGGGGCAGTTAAGGGAATTCAACGATGAAAAAAATCATGCTGATGTTGGCGGCCGCCGCGGCCTTGAGCGCCTGCGCGCAACCCGCCGCGCCGCCGGAAGACGCCAAATTGAAGCAGGCTTACAGCGCCTGCATCAACACCGCCGAAGGTTCGCCGGAGCGTCTGCAGCCCTGCAAGGCGGTGCTGAACGTGTTGAAACAAGAGAAGCAGCACCAGCAGTTCGCCGCGCAGGAAACGGTGCGGGTGATGGATTATCAGAACTGCATTATGGCGGTGCACAGCGGTAACGGTCAGGCTTACGACGCCAAGTGCGGTAAGCTGTGGCAAGAAATTCGCGATAACAATAATTAAGAAGGACGAGAACATGAACGCATTCAAACTGAGCGCGCTTGCCGCCTTGACGGCAACGATGGGATTCCTGGGCGGCATGGGAAACGCCATGGCCGATCAACAGCTGGTGGATCAACTGAGCCAGCTGAAGCTGAACGTGAAAATGCTGGATAACCGCGCCGGCGAAAACGGCGTGGATTGCGCGGCGCTGGGCGCCGACTGGGCCTCTTGCAACCGGGTGTTGTTCACCCTCAGCAACGACGGCCAGGCGATCGACGGCAAGGACTGGGTCATTTATTTCCACAGTCCGCGCCAGACCCTGCGGGTGGATAACGATCAGTTCAAGATAGCCCACCTCACCGGCGATCTGTACAAGCTGGAGCCGACCGCCAAATTCAGCGGTTTCCCTGCCGGCAAGGCGGTGGAAATCCCGGTGGTCGCCGAATATTGGCAGCTGTTTAGAAATGACTTCCTGCCGCGCTGGTATGCCACGTCCGGCGACGCCAAACCGAAAATGCTGGCGAATACCGACACCGAAAACCTGGACCAGTTCGTGGCGCCGTTCACCGGCGATCAGTGGAAGCGCACCAAAGACGACAAAAACATTTTGATGACGCCGGCTTCGCGCTTTGTCAGCAATGCCGAGCTGCAGACGCTGCCCGCCGGCGCGCTGCGCGGCCAGATCGTGCCGACGCCGATGCAGGTGAAGGTCCACGCGCAGGACGCCGATCTGCGCAAAGGGGTCTCGCCGGATCTGAGCACGCTGGTCAAGCCGGCGGCGGACGTCGTCAACCAGCGCTTTGCGCTGCTGGGCGTGCCGGTTCAGGCCAACGGCTATCCGATCAAGACCGATATCCAGCCGGGCAAGTTTAAAGGCGCGATGGCGGTGCCGGGCGCCTATGAGCTGAAGATCGGCAAAAAAGAGGCGCGGGTGATCGGCTTCGATCAGGCCGGGGTATTCTATGGGTTGCAGTCGATCCTGTCGTTAGTGCCGACCGACGGCAGCGGCAAGATCGCTACATTGGACGCCAGCGACGCGCCGCGCTTCCAGTATCGCGGCATTTTCCTCGACGTGGCGCGCAACTTCCATAAGAAGGATGCGGTGTTGCGTCTGCTGGATCAGATGGCGGCCTACAAGCTCAACAAATTCCACTTCCACCTGAGCGATGATGAAGGTTGGCGTATCGAGATCCCCGGTTTGCCTGAGCTGACGGAAGTCGGCGGCCAGCGCTGCCACGATCTGAGCGAAACCACCTGCCTGCTGCCGCAGTACGGCCAGGGGCCGGGCGTCTACGGCGGTTTCTTCAGCCGTCAGGACTATATCGACATCATCAAATACGCCCAGGCGCGCCAGATTGAAGTGATCCCTGAGATCGACATGCCAGCGCACGCCCGCGCCGCGGTGGTGTCGATGGAGGCGCGCTATAAAAAGCTGCATGCCGCCGGAAAAGAGCAGGAGGCTAACGAATTCCGCCTGGTGGATCCGACCGATACCTCCAATACCACCTCCGTGCAGTTCTTTAACCGCCAGAGCTACCTGAACCCGTGCCTGGATTCTTCCCAGCGCTTTGTCGACAAGGTGATCGGCGAGATCGTCCAGATGCATAAAGAAGCCGGGCAGCCGATCAAAACCTGGCACTTCGGCGGCGACGAGGCGAAAAACATCCGCCTGGGCGCCGGCTATACCGACAAGGCGAAACCGGAGCCGGGTAAAGGCGTCATCGACCAGAGCAACGAAGACAAACCGTGGGCCAAGTCGCAGGTTTGCCAGACGATGATCAAAGAAGGCAAGGTGGCCGACATGGAGCACTTGCCGAGCTACTTCGGCCAGGAGGTCAGCAAGCTGGTGAAGGCGCACGGCATCGACAGAATGCAGGCCTGGCAGGACGGCCTGAAAGACGCCGAGAGCGCGAAGTCGTTCGCCACCTCGCGCGTGGGCGTCAACTTCTGGGATACCTTGTACTGGGGCGGTTTCGACAGCGTCAACGATTGGGCCAATAAAGGGTATGAAGTGGTGGTCTCCAACCCGGACTACGTCTACATGGACTTCCCTTACGAGGTGAACCCGGACGAGCGCGGTTACTACTGGGGCACCCGCTTCAGCGACGAGCGCAAGGTGTTCAGCTTCGCGCCGGACAACATGCCGCAGAACGCGGAAACCTCGGTCGATCGCGACGGCAACCACTTCAACGCCAAGAGCGACAAGCCGTGGCCGGGAGCCTACGGGTTGTCCGCTCAGCTGTGGAGCGAAACCCAGCGCACCGATCCGCAGATGGAATACATGATCTTCCCGCGCGCGCTGTCGGTGGCCGAACGCGCCTGGCACCGCGCCGGTTGGGAGCAGGACTATCGCGCCGGCCGCGAATACAAAGGCGGGGAGACCCACTTTGTCGACACCAAGGCGCTGGAGAAAGACTGGCTGCGCTTCGCCAATATCCTGGGCCAGCGTGAACTGGCCAAGCTGGACAAAGGCGGCGTCGCTTATCGTCTGCCGGTGCCCGGCGCACGCGTAGCGGGCGGCAAGCTGGAGGCGAATATCGCGCTGCCGGGATTGGGCATCGAGTACTCCACCGACGGCGGCAAGCAGTGGCAGCGTTATGACGCCAAGGCCAAGCCGGCGGTATCGGGTGAGGTGCAGGTGCGTTCGGTCAGTCCGGACGGTAAACGTTACAGCCGCGCCGAGAAGGTCTAAGCCCGGCGCATCGGCCTGTCGTCATGGCGGCGGGCCGCTTAACGAAGGGGGAATGCGTCCGCCTCTGCGCGTGTCGGCGTGAAGCGGACGTGAAAGTGAGAGCAGTACGTGGAGTCGCAGTGCCGCTGCAATTGTAGTATTTCATGACATGATCTTTCCCCGGCTGGTCCGGGGATTTTTTTGCTCGCCGTTCGGCAAGCATAAAAAAACCGCCTCAGGGTGAGGCGGTTTTTCATAACCGGTCAGGCTTACTTCTTGTCGTGCAGCGTTTCGTCTTCGCGGCAGTCACCGGTTTCACAGTGGCCGTACAGGTACAGGCTGTGGTTGGTGAGCTTGATGCCGTGCTGCTTGGCGATATCACGCTGGCGCACTTCGATGGATTCGTCACTGAATTCGATCACTTTGCCGCAGTCCAGGCAAATCAGGTGATCGTGGTGATGCTGTTGGGTCAGTTCGAACACGGACTTGCCGCCTTCGAAATTGTGACGTGTCACAATGCCCGCATCGTCAAACTGGTTCAGTACGCGATAAACCGTTGCCAGGCCGATCTCTTCGCCCATATCAATCAGTTTTTTGTACAAATCTTCCGCACTGACGTGATGGCATTCCGGATTTTGCAGTACTTCCAGGATTTTGAGTCGCGGAAGCGTGACTTTTAAGCCGGCCTTCTTCAATGCGATGTTGTTGTCGGTCATGCGAATTCAGTCCTGTTACTATGCTAATCAAGTTGAGGCGTACTCGCCTGTGGCATCGGTCGGCACAAAGAGTTAATGCGTCTCATTATAGAACCGGTTGTACTAAATGGAAACCGCCGGTTGTTAACAAAGATATAATTGCACTATTGCATGTTTTGCATGCAACGCCTTGATGGGTGGGATAAACCGATAACTCAGTCTACCTTGACGGGGTGGGAAGTTACAAATCTGTAGCTTCTATCGCAGCAATCCCTGCTGCCGATGATGGCCCTGTGCGCACACTATGCACTTTACAGGGCCTTTGTTCAACCTTTCGCCAGTTGCGGCGTTTAGCCGACGATATCGGCCAGGCTCAGCTCTTCGACGATCTGTTTGACCCAGGCATCGACGCGCTCGTTGGTCAGCTCCGGCTGGCGGTCTTCGTCGATCGCGAGACCAATGAAGTGGTTGTCGTCCGCCAGGCCTTTGGAGGCCTCGAAGTGGTAGCCTTTGGTCGGCCAGTGGCCCACGATGGCCGCGCCGCGCGGTTCAATGATGTCGCGGATGGTGCCCATCGCGTCACAGAAGTATTCCGCGTAGTCTTCCTGGTCGCCGCAGCCGAACAGCGCCACCAGTTTGCCGTTGAAATCGACTTCTTCCAGCGTCGGGAAGAAATCATCCCAGTCACACTGCGCTTCACCGTAGTACCAGGTCGGGATACCCAGCAGCAGGATATCGAACCCTTCCAGGTCTTCTTTGCTGCTTTTAGCGATGTCGTGTACTTCAGAGACGTCGTCGCCAAACTGTTTCTGGAGAATTTTCTGGATCATTTTGGCAATGTTTTCGGTATTGCCAGTGTCGCTGCCAAAGAAAATGCCTACAGTAGCCATATCGCGTATAACCTTTAAATTCAAGTAATTGCATTACTCGATGCCAGCACTGCCGCCGCTGACGCCGATTAAAATGATGCCATGACAAGAGCCTTTCGCCACGGAGGCGGGCGCCGACAGGCGCAGTCTCTTGCCGGTAAATGCGTATCATGCCAGAAAGTGGCGCCGGGGTTTTATCGCATTTATGCGATGCCGGAGAATGAAGAAAAGCGTGGTCGATCCGGCGTTGTCCTTAACGCCGCGCCGCGCGTGCGGCCGAAGAGATCAATGTTCCGGCTGTTCTTCCGCCAGTTGCGCCAACAGCATCTGCTCGATGAGTTCGCTGCGGCTAATGTTGCGCTGTTCCGCCAATTTGTTCAGGGCGTCCACCGCATCCGCGTTGATTTTCAGCTCTACGCGCCGCAATCCACGCACTTTATCGCGCCGTAACTGATTGCGCTTATTGATTCTAAGCTGTTCATCGCGGGAAAGCGGGTTGGTTTTCGGGCGCCCCGGACGGCGTTCATCTGCGAACAGATCCAGCGTCGTGCGATCCGTTTGTTCTTTTGCCATAGGTAGCGGTACTGCAAGGGAGTTTGCATCAAAAAGCGCTCGCACGCTTCCGGAGGCATCGGTTAACACACTTCGGGCCAATAAACCCTAACCCAAATTCACCCCCGAACCGGCGTTCGCGAACGCGCTGGCGCGGCGGCAAAATTATAGCGCGCCATATTACCCCAGCAGATGGAGCGGCGACAATGCCTAACTGCGGGCTAAACGCGCTAAGCCGTTATCTTTAGCGCGTTTTTTCGCCAGATGAGCGTATTTTTCAGGCTTCGTCGAGGAAACGGTGGATGGCGCGCAGCACCGCGTCCGGTTTTTCGGCGTGCACCCAATGGCCGGTGCCGGCGACGACATGGGCGCGGGCCTGCGGGAACTGGCGGGCGATGTCCGCACGATAGCTGTCCTGCACGTACGGCGACAGGCCGCCGCGAATGAACAGCGTCGGGTGCGGCCAGGCCGGCACGTCCTGCCAGCCGGTGATGTCTTCGTAGCGTTCGATCAGCACCGGCAGGTTGAAGCGCCATTCGCCATTGTGGAAGGACTTCAGCAGGAACTGGATCACGCCTTCTTCCTGCAGATAGTCGCGCATCAGCTGGGCGGCCGCCTGGCGTTGGGTGATGCCGGCGGCGCTGACGGCCTTCAGCGCGGCGAAGATCTCATCGTGGCGGCGAGTCTGGTAATCCACCGGCGCCACGTCGATGACGATCAGCTTAGCGATGCGCTCCGGCGCGATGGCGGTCAGCGCCATCGCCGCTTTACCGCCCATCGAATGGCCGATGACGATCGCTTTATCCAGCTGCAGTTCGTCGAGCAGCGCCAGCAGATCCTGCGCCATGGCGGGGTAGTTCATGTCGTCGGCGCGCGGGGAGAGGCCGTGGTTGCGCAGATCGACTTTGATCACGCTGTGCTGCTGGTGCAGATCGCGTGCCAGCACGCCCAGGTTGTCCAGATTACCGAACAGCCCGTGGATCAGCAGCACCGGCAGCGCATCTGACTCGGCGGCCAGCAGTTGATAATGTAATTTCATGGCGAAGTTCATACTGAGAGAGATTCAGATTAGGGTATCATGATTGAATCGCACGATGAATCATGCGGAATTTTCGCGGCGCGGGCTTGGCAGTGCCGGCTATAGGTATTAGTCTGCATTTGCCGTCCGGAGGCACATTGTTGTGTTCGCTCCAGCGCTTTTAACCTTATAATCCCATGGCTTGAATGCAGGATCTGGCTTCAGGTTCTAAGTAGAAAAAACAGTATTGGATAAAGATGAAAACTATTGAAGTCGACGAAGAGCTTTACCGTTATATTGCCAGCCACACGCAACACATCGGTGAAAGCGCGTCCGATATTTTACGCCGCATGTTGAAATTCACCGCCGGTCAGCCGGTGCGCGCGTTGCCTGCCGCCAGTGCGTCGCAGTCCGTCGAGCTGGAAAAGGCGGCCCCGGCGCAGCGTCCGCGCGATCGCGTGCGCGCCATGCGCGAACTGCTGCTGTCGGATGAATACGCCGAGCAGAACAAAGCGGTCAACCGTTTCATGCTGGTGCTGTCCACGCTGTACACCCTCGATGCCGCCGGTTTCGCCGCTGCCACCGAGGCGTTGACCGGCCGTACCCGCACCTATTTCGCCGGCGATCAGCAGACCCTGCTGGCCAACGGCACGCACACCAAGCCGAAGCATGTACCGGGCACCCCTTACTGGGTGATCACCAATACCAATACCGGCCGCAAACGCAGCATGATCGAACACATCATGCAGGCCATGCAGTTCCCGGCGGAACTGATCGAGAAAGTTTGCGGTACCGTCTAATTTAGCGAACAGCCCGTCATGATGGCCGTGCGCGACATATTGCCCGGTCACCGACAGGGATGAGGGAGATATGTCGATGGCGAATAATCCACGTGCCGGGCAGCCCGCCCGCCAAAGCGATCTGATCAACGTAGCCCAGCTGACGTCGCAGTACTATGTGCTGCAACCGGAAGCCGGCAATCCCGCACATGCGGTGAAATTTGGCACCTCCGGCCACCGCGGCAGCGCGCAGCGCCACAGCTTCAACG
This sequence comes from Serratia sp. YC16, assembly GCF_009707615.1. Taxonomy (NCBI): domain Bacteria; kingdom Pseudomonadati; phylum Pseudomonadota; class Gammaproteobacteria; order Enterobacterales; family Yersiniaceae; genus Serratia; species Serratia sp. YC16. Next base: position 44,994 of record NZ_WLYN01000012.1, on the reverse strand, counting down.
AAGCGCACATCCTCGCCATCGCCCAGGCGATCGCTGAAGTTCGTCATCAGCAGGGCACCACCGGCCCATGCTATGTGGGCAAGGACACCCATGCGCTGTCCGAACCGGCCTTCATTTCCGTGCTGGAAGTGCTGACCGCCAACGGCGTCGATGTGATCGTGCAGGAAAACAACGGCTTCACGCCAACGCCAGCGGTATCGCACGCCATTCTGTGCCACAACCGCCGTGGCGGCGCGCAAGCCGACGGCATCGTCATTACGCCGTCCCATAACCCACCGGAAGACGGCGGCATCAAGTATAACCCGCCGAACGGCGGCCCGGCCGACACCAACCTGACGTCGGTGATCGAAAAGCGCGCCAACGACCTGCTGGCGCAGCAGTTGAAGGGCGTTCAGCGCCAGTCGCTGGACAAGGCCTGGAACAGCGGCCATCTGCACGCCAAAGATCTGGTGCAGCCTTATGTCGAAGGGCTGGTTGAGGTGGTAGACATGCCGGCCATCCAACGCGCCGGTCTGAAGCTGGGCGTGGATCCGCTCGGCGGTTCCGGCATCGCCTATTGGCAACGTGTGGCGGAGCACTACAAGCTGGATCTGACGCTGGTGAACGATTCCATCGATCAGACGTTCCGCTTTATGCACCTGGACCACGACGGCATCATCCGCATGGACTGTTCGTCCGAGTCGGCGATGGCCGGCCTGCTGGCGCTGCGCGACAAATTCGATCTGGCGTTCGCCAACGATCCGGATTACGACCGCCACGGCATCGTCACGCCAAAAGGCCTGATGAACCCGAACCACTATCTGGCGGTGGCCATCAACTACCTGTTCCAGCACCGCCCGCAGTGGGGCGCCGATGTCGCGGTAGGTAAAACGCTGGTGTCCAGCGCGATGATCGACCGCGTGGTGGCCGATCTGGGCCGCAAGCTGGTGGAAGTGCCGGTCGGCTTCAAGTGGTTCGTGGACGGCCTGTTCGACGGCAGCCTGGGCTTCGGCGGCGAAGAGAGCGCCGGGGCCTCGTTCCTGCGCTTCAACGGCCAACCTTGGTCGACCGACAAAGACGGCATTATCATGTGTCTGCTGGCGGCTGAAATCACCGCGGTAACCGGTGAAAATCCACAGCATCACTATGACGATCTGGCCAAGCGCTTCGGTGCGCCAAGCTACAACCGCATCCAGGCGCCGGCGACGGCGGCGCAAAAAGCGGCGCTGTCCAAGCTGTCGCCGGAGATGGTTAAGGCCAATACCCTGGCGGGCGACCCGATCACCGCGCGTCTGACTGCTGCGCCGGGCAACGGCGCTTCGATCGGCGGCCTGAAAGTGATGACCGACAACGGCTGGTTCGCGGCCCGTCCTTCCGGTACCGAAGAGGCATACAAGATCTACTGCGAGAGCTTCCTCGGGGCGGAACACCGCGAGAAAATCGAGCACGAAGCGGTCGAAATCGTCAGCGAAGTGCTGGCTTCCGCCAAATAATCGCTGTTCTCGTCTGATAAAAAGCGCTGTTTTTACAGCGCTTTTTTTATGCCTGTAATTTAGATATATCTTTTTCTCGGCGCAGGCTTGCGCATTTAGATATATCGATCTAGATTAGCGTTATCGACGCTGTTTAGATATATCTAAACAACCTCGTATTGATGTTCACTGTTAAAGCGAGGTATCACACCATGTTTCATCGATTAGGTTTGCACCGGCATCACCACCACCACCATGAATGCGAAGCAGGCGATGGCCGCCATCATCGCGGCGGGCGCCATCACTTCGGCGGCGACGGCGAAGAGCATGGCCGAGGCGGGCGCGGTGGCCGCGGCGGGCGTCATCGCCTGTTCGAACACGGCGATCTGCGCCTGGTACTGCTGGCGCTGGTGGCGCGCAAGCCCAGCCACGGGTACGAATTGATCAAAGCGATCGAAGAAGCCTCTTCCGGCCTGTACGTGCCGAGCCCGGGGGTGATTTACCCCACGCTGACGCTGCTGGAAGAGCAGGACTTTCTCGAACCGCTCACCACCGGCAACGGCCGCAAAAGCTACCGCATCACCACGGCGGGCGAGGGCGAGCTGCAAAAGCATCAACAGGTAGTTGAAGTCATTCTGGCGCGTCTGGCGGGCGCCGGCCGCGAGCATCATCGGCACGGCAACCTGGCGGAAGGCATTTACGACGCCATGAACCGTCTGCGCAGTCTGCTGCGCGGCAACGTGATGCGCGCCGATCTTACGCCGCAGCAGGTGGAGCGCATCAACGCCGCGCTGTTGACCGCCGTGGCGTCGATCGAAAGCGAAATGCAAATTCAACCCACGCAGCAGGAGAAGAACTGATGCCCGGCCACCGTTTTAACATTACCGTTGAAGCCCTGAGCGATCGCCAGGGCAACCCCGTCGAGAAAACACCGCTGAGTTTTGAGGTGACTAACCACGACGATATTCTCGAGATCGTCGAGCGCATCCGGGCGCGTGACGATCTGAACTTCGGCCCTGAACAGAGCGCGGCCTTCGCCGTAGGATTGAAACTGTTCTCCGAAGTGATGATCGAAAACCGCAAACATCCGGTGTTCGCTCCGCTGCGCGAGGCGTTTAAAGAATTTATGGTTGGCTTGAAGAAGGGCCCGGTGGCGTAAAGGCGCGGCAAACCGCGCCCGTCGGGATTAAGGCATGAAACGGTAGCCGACGCCGGTTTCGGTCAGCAGATGTTTGGGCCGGGCCGGATCGGCTTCCAGCTTCTGTCGCAGATGGCCCATATAGATGCGCAGGTAGTGGCTGTGTTCCACGTAGTTCGGCCCCCAGACATGGCTCAACAGCTGGCGTTGGGTAATCACCTTGCCGGCGTTGGCCAGCAGTTCCGCTAACAGGCGAAACTCTATCGGCGTCAGGTGCAGATCTTCGTCGTTGCGTAGCACCCGGCGGTTGACCAGATCGACGGTGATTTCCGAAAAGCTCACTAGCGGGCTTTCCTGCTGGCTGGCGGAGTGACGGCGCAGCGCGACCCGCACCCGCGCCAACAGTTCGCCGATGCCGAACGGTTTGCTGAGATAGTCGTCGGCGCCGGCGTCCAGCGCGGCGATTTTGTCCTCTTCGGCGTTGCGCGCCGACAGCACGATCACCGGAATGGCGCTCCACTGCCGCAGATCGCGGATGTAGCTCAGCCCGTCGCCATCCGGTAAGCCCAAATCAAGGATGATCAGATCCGGTTTGCGCGTACCGGCCTCAATCAGCCCGCGTTGCAGGGTTTCACTTTCAAACACCCGCAGGCCTTCGCTCTCCAGCGCGGTGCGCACGAAGCGGCGGATCTCTTTTTCATCTTCAACAATCAGAATGTTGGTTGGCGTTATGCTCACGTTTCCCCTGCGTTGATTACAGATCGAAGGCGTCGCCGTCGATCTCGGGCGGTTTTTCCAGCGGCAGCACGAAGCGGAAGCTGGCGCCGCCGTTGGCGCCGTTTTCCGCCCAGATGCGGCCATCATGCACTTCAATAATGGCACGGCAAATGGCTAACCCCAAGCCGACGCCGGGGATCGCCGACTCTTTATTGCCGCGTGAAAACTTGTCGAAAATCAGCTGCAGCTGATCGGCCGGGATGCCGGGGCCGTTATCCCAGACCTCGACTTCCAGCCACTCGGGCAGCGTGCGCGCGCGAATGCCGATGGTGGCCTCGGCGCCGGCGTATTTATTGGCGTTTTCCAACAGGTTGGTGAACACCCGTTCCAGCAGGCTGCCGTCGCAGTTGACCAGGATCTGTTCCGGCGGCAGCTCGACCACGATCGGATGCTGGCTGAGCAGCGGCTCCAGCATGTGCAGCGAGGCGCCGACGATCTCTTCCAGCGACTGCCACTCTTTACGCAGGCTGAAACCGCCGGATTGGATGCGCGCCATATCCAGCAGGTTGTTCACCAGCCGGGTGGTACTCAGCACCTGCTGGCGGATCTGACTGGCCTGGGTGGCGTGATTGGAACCTTCGGCCGCCAGGTCCAGCGTGAGAATTTCCGCCTGGCCGAACAGCACCGTCAGCGGCGTGCGCAGATCGTGCGACAGCGCCGCCAGCAGCGAGTTGCGCAGCTGTTCGCGTTCGGCGTCCAGCTTGGCTTCTTCGGCGCTGCGCGCCAGGTGCAGCCGCTCCAGCGCGCTGGCGATCAGCACCGCGAAAGTCTGCAGCAGCCGCTGCTGTTCCGGCACCATCAGCTGGCGCAGGTTGTTGGGCTCGATCGCCAGCAGGCCGAAGGTCTGCTTGGGGGTATTGAGCGGCAGCAGCTGATAAGGCACGCCGGGCAGGGTGTCGGTGCCGGCGCCGGCCGGCAACCCCTTGTCGAAGCTCCAGCGCGCGATGGCCTCGTCTACCGACAGCAGGCCGCCTTCTTCGCCGACCATTTGCTGCAGCCGGCCGTCCTCCTGCGGCAGCAGCAGTACGGTTTTCGCCTGGAAGCTGCTGGAGAGGAAGTGGCGGCTGGTATTGGCGATGTCGGCCACGGTCAGCGCGCGGCTCAGCCCGCGCGACATTTCGTACAGGTGGCGCGCCCGCTGCTCGCGGTAGCGCGCTACCCGGGCCTGATAACGCACCCCGGCGGTCAGGTTGCCGATGATGATGCCGACGGCGAGCATCACGCCGAAGGTCAGCAGATATTGCATATCGCTGACGGCGAACGACCATTCGGGCTGGACGAAGAACAGATCGAAACTGGCGACGTTGATCACCGCCGCCAGCACCGATGGCCAACGGCCGAAGAACAGCGCGACGATCGCCACGCCGAGCAAATAGACCATCACCAGGTTGGCCTGATCGAAGCCCGGCAGCAGCCACTGGGAGAGCAGGGTAATCAGCGCGCACAGCGCCACGGCGACCGCGCAACCGCGCAGCTGCATGCGCCATTTCTCGTTGAAGCCGCGGCCGTCGTGCTCTTTGCCCGGCGGCGGCTGTGCGTTGTCGCTTTCCAGCGCGACGATCACCAGATCGAGATCCGGACCCAGCCGGCCGAGGCGATCGGCGAAGCTGCCGCGCAGCTTCCAGCGCTGCTCGCTGCGGCGGCCGATGATGATTTTGCCGAGGTTATGCTCGCGAGCGTAGCGCAGCACCGCCCGCTCTTCGGACGGATCGGCCAGGGTGGCGGTTTCAGCGCCCAGCTCCTGCGCCAACCGCAGCGCGCGCAGAATGGCGCGGCGCTGGTTTTCCGGCAGCCGGTGCAGCTTGGGGGTTTCCACATAGACTGCATGCCAGTGGCAGCCTAGCCGCGCCGCCAACCGGGCGGCGATGCGCACCAGCTTTTCGTTGCCGCTGTTGTGGCCGACGCACAGCAGAATGCTGTCGCGGGTGTGCCACACTTTCTCGCGCCCTTGCGTATCGCGAAACTCGCGCATCTGGTCATCGACCCGATCGGCGGTGCGACGCAGTGCCAACTCACGCAGGGCGATCAGGTTGCCTTTACGGAAGAAATGCTCGATGGCGCGCTCGGCCTGGCCGGGAATGTACACTTTGCCTTCGTGCAGCCGCCGGCGCAGATCGTCCGGCGGCAGATCGACCAGCACCACTTCGCTGGCCTCGTCAAACACGTGGTCAGGCACCGTTTCGCGCACCCGCACGCCGGTCACGCCGCCCACCACGTCGTTAAGGCTTTCCAGATGTTGTACGTTGACGGTCGTCAGCACGTCGATGCCGGCGTCCAGCAGTTCTTCCACATCCTGCCAGCGTTTGGGGTGACGCGAGCCGTGGGCGTTGCTGTGCGCCAGTTCGTCCATCAGGATCAGCGCCGGGTGGCGCGCCAGCGCGGCGTCGAGATCGAATTCATGCACCAGTCGGCCGCGATGCTGAATGCGTTTTTGCGGCAGCAGCGCCAGGCCGTCGAGCAGGGCGGCGGTCTCGCTGCGGCCGTGGGTTTCCACCACGCCGACCAGCACGTCCAGCCCCTGAGCGCGTAAGCGCTGGGCCTCCTGCAGCATGGCGTAGGTTTTACCCACGCCGGCGCAGGCGCCGAAGAATACCTTCAACCGTCCGCGCGGTTTTTCATTGGCCAGCGCCAGCAGGCTGTCGGGATCGGGACGCTGCTGTTCTTCTTCGACCATGACAATTCCTTGTGTTACCAAGCAAAAAGGGGTTCGGCACGCCGAACCCTATCACTATGCTGAATCCGACGCGTTACTTCAACGCATCCAGCGCCAGGTTCAGCTTCAGTACGTTGACCACCGATTCTCCCATGAAGTTGGGCGTGGCCCGATCGACGTTGTCGTCGATCAGTTTGGCGACCTGCTCCGGCGGCAGATGGCGCGCCGCCGCGACCCGCGCCAGCTGATACTGTGCGGCGGCGATCGAAATCTGCGGATCCAACCCGCTGCCGGAGGCGGTCAGCAGATCCACCGGGATCGGGCCGCTCATCGCCGGATTGGCCTGGCGCAGCTGCGCCGCGCGTTCGGCGATAGCCTTATCCAGCGCCGGGTTGGTGGCCGCCAGGTTGCTGCCGGCAGAGGCCAGTGGATTATAGGCCGAATCACCGGTGGCCGAAGGACGGCCCCAGAAATAGTCGGCGCGCGTGAAGTTCTGGCCGATCAGCGCGGAGCCGACCGCCTTGTCATCCCGGTACAGCAGCGAACCGTTGGCCGCGCCCGGAAACAGCAGCTGCGCCAGCCCGGTGGTCAGCAGCGGATAGGCGATGCCGGTGATCAGCGTCAGCAGGATCAGCATCACCAGCGCAGGTCGTAAATAAGTCATGTTCATTTCCCTCAATGGTTAACCGGCGACGTGCAGCGCGACCAGGATCAGGTCGATCAGTTTGATGCCGATGAACGGCACCAGCAGACCGCCGACCCCATACAACCACAGGTTGCGGCGCAGCAGGGCCGCGGCGCTCATCGGTTTGTAGCTCACCCCTTTCAGCGCCAGCGGGATCAGGAACACGATCACCAGAGCGTTGAAGATCACCGCCGACATGATGGCGGAGGCCGGGGAGTGCAGGTGCATCACGTTCAGCGCGTTCAGCTGCGGATAGGTGGCCGCGAACGCCGCCGGAATGATGGCGAAGTATTTGGCCACGTCGTTGGCGATGCTGAAGGTGGTCAGCGAGCCGCGCGTCATCAGCATTTGCTTGCCGATGTGTACCACTTCGATCAGCTTGGTCGGGTTGGAATCCAGATCGACCATGTTGCCCGCCTCTTTGGCGGCCTGGGTGCCGGAGTTCATCGCCACCGCCACATCGGCCTGCGCCAGCGCCGGGGCGTCGTTGGTGCCGTCGCCGGTCATCGCCACCAGGCGGCCTTCCGCCTGATACTGGCGGATCAGCGCCAGCTTGGCTTCCGGCGTGGCTTCCGACAGGAAGTCGTCCACCCCGGCTTCGGCGGCGATCGCCGCTGCGGTCAGCGGGTTATCGCCGGTGATCATCACCGTTTTGATGCCCATCTTGCGCAGCTCATTGAAGCGCTCCTTGATGCCGCCCTTGACGATATCCTTCAACGCCACCACGCCCAGCACCCGTGCGCCTTCCGCCACCACCAGCGGCGTGCCGCCGGTGCGGGCCACGCTTTCCACCAGATCGTCCACCGCCCGCGGGAAGTGCCCCTGATTGGATTCGACGTGGCGGCGAATGGCGTCCACTGCGCCTTTACGGATCATACGCTCCTGCACGTTGACGCCGCTCATGCGGGTCTGGGCGGAGAAGGGCACGAAGGTGGCATTCAGCGCCTGCAGATCGCGTTCGCGCAGGTTAAAACGCTGTTTGGCCAGCACCACGATGCTGCGGCCTTCCGGCGTTTCGTCCGCCAGCGAGGCCAGTTGCGCGGCGTCCGCCAGTTCCTGTTCTTTCACGCCCGGCGCCGGCAAAAACTCCGAGGCCTGACGGTTGCCCAGCGTGATGGTGCCGGTTTTATCCAGCAGCAGCACGTCCACGTCGCCGGCGGCTTCCACCGCGCGCCCGCTGGTGGCGATCACGTTGGCGCCGAGCATGCGGCTCATCCCGGCCACGCCAATGGCGGACAGCAGGCCGCCGATGGTGGTGGGGATCAGGCAGACCAGCAGCGCGACCAGCACGGTGATGGTGACCACGCTGCCGCTGCCGGCCGCTTCGACGCTGTACTGCGAGAACGGGAACAGGGTGGCGGTGGCCAGCACGAACACGATGGTCAACGCCACCAGCAGAATGGTCAGCGCGATCTCGTTCGGCGTTTTGCGGCGCTTGGCGCCCTCCACCATGGCGATCATGCGATCGAGGAACGTTTCCCCCGGATTGACGCTGCACTGCACCACCAGCCAGTCGGACAGCACGCGGGTGCCGCCGGTGACCGAGGAGAAGTCGCCGCCGGACTCGCGGATCACCGGCGCGGATTCGCCGGTGATGGCGCTTTCATCCACCGAAGCGCCGCCTTCCAGCACCTCGCCGTCGCATGGGATGGTGTCACCGGCTTCCACCAGCACGATATCGCCTTTGCGCAGGCTCTCGGCGGCCACTTTCTCCGTGGCACCGTCGCGGCGCGGGCCGGCCAGCTTTTTCGCCCAGCTGGTTTTCTTGGTGCCCTTCAGGCTTTCCGCCTGGGCCTTGCTGCGGCCTTCGGCCAGCGCTTCGGCGAAGTTGGCGAACAGCACGGTGAACCACAGCCACAGGGAGACGCTGCCGGTAAAGGCGGCGGCGCCGTCGGTCTGGCCGGTGAGGATCGCCAGCCAGATGGCGGTGGTCAGAATGCTGCCGATATACACCACGAACATCACCGGATTGCGCCATTGAACGCGAGGGTCCAGTTTTTTCAGCGCATCGATCAGCGCGGTGCGCACCAGAGCCGGTTCAAACAGCGCGCGTTGTTTGCGAGTCATCTCTTATTCTCTCTCTGTGACGTCGGTTAGTTTGCCAACCAAAGTTGCAAATGCTCGGCCACCGGGCCCAGCGCCAGCGCCGGCACGAAGGTCAGCGCCCCCACCAGCAGCACGGTGCCGATCAGCAGGCCGATAAACAGCGGCCCATAGGTCGGCAGGGTGCCGTTGCCCGCCGGCTGACGTTGCTTGGCGCTCAGTGAACCGGCGATCGCCAGCACCGGCAGGATCACCCCGAAGCGGCCGACGAACATGGCGAAGGCCAGCAGCAGGTTGTAGAACGGCGTATTGACGCTCAACCCGGCGAAGGCGCTGCCGTTGTTGTTGGCGGCGGAAGACAGGGCGTACAGCACTTCGCTGAAGCCGTGAGCGCCCGGGTTGAGGATGCCGGCGCGGCCCGCGTCGGTGCCGATGGCCAGCGCACTGCCCAGCAATACCAGCGTCGGCGTGACCAGGATCGCCAACGCGGTCATCTTCATGTCATAGACGTCGATTTTCTTGCCCAGGTATTCCGGGGTGCGGCCGATCATCAGACCGGCGATAAACACCGTCAGCATCACGAACAGCAGCATGCCGTACAGACCGGAGCCGACGCCGCCGAACACCACTTCACCGATCTGCATCAGCCACATCGGCACCATGCCGCCCAGCGCGGTGAAGGAGTCGTGCATGGCGTTGACCGCCCCGCAGGACGCGGCGGTGGTCACCACCGAGAACAGGCTGGTGGCGAGAATGCCGAAGCGCGACTCTTTGCCTTCCATATTGATGTTGCTGTCGGCGCCCAGCGCGCTCAGGTGCGGGTTGCCCGCCAGCTCGGCATACATCACCACCACCACCGCCACCACGAAGATCAGCGCCATCGCCCAGATCAGCGCATGGCCCTGGCGGTTTTCACCGGCCAGCTGGCCGAAGGAGAAGCACAGCGCGCAGGGGATCAGGAAGATGGCCAGCATCTGCACGAAGTTGGTCAACACGGTTGGGTTTTCGAACGGATGCGCCGAGTTGGCGCCGAAGAAGCCGCCGCCGTTGGTACCGAGCATCTTGATCGCTTCCTGCGAGGCCACCGGCCCCATCGGCAGCGTCTGCTGCGCGCCTTCCAGCGTGGTGACGTGCAGGTAAGGCAGGAAGTTTTGCAGCGTGCCCTGGCTGACGAAGAACAGGGCGATCAGCAGCGCGATCGGCAGCAGCACGTACAGCGTGATGCGGAACAGATCGGCCCAGGCGTTGCCGACGGTCTTGCCGGCGCGGCGGGTAAAGGCGCGGATCAGCGCAAAGGCCACGGCGATGCCGGTGGTGGCGGAGACGAAGTTCTGCACCGCCAGCCCGGCCATTTGGCTGAAATAGCTGAGGGCGCTTTCGCCGCTGTAGGCCTGCCAGTTGGTGTTGGTGACGAAGCTGACGGCGGTGTTGAGCGCCAGATCCCAGGAGAGGCCCGGGAAGCCTTGCGGGTTGAGCGGCAGCGAGCCCTGCGTCATCAGCAAGGCGAACAGCAGCGCCAGGCCGAGCAGGTTGAACGCCAGGATCGCCAGCGCGTACTGCCACCAGTTCATCTCGGTGGCGCGAATGCCGCAGGCACGCCAGACGCCGGCTTCCACCCCGCGTAGCGCAGGCAGCGGCTCACCTTCGATCAGGCGCGCCATAAAGCCGCCCAGCGGCCGGGCCAGCAGCAGAAGCACCAGCAGGAAGCTGGCGATCAGTAAAAAGGCTGAAGCCGCCATCAGAAATCCTCCGCGTTAAACAGGGCGTAGACCAGATAGGCCAACAGCAGCAGAACCAACAGCGCACCACCAATAACGCTGAAACTCACGGGACACCTCCAGAGGTGTTGTTTTTGATAGAGGCAGTGTAGGGAGAGGGGTAGAAAGAAGATGAAAAAATCGCGCGGGCGGGTGTAAAAAAAGTATAAAAATGGCTGAAATTTCAGCGGAAATTGGGCGTTTCAGGCATCAGGCTCGCGGCGAGATTGCGCCTGATACCTGAATGAGAACGGGCAGAGGTGGGAAATAACGAACCAGGAAATAACCACAATGTAACCCATGTTTAGTTAAAAATTAACTTGGCTGTAACAAAATTACGGATCACTGAGGTGATTAGCGATTTTTTGTGCGATTTAGTGGTCGGATGAGTAGTAAACTTTCATCAAGTGCGCTAAAATTTTGTCCAGTTACCAAATTACCGATTGTTCATTTGATACGCCGACGCCGTTTTCCCTGACAAATCAACGGCAGGCGTTTTTAAGGAGGTTCGCATGTCTACTACCTATCACGCTTATTCACTGCATCGGATTCTCCTGCGCCGCAGCGCAGTGGTCATCGCGGGCATTTTGGCCCTGCCGGTGATGCTGTTCCGCAGCGATCGCGGGCGTTTTTACAGCTACCTGCACCGCGTCTGGTCAAAAACCAGCGACAAGCCGGTCTGGCTGCAGCAGGCGGAATTGGCGTCCTGCGATTTCTACTGAGTCACTGCCGATTCACGAAAAACCCTCGCCCTGCGGCGGGGGTTTTTTTATGCCTCTGGCCGCCCCTACCCAACGTAAGGTCGTATTCGGCAAGCCGTTCTTCTACACTTTCCTCATCGGCCAACAACACGGGAGAGCGGTATGAGCGACAAGATCCCTATCGGCATCAGCGCCTGTTTACTGGGCGAGACGGTGCGTTTCGACGGTGGCCACAAGCGGCTGGCCTTTGCGGTGGAACAGTTGGCGCCCTATGTGCGCTTTGAGCCTGTTTGCCCGGAAATGGCGATCGGCCTGCCGACGCCGCGCCCGGCGCTGCGCCTGGTGAAGCAGACGCAGCCCTGGCCGGCGATGCGTTACAGCAATGACGCGAGCGTGGATCTGACCGAGGAGATGCGCCGCTTCTCCGCACAGTGCGTGGCGGCGCTGCAGCATCTGTGCGGCTATATCGTCTGCGCCAAGTCGCCGAGCTGCGGCCTGGAGCGAGTGCGGGTCTACAGCGAAAACGGCAAGGACTCGCGTAAAAACGGCGTCGGGCTGTTTACCGCTGAACTGCTGCGTCAGATGCCGTGGCTGCCGGTGGAAGAAGACGGACGATTGCAGGATGCGGCACTGCGGGAAAACTTCATTGAACGGGTGTACGCGCTGTACGAGCTGAATATGCTGTGGCGTCAGGGGCTGACCCGCGGCGGGCTGATCGCGTTTCACAGCCGCTACAAGCTTTCACTGCTGGCGCATTCGCAGCCGGCGTATCGCGAGCTGGGGCGCTTCGTCGCCGATATTCACCGCTGGGACTCGTTGGAAGCCTTCGCTGTGGAATACCGCAGCCGCCTGATGGCGCTGTTGGCGCACAAGGCGACGCGCCGCAACCACACCAACGTGTTGATGCACGTGCAGGGCTATTTCCGCCGTCAGCTCAGCGCGGCGCAACGCCAGGAGCTGGCGCACCTGATCGACCGTTATCGGCAGGGCATGCAGCCGCTGTTGGCGCCGATCGCGCTGCTTAAACATTACATGGCGGAATACCCCGACCGCTATCTGGCGGAACAACGCTATTTCGAACCTTACCCGGAGGCGCTGCGTTTGCGTTACGGCCATTGATTGACAAGGAGTTTTATGACCACTCATCTGGTCTGGTTGCGTAACGATCTGCGTATCACCGACAACAAAGCGCTGCACGCTGCCTGCAGCGATCCCGAAGCCCGAGTGTTGGCGGTGTTTATCGCCACCCCGCAGCAGTGGCGGCAACATGAGATGGCGCCGCGGCAGGCGGCGCTGATCCATGCCAGCCTGCGGGCGGTGCAGCAGGCGCTGGCGCAAAAAGGCATTGCGTTGCATTGCCATGCCGGCACGGATTTTGCCGCTTCGATCGACTGGCTGGCGGACTATTGCCGGCGGGAGCAGGTGGATGCGCTGTTTTACAATCGCCAGTACGAACTGAATGAACGGCGACGCGATGCGCGGCTGGAGCAGCAGTTGAATGGGCGGGTAAGGTGCCACGGTTTTGATGACAGCCTGCTGTTGCCGCCGGGCAGCGTGCAAACCGGCGGCGGGGAGATGTACAAGGTCTATACGCCGTTTCGCAACGCCTTCATTCATCGCCTGACCGAGTCCGATCTCAACTGCTTGCCGGCACCGAAAACCCGTGCCGGTGGCGCGTTGCCTGTGCCTGAGGCGCCAGCGGCGTTCGATTACCCTACGGCAGACATCGGGGATGGCTATCCCGCCGGCGAGGAGACCGCGCTGCAGCGGCTGCGCGCCTTTTGCCGCGAGCAGGTGCAGGATTACCTTCGCCAGCGCGATCTGCCGGCCCTCGCCGGTACCAGCAGCCTGTCGCCCTATCTGGCGATCGGCGCGCTGTCGCCGCGCCAGTGCTTCAACCGCCTGCGTGCCGAATGCCCGCAGTTGCTGGAAGATCGCGAGAGCGGTGCCTTCGCCTGGCTCAACGAGCTGATTTGGCGCGAGTTCTACCGCCATCTGCTGGTGGCCTATCCCGAGCTGTGCCGCCATCGGCCGTTTATCGCCTGGACGGACAAGGTGCGCTGGTGCGATGACGCGGAGAAACTGCAGGCCTGGCAGCGGGGCGAGACCGGTTACCCGATCGTCGATGCCGCCATGCGCCAGCTGAACGCCACCGGCTGGATGCACAACCGGCTGCGCATGATCAGCGCCAGTTTCCTGGTGAAGGACCTGCTGATCGACTGGCGGGCCGGTGAGCGTTATTTCATGTCGCAATTGCTGGACGGCGATCTGGCGGCCAACAACGGCGGCTGGCAGTGGGCGGCTTCCACCGGCACCGACGCCGCGCCGTATTTCCGCATCTTCAACCCGACAACGCAGGGTGAACGTTTTGATCCACAAGGCACTTTTATCCGTAAATGGTTGCCGGAACTGGCGGATGTGCCCGACAATGACATCCATCATCCTCACCGTTGGGCGGAAAAACAGCCATGCGTGCTGAATTACCCGCTGCCGATCGTCGATCATAAGCAAGCCCGTCTGGAGACGCTGGCGGCGTTCGAGGCGGCGAAACGGGGAGAGTCTTGAGGCAACTGCAAGGAGCGACGCAATGATGAAAAAGGTGTTGGCCCTGTGCCTGAGCGGCTATTCCGCGCTGGCGATCGCCGGCTTTGACGTGGTGGCGCTGGGCGTCGATGGCGGCGTCAGCGACGGCAACCTGACTTCCTACCTGATCCGCAGCGACAATCAGCCGCAGTATGTGGCGCTGGACGCCGGTTCGCTGCTGCCGGGCATCGCCAAAGGACTGGAGAAGGGCAGCTTCCCGCAGGTGTCGCCCGAGCTGGCCGCGCCTTATACGCCGCAGGGCTATGTGTTCCGGCAGTTGATCGGCAGCTACTTTATCAGCCACGGCCATCTGGACCACGTGGCGGGGCTGATCGTCGGCTCGCCGGAAGACAATAAAAAAACCGTTTACGCCCAGGCGGACACCGTGCTGACCTTGCGTAATCACTACTTTAACTGGAAGGCCTGGCCGAACTTTACCGACGCCGGCAACGGTGCGCGGCTGGGCACCTACCGGCTGCAAACGGTGCGGCCGCAGCAGCGGTTTACCCTCGGCCTGACCGGGTTGACCGGCGTGATGTACCCGCTCAGCCACGATCGCTACCCGTCGTCGATGCTGCTGATTTCCAACGGCAAGGAGTTCTTCGCCTATTTCGGCGATACCGGGCCGGATAAGGTGGAGCAGTCGCGCGATCTCGATACCGTCTGGCGCACGCTGGGGCCGCTTGTCGAGCAGAAAAAGCTCAAAGGCATGATTATCGAAACCTCTTATCCCAACGGGGTGGAGGACAAACATCTGTACGGCCATTTGACGCCGGCCTGGCTGCTGAAGGAGCTGAAAAACCTGACGCAGTACAGCGGCGGCGAAGGCTCGCTGAACGGTCTGCCGGTGGTCATCAGCCACATCAAGCCCAGCCTGAAGCAGGGCGAAGACGCGCGCGCCGCCATTGCGCAGCAGCTGGCGCAGGGCAACGATCTGGGGGTGAAATTCATCCTGATGGCGCAGGGCGACCGACAGACATTTTGACTATGAAGAGAGAAGAGAATGCGTAACCTCGATCTGGAACAACTGATCAACACGGAACTGAACGCTGCGGCGTTTCAGGACTACGCCCCCAACGGTTTGCAGGTAGAGGGGCGTGCGCATGTACAGCGTATCGTGACCGGCGTCACCGCCTGTCAGGCGCTGCTGGACGCCGCGGTGGCGCATCAGGCCGACGCGATTATCGTACACCACGGCTATTTCTGGAAAAACGAGGCGCCGGCGGTACGCGGCATGAAACGCAATCGCCTGAAAACGTTGCTGACCCACGACATCAACCTGTACGGCTATCATTTGCCGCTGGACGCGCATCCGGTGCTGGGCAACAACGCGCAGCTGGCGCAGGCGTTGGGCATTCGGGTGATTGGCGAAGTCGAGCCGCTGGTGCCGCACGGCGAATTTGAACAGCCGCTGACCGGCGAAGCGCTGCAGCAACGTATCGAAAGCCGGCTGGGGCGCGCGGTGTTGCACTGCGGCGATAACGCGCCTGAGCACATTCGCCGGGTGGCCTGGTGCACCGGCGGCGGCCAGGGCTTTATCGACAGCGCGGCGCGCTTTGGCGTCGATGCTTTTATCAGCGGTGAAGTCTCTGAGCAGACCATCCACAGCGCGCGCGAAATGGGCGTTCACTTCTTCGCCGCCGGTCACCACGCCACCGAGCGCGGCGGCGTGAAAGCGTTGGGAGAGTGGCTGGCTCAGCACCACGGCTTTGATGTGACCTTTATCGATATCCCGAATCCCGCCTGATTTCTTCTTCCCCGGATCCAGCCCGGCCTGTGCGCCGGCTGAATCCTTTTACTGCGCTATTTCCTTATTTTCCCTATGGTTGCGTTCTATTGACAGCCGGGGCCGCGTCACGCATAACTGGTGTGTTTTTCATCGCGATAATAATAAGGAGAATAAGGGTGCAACAAGCACGATGTTACCTGTTGGGTGAAAGAGCGGTGGTGCTTGAACTGTCGCCGCCGGTGACGCTGCCCAGTCAGCGGCGCATTTGGGCGCTGGCGGAAAAGCTGAATCACCATCCCGACGTGCGGGAAGTGGTGCCGGGGATGAATAACCTGACGCTGTTGCTGCATACGCCGCAGGCCGACGCCGAAGCGATGCTGGCATTGCTGCAGCAGGGGTGGGAGAGCAAAGAGAGCCTGACGCCGGAGTCGCGTCAGGTGGATATTCCGGTTATCTACGGCGGGGAACAGGGCCCCGACCTGGATGAGGTGGCGCGTCATACCGGCATGACGCCGCAACAGGTGGTGGAATGCCACGCGGCGGCGGCCTATGTGGTCTATTTCCTCGGCTTTCAGCCGGGCTTCTCCTATTTGGGCGGCATGCCGGAACAGTTGGCGACGCCGCGCCGTGCTGAACCGCGTCTGGCGGTGGCGGCCGGCTCCGTCGGCATCGGCGGTGGCCAGACCGGCATCTATCCGCTGGTGACGCCCGGTGGCTGGCAGCTGATTGGCCGCACGCCGCTGGCGCTGTTCAATCCGCATGAAATGCCGCCGACGTTGCTGCGCCCGGGCGATAACGTACGCTTCGTGCCACAGAAGGAGGGCGTATGCTGATTATTCTGCGTGCCGGCATCTATACCACGGTGCAGGATTTGGGCCGCGAGGGATTCCGCCGTCTGGGCATCAGCACCGGCGGAGCGCTGGATCAACCGGCGCTGAAGATAGCCAACCTGCTGGTGGGCAATACGCCGGAGGCTGCCGGGCTGGAGATCACCCTCGGCCAGTTCAGCGCCGAGTTTACCCGCTCTGGCTGGATCGCCCTGACCGGCGCCGGCTGCGACGCGCAGCTGGACGGCAAACCGCTGTGGACCGGCTGGCGCTATCCGGTGAGAAAGGGGCAGCGGCTGGCGCTGGGCACGCCGAAACGCGGCATGCGCAGCTACCTGGCGATCTCCGGCGGCATCGCCGTGCCGGAAATGCTGGGCTCGCGCAGCACCGATATGAAAGCCGCCTTTGGCGGATGCGAGGGGCGTAATCTGAAGGACGGCGACCGGTTGCCGCTCGGCAAATCTGCCGCTCAACCGCAGCATTCCTGCGGCGTGAAGCAACTGCTGTTCACCAACCGCATCCGCACGTTGCCGGGGCCGGAGTACGCCGAATTCAGCGAAGAGGCACAGGAGACGTTCTGGCGTGCCGCCTGGCAGCTCAGCCCGCAGAGCAACCGCATGGGTTACCGTCTGCACGGCGGCACGCCGCTGGAGCGCACCACCGACCGCGAGATGCTGTCGCACGGCCTGTTGCCCGGCGTGGTGCAGGTGCCGCACAACGGCCAGCCGATCGTGCTGATGGCCGATGCGCAAACCACCGGCGGTTACCCGCGTATTGCCTGCGTGATCGAAGCCGATCTCTACCATTTGGCGCAGATCCGACTCGGCGAACCGATCCACTTCGTTCTCTGCTCACTGGCGGAGGCGCAGCGCGCCAAGGCCGAGCAAGATCTCTTCCTTCGACAGATTGCCTGGGGGCTACATGATCGTTGATTTGAACGCCGATCTCGGCGAAGGCTGCGCCAACGACCAGGCGCTGCTGCAATTGGTGAGCTCGGCCAACATCGCCTGCGGCTTCCACGCCGGCGATGCGCAGACCATGCGTCAGTCGGTGCGCTGGGCATTGGAGTACGGCGTGGCGATCGGCGCCCACCCGAGTTTTCCCGATCGGGAGAACTTCGGCCGCACCCGCATGCAGCTGCCGCCGGAAACGGTGTACTCGCAGGTGGTGTATCAGCTCGGGGCGCTGGCGGCTATCGCCCGCGCCGAGGGCGGAGTGATGGTGCACGTCAAGCCGCACGGCATGCTGTACAACCAGGCGGCGGTTGAGCCGGCGCTGGCGGAAGCGATCGCCCGGGCGGTGCAGGCGGTCGATCCGGCGCTGCGGCTGGTGGGGCTGGCCGGCAGCGAGCTGATCCGCGCCGGGGAAAAGCTCGGTCTGACCACCCGGCAGGAGGTGTTCGCCGATCGCGGCTACCAGGCCGATGGCACACTGGTGCCGCGCGGCTTGCCGGGGGCGCTTATCGAGGACGACGAGCAGGCGCTGGCGCAAACGCTGGAGATGGTGCGCCATCACCGGGTGCGCAGCGTGGATGGCGTCTGGACCGCGGTTCAGGCGGAAACCGTCTGCCTGCATGGGGATGGCGAGCATGCGCTGGCGTATGCGCGCAGGCTGCGGGACAGTTTTGTTCAGCAGGGGATCCGCGTCAGCGCGGAGCAGTAAAGCAAGACACAACATCACAAGCAAAAAACTATTAGAAAATATCGAGGGAAGACTATGGAACAGGCCGTGAATCTCTGGCCACTGATCGGCATCGCCGCTATCGTGGTCGGGTTTGTATTGCGTTTCAACCCGGTGCTGGTGGTCATCGCCGCCGGCATCATCACCGGTCTGGCGGCGCTGATGCCGCTGGACGTCATTCTGGAAAAGCTCGGCGAAGGCTTTCTCAACACCCGTAACCTGCCGCTGATCCTGCTGCTGCCGCTGGCGGTGATCGGCCTGCTGGAGCGCCACGGGTTGAAAGAGCGGGCGCAGGCGTGGATCGCCAAGATCAAAAGCGCCACCGCCGGCCGGCTGCTGATCGTGTACCTGTTCGTGCGCGAGATTACTGCGGCGATGGGCTTGACCAGCCTGGGCGGGCACCCGCAGATGGTGCGGCCACTGCTGGCGCCGATGGCGGAAGGGGCGACGGAAAACCGCTACGGCGAGCTGCCGGAGCGCACTCGCCACCGCCTGCGCGCCATGTCGGCCGCCACCGACAACGTCGGGCTGTTCTTCGGCGAAGATATCTTCGTGGCCTTCGGCGCGATCATCTTCATGCACAACTTTATGCTGGAGTCCGGCGGCATTCAGACCGAGCCATTGCATATCGCGCTGTGGGGCATTCCGACCGCCATTTTCGCTTTCCTGATCCACGCTTTCCGGCTGTATCGGATGGATAAACAGCTGAGCGCCGAGCTGGCGCAGCTGAATCAGGCGGCGCTGCAGGCGAAGGGGGAAGCACGATGAACTTCCAGCAACAATATCTCTACTGGCTGGCCGGCGCGGTGCTGCTGATTGTGGCGGTGATGTCCTTCCGCGATCGCGCCAACCCGCGCCGCATCACCACCGGGCTATTTTGGGGGCTGTACGGCCTGGTGTTCCTGGTCGGCGACTGGACTTACCGCCTGCTGGGCGATGTGCTCGGCGAAGGCAGCAACGAGAAACGCATGCTGCACATCATCGTTGGCGTGGTGGTGGTGGTGATGGCCCTGATCGCCGGCTTCGGCGGCGTGCGCCTCGGCAGCTATCATCAGCGAACGCCGCAGGAGCGCGAGGCCAGCGCCAAGCGGTTGGGCAACAGGCTGTTTATCCCCGCCCTGGCGATCCCGGTGGTGACGGTGATCGGCGTGCTGCTGTTCAACAACATTCCGGCGTTGCAAAGCGCAGTGTTCGGCAGCGGTAACCACGCGACGCTGATCACGCTGTTCTCGATGACCGTCGGCTGCCTGATTGGCCTGGCGATCGCGGTGAAAATGACCCATGAGAAGGCGTTGCAGCCGGTGCAGGAAGCGCGGCGCCTGCTGGATTCGATCGGCTGGGCGTTCATTCTGCCGCAGATCCTCGCCACGCTGGGCCTGCTGTTTACCGTCGCCGGCGTCGGCACCGCGATCTCGCATTTAACCCAGGAGTATCTGGCGGTGGATAACCGCTTTATCGCCGTGGCGGTCTACGCTATCGGTATGGCGGTGCTGACCATGGTGATGGGCAACGCCTTCGCCGCGTTCCCGATCGTCACCGCCGGCATCGGCATTCCGATCCTGGTGCTGCAACACGGCGGCAACCCGGCGGTGATGGCGGCGATCGGCATGTTCTCCGGCTATTGCGGCACCCTGATGACGCCGATGGCGGCGAACTTCAACATTGTGCCGGCGGCGCTGCTGGAGCTGCCGGACAAGAATGCGGTGATCAAGGCGCAGGTGCCGACCGGCGTGCTGCTGCTGTTGGTTAACGTGTTCCTGCTGTATTTCCTGATGTTCCTGTAGGAGTAAGGATGCAAAAAGTATTGATTACCGGCTTCGAGCCGTTTGGCGGTGAGCGCCTCAACCCTTCCTGGGAAGTGGTGAAGCAGCTCAACGATCTGGAACTGGTCGGTACGCGCATTGTGGCGCGCCAGCTGCCGTGCGTGTTCGGTGCGGCGCTGGAGGCGCTCAACGCGGCGATCGATGAGGTGCAGCCGCTGATGGTGTTGGCTGTCGGCCAGGCCGGCGGCCGCACCGATATCACGATTGAGCGGGTGGCGATCAACGTCGACGATGCGCGCATTCCCGACAATCAGGGGCAGCAGCCGGTGGACGAGCCGATCGTCGCCGGCGGCCCGGCGGCCTATTTCAGCACCTTGCCGATCAAGGCGATGGTCAGTTCGATGCGCGAGGCCGGCATTCCGGCCTCCGTTTCGCAGACCGCCGGCACCTACGTGTGCAACCATGTCATGTATGGCTTGTTGCACCGGCTGAGCGGCCAGCGCGAGGTGAAGGGTGGGTTTATTCATATCCCGTACCTGCCGGAACAGGCGGCGGCGCACCCCGGCGCGCCGAGCATGGCGGCCTCGACGGTGCTGTTTGCGCTGGAGCTGGCCGTTTCCATCGCTTTGCAGGTGGAGCACGATCTGAAAGTGGCGGGCGGTGCAACGCATTAAGCCTGATAATCCCCGGCGCATCGGGCTGCGCCGGGTCTATGTAAGGAGTGGTCTATGCCGGAAGGACCGGAGATTCGCCGGGCGGCGGACAAACTGGCGGCGGCGGTGATCGATCAGCCGCTGACCGCCGTCGATTTCGCTTTTCCTCAGCTGAAACATTATCGCCAGCGTTTGCTCGGCGAGCGCATCGTCGCCATCGAGCCGCGCGGCAAGGCGCTGTTGACCCACTTTTCCAACGGGCTGACGATGTACAGCCATAACCAGCTGTACGGCGTGTGGAAAGTGGCGGCGGCGGGGGAGACGCCGGACACCAAGCGCGATCTGCGGGTGCGGCTGGAAACCGCCCACCGCGCGATATTGCTCTACAGCGCTTCCGATATTACCGTCGGGCCGCGCGAGGAAATAGAGCAACACCCGTTTTTGCAACGCATCGGCCCCGATGTGTTGGACATGTCGCTGACGGTAGACGATGTGGTGGAGCGGTTGCTGACGCCGCGTTTTCGCCGCCGGCAGCTGAGCGGCATGCTGCTCGATCAGGCGTTTCTTGCCGGATTGGGCAACTATCTGCGCGCCGAAATCCTGTGGCAGGCCGAACTGGCGCCGCAGCACAAACCGCAGGATCTGACGCCAGAGGCGCTGTGGCGCCTGGCGGAGGCATTGCTGGCGGTGCCGCGCCTTTCCTACCAGACGCGCGGGCAGGCGGATGACAACCGTCATCACGGCGCGCTGTTTCGCTTCAAGGTGTTTCATCGCAGCGGCGAGTCGTGCGAACGCTGCGGTGGGATGATCGTGCGCACCGAGCTGTCGTCGCGGCCGTTCTATTGGTGCCCGGGCTGCCAGAAATAGCCAAAAAAAAACGCCGCCCGAAAGGGCGGCGCTGTACGTTTCAGCCGGGAAGGCGGCTTACTTGTTTTTCAGCTGGGATTTGAAATCACGCTCGGCATAGCCGGTGTACAGCTGACGCGGACGGGCAATTTTGATGCCTTCGTCGTGCATTTCGTTCCAGTGGGCGATCCAGCCGATGGTGCGCGCGATGGCGAAGATCACGGTGAACATGGAAGAAGGAATGCCCATCGCCTTCAGGATGATGCCGGAGTAGAAGTCGACGTTCGGGTACAGTTTCTTCTCGATGAAGTACGGGTCGTTCAGCGCGATGTGTTCCAGCTCCATCGCTACCTGCAGCAGGTTGTCGTCCTTCTTGTTCAGCTCTTTCAGCACTTCGTGACAGGTTTCGCGCATCACGGTGGCGCGCGGATCGTAATTCTTGTACACGCGGTGGCCGAAGCCCATCAGGCGGAAGGAGTCGTTCTTGTCCTTGGCGCGCTTGATGAACTCTGGAATGTGCTCGACGGTCTTGATCTCTTCCAGCATTTTCAGCGCCGCTTCGTTGGCGCCGCCGTGCGCCGGTCCCCACAGGGAGGCGATGCCGGCCGCGATGCAGGCGAACGGGTTGGCGCCGGAAGAGCCGGCGGTGCGCACGGTCGAGGTGGAGGCGTTCTGCTCATGGTCGGCGTGCAGGATCAGGATGCGATCCATGGCGCGCTCCAGCACCGGGTTCACCACGTACTCTTCGCACGGGGTGGCGAACATCATATGCAGGAAGTTGCCGGCATAGGACAGATCGTTGCGCGGATAAACGAACGGCTGGCCCAGGGAGTATTTGTAGCACATCGCCGCCACGGTCGGCATTTTGGACAGCAGACGGAACGCGGTGATTTCACGGTGACGCTCGTTGTTAACGTCCAGCGCATCGTGGTAGAACGCCGCCAGCGCGCCGGTCACGCCGCACAGCACCGCCATCGGGTGCGAGTCGCGACGGAAGCCACGGAACAGATGGGTGATCTGGTCGTGGATCATGGTGTGGCGGGTCACGGTGGTCTTGAAGGTTTCGAATTCTTCCGGCGTTGGGGTCTCGCCGTACAGCAGGATGTAGCACACTTCCAGGTAGGAAGATTCTTTCGCCAGCTGCTCGATAGGGAAGCCGCGGTGCAGCAGCACGCCTTTGTCGCCGTCGATGAAGGTAATCTTGGATTCGCAAGAAGCGGTGGAGGTAAAGCCGGGATCAAATGTGAAATAACCTTTGGAACCCAGAGCGCGGACATCGAGGACATCGGGGCCCAGTGTCGGTGTCAATACGCCCAGTTCGATCGGAGCTTCGCTGTCATTAATGGTTAGCGTCGCTTTCTTATCAGTCATTTACTGTCTCCTTAGCGCCTTATTTTAAAAACCACTAACAACTGAAATACCTTAAATCTCTGCAGGTTGCCCGCAAAAAAATGGTGCGGACGCTAACTCTGTGAGCGACTGCGCAACTGTGCGCGGGTAGGGTACAGAGTGCTGACCAGGCGAACGAGACGGGTGACCAGTTGTTAACGATTCATAGTAATTCGTTATAGTCTGTTAATCTTACCTATGAGCTGTTCGAAGAGATGTGAACCTATCCCAATAATCTGTTTTTATGTGCTTTATTTGCTTTTGACGCCGGCAAACTCGAGCGGGAAACAACGGCTATTGGGATAGGTTCGCCAAATACACTGTTGCATAACTCGAACCCGGGAGGAAGTGTATCTGCTGACCCATAGCGCATCATAGGACCGTTTGTGCCCCTATATGTAATGGAAATGTTGATCTCTTGTCAAATCAGATAATTAATTTTGCACTAATTGTGAAATCCGTGATCTGAATCACTGTTCGGGGGAAATGTTATCAAAGCGGTTGTATGAGAATTGTAATCAGAATGTGATCCTCCTATACTGCCGCCAGGTCTCCGGATTACCCTGAAGTAGGAGCACCCAGCGTTATAAATGCGCGCCGTTTGAGCACAGAGGATGTTGATGTTTGAGCGCGTGACGTGTAAGGGTTTTAGGCTCTTAACGCTGTCTGATCCCCGCCCAGGCCCGGAGGAAGGAAAATAATAAGAGCTGTGTGGGCAAATACGTGAAAAAACAACGACCTGTCAACTTGGATCTGCAAACGATCCGGTTCCCCGTAACTGCGATAGCGTCTATCTTACACCGAGTCTCTGGCGTAATTACCTTCGTTGCCGTGGGTATCCTCCTCTGGCTGCTGGGCCTGTCACTCTCTTCCCAAGAGGGGTTCCTGCAGGCGGCCGCCATCATGAATAGCTTCATCGTCAAATTCATATTCTGGGGCATCCTCACGGCGCTGGCCTATCACATTTGCGGTGGCATCCGTCACTTGTTAATGGATTTTGGCTATATCGAAGAGAGTTTGGCCGCCGGCACCCGTTCCGCCCAGGTGGCGATCGGTCTGACCGTCGTGCTGTCAGTTCTGGCTGGAGTCCTCGTATGGTAAACAACGTTTCTGCATTAGGGCGCAACGGCGTGCACGATTGGCTGCTGCTGCGCGCTTCCGCTATCATCATTACCCTGTACGTCCTGTATATCCTGGGCTTTTTCGTCACGGCTCCGGAACTCACTTATGACATCTGGCGCGGTTTCTTCGCCACTTCCATTACGAAAGTGTTCACTCTGCTGACCTTGCTGTCGATTCTGGTGCACGCCTGGATCGGGCTGTGGCAGGTGCTGACGGACTACGTCAAGCCGCTGGCGGTTCGCCTGGTGTTGCAGCTGGCTGTCGTGGTCGCGTTGCTGGTCTATTTACTGTACGGAACAATCGTAGTGTGGGGTGCTTAAATGAAACTGCCAGTCAGAGAGTTTGATGCCGTCGTAATCGGCGCCGGCGGTGCGGGCATGCGTGCCGCGCTGCAAATTTCCCAAGCGGGCTCGACCTGTGCCCTGCTGTCCAAAGTTTTCCCGACCCGTTCCCATACCGTGTCCGCACAGGGCGGCATCACCGTCGCGCTGGGCAACAGCCACGAGGACAACTGGGAATGGCATATGTACGACACGGTGAAAGGTTCCGACTATATCGGTGACCAGGACGCCATCGAATATATGTGTAAAACCGGCCCGGAAGCGATTCTGGAACTGGAACACATGGGGCTGCCGTTCTCTCGTCTGGACGACGGTCGCATCTATCAGCGTCCGTTCGGCGGCCAGTCGCTGAACTTCGGCGGCGAGCAGGCGGCGCGTACCGCAGCCGCAGCCGACCGTACCGGCCATGCGCTGCTGCACACCCTGTACCAACAGAACCTGAAAAACCACACCACCATCTTCTCCGAGTGGTATGCGCTTGATCTGGTGAAAAACCAGGACGGCGCGGTGGTCGGCACCACGGCTATCTGCATTGAAACCGGTGAAGTGGTTTACTTCAAAGCCAAGGCCACCGTGCTGGCGACCGGCGGCGCAGGCCGTATTTACCAGTCCACCACCAACGCCCACATCAACACCGGCGACGGTGTCGGCATGGCGCTGCGCGCCGGCGTGCCGGTACAGGACATGGAAATGTGGCAGTTCCACCCGACCGGCATCGCCGGCGCGGGCGTGCTGGTGACCGAGGGTTGCCGCGGCGAAGGCGGTTACCTGCTGAACAAACACGGCGAGCGCTTCATGGAGCGTTATGCGCCGAATGCCAAAGATCTGGCGGGCCGCGACGTGGTTGCCCGTTCGATCATGATCGAAATCCGCGAAGGCCGCGGCTGTGACGGTCCTTGGGGCCCGCACGCCAAGCTGAAGCTGGATCACCTGGGTAAAGAGGTGCTGGAATCCCGTCTGCCGGGCATTCTGGAACTGTCCCGCACCTTCGCGCACGTCGATCCGGTGAAAGAGCCGATCCCGGTTATCCCAACCTGTCACTATATGATGGGCGGCATTCCGACCAAGGTGACCGGCCAGGCGCTGACCGTGAACGAGAAAGGCGAAGACGTGGTGATCCCGGGGCTGTTCGCCGTGGGCGAAATCGCCTGCGTATCGGTGCACGGCGCCAACCGTCTGGGCGGCAACTCGCTGCTCGACCTGGTGGTGTTCGGCCGTTCCGCCGGTATGCACCTGCAGGAATCGCTGGAAGAGCAGGGCGTGAGCCGTGACGCCAGCGACTCCGACGTGGAAGCCTCGCTGGACCGTCTGAACCGTTGGAACAACACCCGTTCCGGCGAAGACCCGGTTGAAATTCGCAAAGCGCTGCAGTCTTGCATGCAGCACAACTTCTCGGTATTCCGCGAAGGCGATGCGATGGCCAAGGGCCTGGAAGAACTGAAAGTGATCCGTGAACGTCTGAAGAACGCACGCCTGGACGATACCTCCAGCGAGTTCAACACCCAGCGCATCGAGTGTCTGGAGTTGGATAACCTGATGGAGACTGCGTATTCCACCGCCGTGTCGGCCAATTTCCGTACCGAGAGCCGTGGCGCACACAGCCGCTTCGACTACCCGGAACGCGATGACGCCAACTGGCTGTGCCATTCGCTGTATCTGCCGCAATCGGAAAGCATGACGCGCCGCGAAGTGAACATGCAACCGAAGCTGCGCCCGGCATTCCCGCCGAAAGTGCGTTCTTACTAATTGCGGAGATCGACAGATGAAACTCGAATTTTCCATTTATCGCTACAATCCGGATGTCGACGACGCCCCGCACATGCAGGACTACACCCTGGAAGCGGAAGAAGGCCGTGACATGATGCTGCTGGATGCGTTGATCCAGCTGAAAGAAAAAGACCCGACCCTGTCGTTCCGTCGCTCATGCCGCGAAGGCGTGTGCGGTTCCGACGGCCTGAACATGAACGGTAAAAACGGCCTGGCGTGCATCACCCCGGTTTCGTCGCTGCGCAAAGGCAACGGCAAGATCGTGATCCGTCCGCTGCCGGGCCTGCCGGTGGTGCGCGATCTGGTGGTGGATATGGGCCAGTTCTATACCCAGTATGAAAAGATCAAGCCTTACCTGCTGAACGATGGCAAGAACCCGCCGGCGCGCGAGCACCTGCAGTCGCCGGAGCAGCGCGCCAAGCTGGACGGTCTGTACGAGTGCATTCTGTGCGCCTGCTGCTCGACCTCTTGCCCATCGTTCTGGTGGAACCCGGACAAGTTCATCGGCCCGGCCGGTCTGCTGGCGGCGTATCGCTTCCTGATCGACAGCCGTGACACGGAAACGCAAGAACGTTTAGATGATCTGGACGACGCTTTTAGTGTTTTCCGCTGCCATAGCATTATGAATTGTGTCAGTGTATGTCCTAAAGGCTTGAACCCGACGCGTGCTATCGGGCATATCAAGTCCATGCTGCTGCAACGCGGCGCATAAACGGAATGAGATGCTGCGCCGGGCTCTTTTCCGGCGCACGTCCCATAGGGGAGGGAACCTCTAAAAACTGACCCGCGGCTGCGGCGCTATGCAGCCTGGTTCTTCCGCCGGTTTTTAGAGGTTCCTTGTAAGGGACCGCAAGGTCCATAACAGAACGTATCGGGCCGTCATGGCCGCAAGTACGTCGAGTGAACCGTTTTACGGCAAACCGTATTCATCACGGTAATTATGTTAACCACGGCGAAAACTAAAGCTTCAAAGCTTAAGGGATCATGATGCAGAACGGCGCAATGAAGGCCTGGCTGGATTCCTCCTATCTGGCGGGCGCGAACCAGTCTTACATAGAGCAGCTCTATGAAGACTTCTTAACCGATCCGGGTTCCGTTGAAGATAGCTGGCGTTCCATTTTTCAACAGCTACCAACCGCGGGTGTCAAACCCGATCAGCTTCACTCTCAAACGCGCGATTACTTCCGCCGCCTGGCGAAAGACTCCGCGCGTTACAACACCACCATCACCGATCCGGAAACCGACGCCAAACAGGTCAAGGTACTGCAGCTGATCAACGCCTTCCGCTTCCGCGGGCATCAGCATGCCAACCTCGATCCGCTTGGCCTGTGGCAGCGCGAGCAAGTTCCTGACCTTGATCCCGCTTACCACAACCTGACCGAAGCCGATTTCCAGGAAACCTTCAACGTGGGCTCTTTCGCCATCGGCAAAGAAACCATGAAGCTGGGCGATCTGTACGCCGCGCTGAAGCAGACCTACTGCGGTTCGATAGGTGCGGAATACATGCACATCACCAACACCGAAGAGAAACGCTGGATCCAGCAGCGCATCGAATCGGTGGTGGGGCGCGCCAGCTTTACCGCCGACGAAAAACGCCGTTTCCTGAACGAGCTGACCGCGGCGGAAGGCCTGGAACGTTACCTGGGCGCCAAATTCCCCGGTGCCAAACGCTTCTCGCTGGAAGGCGGCGACGCGCTGGTGCCGATGCTCAAAGAGATGGTGCGCCACGCCGGTAAGAACGGCACGCGCGAAGTGGTGTTGGGCATGGCCCACCGCGGCCGTCTGAACGTGCTGATCAACGTGCTGGGCAAAAAGCCGGCCGATCTGTTCGACGAATTCGCCGGCAAGCATAAAGAACACCTCGGCACCGGTGACGTGAAATATCACCAGGGCTTCTCCTCCGACGTGGAAACCGAAGGCGGCATGGTTCACCTGGCGCTGGCGTTCAACCCGTCGCACCTGGAGATCGTCAGCCCGGTGGTCATGGGATCGGTACGCGCCCGTCGCGATCGTCTGGACGAAGCGCGCAGCAACATGGTGCTGCCGATCACCATCCACGGCGACGCCGCCATCACCGGCCAGGGCGTGGTTCAGGAAACCCTGAACATGTCTCAGGCTCGCGGCTACGAAGTGGGCGGCACCGTGCGCATCGTCATCAACAACCAGGTTGGTTTCACCACCTCCAACCCGCTGGATGCGCGCTCTACCGAATACTGCACCGACATCGCCAAAATGGTTCAGTCGCCGATCTTCCACGTTAACGCGGACGATCCGGAAGCCGTGGCCTTCGTCACCCGTCTGGCGTTGGATTTCCGTAACACCTTTAAGCGTGACGTGATGATCGATCTGGTCTGCTACCGTCGCCATGGGCACAACGAGGCCGACGAGCCGAGCGCCACCCAGCCGGTGATGTATCAGAAGATCAAGAAACACCCTACGCCGCGCAAAATCTACGCTGACGTTCTGACCGAGCAGAAAGTGGCCAGCCTGGAAGATGCCACGGAAATGGTCAACCTGTACCGCGACGCGCTCGACCGCGGCGATTGCGTGGTTGAAGAGTGGCGTCCGATGAACCTGCACTCCTTCACCTGGTCACCGTACCTGAACCATGAGTGGGACGAAGAGTACCCGAGCAAGGTTGAGATGAAGCGTCTGCAGGAACTGGGCCGCCGCATCAGCACCGTGCCGGAAGCGATCGAAATGCAGTCGCGCGTGGCGAAAATCTACGCTGACCGCGCCGAGATGGCCGCAGGCAACAAGCCGTTCGACTGGGGCGCCGCCGAAACGCTGGCCTACGCCACCATGGCGGATGAAGGCATTCCAATCCGCATCTCCGGCGAAGACGCCGGCCGCGGCACCTTCTTCCACCGTCACGCAGTGGTGCACAACCAGAAAAACGGTTCGGTCTACGTTCCGTTGGCGAACATCCACAGCGGCCAGGGAGAATTCAAAGTCTGGGACTCCGTGCTGTCTGAAGAAGCGGTGCTGGCGTTCGAATACGGCTACGCGACGGCAGAACCGCGCACGCTGACCATCTGGGAAGCGCAGTTCGGCGACTTCGCCAACGGCGCACAGGTCGTTATCGACCAGTTCATCAGCTCCGGCGAGCAAAAATGGGGCCGTATGTGCGGCCTGGTGATGCTGCTGCCGCACGGCTATGAAGGTCAGGGCCCTGAGCACTCTTCCGCGCGTCTGGAACGCTATCTGCAGCTGTGCGCAGAGCAGAACATGCAGGTGTGCGTCCCGTCCACGCCGGCGCAGGTTTACCATATGCTGCGTCGCCAGGCGCTGCGCGGTATGCGTCGTCCGTTGGTGGTGATGTCGCCGAAGTCGCTGCTGCGTCACCCGCTGGCGATTTCTTCGCTGGACGAGCTGGCCAACGGCACCTTCCTGCCGGCGATCGGCGAGATCGACGACTTGGATCCGAAAGCGGTCAAGCGCGTCGTGCTGTGCTCCGGCAAGGTCTACTACGACCTGCTGGAACAGCGTCGCAAGAACGAGCAGAAAGACGTGGCCATCGTGCGCATCGAGCAGCTGTATCCGTTCCCGCATCAGGCCGTTCAGGCCGTGCTGGAGCAATACTCGCACGTGCATGATTTCGTCTGGTGTCAGGAAGAGCCGCTGAACCAGGGCGCCTGGTACTGCAGCCAACACAACTTCCGTGAAGTGGTGCCGTTCGGGGCTTCTTTACGTTACGCAGGACGTCCGGCCTCCGCTTCTCCGGCGGTGGGCTATATGTCCGTACACCAGAAGCAGCAGCAGGCTCTGGTGAACGACGCGCTGAATATTGACTAATGTTCGCTCGCTTGCCGGCCGAGGGGCCGGCAAGCAGATGATAAAAAACTTAAGGGAAAGCTAAATGAGTAGCGTAGATATTCTGGTTCCTGACCTTCCTGAATCGGTTGCCGATGCGACCGTAGCCACCTGGCACAAAAAACCGGGCGACAGCGTGCAGCGTGATGAAGTCCTGGTTGAAATCGAAACCGACAAAGTGGTGTTGGAAGTGCCGGCCAGTGAAGCGGGTATTCTCGATGCTATTGTGGAAGAAGAGGGCGCGACCGTACTGTCTCGCCAACTGCTCGGCCGCATCCGCCCAGGCGACAGCTCCGGCAAGCCGACCGCCGAGAAGAGCCAGGAGAAAGAATCCACTCCTGCACAGCGCGC
Source organism: Serratia sp. YC16 (assembly GCF_009707615.1). Lineage (NCBI taxonomy): Bacteria > Pseudomonadati > Pseudomonadota > Gammaproteobacteria > Enterobacterales > Yersiniaceae > Serratia > Serratia sp. YC16. Next base: position 14,925 of record NZ_WLYN01000012.1, on the reverse strand, counting down.
TACCGCGAGCCTGGAAGAAGAAAGCAATGACGCGCTCAGCCCGGCGATTCGCCGCCTGATCGCCGAACACGACCTCGATGCCGGCGCCATTAAAGGCACCGGCGTAGGTGGCCGCATCACCCGTGAAGACGTGGAAGCGCACCTGGCCAAAGGCGGCGCCGCTGCCAAACCGGCCGCCGCCGCTGAAGCCGCACCGCAGCCTGCTCTGGCCGGCCGCAGCGAAAAACGCGTGCCGATGACCCGCCTGCGCAAACGCGTCGCCGAGCGTCTGCTGGAAGCGAAGAACAGCACCGCGATGCTGACCACCTTCAACGAAATCAACATGCAGCCGATCATGGACCTGCGCAAGCAGTACGGCGAAGCCTTCGAGAAACGCCACGGCGTGCGTCTGGGCTTCATGTCCTTCTACATCAAGGCGGTGGTTGAAGCGCTGAAGCGCTTCCCGGAAGTGAACGCGTCGATCGACGGTTCCGATGTGGTTTACCACAACTACTTCGACATCAGCATCGCGGTTTCTACCCCGCGCGGCCTGGTGACGCCGGTACTGCGTGATGTGGACGCCATGAGCATGGCTGACATCGAGAAGAAAATCAAAGAGCTGGCCGTTAAGGGCCGCGACGGCAAACTGACCGTGGAAGAGCTGACCGGCGGTAACTTCACCATTACCAACGGCGGCGTATTCGGCTCGCTGATGTCCACCCCGATCATCAACCCGCCGCAGAGCGCCATCCTGGGCATGCACGCCATCAAAGATCGCCCAATGGCGGTCAATGGTCAGGTGGTGATCCAGCCGATGATGTATCTGGCGCTGTCTTATGACCACCGCCTGATCGACGGTAAAGAATCCGTCGGTTATCTGGTGACGGTCAAAGAGATGCTGGAAGATCCGGCTCGTCTGCTGCTGGACGTCTAGTAACCCTTGCCGGGCGCGGCGTGCCGCGCCCGCACTCTGTGCTATGTGGCCGGAAAACCATGCGGTTTGCCGCGGAATAATGGTCCGGCTAAAAACCTTCAGAACTGAATGGATAGAACATCATGAATTTACACGAATATCAGGCAAAACAGCTGTTTGCTCGGTATGGCATGCCGGCACCAACCGGTTACGCCTGTACCACTCCGCGTGAAGCAGAAGAAGCCGCATCCAAAATCGGCTCCGGCCCGTGGGTGGTGAAATGTCAGGTTCATGCTGGCGGCCGCGGTAAAGCGGGCGGCGTTAAAGTCGTCAACAGCAAAGAAGATATCCGTGCTTTCGCGGAAGCCTGGTTGGGCAAGCGTCTGGTGACTTATCAGACTGACGCGCTGGGCCAGCCGGTTAACCAGATCCTGGTTGAAGCGGCGACCGACATCGATAAAGAACTGTACCTGGGCGCCGTCGTAGACCGCGCGACCCGTCGCATCGTATTCATGGCGTCTACCGAAGGCGGCGTGGAAATCGAGAAAGTGGCGGAAGAAACCCCTGAACTGATCCACAAAATGACCATCGATCCGCTGGCGGGTCCACAGCCTTATCAGGGCCGTGAGCTGGCCTTCAAACTGGGCCTGACCGGTAAGCAAGTCAGCCAGTTCGCCAAGATCTTCATGGGTCTGGCGACGCTGTTCCTGGAGCGTGACCTGGCGATGGTTGAGATCAACCCGCTGGTGATCACCAAGCAGGGCGATCTGGTGTGCCTGGACGGTAAACTGGGCGCCGACGGCAACGCCCTGTTCCGTCAGCCGGAACTGCGTGAAATGCGTGACCCTTCTCAGGAAGACGAGCGTGAATCCCGTGCGGCTCAGTGGGAGCTGAACTACGTTGCCCTCGACGGCAACATCGGTTGCATGGTTAACGGCGCCGGTCTGGCGATGGGCACCATGGACATCGTTAAACTGCACGGCGGCGAACCGGCCAACTTCCTGGACGTGGGCGGCGGCGCGACCAAAGAGCGCGTGACCGAAGCGTTCAAAATCATCCTGTCCGACGACAAGGTGAAAGCGGTTCTGGTTAACATCTTCGGTGGTATCGTACGTTGCGATCTGATCGCCGACGGCATCATCGGCGCAGTGGCTGAAGTGGGCGTTAACGTCCCGGTCGTTGTGCGCCTGGAAGGGAACAATGCCGAACTGGGCGCCAAGAAACTGGCGGACAGCGGCCTGAATATCATTGCTGCGACCAGCCTGACTGATGCGGCTCAGCAAGTTGTTGCAGCAGTGGAGGGTAAATAATGTCCATTTTAATCGATAAGAACACCAAAGTAATTTGCCAGGGCTTCACCGGTAGCCAGGGGACTTTCCACTCCGAACAAGCTATCGCTTACGGCACCAAAATGGTTGGCGGCGTAACTCCGGGCAAAGGCGGCACTCAGCACCTGGGTCTGCCGGTGTTCAACACCGTGCGCGAAGCGGTTGAAGCGACCGGCGCGACCGCCTCGGTCATCTACGTTCCAGCACCGTTCTGCAAAGACTCCATCCTGGAAGCGATCGATGCCGGCATCAAACTGATCATCACCATCACCGAAGGCATCCCGACGTTGGACATGCTGACCGTGAAAGTGAAGCTGGACGAAGCCGGCGTGCGCATGATCGGGCCGAACTGCCCAGGCGTTATCACTCCGGGCGAGTGCAAAATCGGCATCATGCCTGGCCATATCCACCTGCCAGGCAAAGTGGGTATCGTTTCCCGCTCCGGCACCCTGACCTATGAAGCGGTGAAACAAACCACCGATGCCGGTCTGGGCCAGTCCACCTGTGTGGGCATCGGCGGCGACCCGATCCCGGGTTCCAACTTCATCGATATCCTGAAGATGTTCCAACAGGATCCGCAGACCGAAGCGATCGTGATGATCGGTGAGATCGGCGGCAGCGCTGAAGAAGAAGCGGCGGCTTACATCAAAGAACACGTCACCAAACCGGTTGTCGGCTACATCGCCGGCGTCACCGCGCCGAAAGGCAAGCGTATGGGCCACGCGGGCGCCATCATCGCCGGCGGCAAAGGCACGGCGGACGAGAAGTTTGCTGCGCTGGAAGCAGCGGGCGTGAAAACCGTTCGCAGCCTGGCGGACATCGGCGACGCGGTAAAAGCGGTGCTGAAGCGCTAAGAGTTTAGTACGAAATAACAATATCTCGACATGTTTGGCCACCCATTGGGTGGCCTTTTTTATGGGCGAAGATCAGAACTCGTTGAGCGCCTTGATCAGCGCGATCCGATCCTGCAGGCGGCGCTGTTGCACCGGATCCGCCGCGGTCTGCCGCTGCTGATCCAGCGAGGTGAGGGCGGCGCGGCAATCGTCGGCGTTGCTGAACAGCGCCTCTTTGACGTTGATCGACGCAACGTTGGTGTAGCGGCCGTCGTCGGTGGTCGGCACCTGGATAACGCCCTCATTGAGCAGCCGTTTGACGATCGCCCGCTGCGGTTCGTATCCCTCCATGCCGATCAGTTTCCAGCGCTGCGGCGTCACGCCCTGATAGTGGCCGTGTTTCACTTCCGTCAGGTAGCGCAGTGTCAGGTGGCGAATGGTGCCTTCTTCTTCACCGTAATGCGCTTTGCTGTCGAACAGCACCGGGAAGGATTGCCCCTCCAGCGCGCCGCCTTTTTGCGTCAGATGGCCCATGCGGTAACTGTTCATGCCCAGGCGGATCGGCATGTCGTCGGTGACCGGCGTGCCGTCTGCCAGGCGCAGATCGACGATGCGTGAACCGGCGGGTTGGCGCAGATCGATGGTGTAAGTGACGCCGTCGAAGAAATCGTTGGTGGAATATTTGGACGAACGTCGCGCCGGGTTAAAGCTGTAGGTGACGTCGCCCGGCTGCAACTGATTGAAGTAGTCGGCGGACCATTCCATGTAGCGTTTAAGCGCTTTACCGTTGAGTTGATAAACGGTGATCTCGCCGCCGGCGTATTGGTAGTTAAAGGCGATATCTTTGGCCTTGATATCGCCGACGTCCAGCTTGGCGCGATCGTTGTCGATCTGCAGGGCGATCACCTGCGCCAGCGGCGCATAGTGCCGGGCGGCCTGCTGGAACAGCGCGCTGATGCCGGTATCCTGCACGTGCACCTGAGGAATGCCGCGGAACTCGTCGGCAGGCACCAGATCGCTGCCGCTCAGCTTCGCCACCACCCGATTGGCGTTGGCGCGCAAAATGTCGTGATACGGCTGGTAGAGCGCCTGCATGGCGCTGTCCGGCGTCAGCCCTTTGATGGGGTAGGTGTAGCTGTTTTTGTCGATCAGCGTGAATTTGCCGTCGCGGCGTTCAAATTGCAGATCGATGCGCGACAGCGCGCGGCCGTATTTATCCGGTTCGGTGATGATGACACCGTTGACCACCGCTTTGTCGATCTTCACATGCATGTGGCCGGCGACGATCGCCGCCAGCTCCGGGTTGGCGTTAGCGATGTCGGCCACGCCGGTGCCCGGGCGCTGGTTCTCGTTGTCGATGCCCATGTGCGCCACCAGCACGATGGCGTCGACCTGGCCGTCAATTTGCCTGATGACCTGTTTCACCGCCTGCACCGGATCGGTGAAGTTCAGCCCTTTGATGCGGTCGGTGCCTTTGGCGAATTCGGCGGTCATCGGCGTGTCCATGCCGATAATGCCGATCTTCACGCCCTGGCGTTCAACGATGGTGTAAGCGGGCAGGTAGGGTTTGCCGCTGTCCCAGACGATATTGCCTGCCAGCGCCGCGCCCTTGAACTGTTTGAGCGGCGTAGCCAGCACCGGCAGACCGAAGTCGAATTCGTGGTTGCCCATCACCCAGACATCGTAATTGAGCGCGTTGAGGCCCAGCATCATCGGGCTGACGGCTTCATGCTTGAAGGTTTCGACGAAGTTGCCCTGGATAGTGTCGCCGGCGTCCACCAGAATCAGGTTGGGCTGTTCGGCGCGCACCTTTTTGACCTGGGTGGCTATCTGGCTCAGGCTGCCCGCCAGGTTTTCCGTATCGCTGGCGTAGTCCCAGGGCACGAAGGTGCCGTGCAGATCGGAGGTGCCCAATAGGGTGATGTTTACCGTGTCGGCGGCCATGACGTTTCCCGAAAGTCCCAAGACAGAGGCAAAGATGATTTTTTTCATAACGTATTGTCGCTCAATGCAATTTTAACATAAGTGGTCATTTTGCTACAAAATCGCAACCTTTACGATCCAATAGCGAGAAATAGACTAATATAGGAGGGAGATTTGTTGTTTTGTGACTGCAATCACTGTCACGACTTAATGGAAATAAAAGGTTAATTATGTCGCAGAATAAGCGCGTAATAATACAATGGCGGCTCTTTTAAATTACATTTATTTAACACAAAAATATCATTAAAAAACAATTAAACCATTGCGCAACATGACCCTAAGAAAATTATGCGAAATGTGCTGATGAATATGGAAATAATATGCGGATAGGCTTAAATTGTCTCAGATCAAATTAGGCCGAAGTACCTCTTTCGGCTAAGATTTGACCTGTAACCAAAAGTCCAACCCACGTCACGTAAAAACCTATTTATTGTGTGGGATTGGGCGAGTATCATCCATGTTGTGATTATGGATGGTTGATCTTGTTGCATTTGTTACCCGTTGTCGGTTTTCAGTGGCGCGCTTGTCGACGGCCCGAGAGGCTATTGGCCGAGTGTGCGGTTGAAAGCGGAGAAGCTGGATCAAATTTGTTGTGTTTAAGGGCATTCACTGCGGGGCGTTACTGGCGGCTTTGAAAGAAGCGTGCCGATAACCGCGTGTCGGAGTCTTCCTGCGAGGAGCAAGGAGTCAAGATGTTTGATATTGTCGAACTGTCGCGCTTACAGTTTGCTTTAACGGCGATGTACCATTTCTTATTTGTCCCATTAACGCTCGGTATGGCGTTCTTGCTGGCAATTATGGAAACGGTATATGTCCTGTCTGGCAAACAAATCTATAAAGACATGACCAAATTCTGGGGCAAGTTATTTGCGATTAACTTTGCTCTGGGTGTGGCCACCGGTTTGACCATGGAGTTCCAGTTCGGGACTAACTGGTCGTATTTCTCTCACTACGTCGGCGATATCTTCGGGGCCCCATTGGCTATCGAAGGTCTGATGGCGTTCTTCCTTGAATCGACGCTGGTCGGCCTGTTCTTCTTCGGCTGGGATCGTCTGAGCAAGGTGCAGCACATGGCGGTAACCTGGTTCGTGGCCCTCGGCTCCAACCTGTCCGCGCTGTGGATCCTGGTCGCCAACGGCTGGATGCAGAACCCGATCGCGTCGGATTTCAACTTCGAAACCATGCGCATGGAGATGGTCAGCTTCTCCGAGCTGGTGCTTAACCCGGTTGCGCAGGTGAAATTCGTTCACACCGTGGCTTCCGGCTACACCTGTGGCGCGATGTTCGTTCTGGGCATCAGCTCCTACTATCTGCTGAAAGGCCGCGACATCGCCTTCGCCAAGCGCTCCTTCGCCATCGCCGCCAGCTTCGGTATGGCTGCCATTCTGTCCGTTATCGTTCTGGGTGATGAATCCGGTTACGAAATGGGCGACGTGCAGAAAACCAAACTGGCCGCCATCGAAGCGGAGTGGGACACTCAGCCGGCGCCGGCATCCTTCACCCTGTTCGGCATTCCCGATCAGGACAAGATGGAAAACTCCTTCTCTATTCAGATCCCGTATGCGCTTGGCCTGATCGCCACCCGATCCACGGACACTCAGGTCACCGGCCTGAAAGATCTGATGGCGCAGCATGAAGTGCGTATCCGCAACGGCATGAAAGCCTACCAGCTGCTGGAAGAGCTGCGTGGCGGCAACACCGATCCTGCAGTGCGCGCCGAATTCAACAAAACCAAGCAAGACCTGGGCTACGGCATGCTGCTGAAGCGCTATACCCCGAACGTCACCGACGCGACGGAAGCGCAGATCCAGCTGGCGACCAAGGACTCCATTCCGCGCGTGGCGCCGCTGTACTTCGCCTTCCGCATCATGGTGGCCTGTGGCGTAATCATGCTGTTGATCATCGGCCTGTCGTTCTGGAACGTGATCCGCGGCCGCATCGGCCAGAAAAAATGGCTGCACCGCGCGGCGCTGTACGGTTTGCCGCTGCCTTGGATCGCGATCGAGTCCGGTTGGTTCGTGGCGGAATACGGCCGTCAACCGTGGGCGATTGGTGAGGTGCTGCCGACGGCGGTCGCCAACTCTTCGCTGACCGCGGGCGACATTCTGTTCTCGATGGGGCTGATCTGCGGCTTGTACACCCTGTTCCTGGTGGCTGAATTGTACCTGATGTTCAAGTTTGCACGTCTGGGTCCAAGCAGCCTGAAAACCGGCCGCTATCACTTTGAACAACCGACTGCCGCCGTGCAGGAAGCGCGCTAAACAGGAGTCCACGTATGTTTGACTATGAAGTACTGCGATTTATTTGGTGGGTCCTGGTTGGCGTACTGCTGATCGGCTTCGCCGTCACCGACGGTTTCGACATGGGCGTCGGCATTCTGGTGCGCATCATCGGGAAAACCGATACCGAGCGCCGGGTGATGATCAACTCCATCGCCCCGCACTGGGACGGTAACCAGGTATGGCTGATCACCGCCGGCGGCGCGCTGTTCGCCGCCTGGCCGATGGTGTACGCAGCGGCCTTCTCCGGCTTCTACGTCGCGATGATCCTGGTGCTGGCCGCCTTGTTCTTCCGCCCGGTCGGTTTCGACTACCGTTCCAAGCTGGAGAGCAGCCGCTGGCGCAACATGTGGGACTGGGGCATCTTCATCGGCTCCTTTGTGCCGGCAGTGGTGTTCGGCGTGGCGTTCGGCAACCTGCTGCAGGGCGTGCCGTTCCACATGGACGAGTACATGCGTCTGTTCTACACCGGCAACTTCTTCCAACTGCTGAATCCGTTCGGTCTGTTGGCGGGCGTGGTCAGCCTGACCATGCTGGTCACTCAGGGCGCGACCTATCTGCAAATGCGCACCACCGGCGAGATCCACCTGCGTTCACGCGCCGCGGCACAGATCGCGACGCTGATCATGGCAGTGTGCTTCCTGCTGGCGGGCGTATGGCTGGTGAAGGGCATTGACGGCTTCGTCGTGACTTCGGCTCTGGACACCCTGGCGGAATCCAACCCGATGCGTAAAGAAGTGGCGCATCAGGCCGGCGCATGGTTGATCAACTTCAACAAGTATCCGCTGCTGTGGGCGTTGCCTGCACTGGGCGTGGTGCTGCCGTTGTTCACCATCCTGTTCTCGCGTCTGGAGAAAGGCGCGCTGGCGTTCGTCACCTCGTCGCTGACCATCGCCTGCGTCATCCTCACCGCCGGGGTCACCATGTTCCCGTTCGTGATGCCTTCCAGCACCGTGCCGAACGTCAGCCTGACCATGTGGGACGCGACCTCGAGCCTGTTGACGCTGAAAGTGATGACCGTTGTGGCGGCGATCTTCGTGCCTATCGTTTTGGCGTACACCAGTTGGTCGTACTACAAAATGTTCGGTCGCCTCGACAAGAACTACATCGAAAACAACAAGCATTCGCTGTACTAAGGATAAGGAGCTAAACCATGTGGTATTTTGCCTGGATTCTCGGAACGCTTCTTGCCTGCGCCTTCGGCATCATCACGGCGCTGGCGCTTGAGCAGAGCGAAGCGACCAAAGCTCAGCAAGACGGTAAGTGATGAGCTCGTCCGTGATTGACAAGCTGTACGCTGTCACCGACAAGGGCCCGATCCGGGCCCTTTCCCTGGTGCTGGCGTTGATTTTGGCGGGGTGCGTGTTCTGGGATCCGACGCGTTTCGCCGCCAAAACCAGCTCGCTGGAGATTTGGGAAGGGCTGCTGCTGATTTGGGCAGTGTGCGCCGGGGTGATTCACGGTTTCGGATTCCGCCCGCAGCGCAGCGTCTGGCGTGCCTTTTTTGCGCCGCTTCCCGCAATTGTGATCTTGTGCGCAGGATTACTTTACGTTTCTTTATAATCTCCCTGATGTCCCCACGTTATGGGCCCTCACGGCCCATAATTATTTTCATTCCCATCTTGTAACCCATTCCCAACCCGATCCGTCTTGCGTATAGTAGCAGCGTTAAATTGCATTGCTGGGAAGTAGAGTGAGTAATACGTTGTTTCGATGGCCGGTTCGCGTTTACTACGAGGATACCGATGCCAGTGGTGTGGTCTATCACGCCCGCTACGTCGCCTTTTTTGAAAGAGCGCGCACAGAGATGCTGCGTCAGCACAACTTTCATCAACAGCAGCTGCTCAGTGAACAAGTCGCTTTTGTCGTCCGGCGCATGACGGTGGATTATCTGGCTCCGGCTCGTCTCGACGAGCAACTGGAGGTCCAGAGCGAAATCACCTGTCTGCGCGGGGCTTCTCTCACGTTTGCTCAACGCATTGTCAATTCTGACGGGGCCCTACTGAGCCAGGCAGATGTCCTGATTGCCTGTATTGATCCACACCAAATGAAGCCAAGAGCGCTTCCTAAGTCTATTGTCGCGGAGTTTAAGCAGTGACTGACATGAACATCCTAGATTTATTCTTGAAGGCGAGCCTGCTGGTTAAGCTTATCATGTTGATTTTGATATGCTTCTCGGTGGCCTCTTGGGCGATCATCATTCAGCGTACCCGCATCCTCAATGCGGCGACGCGCGACGCCGAAGCCTTTGAAGACAAATTCTGGTCCGGTATCGAGCTTTCCCGTCTGTACCAGGAAAGTCAGGCGCGTCGCGATAGCCTGACCGGTTCCGAGCAGATCTTCCATTCCGGGTTCAAAGAGTTCGCCCGCCTGCACCGCGCCAACAACCATGCGCCGGAGTCGGTGATCGAAGGGGCGTCGCGCGCGATGCGCATCTCGATGAACCGCGAGCTGGAAACGCTGGAAACCCATATTCCGTTCCTCGGCACCGTCGGTTCGATCAGCCCGTATATCGGCCTGTTCGGCACCGTGTGGGGGATCATGCACGCCTTTATCGCGCTGGGCGCGGTGAAGCAAGCCACGCTGCAGATGGTGGCGCCGGGTATCGCCGAAGCGCTGATCGCCACCGCGATCGGTCTGTTCGCCGCAATCCCGGCGGTTATGGCCTATAACCGTCTCAACCAGCGCGTCAACAAGCTTGAGCAGAATTACGACAACTTTATGGAAGAGTTCACCGCTATTCTGCATCGTCAGGCCTTCTCCAGCGACAGCAAATAAGTAGGAGGTAGCATGGCGAGAGTACGTGGGCGTAGTCGGCGCGAGCTGAAGTCCGAAATTAACATCGTTCCGCTGCTCGACGTGTTGCTGGTGCTGCTGCTGATCTTTATGGCAACCGCGCCAATCATCACGCAGAGCGTGGAGGTTGACCTGCCGGACGCCACCGATTCCAAAACGGTGTCCAGCGATGACAATCCGCCGGTGATCCTCGAAGTTTCCGGCGTAGGTCAATACACCCTGGTGGTGGATCACAACCGTATGGAGCTGCTGCCGCCTGAGCAAGTCGCGGCCGAGGCCAAGTCGCGTTTGGCGGCTAACCCGAAAACGGTCTTTTTGATCGGCGGTGCGAAGGAAGTCCCTTACGATGAGATTATCAAGGCATTGAATATTCTCCATCAGGCGGGCGTGGCTTCCGTGGGGCTGATGACCCAGCCGATCTGACCGTAAGGCGAACGGCAACCCGGTTCCTGCGCTGCGGCCCAGGAACCCCGTATAAGCAACACCAGTTTTTGGGAATCTATTTTGGTAAAGGCAACTGAGCAAAACGATAAGCTGAACCGCGCCGTTATTGTTTCGGTCGTTCTGCACTTCATATTGATTGCCCTGCTGATTTGGGGATCGCTGCAGGAAAAGGTCGACATGGGCGCCGGCGGCGGTGGCGATGGCACCGTGGTGGGTGCGGTGATGGTCGATCCCGGCGCGGTGGTGGAGCAGTACAACCGCCAGCAGCAGCAGAGCAACGATGCGCAGCGTGCCGAAAAGCAGCGCCAGAAAAAAGCGGAGCAACAGGCCGAAGAGCTTCAGCAGAAGCAGGCGGAGCAACAGCAGCGCCTGAAAGAGCTGGAGAAAGAGCGTTTGGCGGCGCAGGAGAAAGCCGCGCAGGACGCCAAGGCGCAGGCTGAACAACAGCAGAAGGCGGCGGAGCAGCAGAAACAGGCTGCCGAGCAGCAAAAAGCGGCGGAAGCCGCCGCAGCCAAGGCCAAAGAGCAACAGAAGGTCGCCGAAGCCGCCGCCGCCAAGGCGAAAGCCGAAGCGGAAAAGATAGCGAAGGCGCAGGCGGACGCGCAGAAGAAAGCTGAAGCGGAAGCCAAGAAAGAAGCGGCCGCCGCTGCCGCCGCCAAGAAACAGGCGGAAGAGGCGAAGAAAGCCGCGGCCGCCGCCGCAGAGCAAAAGGCAGCAGAGGCCGCAGAGAAGAAAGCGGCCGCTGAAGCCGAGAAAAAAGCCGCAGCGGAAGCCGAGAAGAAGGCCGCCGCCGAGGCAGAGAAGAAAGCTGCGGCCGAGAAAGCGGCAGCCGCCAAAAAAGCCGCTGCGGACGCCAAGAAGAAGGCTGCCGCTGAGGCTGCGAAACAATCGGAGGAAGTTAGCGATCTGTTTGGCGGCCTGGCGGATGGCAAGAACGCGCCGAAGGGCGGCGGTGCCAAATCGAAAGGTGATGGTAAACCGGCCGGGCAGGGCAATGCCAAGGCGGCAGGCGCCAGCGGGGCGGATATCAGCGGTTATATGGGGCAGATTCAAGGGGCGATTCAGAGCAAGTTCTATGACGCCAGTTCGTTCGCCGGCAAAACCTGCGACCTGCGTATCAAGCTGGCGCCGGACGGCCTGCTGATAAGCGTACAAGCGGCAGGGGGCGATCCTGCTCTGTGTCAAGCAGCGGTGTCTGCCGCCAAGTTGGCACACATACCGAAGCCGCCGAGCGATGCCGTTTATCAGCACTTTAAGAATTCTATACTTGAATTCAAGCCGCAATAACGGTTGATTGAGTGAGTGATATCACAGGGATGTACTAAGGTAACCAACAGGGATTATGTAGTTTTACGTGAGTTGGTTTGTTAAAATTCTGCTAATTTATCGCAGGCATCCCGCCTGGATAAGGGAGATGAGATGAAGCAGGCATTTCGAGTAGCGCTAGGTTTTTTAATTCTGTGGGCGTCCGTGCTGCACGCGGAAGTTCGCATTGAAATCACCCAAGGGGTCGACTCCGCTCGCCCGATTGGCGTGGTGCCGTTTAAATGGGCGGGCCCAGGCACGCCGCCGGAAGATATCGGCAAGATTGTCGGTGCGGATCTGCGCAACAGCGGCAAATTCAACCCGATCGACGTGGCGCGTATGCCGCAGCAACCGACCTCCGCGTCTGAAGTGACGCCGGCGGCCTGGACTGCATTAGGCATCGACGCCGTGGTTGTCGGCCAGGTTCAACCTGGTGCCGACGGCAGCTACCTGATCTCCTACCAGCTGGTGGACACCTCGGGTTCGCCGGGCACCGTATTGGCGCAGAATCAGTATAAAGTGACCAAACAGTGGTTGCGTTATTCTGCTCATACCGCCAGCGATGAAGTGTTCGAGAAGCTGACCGGCATCAAGGGCGCATTCCGTACCCGTATCGCCTATGTCGTACAGACCAACGGCGGGAAATTCCCGTACGAGCTGCGCGTAGCGGATTACGACGGTTACAACCAGTTCACGGTGCACCGTTCGCCTGAGCCGCTGATGTCACCGGCCTGGTCGCCGGACGGCAGCAAACTGGCTTACGTGACCTTCGAGAGCGGCCGTTCCGCGCTGGTGGTGCAGACCCTGGCTAACGGCGCTATCCGCCAGATCGCTTCGTTCCCGCGCCACAACGGTGCGCCGGCGTTCTCGCCGGACGGCAGCAAGCTGGCCTTCGCGTTGTCCAAGAGCGGCAGCCTGAATCTGTATGTGATGAACCTCGGCTCCGGCCAGATCACGCAGCTGACCGATGGCCGCAACAACAACACCGAACCGACCTGGTTCCCGGATGGCCAGTCTCTGGCGTTTACCTCCGACCAGGGCGGGCGTCCGCAGATTTATAAAATCAGCGCCAGCGGCGGTGCCGCACAGCGTCTGACGTGGGAAGGCTCTCAGAACCAGGATTCTGAAGTCAGCTCCGATGGTAAATTCCTGGTGATGGTGAGCACCAACAGTGGTGCACAACACATCGCCAAACAAGATCTTGGATCGGGCGCCGTTCAGGTTTTGACCGGCACCTTCCTGGATGAAACGCCTAGTATTGCGCCAAACGGCACCATGGTGATCTATAGCTCCACGCAAGGTATGGGCTCCGTGTTGCAGTTGGTGTCAACTGATGGGCGTTTCAAAGCGCGTCTTCCGGCAACTGATGGACAGGTCAAATTCCCTGCCTGGTCGCCGTATCTGTGATGCATGTGTAAATATGTATGGCAAACTATAAAAGGATCAAAGAAATGCAACTGAACAAAGTGCTGAAAGGGCTTCTGCTGGCACTGCCAGTTCTGGCTGTAGCAGCTTGTAGTTCTAACAAAAGCGCAAACAACGACCAATCTGGTATGGGCGCTGGCACTGGTATGGAAAACGGCAGCAGCAACCTGTCTTCCGAAGAACAAGCTCGTCTGCAGATGCAAGAACTGCAGAAGAACAACATCGTTTACTTCGGTCTGGACAAGTATGACGTAAGCTCCGAATTCGCTCAGATGCTGGACGCGCACGCTGCATTCCTGCGTAACAACCCGTCTTACAAAGTGACCGTTGAAGGCCACGCTGACGAACGCGGCACGCCGGAATACAACATCGCTCTGGGTGAGCGCCGTGCTAACGCCGTTAAAATGTACCTGCAAGGTAAAGGCGTTTCCGCTGACCAGATCTCTATCGTTTCTTACGGTAAAGAAAAACCAGCAGTACTGGGCCACGACGAAGCGGCTTATGCTAAAAACCGTCGTGCCGTTCTGGTTTACTAAGAGAATCGCATGAACAGTAACTTCAGACGTCACCTGTTGAGTCTGTCGTTACTGGTTGGCGTAGCGGCCCCCTGGGCCGCTACTGCCCAAGCGCCAATCAGTAATGTCGGCTCCGGCTCGGTCGAAGACCGCGTCACTTCACTTGAGCGTATCAGCAATGCTCAAGGCCAGCTTTTAAACCAACTCCAGCAACAACTCTCTGATAACCAACGCGACATTGATTCTCTCCGTGGGCAAATCCAGGAAAGCCAGTATCAGTTGAATCAGGTCGTTGAACGCCAGAAGCAAATCTATCAACAGATGGATAGCCTCGGCCAGAGCGGCGCTCAGAGCGCCTCTGCGGCGGCGGGCGCTGCCAGTGGGGCAGCCGCAGGCGCATCTTCCGATGCGGGCGGCAGCACGCCTGCGGCCGCTTCTGCGACGCCGAGCGGTGGTGATGAGAACAGCGACTACAACGCCGCTGTTTCTCTGGCGCTGGAAAAAAAACAGTATGACCAGGCGATTTCCGCCTTTCAGTCCTTCGTAAAACAGTACCCGAAGTCTACCTATCAGCCCAACGCCAACTATTGGCTGGGTCAGTTGTTCTACAACAAGGGTAAAAAAGACGACGCGGCCTACTATTTTGCGGTGGTGGTGAAGAATTACGCTAAATCACCGAAGGCGCCGGACGCCATGTACAAGGTGGGTATCATCATGCAGGAGAAAGGGCAGGCCGATAAAGCCAAAGCCGTGTTCCAGCAGGTGATTAAACAATACCCAACCAGTGCGGCGGCCAAACAGGCGAAAAGTCGCGTAGGCGGTTAATAGTCAGAAAAATGAGCCCAGAAGTTAGTCGATTTGACCGATTTCTGGGCTCATTCGCGTGAAGAACAAGCAGTTGAACGCATCAGTAAAAAATTTAGGTTGCGCTGCCAAGATAAATTAGTAATATATGCCGCCGTTGCCAAGACATCTTGCAAGATGTTAAAGCGGCAGGGAAATTGGGTCGTTAGCTCAGTTGGTAGAGCAGTTGACTTTTAATCAATTGGTCGCAGGTTCGAATCCTGCACGACCCACCAATTTCTGAAGTAGCAGTAACCACAACAGTGGGTGATTAGCTCAGTT
>NZ_WLYN01000011.1:0-106731 GCF_009707615.1 Serratia sp. YC16 | reverse complement strand
GCTTTTTGCTATGCGTAAAATGGAAAATCCCCGTTGTAACCCGCTTCAACTTTCATCGTACTGTTTAATATTCATCACAAAACCAACGCATTGTTTCTCTGAATGTCAGATATTCTTCGTCCGCTATTAAGTTTGGCTGTTAACTTATAAATAACAATAAAGTAACACCAGGCGGCAGGAAGCCGAATTTCATCATTGCTATGGCTCGGAGAAAACATCATGACAGAAACAACCTCGGCTCTTGAGGGTGAGCACGGCGTCGAACAGGGGGCGCTCGATAACAAGA
Organism: Serratia sp. YC16; assembly: GCF_009707615.1. NCBI lineage: Bacteria > Pseudomonadati > Pseudomonadota > Gammaproteobacteria > Enterobacterales > Yersiniaceae > Serratia > Serratia sp. YC16. Next base: position 106,445 of record NZ_WLYN01000011.1, on the reverse strand, counting down.
AACGCATTTTCGCTATCGTCGGGGCTTCATCAGGCAATCTGGTGGAGTGGTTTGATTTTTACGTTTACTCCTTCTGTTCCATTTACTTTGCCGCCTCGTTCTTCCCGGCAGGCAACAGCACCACGCAGCTGTTGCAAACCGCCGGGGTATTCGCCGCCGGCTTCTTCATGCGGCCGATCGGCGGTTGGTTATTTGGCTACATCGCTGACAAACATGGTCGTAAAAACTCAATGCTGCTGTCGGTCTGCATGATGTGCGCTGGATCGCTGGTGATCGCCTGCCTGCCGACTTATGAATCGATCGGCAGCTGGGCGCCGGCGCTGCTGCTGATCGCCCGCCTGTTCCAGGGGCTGTCGGTAGGTGGAGAATATGGCACCAGCGCCACCTATATGAGTGAGGTGGCGATCAAGGGGCGACGCGGTTTCTATGCTTCGTTCCAGTACGTCACCTTGATCGGCGGGCAACTGCTGGCCCTGCTGGTATTGGTGATCCTGCAGCAAATTTTGTCCGGCGAAGAACTGAAGGCCTGGGGCTGGCGTATTCCGTTCGCCTTGGGGGCGGTGTTGGCGGTGGTGGCGCTGTACCTGCGCCGTTCGCTGAATGAAACCTCCGATGCGAAGACGCGTAACCACAAGGATGCCGGTTCGCTGACGGGGCTGTGGAAAAACCGCAAGGCATTCCTGATGGTGCTGGGCTTTACCGCCGCCGGTTCGCTGACCTTTTACACCTTCACCACCTACATGCAAAAATATCTGGTCAACACCGCCGGTATGGACGCCAAGCTGGCCAGCGCCATCATGACCGTCGCACTGTTCGTCTTTATGCTGCTGCAGCCGGCAGTGGGCGCGTTCTCGGATAAAATCGGCCGTCGCAGCTCGATGTTGATCTTCTCAGCCTTCGCCACCGTGTTGACGGTACCGATCCTGTTCGCTCTGAAAGGAGTGACCAACCCTTTTATGGCGTTTGGCCTGATCGTATTGGCGCTGTTCATCGTTAGTTTCTACACCGCGATCAGCGGGCTGCTTAAAGCCGAGATGTTTCCGCCGGAGGTGCGCGCGTTAGGGGTGGGCTTGTCTTATGCGGTGGCGAACGCCCTGTTCGGCGGCTCGGCGGAATATGTCGCGCTGTCGCTAAAATCGTTCGGCGTGGAGAACGCTTTCTTCTGGTATGTCTCCGGCATGTGCCTGCTGGCGTTGCTGGTTTCGCTCCGGCTGCATCGCAAAGGCAAGGAGATACAGCTGTAATGAAAACCCCGGCCTTGGCCGGGGTTAGCGTAGAGCTTACAGGATGCGGCTAATCAGCCGATCGATGCGGATGCGGCGCAGGCGGCGAATCAGCTTGCGCACCTTGATCGGGTACTGCTGAATGCTTTGCAGTTCCTGATAATGGCCGACCACAGTGGTGTGGGTGCGGATGCACTCCAGCTCTTTTTGCCGCTGCTCGCGCATCTCTTGTTTGGGATCGTGGATCAGAATGGCGTTTTCCAGATCCAGCCGCCAGGCGCGCGGGTTGAGGTTATTGCCGGTAATCAGCTGCCACTCTTCGTCCACCCACATGCCTTTCAGGTGATAGCTGTTATCGCCATCCTTCCACAGCCGCACGATCAGCTGGCCGGTATCGACGTAACGCTGCAACCGGCTCAGGAAGCGGCGCAGGTTGATCTCGTAAAGGTAGGGCAGTGCGCCGATGATTTTGAACGGCTGATCTTCCGGAATATAGAAGTCGTTGGCGGTCTTATCGCCGACGATGATCTCCACCTGTTTGCCCTGGCGCAGCAGATAGATGATGTTGCGCACCAGCAGCGCCGGCAGGTTGAAATAGGGGGTGCACAGCGTCAGTTTCTGGTCGGCGCACGACATCAGGTGATGAATGGTTTTATTCAGCACGCTTTGTTTGCCCAGCCCAACCAACGGTGTCACCGCCAGCTCATCGTTGCCGGCCTTGCCGCGGAAGTGATAACCGGCGCGGCGCAGGGCGAAACGGAACAGGCGGGTCTCGTTTTTAATCTCCGGGCTTTTCGGCCGATCGCTGCGATCGAGGCGCTGCACCGCGCCGGCGGTCAGCAGATGCTGCTTGATGTAATCAATCAGGGTATCGGCCAACACCTCATTGGTGATCAGCTGGTAGCGATCGTAACGGTATTTCTCATGCTGATGCAGATAAACGTCGTTGATGCTGGCGCCGCTGTAGATCACGGTATCGTCGACCACAAAGCCCTTCAGATGCAATACACCCAGCGCTTCACGGGTATTGACCGGCACGCCGTAGATCGGCACCGACTGTTCCGGGTGTTCGCTGGCCATGGCGCAATACCAGTCGGCGTTGGTATTGGCGGCGGCAGCGCCGATGCGCCCGCGCTGTGCGCGGTGCCAGTCGACCAGCACGCAAATTTCCAGCTCGGGCCGCCGTTGCTTGGCTTGATACAGTGCGTTGAGGATCTCACGCCCGGCGTCGTCATGCTCCAGATACAGGGCCACCAGATAGATGCGTTGGGTGGCGTTGGCGATGGAATCCAGCAGCGTGGTGCGAAAGTCGGACGGCGCGTACAGAGTACGAACGTCAGCAACCGTCTGGGGGAGTTTGGGCAGTTGTGCAAGGTGTTGTTGATGTTTGCTACGTTTAAATTTTGACAACATCACAGTGCGCTTCTTCTCTCATGATTGATGGCCGGAACGCCACAGGCTTAAAAACAATAAACCGAATAATCGGGCGATAATACCATTAGTTGCCTCGATTGTGCGTATGTTTTGGCGTTAAGTGGTGGATTCGTAGCGCATTGCGACGCAGGTCACTGCGCGTCGGCGGCCTGCAGCGGCAGCGTCAGATTGACGATGCCGTCCTCAAGCTGCACCTCGATGCCAAAGCCCAGCCGCTGAGCCAGCGCGATCATGCCACGGTTATTCGGCATGGTGATGCCGCTCAGGCGGGTTAGGCCATGGGCGCGCGCATAGGCGATCATTTTTTCCAGCAGTTGCCGGCCCAGCCCCAGCCCTTTCAGGTCGGAACGCACCAGCACGGCGAACTCGGCATCGGTGTTGTCCGGATCGGACAACGCGCGGGTCACGCCGATGATTTCGTCTGCGCGCACCGCCACAAAGGCCATTTCTCGATCGTAGTCGATCTGTGTCATGTTGGCCAAATCGTCATGGGTAAACTCGCTGATCTCGCTGAAGTAGCGATAATAGAGATCTTCCTTGGTCACCCGGTCGATGAAATGCTTCAGCGCCGGTTCGTCTTCGGGCAGGATCGGACGGAACAGGCACTGGCTGCCGTCTTTCAGCGCGATGGTTTCCTCCAGCTCATGCGGATAAGGGCGGATCGCCAGCCGCGCCTGCGGATCGCCGCTGAACGGCGCGAGCTGCATCGAAACGTCCAGCAGGGTGAATTCGCTGCCGGAAGCCAGCACCGGGTGAATATCCAGCCGGGCGATCTCCGGGCAATCGAGGATCAGGTTGGAAACCTGCACCAGCAAGCGGCTTAGCCCGGGGATATCTAAAGGCCGCAGCGCGCTGCGCCCGCGGATCTTGCCGCCTTTCACCGCCTGCAGCACCAGATAACGCGCCAGCGCCATATTCAGCGGCGGCAGCGCGACCGCCACCTGATTTTCCTGACGCCACTCCACGCCGCCTTCGCCCAGCATGATCAGCGGGCCGAAAATGGCATCCTGTTCCACCGCGATACGCAGTTCCTGGGCGCCGGCGCGGTTGGCCATGCTCTGCACCAACAGGCCGTGGATACGCGCCTGCGGATAGGTGCGCTTCACGCGGTCGAGGATCGCCTCCGCCGCGCGTTGCACTTCGGTCGCGGTGCGCAGATAAAGCATCACGCCCTGAACTTCCGATTTGTGCGGGATATCCGGCGAACGCAGCTTCAGCGCCACCGGATAGCCGATCTGTTCGGCGATGTGTACCGCCTCGGCGCTGTCTTCGGCGATCCAGGTTGGCAGGGTGCTCAGGTCATAGGCCTGCAGAATGGATTGCACCTCGTGGGTATCCAGCTGTGTGGCCCCTTCGGCCAGCGCCTGGTGGATCAGACGGTGGGCGTCGGCGGTGTTGGCGGTCAGGCCAACCGGCAGCGCCGGCGTCTCTTTCAGCTGCTTCTGGTTGCGGCGGTATTCCACCATATGCATAAAGGCGGTGACCGCGCCTTCCGGCGTGCGGTAGGTGGGAATGGCGGCTTCGGTAAACAGCCGTCGTGCCTCTTGCGAGGAGTATTCGCCACACCAGTTGGTCAGCAATGTGATGCGCTTGCCGCGCGCATGGCGGTGCAGCGCGTCGATCAGCCGCTGCGCCGTGGCGGTGCCCGGCGCGGCCGCGCTCGGCGCGTGGATCAGCAGCAGCGCGTCATAGTCGTGGCTGTCGAGCAGCGCTTCGAGCGCCGCCAGGTAACGCTGCGGCGTCGCGTCGTCGCGCAGATCGAGCGGGTTGCCGGCGCGAATGAAATCCGGCAGCGCATCGCTCAACGTCGCCAGGCTCTCATCGCTCAGCGTCGCCAGCTTGCCGTTGCGCCCGAGCAGCTCGTCCAGCGCCATCGCCGCCGGCGCCGCACCGTTGCTGACGATCATCAGCCGCTCGCCGCGTAGCGGGTGCATATGGCTGAGGGTTTCCACCGCCGAGAACAACTCGTGAGTATCCTGCACGCGCAGCAGACCGGCGCGCTGGATGGCGGCGTCATAGGCGGCGTCCAGCCCCAGCTGGCTGTTGAGCAACAGCTGCGCCTGTTGGCTGCGGCCGCTTTTGATCACCAGAATGGGTTTGTTGCGTGAGGCGCTGCGCGAAGCGGAGAGAAAACGCCGCGCGTCGCTGATGTTTTCCAGATACAGCAGGATGGCGCTGGTCTTGCCGTCGCGCGCCAAAAAGTCGAGTAGATCGTCGACGTCGATATCCAGGCTGTCGCCCAGCGCAATGAAATAGGAGAAGCCGACCTCGCGCTGTTGCGCCCAATCGAGAATGGTGTTGGCCACGGCGGCGGACTGCGAGATAAACGCCAGCTTGCCTTTTTGGATAGGCACCGGCGAGAAGCTGGCGTTGATGCCCTGCCACGGCGCCAGCAATCCCAGGCTGTTGGGGCCCAGCAGCCGCATGGCGTAGCGCTGCGCGCAGGCTTTCAGCTCGGCGAACTGTTCCGGTGGCGAAGAGAGCACGATGGCGGTTTTACAACCGCGTTGGCCCAGCGCTTCGATCAGCGCCAGATTGCGGTCGGCGTGGGTGCAGATGATCGCCAGATCCGGCGTCAGCGGCAGGCTGGCGACGTCGGGATAGGCCATGACGCCGCATACCGCCTTGTAGCGCGGCGTGACCGGCAAGATAGGCCCGCTGAAACCGCCGGCCAGCAGGTTGCTCATCATCAGGTTGCCGGCGCGGCCCGGCTGTTGCGAAGCGCCCAGAACGGCGATCGATTTGGGACGTAGTAGCGCTTCTAACCCTCGCTGGCTCATGCACGGCTCCTTTTGGCAACGTTACGCCTGATTTTAGGCGCTTTATGGCTACATTGCTGTGACCGGTGCCTCCGGCCGGGTCGGTTTTCCTGCCAGATACTGTTGACGGAAATAGCGGAAATGCTGATTCAATCCGTCGGCGGCCGGCAGATCGCCCGCCTGTTGCAGCAGGGCGGCGGCCACTTCCGCCGTACAGTGTTGCTCGGCGCGGCTGGCTTCGCGCAGTTGATAATCCGATGCGGCGTCGACGTTGAGGGAAAATACCGGGAATTGATTGAGGTACGGGCTTTTACGGAACATTTTGCGCGCTTCCGCCCAGGTGCCGTCCAGCATGATGAACAGCGGCGGTTTGCCGCCGGCGGGCAGCTCGCTGAACACCGGGCGTTCGGCGTCGGCGTAAGAGGCGGGGAACACCACGTAAGGCTGCCGCGTCGGATCGTTGATGGCCGCCAGCAGGGCGGGATCGATCTCGGTGCGCGACCAGAGGAACGCCTGGGTGTCCGGCAGGATATCGGCGATCAGGCGGCCGGTATTGCTGGGCTTGAGCGGCTCGGCGCCGAACATGATCAGGCAGAAACGGCTGCCGGCCTGCTGCGGGCGAATGGTGTCGCACAGGCAGTTTTTATGCGGCAGCAGGCAACCCTGACAACGCGCCACCCGGCAACCGCGCGCCAGGAAGGGGCGGGTGGCGCGGTCTAAACGGAATTGGCGCAGGCGAAGTACGGCGTTGTCGGTCATAACGATCCTGGGGAAAAACCGCTATTGTAACGCAGAAAAAAGCCCGCCGGGAGAGGCGGGCTCGATCGGGGGCGTTCGCGCGCGATGGCGGGATACGGCCTATACTTGCCGAATCACACCAACTCGTTGAGCCAGTTGTCAAACGGCGCTTTCGGCATCGCGCCGTTAAGCATGTCGACCATCTTGCCCTGACGGAACACCATAATGGTCGGGATGCTGCGGATGCGGAAACGGGCGCTCAGCTCCGGCTCGGCTTCGGTGTTCACTTTCACGAAGCGCACCTTGCCGGCGCGCTCTTCGGCCACGTCTTCGAAGATCGGCGCAAAGCTGCGGCACGGACCGCACCACGGCGCCCAGAAATCGACCACGACCGGCAGATCGTCCTGCAGCAACTGGTCCAGCGTGGCGGCGGTGGCGTTGATCACTTCACCGTCGAAGAGCTCGTGGCCGCAGCGGCCGCATTTCGCGTTGTCCGCCAGACGTTCTTCCGGCACACGGTTGGTGGCATTGCAAGCTGCACAAACTGTATTCATGTTGACCTCGGGTACAGAGAAAGCATGGTCCCCGCAACGCGGTTGCGGAGATGTTTCTTTAATGCTGACAATTATCGGCAAAACCCGGCGCATGAACAATGAGGTTTGTTCAATGGATGTGATAGTTGGGAGCTTTTAGCGCAAGTTGGTGGCTTCATGCACCAACATCAGGTAATCTTCGCGCCCTGCGCGTTGGTGGAGAAGACAATGAACGATTCATTTAGTGGCAAGAACGGTAAAGTTAAAGTGATGTACGTCCGCAGCGACGACGACAACGGCGACGACCGCAACAAGAATAAACGTCCGGCCGGCAAAGGCCGTCCGGCTGACGGTGCGCGCTCGGGCCGCACCGGCCAAGACAAGGCGCGCGGCGGCAACGATCGTCGCGGCGCCGACTCCCGCCGCAGTGAAAGCGATCGTCCTCGCCGTCCGGCGCGCTCAGAAGATCGCGGTGGCAACGAGTCGCCGTGGAGAACCGTTTCGCGCGCGCCGAATGAAGAGCCGGCGTTCGATCACGGCGGCATCAGCGGCAAAAGCTTTATCGATCCGGAACAGTTGCGCCGCCAGCGCGCGGAAGAAACCCGCGTTTACGGTGAAAACGCCTGTCAGGCGCTGTTCGCCAGCCGTCCGGAAGCGATCGTGCGCGCCTGGTTCGTGCAGTCGGTCACCCCGCGCTTCCGCGAAGCGCTGCGCTGGATGGCGGCGAACCGCAAAGCCTACCACGTGGTGGACGAGGAAGAGCTGGCCAAGGCTTCCGGCACCGAGCACCACGGCGGCGTGTGCTTCCTGATCAAAAAACGTCAGGGTCTGGATGCGCAGAGCTACCTGAAAACCGCGCCGGCGACCGACTGCGTGCTGGCGCTGGAAGAAGTGGGCAACCCGCATAACCTGGGTGCCATCGTCCGTTCTTGCGCCCACTTCGGCGTCAACGGCGTGCTGCTGCAGGATCCGGCGCTGCTGGAGTCCGGCGCGGCGGTGCGCACCGCAGAAGGCGGCGCGGAGCATATCAAGGCGATCAACGCCGATGATTTCCTGTCGGTGCTGGATACCTTCCGCAAAGCGGGCTACACCATCGTCACCACCTCCAGCCACAAAGGCACCGCGCTGGCGCAAGCCAAGCTGCCGGCCAAGATGGTGCTGGTGCTGGGCCAGGAGCGCGACGGTCTGAGCGACAGCGCCTGGCAGCAAGGCGACATGAACGTGTCCATCGGCGGCACCGGCAAGGTGGAAAGCCTGAACGTTTCCGTCGCGACCGGCATTCTGCTGGCGGACTGGTGGCGTCAGAATCAGGCGTAATATTTATTCCGCCGGATAAAAAACGGGCGCCTCAGGGCGCCCGTTTCGTTTATTGAAGCTTAGTGAGCGCCGCCGCCCCCGCCGCCGCCGGAACTGAACGGCGGTTTCGCCACCCACACCAGCGCCAGCAGCACCAGGAATACCCCGGCCGACAGCCAGAAGATCTCGTTGGCGGAGATGATCAGGCCCTGCGCGGTGATCTCGTTGGCGATGTAGGCCGACGCCTGCTGCTTGCTCATGCCGAGCTGCTCCAGCTGTCGGTACATCTCCTGCGACTGCGGATTGTAAGGGTTGACGAACTCCGTCAGCTGCGCGTGATGCTGCGATTCGCGCTGCGTCCACAGGGTGGTGGTGATCGAGGTGCCGATCGAGCCCGCCAGCGTTCGCGTAAAGTTCGACAGGCTCGATGCCGCCGCCATGCGTTCCGGCGGCAGGCCGGACAGCGTGATGGTGGTCAACGGCATGAAGAAGCAGGCGATGGCGAAGCCCTGAACGAACTGCGGCCACGCCGAAGCGCCGAAGTCCATGCCCGGTTCAAAGGTATAGGCGCGCCAGTAGAAGCACACGGCATACATGATGAAGCTGAAGGTCACCAGCTTGCGCATGTCGAGCCGGTTGCCGAACTTACCGATGATCGGCGACAGCAGCACCGGGATCAGCCCGACCGGCGCCGAAGCCAGCCCCGCCCAGGTGGCGGTATAGCCGTACACCTCTTGCAGCAGCTGCGGCAACAGCACGATGGCGCCGAAGTACAGCATGTAGGCCAGGCTGATGCACAGACAGCCGATGGTGAAGTTACGCGACTTGAACAGCGACAGATCCACCACCGGGTGGTCGTCCGTCAGCTCCCACACCACCAGGAACAGCAGCGCCACCACCGCCACCACGGTTAGGGTGATGATCTCGGTCGAGTTGAACCAGTCTAGCTCCTTGCCCTGGTCTAGCATCACCTGCAGCGAACCGATGCCGACGATCAGCAGCACCAGGCCGACGGTGTCGATCGGCTTGATCTCGGTTTTGGTTTCTCGCCCCTTCAACGTCGCCATCGCCGCCATGATAACGAAGGCGCCGATCGGGATGTTGATGAAGAAGATCCAGCCCCAATGGTAGTTGTCGCTGATGTAGCCGCCGAGGATCGGCCCGAAGATCGGCGCGACGATAACGGTCATCGACCAGAGCGCCAGGGCCATCGCTCGCTTGGCGGGCGGGTAGTTGTTCAGCAACAGACTCTGCGACAGCGGGATCAGCGGCCCGGCCACCACGCCCTGGATCACGCGGAAGAAGATCAGCATGCCGAGGCTGTTGGAGATGCCGCACAGCCAGGAGGCGAGGACGAACAGCGCGGTGGACCAGAGGAACAGCCGCACTTCGCCGATGCGCTTCGCCAGCCAGCCGGTGATCGGGATCGAGATGGCGTTCGCCACGCCGAACGAGGTGATCACCCAGGTGCCCTGCGAGTTGGAAGACCCGAGGTTACCGGCAATGGTGGGGATCGCCACGTTGGCGATGGTGGAGTCCAGCACCTGCATGAAGGTCGCCATGGCGAGCGCGACCGTCATCCAGGCGAGCTGGGCGCCTTCAAGCGGTTTCTGTGGCAAGATGGCCTCCCGCGCGCTTAGCCGGCGTTCGCATGGATCACATCGGCGATCAGCTGATTAACCGGCGCCAGATTCAACGCCAACGCGTTGCTCTGGTACAGCGGTTTATCGCGTACCACGTCGGCCAGCACGCGGCCGTCCAGATTGGCGGTGTCGACGGTCACCAGCGTCGACAGGCCGATGCGCAGCGGATGATCGGCAACCTGTTTGGCGTCGAGCTCAATACGCACCGGCAGGCGTTGCACCACCTTGATCCAGTTGCCGGTGGCGTTCTGCGCCGGCAGCAGCGAGAAGGCGCTGCCGGTGCCCATGTCGATACCGACCACTTTGCCCTGATACACCACGTCGTCACCGTACACGTCGCTGACCACCGTCGCCGGCTGGCCGATGCGCATGTTGGCGATCTGTGTTTCCTTGAAGTTGGCGTCAACCCAGATGTGATCGGCCGGCACCACCGCCATCAGCGGCGAACCGGCGGCAATTTGCGCACCCACCTGCACGCTGCGGCGCGAGACATAACCGGTAATTGGGCTGACAACTTTGGTACGCTGCAGCGCCAGCCAGGCGTCGCGCATCTGCGCGGCGGCCTGTTGGATCGCCGGCTGCTGTTCCAGCGGGGTATTCAGCACCATCGCCTGGTTGGCGTTGTATTGCTGCACCGCCACTTCCAGCGCGGCCTTGGCGCTGTCGACCGCATCGCGAGCGTGTTGCAGCTCTTCGCGGCCGATGGCGTCAACGCTGCCCAGCACCACGCGGCGTTTCAGATCGTTCTCGGCCTTGCTCAGATCGGTCTTGCGCAGGGCGATGTTGGCCTGATACTGCTTGCTGTTGATGATCAGCTGGTGGGTTTGACGCACGCTGTTGGCCAGGCCGGTCTTGGCGCGTTCAAACGCCTGCTCGGCATCGGTCGGATCGAGCGTCAGCAGCACGTCGCCCTGTTTGACGTAGTCGGTGTTGTCAAAATTGACGCTGTTCACGCTGCCTGACACCTGGGCCATGATCTGCACCTGGTTGCCGGAGACGTAGGCGTCGTCGGTTTCCTGGTGATGACGCAGCACCAGGAACCAATACACTAAGTAAGCCACCCCTATAACAATGAAAATAGCCGTCAACAACAGCAGCCAAAACTTGCGCTGCTTCTTTTTGCCGTTCGGCTGCTGCGGGTTTTGGATTTCCGCGCTTGCGCTCATGGTGTTCTCCAAGCCTTATATTATTATGCTTTCGAATCCGCTGCGGCCGGGGCCTGATAGCCACCGCCCAGCGCGCGGATCAGTCCTATCTTCGCCTGCAGTAAATTGCTGCTGGCATTCAACTCCGCCTGTTGCTGCTGCAATAGCTGCGTCTGGCTGGTCAACAGATCGTCGCGCCCGATAATCCCTGCCTGGTAACGGGCACTGGCGACCTGGTACACCTGTTGCATCGACTGGGCCGCGGACGCCGCCTGCAGCTGCTGTTGCGCAGAGCTCTGCTGGATAGTGATGGCGTCGGCGGTTTCCTGTACCGCATTCAGGATGGTTTGGTTATAGGATTCCACCGCTTCGTCATACAGCGCGGATTCCTCGCCCAGCTTGCTGCGCAGCGCCCCGGCGTGGAAGATCGGCAGCGAAATCGCCGGCATCACGTTCCAGGCCTGGCTGGCCGCTTCAAACAGGTTCGGGTTGGTGCCACCGACATTGGTGGTCATCAGACCGGCGAAGGCTGAAATGGTCAGGCTGGGGTAAAACTCTTTGCGCGCGGCGCTGACGCGCTGGCTGTAAGACTCCACCAGCTGGCGCTGCGCGGCGATGTCCGGGCGTTTGCCCAGCAGATCCGCCGTCAGCTCGCCCTGCGGCGCCATCAGGTTGTCGGCGGGCAGCGGCACCTGACGCAGGTGCTGCATGGCGTTTGGCCCCTGGCCCGCCAGCGCGGCGAGCTGGTGTCTGAGCTGCTCGATCTGCGACTGCAGCTGCAGGATCTGCTGCTTGGCGACGTCGGACTGCGCCTGAGTTTGTTGCGGCACGTCGACGCCGGTCAGGCCGGCCTGATAGCGTTGTTGGCGCAGCGCGGTCAGGCGCTCATTGTTGTTCACTTCCTGCTGCAGCAGCTTCTCGAGCGCCAGGTTGCTTTGCAGCTGGTAGTAGGCGGAGGCTACCGAACTGGTCAGCGTCAGCGCCGCCTGCTCCTGCTCGGCGCGTGCGGCGTTCACTTGCGCCTTGGCGGCGTTCACCTGGTTGCGGTATTTGCCCCACCAGTCGAATTCATACGCCAAATTTAACCCCAGTGAGTTGGAGCTTTCATAGATAGGTTTTTGTGGATACCCCAGCCCCATATTGACGTTTTGCGGTATGCGCTGGCGCTGGGTGCTGGCGTTCAGATCCAGGTTCGGCCCGTTGGCTGCGTTGGCTTCGCCCACCACGCTCTGCGCTTCACGTACGCGGGCGGCGGCCTGGCGCAGGGTCGGCGAGCTTTGCAGCGTCTGCGTCATCAACGTGTCCAACTGCGGATCCTTGAGGGCGCGCCACCACTGCGGGCTGACGGCCAGCGAGCTGACTTTCGGCTGAGCCAACTGCAGGCTCTGCGGATCCATCAGCGTGGATTGCGGAGCAATATTATCGGTCGAAGCGCACCCGGCCAGCAGCAACACGGCGAACAGCGGGGTGAATCTCCAGTTAAATGGGGATCGCATAAGTAGGTACCTGAACAGAAATTGTGAATTAGGATAACTGTTCTGTGATTTCCATTTGATCCAGACGTGCCAGCAATTTGCGCGTCAGCTGTTCCAGCTGTTTTTGCTCATCGTCGGTCAGCGTGGACCACAGGAAATGCAGACATTGGTGCTGCGGCGGCAGCAGTTGACTGAGAAATTCTTCCCCCTGCGGCGTCAGATGCAGATGCAGGCAGCGGCGATCGTTGTCGCTTTCCCGGCGCTCGATCCAACCGCGTTTCTCCAGCTCGTCGGCGATGCGGGTTGCATTGGTGCGCGAGGAGCCTAAGGCAGAGCTTAGCTCAGAAGGTTGGATGCTGTGGCTTTCCTGCGCATCCAGGGTAATCAGCGCCATAAACAGTGTTTCGTTAATCCCCTGCGCCTTAAGCATTTTATTGCGATTTTCCAGCAACTTACCTTGCATGTGCATGCACAGGCGGGTCAGCAGGATTTCCTGATAAGGGAAATCTTTCTGCCGGGTGGCGCGGAAATTCAGCATTTGTTCTATGGGGGCAAACGAGCTTTCCATAATTTAGGGCCTCATTAATTTCGTTCGAGATAGTAACGACGGTGACAAATAATGTAAATGTTCAGCCGTGCGGATAATTTAGCAATTCGTGTCATTTGTCAGTGTTTGTAAAGATGCGGCGCATGAAAACACCAAATGGCCGGAAGCGGTGTCAGCCCGGACCGAAAAGCATTAACAGTTTTAATGTGACGCCAAAGGCCGTCGCGCCGAGCAGCGTCGACAGAATGATGCTTTTGCTGCGGTAGAAGCACAGCGCCAGCGCGGCGAAGCCCGCCAGCGTCGGCAGCAGCTTGTCCGGTTCGCGCATCACCACCGGCGTGCTGGAGACCACCAGCAGGGCGCAGATCGAGGCGATGCCGATGCTGTCGAGCAGCAGGGCGGCTTTACCGCGTTTGATGCCGGGTTGGGCGCGCGCCGGCGCCAGCCGCAGCGGCAGATAACGGAACAGGTAATTGGCGCAGCCCACCACCAGACCAATCACCAGCACATCAGTGTTCATGAGCGGCCTCCGCATGTGCGGGTTGGAACAGGGCGGCGATACAGCCGGCGCCGATGCCGGCCAAAATGGCGACCGGGATGGAGAACAGCACCACGCCGAGCAGCGCGCCGGCCAGTGCGGCGGCGATGGTCAGGCTCTGCGGGCGCCGGAAAGCGGCCAGCAGGAAGCTGAGAAACAGCGCCGGCAGCATGAATGAAAGCGAGGCTTCGATCACCGGGAACTGCTCCAGCGGGCCATTGCCGAACAGCGCGCCGAGCGCGGTGCCGGCCACCCAGGAGAGCCAGGAACAGAGCGCGATGCCCAGCATCCAGTTTTCGCTCCAGCTGCGGTTATTGCGCATCAGCTTGGCGGTAGCGGCGGCGAAGACCTCATCGGTCAGCCCAAAGGCCCATATCGCCGTTTTACCGGGCGACATGCGCGAGACGATGCGGTGGCGCAGCGCCGGGCCGTACAACAGATGGCGCACATCCATCGCCATCACCGTCAGCGCGGAGACCCACAGCGACATGCCGGCGCTCAGCAGGGCGGTGATCACGAACTGGCTGGCGCCGGCGTAGATGATGCAGGAGAAGAAAATGCTTTCCAGCGGGGAGAAGCCCAGCTTGACGGCGCTGAGGCCGAAGGCGAACGCCACCGGGACGTACCCGATGACGATCGGCAAACTGTCGACGACGCCGTTGGCGAAGGTGGCGCTGACGGCGGGCGGAGTAAGGCTGTCTGCAGCTTGGCTTTGCATGGTTGTGGGTCGCAGGGTAGATAGGGTTTCAATAGTTTATGCCCAGAACATTACCAGAGAGTAAGTAATGTTTATACCCTGCACCGCTAATAAATTTCTTTGGTTACTATTTGCAAGGTAATCAGATTGTCGCCGGCCCCTGCGGATCGTGGCGTTTGCCGAGCCACCAGGTCAGCAGGTTGAGCAGGCATAGAATCCCCCCGGCGGCGGCGACACCGTACCAGCCGGCATGCTGATAGGCCGAGGCGGAGAGCAGCGAACCGAGAGCGCCGCCGATAAAGTAGCTGGTCATATAGCCGGCGGTCAGGCGGTTGCGCGCGTCCGGCATGATGCGATACATCACGCTCTGGTTGGTGACGTGCACCGCCTGCACCGCTAGATCGAGGATCAGGATGCCGGCGATCAGCGCCCACAGCGATTGTTTAGCCAGCGCGATAGGTATCCACGACAGTAGCAGCAACACCAGGCCGACGGTGGTGGTCAACCCGGCCTTGCCTTTGTCCGCCAGATGACCGGCGCGCGAGGCGGCCAGCGCGCCGGCGGCACCCACCAGGCCGAACAGCCCGATCACGCCCTCGGAATAGTTGAACGGCGGTGCGGCGAGCAGAAAGGCCATGGAGGTCCAGAGCACGCTAAAGTTGGCGAACGACAGGGCGCCGAGAATGGCGCGGGTGCGCAGCAGCGGCGTGCGGCAGAACAGGCTGAAGATCGAGGCCAGCAGCTGCGGGTAGTTCAGCCCGGAGTGTTGCTTATAGCGCGGCAGTGCGCGCCACAAGACCAGCGCCATCAGGATCATCAGCACGCTGGCGACCCAGTAGATGGTGCGCCAGCCGCCGAACGACGCCAATGCGCCCGCGACGGTACGCGCCAGCAGGATGCCGAGCAGCAGGCCGCTCATGATGATGCCGACGGTCTTGCCGCGCTTTTCCGGGTGGGCCAACGTGGCGGCCAGCGGCACCAGGATCTGCGCCACCACCGAGAACAGCCCGGTGAGCGCGGTGCCGAGGATCATCATCGGCAGCGTGGCGGAGGTGGCGGTGATCAACATGCCCCCGGCGGCCAGCAGCGTCATGAACACGATCAGGCCGCGGCGTTCGAACATGTCGCCGAGCGGCACCAGCAGCAGCAGGCCGGTGGCGTAACCCAGCTGCGCGGCGGTAACGATAAAGCCGGCCTGGTTGACCGACAGGTTGAAACCGGTGGCGATGGTTTCCAGCAGCGGTTGCGCATAGTAGTTGCTGGCGACCGCCAGGCCGGTTGCGATGGCGATCAGCACGGTCAGCGCCGGGCTGAGGCCCGGATGGGCGTTTTGTTGGTTCATGATTTTTTCATCACGGGAAAAAGATAGCGCGCAGTATCCGGCAACGCGCATTGGGAAACCAATGTATAATTTTCATTTTATTTATCTCATTTCAAGATAGATGCCATGAACCTGAAACAGATCCGCTATGCGCTGGCGGTGGCGGAAGAGCAGAGCTTCACCCGGGCGGCGCAGCGCTGCCATACGGTGCAGTCGGCACTCAGCCACCAGATTGCCAAACTGGAAGAAGAGCTGGGCTGTACGCTGTTTGAACGCACCTCGCGCCGGGTGCGGCTGACGCCCGCCGGCCAGGCTTTCATTCCGTCGGCGCAGCGGCTGTTGGCGGCGCAGCAGGCGCTGGTGGAAGAAGTGACCGCCGCCGGTGATGCGGTGTCCGGCACGCTCACCATCGGCACCATTTCAACCATAAACGCGATTGATCTGACCGAAAAGCTCGACAAGTTTCATCGCCACTATCCGGCGGTGAACATCCGCCTTTACGTCGGCATGAGCGAAGCCCTGCTGGAGGACGTGCGTCAGCAGAAGTGCGATATGGCGTTCGTCGGCATCTGGCCCGGCGATGTCGACCTGTTGCCGATGTCGCACCGGCAGTTGACCGATGAGCCGCTGGTGGCGTTGGTGGCGCCGCAGCATCCGTTGGCCAACCGCGAGCGGGTGAATCTGCAGGCGCTGGCGGAAGTGCCGCTGGTGGATTTCTACAGCGGCACCGGCGCGCGGCGTCAAACCGATCGCGCCTTCCTGGCGGCGGGTATCCGCCGGCATGTCAGTTTTGAGATCGATCATATCGAATGGCTGGAGAATCTGGTGCGGCGCGGGTTGGCGGCGGGGATCGTACCGATCTCGACCGCGCAGCGTCTAAGCGCGCTGGTGTCGATTCCGATTGAAGACGGGCCGCGGCGCCAGGTGTACTGCATTTGGCCGCAGCCCTTGTCGAATGCCGCCGCACGCTTTTTACAGTTCAGCGGCATCGATCTGGCGGGGTAAGGGGCGCGCGGTTGCGGCGCCCCCGAGTGGTTACGGCTTCGCCGCGGCGGCGGCGGTTTTCACCCAGCCGTCGAAGGTCGCCTGGTGCGCCTTGATCCAGCCGTTAACGTGGTTTTGGATGTCGGCTTCCGAAGCCTGGCCTTCGTGCATGCGCAGGTTTTGCGCGTTGATGTCAGCGATCGGCAGCTTCATGATGGCGAACAGCTTGGCGGCCGCCGGGTTGGCTTCGGCCCACTGTTTGTTGGCGGCGATGCGCATGGTGTTGACCGGGAAGCCGTAGTTGGCGCCGTTAGGCAGCTTGGTATCGACGCTTTTCTGCTCGCCCGGCAGGGAGGAGAACGGCACCTGCAGCCAGACCACGTCGCGGCCCGGTACCATCACATCGCTGACCCAGTACGGCGTCCAGGTGTAATACAGCACCGGCTTGCCCTCTTTGTAGCGGGTGATGGTGTCGGCGATCATCGCCGCGTAGTTGCCCTGATTGTGTTCGACGGTGTTGCTCAGGCCGTAGGCCTTGATGTGGTGGTTGATCACCGCCTCGCAGCCCCACCCCGGGGTGCAGCCGGTCAGATCGGCCTTGCCGTCGCCGTTGGTGTCGAACAGCTTGGCGATCTTGGGATCCTTGAGCTGCTCGACGTTGGTGATGTGGTACTGCTTGGCGGTTTTCTTGTCGATCAGGTAACCCTGCGCGGCGCCGTTGACGTAGACGCCTTCACGGTAGAACTTGGCGTCGCCGCCGGCGGCCTTGTACTGATCGGCGTGCAGCGGATCCCAGTTGACCGCGATAAAGGTCGCGTCGCCGGAGGCGATGGAGGTGTAGGCGACGTTGTAATCCACCTCGCGCGGTTCCTTCACGTCGTAACCCAGTTTTTCCAGCGCCTTGCTAACCAGCAGCGTCTGGAACGTCTCTTCGGAAATGGTGCTTTGCACCGGCTGTACCGCGATCCCCTTACCGGGTAAATCCGCCGCAATGGCGCTCTGTGTACCAATCAGCGTCGTCAGGGCGAGAGCCCAGATGCCCGTGGTGCGCATAGTGTTTCCCCTCTTTCAATGTGGTGGTGTCATAGCCCGCCGGGGCCACAGCCGCCGGCGGGAAAAGCGTCAGGCTTGTTTGATGAACGGGCGGGTAAGCAACCCGATAGGGCCGCGACGGTACCAGCGGCCGATGCCCTTGCTGCGGCGATCGCGCCCCAGCGATTGGGTGAGGCGATCGAGAATGATCGCCAGGATCACGATGCCGACGCCGCCGACGGCGGCCAGGCCCATATCCAGCCGGCCGATGCCGCGCAGCACCATCTGCCCCAGACCGCCGACGGCGATCATCGAGGCGATGACGACCATCGACAGCGCCAACATCAGCGTCTGGTTCACGCCGGCCATGATGGTCGGCATCGCCAGCGGCAGCTGCACCTTGAACAGCAGCTGGCGTGGGCTGGCGCCGAAGGATTCGGCGGCCTCGATCAGATCCTCCGGCACCTGCTTGATGCCGAGAATGGTCAGACGCACGATCGGCGGCAGCGCGAAGATAATGGTCACCACCACGCCCGGCACGTTGCCGATGCCGAACAGCATGACGATCGGCACCAGATAGACGAAGGCCGGGGTGGTTTGCATCGCGTCGAGCAGCGGCCTTATCACCTTGGCGGCGTGCTTGCTGCGCGCCAGCCAGATGCCGAGCGGCAGGCCGATAAGGATGCAGAAGAACAGCGCGGTCAGCACCAGTGCCAGCGTGACCATCGCCTGCGACCAGGCGCCGATGGCGCCAATGGCGACCAGGGAGAGCAGCGTTGCGGCGCCCATGCCGAAACCGGCGACCTGCCAGGCGAGCAGCGAGAACACCAGAATGGCGATCGGTGCCGGCATGCCCAGCAGCAGTTGCTGGAAGCCGCTCAGGATCATGTCCACCGGCACGCGGATGCCCTGGAACAGCGGGCGGAAGTGCAGCACCAGCCAGTCGATGCCTTGCGTGACCCAGGCGTCGAACGGCACCCAGGCTTTGTGGAACGGATCGAGCAGGCTGAAGTGCTCCGGCTGGGCCGGGGCGCTGCTCAGCCAATCGGCGCCTGACGCGGCGGCGTCATGGGCGGCCGGCGGTGGCGCGCTGGACCAGGCGTCGCCGGCGTTGGCGGCGGCATCGTGAGCGGGTGCGGCGCCGGTATCGGCCGGTGCGGTAGCCCAGGGATCTTGGGTTTGCGTGGTATCACTCATTGGCGGAGCCCTCCTTGTCCAACGCCTGCAGCAGCATGGCCTTGGAGATGATGCCGAGATAGTTATGTTCTTCGCATACCACCGGTACCGCGCACGGCGCCTGGGCGACCAGAGAGATCAGATCGCTGAGCGGCGTGTCGGCCGGCACGGCGGCGGGCGCTTCGAGCAGGGCATCGTCCAGCGTCTGATTGGCGGACAGCGCCTTTTTCAGCGACTCTATCGACACCACGCCGATAAATTTCTTCCCGCGTTCAACAACATAACCATAATCACGGTCCTCATCGCGCAGCAGCTGCAGCGCCGAGCGTGGGCCAAAGCCGGGAGTTTTGCGGATCAGCGTTACCGGGCGTCGTTGGGCGATATCCTTGGCGCTGAACACATGACTGATGTCCACACCGCGGAAGAAAGTGCGCACATAGTCGTTGGCCGGGTTATTCAGGATCTCGTCCGGCGTGCCGACCTGGATCACTTCGCCGCCCTGCATGATGGCGATGCGATCGCCAATGCGCATCGCTTCGTCCAGATCGTGGGAAATAAATACGATGGTGCGCTGATGCTGGGCCTGTAATTTCACCAGCTCATCCTGCATCTCGGTGCGAATTAACGGATCGAGCGCCGAGAAGGCCTCGTCCATCAATAATATATCCGGGTCGTTGGCCATCGCACGGGCTAATCCCACGCGTTGACGCATGCCGCCGGATAATTCATCCGGATAAGACAACGCATAATTCTCCAGCCCGACCTGGCGCAGGGCGTCCAGCGCTTTTTCCTGGCGTTCTTGCAGCGGTATGCCGGCTAATTCCATACCAAAGGCGGTGTTATTCAGGACATTCATATGCGGCATAAGCGCGAATGACTGAAATACCATGCTGATCTTATTTCGCCGCACGGTGCGCAGCGCGGCGTCGGATATTTTGGCGATGTCCTCACCGTCGATCAGCACCTGACCGCGGGTGGGTTCTATCAGACGATTGAGAAGGCGTACCAGGGTGGACTTGCCGGAACCGGAGAGCCCCATGATGACAAATATCTCGCCTTCTTCAATGGCCAGAGTGGCGTCTTTTACGCCGAGCGATAAGCCGGTTTTTTCCAACAGCCGATCTTTTGTCAGACCTTTATCCAGCAGTTTGAATGCGCGTTCCGGGTGTTCGCCAAATATCTTATACAGGTTCTTTACTTCGAGTTTAATTGCCATGCAATTTGCTGTTTCCTCTGGTTTAATTAAAGCGTTATGGGCTGTCCTTAGCAAAATAAAAGAGCTTTTTACCCTAACACAGTGAATATCTGAGACAACCCTCAATGTCATTTAAATGGGATATTAGTGGTTTACATCAAGGTTTTAATTAGTTATGGTAATTTGGCCCGTGACTCAAAATTGCCGGCCGTTATTCGCCATCATGATCGGTTTTAGGAGGGAATAACACGGCGTGAAGCAATGGGATATTTCGGTTCTGCACCTGCCGTTCGGATAATAAAAAACCCGACCAGAGGCCGGGTAAAAGTCATCAGTATTTCATCAGTGTTAACGACAGGTGCCGATATCGAGGGGGATATCGTCGGGCGCTATGTTATCGCCTGAATATGACAGCCAGATGGCAGCCTCAGGCCTTGCGATACAGCCGTCGCGGATGGCCGATATTGCCGTACAGCATCTCCACTCGCACGAACTGGGTGGCGACGCAGTATTCCAGATAACGGCGGGCGGTGGTTTTGCTGATGCCGACCTGTTCAACCACGTCTTCCACCGCATGCGCCACCGCCGGCTGGGCGATAAACAGCGCCTGCACCAGCTCAAGGGTGTTGGTTTCGATGCCTTTGGCGCTCGGCTCGCTGGAGAACTGTTTCGACTGCAGGTTATACAGCGCATCGACGTTGTCCTGGTCGATGATCTTGAAGGTGCGCTGGGTCTGTACGAACTGCATGAAACGCTCGAGCGAATTGCGCAGCCGCTTGTAGGACACCGGTTTGATGATGTAATCGAAGGCGCCGTTGCGGATCGCCTGGCTGCAGGTATGCATGTCGCTGGCGGCGGTGATGAAGATCACCGAACAGGCGGGGTTTTTTACCGCCGGTTCTTCCATCAGCTCGATGCCCTGGCCGTCCGGCAGGAAGTTATCCAGCAGGATCAGACGCGGCTGATGCTCATTGGCTTTGGCCCGCGCTTCGGCCAGCGTGGCGGCATAGGCCACCACCCGCAGGTTGAAATTTTTCTCGATGAACTCCGCGTGCAGTGTCGCCAGTTGCGGCTCGTCTTCCACGATCAGAACGTCCAGTGCTTGGTGTGACATAATCGGGTGCTCAAAAAAATCGGGTTATGGGTTTTATTTAGGGATAAATATAGAGAATATCGCGCCGTGCGGCTCGTTGTCCGACACTTCTATGCTGCCGTGCGCCTGCGCCACATGGCTGGCGACCAGATGCAGGCCGATGCCGTGGTCGCTTTTATCCGCTTTGGTGGTCACGCCCTGTTCAAACAGCGTATCACGAATTTCCTCGGCGATGCCGGTGCCGCGATCCGCCACCTCGATCACCAGCTCGTTGCTGCTGTCGCTGATATAGAGTTCGATCGCGTCGTGCGGGGCCGGGCAGTGCAGCGTCGCTTCCACCGCATTATCCAGCAGGTTGCCGACGATCGACATCAGTTCGGTCTCATTCAGCGCCGCCGGGATCTGCCGCAGCTGGCAGGCCGGATCGAAGCGCAATTCGATGCCTTTTTCTCTGGCGCTGGAGTATTTGCCCAGCAGCAGGCCGCACAGCGCCGCCGAACTGAAGCGCTGTGAAATGAAATCGAGGATCTCCTGCGCGCCCTCCGACTGGGCTTCCACATAGCGGATGGCCTCGTCATAGCGCTGCATGTGCAGCAGTCCGGCCAGCGTGGCGGTCCAGTTCAGCTGCTCGTGGCGCATGATGCGCAGGTTGTCGGCATAGCGTTTCACCTGGCTGAGCTGGCTGCTCAGGGTATTGATATCGTTCTTGTCGCGGAAGCTGATCACCCAGCCTTGCAGCTCCTGCTCCTGCATGATGCGCACCCGGCTGGCGATCACCCGCACGTGGTTGAAACGGCACACCTCATCGTGCGTATCCTGGCCCAGCTGCGCGGCGCCGAAGAAGTTCGGCTGCGCCTGGATCACTTCGCCGATCGGCCGGCCCAGCAAGCTGGCGGCGGGCTGGTGCAGATCGAGCAGCTCGCGCGCCGCATGGTTGATGGTGATGATCCGCAGCTGCGGATCGACGGCGATCACCCCTTCATAGATGGCTTCCAGCAGCGCTTTCTGTTGGCGCACCAGCAGCGCGATCTCTTTCGGCTCCAGCCAGAACATCTGACGCTTGAGGTTTTTCGACAGCAGCCAGGAAAAAACGAACAGGGCGATCAGCAGCAGGACGATGGAGCCGATAATTTGCGTCAACGTCCTGGCATTTAAACTATCAATATGCGATTTCAAATAGCCGACGGAAACGATGCCGATAACGCGGTTATTTTCATCCAGGATCGGCGCCTTGCTGCGTAATGATACGCCGATGCCGCCCTTGCGAATGGAAATAATGCTTTTGCCTTCCAACACCTCTTTATTATCGCCGCCGATCATCGGCGTACCCAGGCGGCCTTCATATTCGGAATGATAAAGATGGCGGGCGTGATTATCGCCGATAACGATATAGCTGGCATCGCTGCTGGCGCGGATTTTTTTCATCAGCGCGGCGATCCTGGCGGCGTCACTCTTTTCCACCGCGTCCACCAACGAAGGGATAAGGGCGATTTCCCGCGCCTGCACCTGGGCGCGGGCGCCGAGATCGCGGTGCAGCTGCGCATCCAGCTGATAATAGGTGTAGGCGCCGATGCAGGTCAGCAGCAGGCAGGAGAAGGCCACCAGGCACAGAAACAGTTTGATTTGAAATGAGAGTTTAAGGCGCATGGCGGAGCTTTACCGTAAAGAGATCCTGAAGCCTTACCCTATCACGAGAAGCGGGGTCTGTAATATTGCGCCCGATCAACTTGTGATCCCTCACACGGGATTAGAGTGAAACGGACGAGAATTGTTCGTCTGCGATAAAGTTGATAAGCTTTAAAATAAAAACGGTATTAACACCATTAAAACCACACCGGGTTTTACATAATCTTAATTAACCCCATAGAAACCATAACCACCATTAAAAACCCTTTCTAATTTTGAACATAATCACAGCAGATAATCCGTGCGCTTCTCTATGATGGCTGAACAAACTAATAAGAGGCCAGATTATGAGCACAACAGATGATTCTTACCTCGTAGCCAAAGACAAGACCGCCGATATTCCTCTGCGTGAAAAATGGTGGCGGATACTGGACAATTATAAAGTAGGGAGCATTCCGTTACCGTTCTTTATTCTGGCCGGCGTATTGATTCTGCTCGACTGCCTGGAAGGCAAGCTGCCGAGCGACATCGTGGTGATGGTGGCCACGCTGGCGTTCTTCGGTTTCGCCTGCGGCGAATTCGGCAAGCGCCTGCCGCTGATCGGCAAGATGGGCGCGGCGGCGATCTGCGCCACCTTCATTCCTTCCGCGCTGGTGCACTATGGCCTGCTGCCGGACGTGGTGGTGGAATCGACCACCAAGTTCTACAAATCGACCAACATTCTTTATCTCTACATCTGCTGCATCATCGTCGGCAGCATCATGAGCATGAACCGCCAGGTGTTGATCCAGGGCTTCCTGCGCATCTTCATTCCGATGCTGTGCGGCGAGATCGTCGGCATGCTGGTGGGGATGGGCGTCGGCATGGCGCTGGGCCTGGAGCCGTTCCAGATCTTCTTCTTCCTGATCCTGCCGATCATGGCCGGTGGCGTCGGTGAAGGGGCGATTCCGTTGTCGATGGGCTACGCGGCGATCCTGCACATGGAGCAGGGCGTGGCGTTGGGGCGCATCCTGCCGATCGTGATGCTCGGCAGCCTGACCGCCATCGTCATCGCCGGCCTGCTCAATCAACTGGGCAAGCGTTATCCGCATCTGACCGGCGAAGGCAGCCTGATGCCGAGCAAGCAGGGCGACGGCGACATGAACGCGGTGGAAAAAATCAGCGGCAAGGTTGATGTCAGCACTATCGCCTGCGGCGCGCTGCTGGCCATTCTGCTGTATATGGTGGGCATGCTGCTGCACCGTCTGATCGGCCTGCCGGCGCCGGTGGGCATGCTGTTCGCCGCCGTGGCGGTGAAACTGGCGCACGGGGTATCGCCGCGCATTCAGGAAGGTTCGCAGGTGGTGTACAAATTCTTCCGCACCGCCGTGACTTATCCGATCCTGTTCGCCGTCGGGGTGGCCATCACGCCATGGCAAGAGCTGGTGGACGCGTTTACCGTACAGAACCTGATCGTGATCGTCACGACCGTCAGCGCGCTGGTGGCGACCGGTTTCTTCGTCGGTAAGAAAATCGGTATGCACCCTATCGACGTGGCGATCGTCTCCTGCTGCCAGAGTGGGCAGGGCGGCACCGGCGACGTCGCGATCCTCACCGCCGGCAACCGCATGTCGCTGATGCCGTTCGCCCAGATCGCAACCCGTATCGGCGGCGCTATCAACGTCTCGCTGTCGCTGCTGGTGTTGGCCAAGTTCTTCGTATAACTCCTATAAATCCTTAGCATTACTTTGCCTTTCCCCGCCCCCGCGGGGATTTTTTTGCCCGCGCGCCGGCCGGCCGCGCAGGCGGGAAAGCACCAGTTATGCCGCTTGCTTCATGGCGGCGTCATACCAGGCGAAGTAGCGCTCTACGCCGCGACGGCCGGATTCGATCAGCGCGCGTTTTTTCTCCTCGCTGATGCCGAACTCCAGCGTGCCGACGTCGAGCGTGTCGACATACACGGTGCGTTTCCAGTCATCGCTGTCCAGATGCACCTTGGTTTGGATGTCCAGCATCACGTTGGCCACCGCCAGGGTGAAATCAAACAGGTTGTTGACTGGCGTGCGCGGGCCTGCCTGGCCGGCGGCCTGGGCGATTTCGCTGGCGGAATCCAGGCGAAGGCCCAGCGTGCGGGTGTTGATGCGCTGGCTGGAGCTGTCGATGTAAGGCGGCGTGGCGGAGAAGTCATAATCGAATAGCCGCACCGGATAGTTGTCGATCATGCCGCCGTCCATGCACAGATCGCCCAGGGTATTGTTCTTTGCCACGAAGGCGAACGGGAACGACATCGAAATGCGCAGGCCGTCCGCCACTTTCATGCGCGGCGTGGTGCGGTGAGAATAGACCTCGCGCTGACCGCTGTTGAGGTTGGCGCCGATAAAGTAAATTGACTTGAACCCTTTCGCCGCCTTCATCGCTTCGAACTGCTCGAAAGTAATATCCGGGTTGCCGGTATATTGCTTGATAATATCGCGCGACCATTGATAGAAATAATCGCCGGGTGCGATGCCGTATTGATTGAACAGCCGATAGGCGTCCTGGATCGTGCCGAAAAAGCCGCCGTTATAATCGAGGAATTTTTTAAAATCCATCGCCGACAGAATTTTGGTTACGTCTGCCGAGCTGCAGCCCAGGCCGACCAGCAGCGCGGCGATGGCGCCCGCCGAGGCACCGGAGGTTTGCTTGATCTGCGGCATGATGCCTTTGGCTTCCAGCAGCTCCAGCGCGCCGCCATAGGCGATGCCTTTTACGCCGCCGCCTTCAAAGACCAGGTTTTCGAATTGATAGCTCATGTTATTTCCTTACTCGTGGTTTAGGGAGTAAGGAAAATAACCAAGTGGCGAGCGAGAAAATATTGATTGGGGTTGTGTGAATTAACAAACAAAATTATTCACAGTAAATATATTATTTATATATTTATCAAAGGCATTTATTAAACAGGCGCATCGGGCTTTTTGCGTCAATACTTAGCGCTGTTCAATTCTCGCAAGGAGTCATCATGTTCTGGAAACGTTGTCTGCTGGGGGCGGCGCTGGCCGTTATGTCATTACAGGCCGGGGCCGCCGCGCCGCAGGCCAAAACCCCGACGCCGGGATTCTACCGCATCATGTTGGGCGGTTTTGAAGTGACCGCATTGTCTGACGGCATCATTCGCCTGCCGGCGGACAAACTGTTGCTGAACAGCACGCCGCAGCAGATCGCCGCCGGGTTAGCCGAGCAGCATCAAAGCCTGCCGGTGGTCACCTCGGTCAATGCCTATCTGATCAATACCGGCGACAAGCTGGTGATGATCGACAGCGGTGCAGGCCAACTGCTGGGCGGCGGGCTGGGCAAGCTGGTGGATAACCTGCGCGCGGCGGGCTACCAGCCGGAACAGGTGGATGAGATCTACCTGACCCATATGCACCCGGACCATCTTGGCGGTCTGACGCGCGATGGCAAGGCGGTATTCCCCAATGCGGTGGTGCGCGCCGCCAGCCAGGATGCGGACTTCTGGCTAAGCGCCGAGCGGCTGAAACAGGCTAATGCGGAGAGCAAAAGCAACTTCGAAAGAGCCCAGGCGGCGATCAAACCTTACCAGACGGCCGGCCATTTTAAGCCGTTCAACGGCGACGGTGAACTTTCGCCGGGCATTGCCGCCTTTGCCGCCCATGGACATACGCCGGGCCACAGCGTCTATCAGGTGACGAGTCAGGGTAAAAAGCTGCTGCTGTTGGGGGATCTGATCCACGTAGCGGCGGTGCAGATGCCGCATCCGAAGGTGGCGATCGGCTTTGATAGCGACGCCAAGGCGGCGGTCGCCCAGCGGCTGCGGGTGTTCAGCGACAGTGCACGGCAGAGCGAGCTGGTCGGTGGCGCACACCTGTCGTTCCCGGGATTGGGTTACCTGAACCGCCAGGGTGAAGGCTATACCTGGGTGCCGCTGAACTACGGCGCGCTGTAATGGACATGGCCGCCCAACGGGCGGCCATCGAACAGAGCCCAGCGGCATTGTTCGATAATTTGGGATTATGATGCCAGAGAATCAGGGCTGATTCGCCGTGATAAACAGTGCATGATGAACGCTCTGCCCGTTGCTTTCTTTAAGGATCTCCCGATGAACCAGAAAACGCCTCCTGTCGCCATCGTTACCGGCGCATCGCGCGGCATCGGCGCCGCTATCGCCGAGCGCTTGGCCGCCGACGGCTTTACCGTCGTCATCAACTATTCGGGCAACCCGGCACCGGCCGACGAGCTGGCGCGCAAGATAGAACAGCGCGGCGGCCGCGCCTTGAGCGTCAAGGCCGACGTCAGCGATGCGGCTGCGGTCGCCCGGCTGTTCGACAGCGCCGAACAGGCGTTTGGCGGCGTCGATGTCCTGGTCAATAACGCCGGGGTGATCGCGCTGGCGCCGATAGCGGACATGGGGGATGAAGAGGTGAATCGCCTGCTCGACATCAACCTGAAAGGCAGTTTCAACACGATGCGCGAGGCGGCGAAGCGCCTGCGCGACAACGGTCGCATCATCAACTTTTCCTCCAGCGTGGTGGGGTTGCTGCAGCCGGGTTACGGCATGTATGCCGCCAGTAAGGCGGCGATCGAGGCGTTGACCAGCGTGCTGGCGAAAGAGCTGCGCGGCCGCAATATCACGGTGAACGCCGTCGCGCCGGGGCCGACCGCCACCGGCTTGTTCCTCGACGGCAAAACCCCGGAGCTTATCGAGCGGCTGGCGAAGATGGCGCCGCTGGAACGCCTGGGCTCGCCGGAAGACATCGCGGCGGCGGTGGCCTTTCTCGCGGGGGCCGACGGCGGCTGGATCAATGGCCAAACCCTGCGCGCCAACGGCGGCATCATCTGATTGACGGCGCGCCGCCGCCGGATCGGGTATCCTGTGGCGGCACACATCACATCAAGGGCGGTTTATGGCGGGCAACAATCAGCAATCTCATCTCGGCGTCAGGTCGCCCTGCATCAGCCTGTGTCGGCTTGATGATGAGACGCAGCAGTGCCGGGGATGCCGGCGCACGCGGGCGGAGATCGCCGCCTGGCCGACCGCCAGCGACGCGGAGAAGCGCGCCATCTGGCGGCGGCTTGAGCTGCGTCAATGGGTGAAATAATCCTCAGTGTTATTGCGCTGCCAGACTTCGTGTAGCACAATTGAGCTACATGTAACTGACAGACGTTGGGAGCGCTTATGCCTACGACGACCATCCGTATTCCTGATGAGCTTAAAGCCCGCGTGGCCGCCGTCGCCGAGCAGGCTGGCGTGACTTCTCACAGCTTTATTTTGCAGGCAATAGCGGAGAAAACGCAGCAAGAAGAGTTGCGCCGTGACTTTGAGAATGAAGCGGAAAAACGCTATGCCAAGATAATTGCGACGGGAGAGACGGTCTCTTGGAAAGAGATGTGCGGTTATTTGGAAAATTACGCTGCGGGTAACACCGCCGCGGTTAAACCTGCCGTTAAAAAACTGGGGCGCTGATGGCAAATGTCGAGTTGGCGCCAGAGGTCAGGGATGATATCGAACGTATTCTCGCTCATTTGGCTCAGTATGGTGCTGCGGATGTAGGGCGGCGCATTCAGGAAATCATCCAGGCGATTGCGGTATTGGAACATAATCCATTGATCGGACGGTCTCTTGACGCAGGACTGCGTGAATTGATTATTGGGCAGCAAGCTCGCGGTTATTTGGCGCTCTACAAATACATCCCTGATATCGATACGGCGTTTGTTCTGGCGATCCGTAGTCAGAAAGAACGAGGGTATTGAATGCACGATACCGGACAGAAAGACCGGTATCGTTGCCATGCCGTCAGAAATCCCAGTCCTCATCCTCGGTGTTGACCGCTTTGCCGATAACGTAGGACGAACCTGAACCGGAGAAGAAGTCGTGGTTTTCGTCGGCGTTCGGTGACAGCGCCGACAGGATCGCCGGGTTGACCTCCGCCATCGCCGGTGGGAACAGCGCTTCATACCCGAGGTTCATCAGCGCCTTGTTGGCGTTGTAGTGCAGGAAGGTCTTCACGTCTTCCGTCCAGCCGACGCCGTCGTACAGCTCCTCGGTGTAGCGCACCTCGTTGTCGTACAGATCCTGCAGCAGATCGAAGGCGAAGTTTTTCACCTGTTGGCGCCGCGCAGCGTCCACCTTCTCCAACCCTTTCTGGAACTTATAGCCGATATAGTAGCCATGCACCGCCTCGTCGCGAATGATCAGGCGGATCAGATCGGCGGTGTTGGTCAGCTTGGCGCGGCTGGACCAGTACATCGGCAGATAAAAGCCCGAATAGAACAGGAACGACTCGAGGAACACGCTGGCGACTTTTTTCAGCAGCGGATCGTCGCTGCGGTAGTGCGCCAGAATGATGCCGGCTTTCTTCTGCAGAGCGCGATTTTCCTCGCTCCAGCGATAGGCGTCATCCACGTCCGGCGTTTGGCACAGGGTGGAGAAGATTGAGCTGTAAGAGCGGGCGTGCACCGCTTCCATAAAGCTGATGTTGGAGTACACCGCCTCTTCGTGCGGCGTCAGCGCATCGGCGATCAGGGCCGGCGCGCCGACGGTGTTCTGGATGGTGTCCAGCAGCGTCAGCCCGGTAAACACCCGAATGGTCAGCTGCTGCTCCTTCGGCGTCAGCGTGGCCCAGGAGGGGATATCGTTGGACAGCGGCACCTTCTCCGGCAGCCAGAAGTTGGAGGTCAGGCGGTTCCACACCTCCAGATCCTTGTCGTCTTCGATGATGTTCCAGTTGATGGCGCGCACCAGCGGCGCCGATGTTACGGTCGTCATAAGTTGCCTCACAGCGAGCAGGACACGCAGCCCTGCACCTCGGTGCCTTCCAGCGCCATCTGGCGCAGGCGGATGTAGTAAATGGTCTTGATGCCTTTGCGCCAGGCGTAGATCTGCGCGCGGTTGATGTCGCGGGTGGTGGCGGTATCGCGGAAGAACAACGTCAGCGACAGCCCCTGATCGACGTGTTGCGTGGCGGCGGCATAGGTATCGATGATTTTCTCCGGGCCAATCTCGTAGGCATCCTGGTAATACGCCAGGTTGTCGTTGGTCATGTAAGGCGCGGGATAGTAAACGCGGCCGATCTTGCCCTCCTTGCGGATCTCGATGCGCGAAACGATCGGATGGATGCTGGAGGTGGCGTTGTTGATGTACGAGATGGAACCGGTCGGCGGCACCGCCTGCAGGTTCTGGTTGTACAGCCCGTGCATCATCACCGACTGGTGCAGCGCGCGCCACTCGTCGCGGCCCGGAATGGCGATGCCGGCGGCGGCGAACAGCTCGCGCACCCGCTCGGTCTGCGGCAGCCAGTCGCGTTCGGTGTACTTGTCGAAGTACTCGCCGCTGGCATAGCGAGAGTGCTCAAAGCCGTCGAACGTGCCGCCGCGTTCGATCGCCAGCCGATTCGAGGCGCGGATGGCGTGATAGGCCACGGTATAGAAATAGAGATTGGTGAAGTCGATGCCTTCTTCCGAGCCGTAGAAGATGCGCTCGCGCGCCAGGTAACCGTGCAGGTTCATCTGGCCCAGACCGATGGCGCGGGCGCTGCGGTTGCCTTCGGCGATCGAGGGCACCGAGCGGATGTCGCTCATGTCGGCCACCGCGGTCAGCGCGCGGATCGCGGTCTCGATCGCCTTGCCGAAGTCCGGCGCGTCCATGGTTTTGGCGATGTTCAGCGAGCCGAGGTTGCAGGAGATGTCCTTGCCGATGCGATCGTAGCTCAGATCCTCATGATACGTGCTGGCGCGGTTGACCTGCAGGATCTCCGAACACAGGTTGCTCATGTTGATGCGACCGGCGATCGGGTTCTCCCGGTTGACCGTGTCCTCGAACATGACATACGGGTAGCCGGATTCGAACTGGATCTCCGCCAGCACCTGGAAGAACTCGCGCGCGTTGATGCGCGACTTGCGGATGCGCTTGTCGTCCACCATCTCGCGGTATTTTTCACTGACGCTGATTTCAGACAGCGGCATTCCATACACCCGCTCGACGTCGTAGGGCGAGAACAGGTACATCTCTTCGTTGTTCTTCGCCAGTTCGAAGGTGATATCCGGGATCACCACCCCCAGCGACAGCGTCTTGATGCGGATCTTCTCGTCGGCGTTTTCCCGCTTGGTGTCGAGAAAACGCAGAATGTCCGGGTGGTGGGCGTTGAGATACACCGCGCCGGCTCCCTGGCGCGCGCCGAGCTGGTTGGCGTAGGAGAAGGCGTCTTCGAGCATTTTCATGATCGGAATGACGCCGGAAGACTGGTTTTCGATGCGCTTGATCGGCGCGCCCACTTCGCGAATATTGCTCAGCAGGAAGGCCACGCCGCCGCCGCGTTTCGATAGCTGCAGCGCGGAGTTCACCGCCCGGCCGATCGATTCCATATTGTCTTCGATGCGCAGCAGGAAGCAGGAGACCAGTTCGCCGCGCTGGCGTTTGCCGCAGTTGAGGAAGGTCGGCGTGGCCGGCTGGAAGCGGCCCGAAATCATCTCCTCCACCAGATCCTGCGCCAGGGCGGTATCGCCCGCCGCCAGCGTCATCGCTACCATGCACACCCGATCTTCGTAGCGTTCCAGATAGCGCTTGCCGTCGAAGGTTTTGAGCGTATAGCTGGTGTAGTACTTGAAGGCGCCGAGGAAGGTCTCGAAGCGGAATTTTTTGGCGTAGGCCTGCTGGAACAGCTGCTTGATAAACGGGAACTCGTACTGCGCCAGCACCTGCGGCTCGTAGTAGCCTTCTTCCACCAGATAGCGCAGCTTTTCCTCCAGGTTATGGAAGAACACGGTGTTTTGGTTGACGTGCTGCAGGAAGTATTGCCGCGCCGCCAGCCGATCCTTGTCGAACTGGATCCGGCCTTCCGCATCGTAAAGATTGAGCATCGCGTTGAGCGAATGGTAATCCAGCGCGCCCGTCTCGGGCCTGGTCAGTTCTGTCGTTGCCAAAATGCGGTTACTCCCTGTCGAACGTTTTCAACGTCTTGCGAGGTGCCGAGCAGCTCGAAGCGGTACAAAAAAGGCACCTGGCATTTTTTGGCGATGATGTCGCCGGCGATGCCGTATGCCGCGCCGAAGTTAGTGTTCCCGGCGGCGATGACGCCGCGCAGGTAGGAACGGTTTTGCGGAACGTTGAGAAAGCGGATCACCTGGATCGGCACCGCGCCGACGGCGCTGCCGCCGCCATAGCTGGGCACGATCAAGATATAGGGTTGTTCCATCAGCAATTTGCTGCGGGCGCCGGCGATCGGAATGCGGATCGCCGGCAGGCCCAGTTTCTCAACGAATCGATGGGTGTTCTCCGAGCTGCTGGAGAAATAGACCAGCGGATTCATCGGCGGGCCTCAGCAGGTGAGCGCCAGCGCGCCGATTTTGTCCGGACGGAAACCGGACCAGTGATCGTCACCGGCGATAATCACCGGAACCTGCTGATAACCTAATGATTTAACGTGGTTCAGCGCCTGCTGATCCTGGGTGAGATCGATCACCTGATAATCAATCCCCTGCTTATCAAATGCGCGATAGGTGGCGTTGCACTGGACACAGTCCGGCTTACTGTAAATAATAATGCTCATGATTCGCATTTACCTTTTAGGCTGAAGGAAAGGCGGACAAGTCAGATAACGGAGCATCGTTCCTGGCGTTTCTGACGGCGTTATCAACCGAACGACATTCCCTGCGGCTGACCTATAAAATACTATATGTTGATATTTGTTTTATCAACCACGCTATATATGGTGTTTTGTGTAAGGTGATACGCAGACCGCGTCGGGGCTGGGAAGGCGAGGGGAAAATTTTTTTTGCGGGTGGGAAATTCCCCCTCTCAGAGAAGAGGGGGAGGCGAACGCATTATTGACGCATGCTGACGGCCAGTCGGTTGAAGGCGTTCATGATGCTGATGGCAAAGGTCAGATCGGCGATCTCGGCGTCGCTGAAGTGTGCTTTCAGCGCCTCAAAAGCGCTGTCCGGCGCGCCGGTGGCGGCGATCAGCGTCACCGACTCGGCCCATTCCAGAGCCGCGCGCTCACGTGCGCTGAATTCATGGCTGACGCGCCAGCCCGCCAGCGTATCGAGTTTGGCATGGCTGAAGCCGTTTTCGCGTAGCGCTTTACCGTGCATGTCCAGGCAGT
The DNA here is from genome assembly GCF_009707615.1 of Serratia sp. YC16. NCBI lineage: Bacteria > Pseudomonadati > Pseudomonadota > Gammaproteobacteria > Enterobacterales > Yersiniaceae > Serratia > Serratia sp. YC16. The sequence continues at coordinate 73,914 of NZ_WLYN01000011.1, read as the reverse complement.
AGGCGCAGCCGTTGATCTGCGAAACGCGCATAAACATCAACTCGATGGTCGCTTTGTCCAGAGCGCCTTTCTCCAGCGCCATCAGCGCGCCCACCATATTTTTGTACGGGGCGGGCGCCAGCTCGGCGTAGTTCAAACGTTGCTTAATCATGGTCAACCTCAATGGGGAGTAACGAAATCATGACGCTACTTTAGCGGCCTTATGGTCTATGCTATAGGGCCATAAAATGATTATTTAACCGGGCCATGATGCCAACTTTCCTGACCTCGCTGCGTTTGGACAGCCGGCTCGCCGAGCCGCTGTACCGGCAGATTTATCTGCGAATCAAAGACGCCATCGCCCAGGGCAACCTGGCGGCGGGCAGCCGGCTGCCTTCGGTGCGCGGGTTGGCGAGCGATCTTGGCGTGGCGCGTGCCACGGTGGAAAGCGCCTATGCTCAACTGATCGCCGAAGGTTTCTTGCTGAGCCGGGGGCAGGCGGGCACCTATGTCTCGCCGCAGTTGCCACCCATGCAGGGGGCGGCGTCTGCTGCGCCGTCGCTGCCGGCGGTGGCGCCCGATCCGCTGCAGCCGCAGGGCATGCTGCAGCCTTTCCAACTGGGCGTGCCGGCACTGGATGCGTTTCCTCGGGCGCTGTGGCAGCGCATTGTCGCCCGCCAGCTGCGAGGTTCTACGGTGGCTTCCCTGGCGCTGCCGCCGGCCGGCGGCCTGCCTGAACTGCGTGAGGCGATCGCCCATTATCTGCATTTGTCGCGCGGCATCAGCTGCCGGCCGGAACAGATTTTCCTCTGCGCCGGCTACCCGGCGCTGTTGGACTGGGTGGTGGAGACGCTGTTGCACGCCGGTGACTCGGTATGGATTGAAGATCCCGGTTATCCGGTCACGCGCCCGCTGCTGCGGGCCGCCGGCGTGAGGCCGGTCGCCGTGCCGGTGGATGAACAGGGCATGGACGTCGCCGCCGGTATCCTGACTGAGCCCGAGGCGCGGCTGGCGGTGGTGACGCCGACTCATCAAAGCCCGCTTGGCGTTTCGCTCAGCCTGGCGCGGCGCATGGCGCTGCTCGACTGGGCGCAGCAGCGTGCGGCCTGGATCCTCGAGGATGACTACGACAGCGAATTTCGCTATCACGGGCGGCCGCTGCCGCCGCTGAAAAGTCTCGATGTTCAGGGACGGGTGCTGTACGCCGGCACTTTCAGCAAAACGCTGTTCCCGGCGCTGCGCATGGCTTATCTGGTGGTGCCCGCCGATCTGACGGAGGTATTCGCGCGCAGCAGCCGGCTGCGCGGCTGCGGCTGCCCGCCGCTGCTGCAGGCCGGCGTGGCGGATTTCATCCGCCAAGGTCATTTCTACCGCCACCTGAAACGCATGCGGCCGGTGTACCGCCAGCGGCGCGAGTGGTTGACGCAGGCGCTGGAACGGCAGCTGGGGGCATGGCTGACGGTGGTGCCGCAGCAGGGCGGCATTCAGCTATTGGCTCGGTTGCATCACGGGCTGGCGGATGCGCCGTTGGCGGCGCAAGCGTGGCGGCACGGGTTGGCGGCGCAGGCGTTGTCGGATTGGCAAATCGATCATCCGGCGGGGCAAGGATTACTGTTGGGATTTGCCAATTTCAGCCGGCGAGAAGAGACAGAGCGGGCGGTGCAGGGGTTGGCGCAGCTGTTCAAACGCGCAAATTAAACGGCCCGCGATTTCCGCGGGCCAGACGCACATCTGTTTTATCTTTATGACTGCAGGGGTGTTAACGCCGGGCCAGCAGCACGCCGAGCACGATGCCGACAGCGGCACCGATCCCTACGCCCTGCCAGGGTTTGTCACGCACATAGCTGTCGGCTTGATCGACCGCGTCGCGCGCATGCTGTGTCAGACTGGTGGAGCCATTGAACCGCGCCCTTGCGTCGCGCAGCACGCCTTTCGCCTTGCTGTGCAGCTCTTTCAGTTCCTCTTTGGTCTTGTCACCGGACTCACGCAACACTTCATCCAGCGTATCGGCCAACAGAGTGACGTCCTGATCGATGTCGCGTTCTGTTCTTTCTGCTTTCTTAAACATTCGGCTCTCCGTTTCGACACATGTCTTTTAAGTGTAGACCATGCTGAGATTTGTGTGGCCGATCACGGAAAAAAACGACGATTCGCCGGCGTTAACAACCGGCGGCGATGAAATCGCCGTTAGTGCTGACCGGGATCACGGAATTAAACAGCACCAGCGCGAACAGGATAAGAATTACGCCGCCGAGCATTACCGCGATGCGGGAAACCTGTGCCAGATAATAGCCCGTCAGGCCGGGTTGGCTGGTCAGAAAGCGCTCGCGCGCGTGGTGCACCAGCGTGGCGAGGATCATGATCGACAGCCCGGTGCCCAGCGCCATGCTCATGGCGGAGATCACGCCCCAGGTGAACATGCCGATGGCGTTGGCGAAGACCAAGATCAGGATCGCGCCGCTGCATGGACGAATGCCGATCGAGACGATCAACCACAGGGCGTTGCGCCAGCCACCGGTCAGTTCGGCCGCGTTGGGTTGATGTCGGTGGCCGCATTCGCATGCCGCCGTATGCGGATGGTCCGCCGGATGCAGCGCTTTGATGACCGGTGAACGGCGCCACCGCCAGCCGCCGGCGCGCAGGATGACCATCAGGCCGAAGGCGGCGATAAATAACGCGCTGCCTTTTTCTACCCAGTAACGGCTGAGGCTGAGATCGCCCATCGACAGGTTAAGCGCCACCGCCAGCACCACCACGAACACAATGGCAACGACACCTTGCATCAGGCTACCCAATAGGGTGATCAGCCGGCTGGCGTTCAACTGCTGGCGATGGGTGGCCAAGTAGGTCGTGATGACTAACTTGCCGTGGCCGGGGCCGATGGAGTGCAGGAAGCCGTAAGCGAAGCTGGCCAGCGTCAGCATCAGCCCGCCGCTGTATTGCTGGTTGCGCTGCTGCAGCAGATAGAGCACCAGATAGCGGTGCATGTAAATCTGGAAGTTAATGCAGTACTGCACGAACTCCGCCCAGTGCCGCACGAACAGATAGAGCAGCGTCAGCAGCAGCAGGCCGGCGAGGGCCAGGCCGGCGTAGCGGCCGGGCGCGTGTTTCAACGAGGCGGTTTTCATAGCGTGAACAGACCTGTGCCGAGGGCGTCTTTCTACAGCATATATCCGCCGATAGGGTTCACAAGCGCCATTCACAAACGTTGTACATTTGGTTACTCGGCGAAACCAATCACTCACGGAAACGGCGGTTTGATTCCACTAGTATCTGTTTCAACGGCTCCACCGGAGCTTACCGAAACAACACTCTGAGGATTTAAAGATGAAAAAAGTATTAGCGCTGATCGTTGCTGCCACTATGGGTCTGTCTTCTGTTGCTTTCGCTGCTGATACTGCAGCTACTGCTCCGGCTACCACCACTGCTCCAGCTGCGACCACCACTACCGCTGCGCCAGCGGCTGCTGCTGAAAAAGCGCCAGCTAAAGCAACGCACCACAAGAAAGCTAAGCACCACAAAAAAGCGCCAGCCCACACAGCTCAGGCCGCTAAAACGCACCACAAAAAAGCGCCAGCCCACACAGCTCAGGCCGCTAAAACGCACCACAAAAAAGCGCCAGCTCAGAAAGCCCAGGCTNCAGCTGCGACCACCACTACCGCTGCGCCAGCGGCTGCTGCTGAAAAAGCGCCAGCTAAAGCAACGCACCACAAGAAAGCTAAGCACCACAAAAAAGCGCCAGCCCAGAAAGCTCAGGCCGCTAAAAAGCACCACAAAAAAGCGCCAGCTCAGAAAGCCCAGGCTGCTAAAAAGCACCACAAAAAAGCGCCAGTGCAGAAAGCTCAGGCCGCTAAAAAACACCACAAAAAAGCCGGTAAAAAAGCTTAATTAAGTGATGTTTGCGGAACCGAAAGGTTCCGCATGATCCAGCCCGTATTTCAGACACCCGGTTCTTCCGGGTGTCTTCTTTTGAGGCTACGCACGATGATCAATCGCTATCTGTTTGAAGTCATTTTCAGCGCGGTGACCCTGTGCGGGGTGATCGTCGGCTGGGAACTGTTTTTGGCCGGCAGCTTTTTGTGATTACTGCGCCATAGCGGTTTCGTGCAAATGTCGCCAGCCGATTGCGGCGGGCAGACGCTCGAACACCACCGTGGAGTGCCGCAGGGTGGCGCTTTGCCCTGGCAACCGCTGTTTTTCTCGATAACTGACTACCGCGCCCGTCGGCCATTCGGCCACCAGCTTCATCTCTTCTATCTCGATTTCCAATCCCGGTTTGGCGGCGCGATGCGCGCGGAAAAAAGCGCACAGCGCGGTGAAATCCAGCGGGGCGCCGTTCAGCGCGATCATGCTGAAATCCGGCGTAAAGCGCGCCAGCAGCGCCTGTTCCTCTCCAGCCCCTTTGCCCAGCCAGCGCTCAATGGCGATGTGGGCGTCGATCACTTCGGTAAAATACGGGTTCATACAGCATCCTGTTTAGCGTTGAGTTGGCGCACGATGGCGCGGTTGGCGAGACGCAGGCACAACAGCAGCGGAATAAGTACGCTGGCGCCCGCCAGAATAAAGCAGGTTCGGTAGGCGGCTGCGGGTGGCAACACGGTCAGCAACAGATTCAACAGCAGGCTGAGCAGCGCCACGCCGAGGCAGAAACTGAGCTGGCGGTTGATATTCCACAGCGCGCTGGCGTCCGCCAATTGGCCGTCGGGGATCTGCAGGAACGCGCTGCTCTGCGCGGTGCTGCTGCACAGGCTGCCGCCGAACCCCATCAGGGCGAAGGCGGCGATCTGCAGCACATGCTGCCCGGCCTGATCGATCTGCGCCAGCGTCAGCATGCCGGCGCCTTGCAGCAGGCAGCCGACGATCAAAAGCGGCCGCGGGCCGAGGCGATTAAAGCTTTTGCCGGTCAGCGTGATAGCCAGGAACGACGCCAGCGCCCAGGGCAGCATCAGGCCGCCCACCTGAGCGGCGGGCATCGCCAGCTGGTTTTGCAGATACAGCATCGCCACCAGGCTGACGCCGATGAACAGGCCGGGAATGCATAAGTAAACCGCCATGGCGTTGCGCAGCAGCGGGTCGCCGATCAGTCGCAGGTTCAGCAGCGGTTGCGGAGTGTGCAGGCTATGGCGCAGATAATAGGCCAGCACCAGCAGGCCGGCGATCAGCAGCGCCGTGCCGGAAGCCTGATGACCGGCTTCGCTGAGCCGCGTCAGGCCGAGCAGCAGCAGCGTCAACGCCGCGCAGGCGCTCAGCAGGCCAGTGGCGTCGAGCGGTTTTCGCTCCGTCGCCGATGTTTCCGCGCGCAGCCATAGCGCCGCCAGCGCCAGCGCCAAGGCCGCCAGCGGCAGGTTGGCGAAAAACACCCAGCGCCAATCCAACCGATCGACGAGCCAGCCCCCCAGCGCCGGTGACAGCGCCGGCGCCAGCAGCCCGACTAACATGATGGCCGCCGACAGCCCGGCGCGTTCATGGCTGCGATACAGCTGATAGGTCAGCGTCTGGCCGATGGGGATCAGCAAGCCGCCGCCCATGCCCTGCAGGGTGCGCCAGCCGATCAGCGCGCCGATGCTCTCGGCGTTGCCCGCACCGAGGGTGGCCAGCATGAACAGCGCCAGTGAAAGAATAAATACCCGCCGCCCGCCGATGCGCTGCGCCAGCCAGGCGCTGAGCGGGATCACCAGCGTCAGGCCGAGAATATAGCCGTTGCTGACCCACGCCAGCTGGCTGACCGACGCCCGCATTGCCTGGCCGATGGCGGGGTAGGCGACGTTGGCGATAAACATATTGATCAGATCGACGAAAAAGCCGAGCAGATAGACGATTGCCACTTTGCTGCGATAAGACATGGTGCCTCCGGTTGAAGGCGAGCAGTGTAGCGGGGGGAAAAGTGCGGATAAATCGGCGGCGGGCGATTACACTGTCAAAATCATTTTGACAATAAGGGTATCGAAATGCTGAATTTGCAGCGCCTGGCGATCTTCGCGGCGGTGGTGGAGGCTGGCAGCTTTACCGCCGCCGCGGTGGCGCTGGGGCAAACCAAGGCGGTGGTGAGCTTTAACGTCAAGCAGCTGGAGAACGAGCTGGGGGTTTCACTGCTGGCGCGCAGCACCCGGCGGCTATCGCTGACCGATGCCGGCGAGCGTTTCTACCAGCGCAGCCTGCAGCTGCTGCAGGAGGCGGAAAATGTGCTGGACGACGTGCGCCGCGATCATCATGGGTTGAGCGGCGTGCTGCGTATCACCAGCACGCCGGAGTATGGCGCGCAGGTGGTGGTGCCGGCGCTGGCGGCGTTTTCGCGACAGCATCCGCGCCTGCGCATCCAGCATGTCTCTTCTTCTTACCATGCCGATCTGATCTCAGAGCGCTTCGACGTGGCGATCCGCCTGGGGCAACTGGCGGATTCCAGCCACCGTGCGGCCTTGATCGACAGCTTCGCCATTTTTCCGGTGGCGGCGCCGGATTATCTGGCCGACCGGCCGATCCATTCGCTGACGGATCTGGCACAGGCGCAGTGGATCGCCCACAGCCGGCTCAGTTCGCCGCTCAGCTGGCAGGTGATCACGCCGCAGCGCGAAGCGGTGCTGTTCAAGGTCGCGGACGCCGCGACGCTCACCGGCGACAGCGCTGCGGCATTGCTGGCGTTCACCTTGCATGGCGGCGGCGTGGCGCTGTTGCCGGCGTGGCTGGCGCAGCCCGCAATCGATGCCGGCAGGCTACAACGGTTGCTGCCGGATCATCGTTTCCCTGAGCAGAGCATCTATGCGCTCTACCCGAACACCCGCCATGTGCCGGAGAAGGTGCGGGCGTTTATCGATTTTCTGCGCGCGCGGGTGGCGACAAACCGTTAGCGAAATAATAATTCGTTATCACTCTCTCATTTATCATCAGATCCCATCGGGGTATGCTGGAGAGCTTCGTCTACCTCGTCCGATGCGAGCCACCTTCGATGACCGCAGAAAATAACCTCCAGTTGAACCGACGCATTCTGTCCGTGGTGATGTTCACCTTCGTCTGCTACCTGACCATCGGCCTGCCGCTGGCGGTGCTGCCGGGATTCGTGCATAACCACCTGGGCTACAACTCGGTGCTGGCAGGCCTTATCATCAGCGCGCAGTACTTTGCCACGCTGTTCAGCCGCCCGCACGCCGGGCGCTACGCCGATCTGCTGGGGCCGAAGAAGGTGGTGCTGTTCGGCCTGGCGTGCTGCGGCGTCAGCGGCCTGTTTTACGCGCTGGCGTTCGGCGTTGACGGCTGGCCGTGGCTCAGCCTGCTGCTGCTGTGCGTGGGGCGGGTGTTTCTCGGCGTCGGCGAGAGTTTCGCCAGCACCGGTTCCACGCTGTGGGGCATCGGCCGGGTCGGGGCGATGCACACCGCGCGCGTGATTTCCTGGAACGGCGTCGCCACCTACGGCGCAATGGCGGCCGGTGCGCCGCTCGGCGTATATCTGAACCAGCTGTGGGGATTGGCCGGTGTGGCGGCGCTGATCGTGCTGGCGGTTGCAGTCGCGCTGCTGTTGGCGAGCGGCAAACCGGACGTCTCGATCGCCGCCGGGCAACGCATCTCCTTCAGCGCGGTGCTCGGCCGTATCTGGGCCTATGGCCTGGGGCTGGCGATGGGCACCGTCGGCTTCGGCGTGATCGCCACGTTCATCACCCTTTACTACGCCGACAAGGGCTGGAGTGGCGCGGCGTTTTCGCTGACGCTGTTCAGCTGCGCCTTCGTCGGCATCCGCCTGATCTTCAGCAATGTCATCAACCGCCACGGCGGTCTGAAGGTGACGCTGGCGTCGTTTCTGGTGGAGATCGTCGGGCTGCTGTTGATCTGGCAAGCCGGCGAGCCCTGGATGGTGCAAACCGGTGCGTTGCTGGCCGGCGCCGGTTTTTCGCTGGTGTTCCCGGCGCTGGGCGTCGAGGCGGTGAAGCAGGTGCCACCGCAGAATCAGGGGACGGCGCTCGGCACCTATTCGGCCTTCCTCGATCTGGCGTTGGGCATCACAGGACCGCTGGCCGGGCTGTTGATTGGGCAAGCGGGCGTGCCGTCGATCTATCTGGCGGCGGCGCTGCTGGTGGCGCTCGGAGTATTGCTCACCCTGCGTCTGTTGCAGCAGCGTCGGGCCTGAGTCAGGAATAGTCTGAAACCCGGATTCCTCCCCAGAAAATCATTGTTTCGGTGAATGATTACGGTAAGGTCGCTCAGCGGTCCAGAATGAGAGGAGGAATCGATGTATTTACGGCCGGATGAAGTGGCTAAAGTGTTGGAGAATACCGGCTTTGAGCGTGATTATGTCACCGATCAGGCCTATGGCTACCGCAAGGGCGCACACTATGTGTATGTGAATCGCGAAGCGCGGATGGGCAGAACCGCGTTGGTGATCCACCCGGCGCTGAAAGAGAAAAGCGTGCATTTCGCCACGCCGACCTCGCCGGTGCGCACCAGCGAACAGTATCTGGAGTTTCCCCTGGATTTAAGCGGCGACGCCCCGAACCAGCGTTACGGCATCGCACACGGCTTCAGCTCGCGCGAAGCGCTGTCGCGCTACCTCTACAGCATGTTCCTGTAATCGGTCCCCCGCCCCAGGGGGACGCTATCAGCCGTGGGCCAATGCTTCGCGGTTGAAACGCTCATTATAGGCGCGACGGAACTGCGCCAGTTCAAACGCATCGATATCCAGCTCGGCGAAGTAAAACAGCGCCGCTTCCGTGTGTTCGGCGTGCAGCTCCGGCGACAGCCCGGCGCGCAGCAGCATATCGCGCCATTGGCCGATCTGTTCGTCATCCGCCTGCTTGATGAACGTCAGGTAGATGAACAGCAGGTAAGCGGCCTGGTGCATCTCTTCGGTGTAGCCGTTGTTCAGCATGCGGATAAAGGTCTGGCTTTGGCGGCCGCCCATTTCCTGAATCATCGATTCGATCAGCATCGGTTTGACCCTCAGCAGATGGGCCAGCGAATCGATGGCTTTACGGGTGTCGGACGTCAAAATGCGGTAACCGATAATAAATACGACGATCAGGGCGGCGAGGATGATCCAGGTCATTTAGGCTTTATTACACTCTCAATACGCCAGAAGAGGGGCGGGAGGCGCTGTGCGACAGCGCCTGTTATCAATGCTGTTCGCCGCTGAAATTACCGACCGCGCTCTGTTGGCGCAGGTGGTGATTGAAGGTGGCCGCGTCTTTGGCCAGCGCATCCAGATGGGCGCCGAGCATTTTGATCTGCTTCACCAGCGCATGCTGTTCCGGCACCGAGCTGGCGGTGCTCAGCTTGCGCACCAGTTGTTCATTCTGCGCCCGCAGCGCGGCTTCGCGCTGTTTGGCTTCTTCCAGCAGTTGCTGCAGCGCCTGGTAGCTTTGCTGCCATTCGCGGTGTTGCCGTTCGAAGCTGCTCTGCAACTCATTCATCGCATTTTGAAACTGGATTTCCAGCTCGCGCATTGTCATGGGCTCGATCCTTTGCGGCACTCAATGATGGCTTAGCAGTATAGCGAAAACTGCTCGCAAGCTCACCCGTTGACGACAAATGAGACAAATGCCGCTGACAATTCCCGGCTTGCAACCGCGCCAAGGCGTCTTACAATCGTCCCCATCCCCGGCCGTAAAGGCTGCCGTTCAAGAGAGGTGGAACCATGAGCGAGCAGGAAAAAGACTTTTTTGAACAGGCGATGGCGGACGTGGTGCCGCTGGCGAGCGGGCGGCAGACGCTGTACCTCAAGCCGCAGGAGACGGCGGACAAAAGCGCGCGGCGCGAAGCGCAGCGGCTGCTGCAAGAAAATTTCCTCAGCACTGATTTTCTCGAGGTGATCCCCTGTGAACAGCCGCTGGAGTTCAAAGGGGAAGGCATTCAGCAGGGCGTGCTGGACAAGCTGCGCAACGGCCGTTACCCGCCGCAGGCGTCGCTGAATCTGCTGCGTCAGTCGGTTGAAGCCAGCCGGCAGGCGCTGTTTCGCTTTATCGTGCAGGCGGAGGCGCAAAACCTGCGTTCGCTGCTGATCGTACACGGCCGCGGGCGCCAGAACGAGAGCCATCCGAATATCGTGCGCAGTTACGTCGCCAAATGGCTGGCGCAGTTTGAACAGGTGCAGGCGTTTTGCCGCGCCTTACCCCGCGACGGCGGTGAGGGCGCCTGCTACGTCACGCTGCGTAAATCGGCGCAGGCCAAGGCGGAAAACTTCGAGCGCCACGCCAAGCGCAGCCGTTGAGTGAGGAAACCGCTATACCTCAGGAGAATGATTGCGGCGTGGCATGAGACATGAAACAGCGGACTTATCGATGGCGACGAGATTTACCCGAAAAGATAACAGTACCGATGATATGGCAGTTGCTGTTGATTGGGATGTAACGTTCCGGCCAATCAGGATTGAGTGCTTTTAGCATCCGTTCTGAGCCCTCTTCAATAAAACGTTTAAATGTGGTTTCGCCGAAGTCGCTCATTAAAGCGATCACGTCATCGCCATTCCAGGGGGTAACATCAGGATCGACAAAAATCAGATCGCCAGGGGAGTATTCCGGGCTCATTGAATCGCCGACCACACGCAAAATGTAGGTCCTTTCCCCACAGGCGACAGGGCAGGGATAGTGTTCTGTTTGAATCAAATCAACCTCTGAAAACGCGATTTCCGTCCAGGCTCCTGCCTGAACCCAGGATATCACCGGAACCAATTTTATCTTTTTATCGTTGCCGTACGATGTTTCCTGAACGTTGGTGTGGCCGGCGGCGGTGTCATGGGTTTTATCCAACCATCCGGTAGCAAGAGAAAAACAAATTTCCATATGGCGAGCGAGATCGTCGCCAATTTTTTTTGTGGGGTTTTTACCGATAACTCGGCTGATTTGCGTCGCTTCGCGATCCAACATGGCAGCGAAGTTTGAGTTGCCGCCCACGCCGTCGCGCAATTTTCTGGCGTTTTCCCGTCGGATTTCTTCGATCGTTTTCATATCACTTATTACAGCATATGTACCAAAATGGTACAAGTTACTTGTTTAACTATTTTTTATATGCATAATGTATCCACTAGGTACATTTGTTGATGGTTTTAGTCAGCGTAAATGTACTTTTAGCACATTTTTTGAGTGATAGTGAATTCATAAGGTACATTCCTGGAGGGGGCATGAGGGATATACAGCAGGTATTGATGCGGTGGGGAGGCTGGGCGCGGGAACATCCTTCGATGGGATACTCTCATATCGCTGCGGGCTTTAAGGGATTGTTGCCGAATACGGCAAAGAATCGCCTTTCTTGTTGTGATGAAGACGGATTGGCTGTCGATCGTGCCGTTGCTCGATTGCAGGCTATACGTCAACCAGAAGAGTTGGAATTGATTCTGCGTCACTATGTGTATGGCGAATCAAAATCGGCTATCGCACGTGGTTGGAAATGCTCTGAAGGGAGAGTTCGTCAGCAAATGCAAATTGCGGAAGGTTTTATAGATGGATGTTTATCTCATGAGGAAATAAAGTTGCAGATGGAAAACTATTAGCGTATTCATAAAAAGCGTTGAGGTTTTTCACAATTTTTTATATAGCCCCGTTTATCGGGGTGTTTTTGTTTGTTTTATTTTTTAATTTAAAAAAATAATAAAATAATTCTTTTCGCTTCGAATTTTATCATGTAGCTTGATAACATCTGAAGTTGGCATGCATGAGGCATTAATTCTAATTTTTCTATTCTCGTTGATAAAAACACCATATAAGATTGTGTCAATTCCTGATGGGCATGAGAGGATTTATGGATTAAATTATTTGGAGGTTGTGTTGAGTACCTTAAAGATAAAAGATTTGTTTGAGTCGGTACTGTTGCAATGGGCGGAAAAAAACAATATCGACTATACGTTGGCAAATTTCCCTGTTGAGGGAAGTGCGGTGTTGCATCTTGAGCCATTTATTGTTCCTGCAGTCAATCAGGGGGTCGGTGTTTCTCAGGATGTGACGATATACAGCGGTAATTATCAGGTCAATATTGTGATCAAAAAAGGCGAGGGGAGCCATGATGGCTATCTGTTAGCGGAGCGGGTGTTGTCACTTTTTCCCAATGGTGCTGAGCTTTTCGATGATTATTTGAGCTGCAGTATTAATGCCCCGGCCAGTATTTTACCTGCTATTCAAAAAGAAGATAGCTATATCATTCCTGTTAGTATCAGTTATTGGTCTCAGTCATGAATTTTCTAATGCGCTGAGACGTAACCGATTATAAATGTAATGAAGAAGTACATCAAAATGATGTCTTTCTTTTTATCTGCTACCGCCTCCTGGCGGTTTTTTTATATCTAAAAATGGAGAGTTACCATGAGTTTTGCATTACCTAATGGCGCAACTGTATTTGCCGGTATCCCTGCTACTTCGACGGTAGCAACGACGGCGGTTAGCAACGCTAATGGCGCTGTATTTACTCTGGCCACAGGTCATGGTTTGAAAATTGGGGACATTGTCATTGTCAATTCAGGCTGGGGGCTGATTGATGACTTGGTTGCCAAGATCACAGCCTCAACCGATACCAGCGTTACTATTGGTGCGATCAATACTTCGGATGTGAAGTTTTTCCCTGCCGGTATCGGTAAAGGTGCACTGACTAAAGTCGCCAACTGGACCCAAATTCCGCAAATTACCGAAGTGGCTCAGTCGGGCGGCGATCAACAATATGCTCAGGTTCAGTTTCTTGAGGATGATCGTCAACGCAACCTCGCGACATTCAAGGCGGCGAAAACGCAAACCTTTACCTTCGCTCACGATTCGACACAGCCAATTTATAGCGTGTTGCAGAATGCGGATCGTAATGGCGATGTTTTGGCATTTTATATGTACGTCCCTAAAGCTAACGAACTGCGCTATTGGTCAGCAATTCCATCTTTTGACCCTCAACCAACAACGGCTGTCAACCAGGTGGAAACTGTGGCTGTATCGCTGGCAATTCAGTCCAGCGACATGACTTTCTATAAAACCACCCTTTAATCGGTACGGCAAACAGGTCTTATCTCGGTAAGGCCTGTTTTTCAACGACACTATTTTTGCTTGGAGCTTTTTCATGATGACTGAATTTACCCTTAACCCAACCCCAACCTTTAGCATTGACGTCGCTATTCCGCGTGCGGGAAGCGAGGATGGAATATTGACATTTTCGTTCAAACATAAAAAACGCAGCCAATTGGAAACGCTGGAAAAATCGCTGCGCGAAGCAACCGAACAGCAATTGGATGCGGGTAGCTACAACAATGAACCTATGGCCGATTTCTTGCACGAAATTTGTGATGGATGGGCATTGCCCGACACGTTGAATAGAGAAAGCATTATCACATTGCTTGATAACTATCCGCGCGCGTTTGATGCAATTGCCACTGCGTATACCAAAGAGTTGATGGTGGTACGGGAAAAAAACTGACGGCGCTTGCCGAGGCTTTCTACACGCTTAAAACCCCTCCCGAAGAACTTGCCGCATTTGGATTAACGATAGATGACTACGAAACGGTCACTCTGGAAATCTGGCCGGATATGGTATCAGCTGTCACTATTTTCCAGATGATGGCGACGCAGTGGCGTATCGGAATGAATGGTGTCACCGGGTTGGATTATAACTGTCTGCCTTGGTTAATGAAGGTTTATGCGGTAGATGACGAGGCGAGCACATTAAATGATATCCGTATTATGGAAAACGCAGCGCTAAGAGTCATTCACCGAAAATGATCGCCTGCGAGGGTGCCAGCCCCGTGCTGGCTTTTGTTGTGGCGAGGAGCCAGACATGGCAGATATTGCAACCATGACGCTGCGTATTCATACCGGTGATTTGCAGCGTGCGAATAAAGAATTGAACGACTTGCAACGTAACGCTTCGGCAACCGTCGGTAAAATCGATGTGCTGAATCGCGCTTTTCGCAGTGGGGCGCAGGATCTCCGCCGCTATAGTGATAGTTTACATCAGATGTCGACTCGGCTGGGGCCGTTAAATAATGAATTGGGCAAGTTGATTCGGCAGCAACGTCAAACCCAGAGTTCAGTTTCCCGCAGCGCCTTCGATGAGCAAGGTTTAAGGCGCCATGGGGCGGCGCTGCAGCAGCTTAGGAGGCAAATGGGGCAGCAAGCTGCTGATATGCATACTGGTAATAATAATGCCAAAGCCTATAAGGAAACATTAAACACTCTATCAACCAATATGTTGGGTTTGGTGTCGTCATTGGCGTCGGGGGAGCCTGTTTGGAAAGTTGCGCTAAATCATGGGGCACAACTGGTCACTTCATTTGGTGGCGTAAGCAATACGTTGCAAGCATTACGCCCATTGTTGGTGACCACTAGCGCCGCTTTGGGTGGGGTCATCGGTGGTGTCGCAACGTTGGCCAGTTGGGGCTATAACGTCCGTGAATCATTCGACAGTATGCGAACTTCCATCATTATGACCAACGGCCAGGCCTTCAACTCGATTGGCCAAATGGAGTCTCTGGCAGTTTCTATCGGTTCAATGACGAACAGCAGTATCAGTTCGAATGAAACATTGCTCACGTCTTTGAACCGTTTGGGACGTTATTCCGCGCCGCAGATAGGCATTATTGCCAAAGCAACGCAGGATCTTGGTGCGGTGACCGAGGTGACCGCTGAAGAGGTTGAAGCCAACTTCCGCAAAATAGCGGACGATCCCGTTAAAGGATTGGCGGAGTTGGGTAAGCAGTATGGCTTTGTCAACGTTGAGATGTTAGAGCATGTCTCTCGTTTGGTTGATGCTGGGAAAAGCACCGATGCGGCTACGTTGGCGATGCAGTTCTATGGTGATGAGACCGGCAGGCAGTCTGCGGCTATCATGGAAAACATGTCTCCGCTGTCGCTGATGTGGATGGACGTTAAAAAATGGGCTTCTGATGCCGCACATGGCGTTGGCGTGGATATGTTGGCCATGGCCAGGCTGGTGAAAGATATCGTGGGCACGCTTATCGATGAAGTCAGGCTGTTAATCACAAAAGGCGATGGATTGATTTCCGGCTTTATCGTTGATTCTTTGGGGCCTATAGCCAAGATGGCCCACGTTGACTTTCTTAACGGTTTTATTGAGACGAATAAAAAAATTGTTGAGGACAGCCAGAAGACCTCCGCTAAGTTAGAGGAGAGCATCTTTCAGGGGCACGCAAGAATCAGTGCCGGCCTTGCAGGTTATCGTGAGGCCATGACGGCGGAACAACCGCCTGTTCACAAGGGGGACAGCCGTGAGCAAATAGACACGTGGCTGGGTAAGCGCAATAAACGCTCCGGATTTTATTCACCCACGGCGGTAGCGGCCCCTGTCTCGTCGGCGAAAGGGCAAGAAAAGCCCGACTACGGCCGTATTGCGGGGGATTACATTAATCAACAACGCTCGAAATCCCAGCAAGTACTGCAAGAAAGCGGAGTGAGTGACCGTGAATTGCAACGCCGTCGTGAGCTTCAGCAGTTGAGTCGGGAGAATAAAGAAAACCCGTTTGCTGCAAATATGATGAGTGAGCTGGCAAACACATTTGCTGCTGAAGATAAGGTTCGTGGCGACTGGCTCGCCGGTGCACGTAAAGGATGGAGCGAATATCTGGATACTGCGACCAACGTTTACGCCTCTATGGCGGATGTTGGGCGAGCCACCTTTAACGGCCTTTCCGGAATGTTGACGGATATGGTCACCACAGGGAAAACCAGTTTTCAAGAGTTTACTTCCTCTATCTTGAAAATGATCGTCCAGGTTATCAATCAGTTGTTGGTGGCGTTTATGGTGCAAAAAGCCATGGGATGGATTGCCCGAGACGCTTCTTCGGGCGGTAACACTCCTGGGGCGGTGCCGATGGGGTTGAAGTCCTCCGGTGGGTATACCGGTGATGGCGGCAAGTATGATGCTGCCGGCGTTGTGCATCGCGGTGAGTTTGTCATGACCAAGGAGGCGACGCAGCGTATTGGCGTAGGTCATCTTTACGCCATGATGCGCGGCTACGCTGACGGTGGTTTGGTCGGCGAGCGTGCACCGATGTTCGGACTGAAAGGCGATCGGGGAGGCGGTATTACGGTAAATAGTACTGTGGTGATGAGCCAGGATGGCAATGCGCGTAACGCCGGTGAGCCTCCTGCGGGAGGGATGGGGAAAATCGTACAGGGTATCGTCAACCAAGCGATTACCGAACGGTTGAGCAAAGAACTAAAACCGGGGGGATTGATTTGGAATGCCTCGGGAGCGCGCTGATTTTATCGGTGCTAAAACTACGAAATATACGGTCACAACCCGCTACGGCGGGTTTTTTTATGTCTGGAGTAAATATGCCAATCGATACTTTTCAATGGCGCACGCAGGCGGCACCTGTCGGCAACTTTTTTCACAATGTCCGCAGCGCACAGTTTGGCGACGGATATAAGCAAATCAGCAGCAATGGGTTAAACAGCGTTACCCAATCCTGGCAGCTGGTCTATACCGGCCACCCTACGGTTACGGAGTCGCTGTTGTCTTTTTTAAATGCGCATGTGATCCGCGCCTTTTTCTGGACGCCGCCCGGCGGCAGAAAAAATCTGTTTAGAGTCAAATCTGACTCCATCACGGTATCACCGCTTTCACGCAATGTGTTTTCGGTGAGTTTTACCTTTGAACAGGCCTTCGGGGTGTAGGGGGAGCCATGTCATATCACAACGATGTGCAAAAATTAGAGCCCGGTGAAGTTATCCAATTGATTGAAATTGATGGGACCGGTTTTGGCGCGGACATCCTGCGCTTCCATGCGCACAGCCTTCCTCGGGAATCTGAGGAGCTTGCCGCGTCTGCAGGGGATGAGCAACGCCTGAAGCCCAGGTCAATTTGGTGGCGGGGCCAGGAATATGAAGCTTACCCGTATGAAATTACCGGCTTGGCCACGACAACTGACGGTTCACAGCCTACGCCGAAACTGCGCGTTGCTAATATCAGCAATGTGGTGACTGCGTTATGTCTGGCGTACAGCGATCTTGTCCAGGCCAAAGTCTCCGTGCATCAAACCTTTGTGAAATACCTTGATGCGCGCAACTTTCCGGCAGGCAATTCGCTGGCGGATGCCAGTCAGGAACGGGTGCAGGTATTTTATATCGATAGCAAAACTGCTGAGACTAACACCGTCGTGGAATTCCAACTGGCCACACCCTTTGATTTGCAGGGGCAACAATTGCCGTCACGGCAAATCCATGGTTTGTGCACGTGGTGTATTCGCGGTTGGTATCGTACAGGAAGAGGTTGCGACTACGGCGGCGTTGCCGGCTTCGACAAAGATGATCAACCGGTGGACGATCCCGCGTTGGATGTCTGTGGCGGCCGTGTTTCCTCATGCAGAAAAAGGTTTGGTGAAGCCCAGCCGCTCTCCTTCGGTGGTTTCCCTGGTTCAAATCTTTTAGGGAAATGAGCATGCAAGAACATGTTATGCAGGCCATATATGAGCATGCCCGCTCGGTGTACCCGAATGAAAGCTGCGGTTTTGTGGTACTCAGTGGTCGTAAAGTACGGTATTTGCCGTGTGATAATGTGGCTGACAGCCCGCTGGAGGGGTTTGTTATTGCTCCGCAGGACTATGCTCGTGCGGAAGCGTGTGGGGAAATTATTCGCATTATTCACAGCCATCCCGATGTGCCAAATGTAGTTCCTTCTGAGTTGGACCGGGTTCAGTGCGATCATTCGGGTATTGTCTGGGGCATTTTGTCGTGGCCTGAAGGGGATTATCTCGAAATTGCACCGCGTGGCGATCGTCCGTTGATTGGCCGTAACTGGCTGCTGGGACATGCCGATTGCTGGTCATTGATCATGGATTATTACCACCGGCAGCATGGAATCATGCTGAATAATTACTCCGTAGAGCATGAGTGGTGGAGAGATGGTCATACCCGACTCTATGACGAGCATTGGTATCGTGAAGGGTTTCGTGAATTTGCGGGAGAAATACGGCCGGGTGACATGATCATGATGCAAATTTCAGCTCCGGTGACAAACCATGCGGGGATTTATTTAGGGGATAGCATGATGTTGCATCATCTCTATGGCCAGTTAAGCCAACGTTATCCCTATAACGGCTATTTCCAAGAACGAACGGTACGAGTGGTCAGGCGTAAGGAGTTGTTATGAACAAGGTAGCGAGAACAATCAGGTTAGGAGGCCAACTGGGCAAGCGGTTTGGCAAGACTCACCGGTTGGTGGTCGAAGATACTTGTGAAGCCTTGCGCGCGTTGTGCGTCACGGTCGAGGGGTTTGAGAAATATATGATGGGCGCTCATCGCCAAGGCATTCACTTCGCTTTTTTCAACGGTGATCAAAATATCGGGGTTGAAGAGTTCGCAACCTCGAAAGGTGATGCCGTGATCCGCATCATGCCGATCATTGCGGGCAGCAAGAACGGCGGCATGTTCCAGATAGTGCTCGGCGTTGCCGCTTTGATAGGGGCATTTTATACAGGGGGCGGCACGTTGGCGCTTTGGAAGGCATCCATGGCAACTTCTCTCACCGTTTCAACGCTCAGCATGATGGGTGCTTCCATGGTGATGGGCGGTGTCATCCAGATGCTGACACCGCAACCCAGCTTCGGCATGTCTGTTTCACAATCGGTGGAGAACAAACCCTCGTATGCTTTCGGTTCCCCGGTCAATACCACTGCACAGGGCTACCCTGTGCCCATTTTGTACGGTGAACGCGAGATCGGGGGAGCGGTGATCTCAGCGGGCATTTACGCCGAAAACCAACAATAGGACGTTTCTTTATTCATCACGGTCGCTCAGGCGGCCTTTTTTTATGGGCGCAATATGGCACAGACACTTATTCGCGGGCGCAAAGGTGGTGGTGGAGCGGCGCATACACCGGTCGAATCACCTGATGACTTGCAGTCCAATGCAAAAATTAAAATCCTCCTGGCGTTATCGGAAGGTGAGATCGCCGGCGAACTAGACGGCACGCGCATTCTGCTGGATGGCACGCCGATACACAATGCCGACGGCAGCGAGAATTTCACCGGACTGAAATGGGAGGTGCGCAATGGTACGCAAATGCAGGATTACATTCAGGGGATGCCGGACGTTGAGTCGGAAACCTCCGTCAACGTAAAACTGACGACGACCAATGCCTGGACACGTACTTTCACTAATACCGACATTGATGCATTGCGCATTCGGATGGGATTTCCATCGCTGTTTCGTTATGAAAATAACGGTGATATGCATGGCGCGGTTGTGGAATACAAAATTGAACTCTCTACCGACGGCGCTGCTTATCAAACGGTCGTTGCCGGAAAAGTAGAGGGCAAAACCACCAGTTTGTATGAGCGTGACCATCGGGTTAACTTGCCCAAGGCAACAAACGGCTGGACGTTGCGTGTAAGTCGTCTGACGCCGGACTCCACCAGCAGCAAACTGGTAAATAATACCCAGGTTCAGACTTATACCGAGATCGTTGACGCGAAGTTTCGTTATCCCAATACGGCACTGCTGTTCATTGAGTTCGACGCAGCTCAATTCAACGCGGTCCCTAAAATTACCGTCAGGCCAAAAGGCAAGATTATACGCATTCCCGCCAACTACGATCCGTTGGCTCGCAGTTACTCCGGCGCTTGGGATGGCAGTTTCAAATGGGCTTGGAGCAACAACCCTGCCTGGGTGTTCTACGATATTGCGCTTGATAAGAACTATGGGTTGGGGAACCGGGTTTCCGCATTGGAAATGGACAAATGGGGACTCTATCGAATCGCCCAGTATTGTGATGAGCTCGTCAGTGACGGACTGGGTGGTGAGGGTAAGGAACCACGCTTTTTGTGCGATGTGTATATTCAATCTCAGCAAGATGCTTACACCGTCTTACGCGATATTTCGGCTATTTTCCGCGGTATTACCTACTGGGGTAACGATCAGCTATTTGCCTATGCGGATATGCCGCGCGATATGGATTTTGTCTATTCGCGAGCCAACGTGATTAACGGTGAGTTTACCTATGCCTCAGGTTCTTACAAGAATCGCTATACCTCGGCGTTGGTCAAATGGGGAGATCCATCCAATCATTATGCCGAGGCCGTTGAGGCGGCCTACGATAACGATTTGGTTAAACGGTATGGGGTGAACCAGACCGAAATAACGGCTATTGGCTGCACACGCCGGACCGAAGCTCATCGCCGCGGTCGCTGGGCTATTTTAAGCAATGCCAAAGATCGTACCGTCAGTTTTAACGTTGGACTGGACGGCAATATTCCTCTGCCTGCGCGTATTATCGGCGTCGCGGACGCGATGTTGGCCGGTAAGGCCAATGGCGGCAGGATCCGAACTGCACAGGAACGAACAGTCGTTTTGGATCGTGAGGTCGAGTTTACCGCGGGCGATCGTTTGTGCGTCAATCTGCCGGATGGCACGGCCCAACGCCGCACCATTGCCAGCATTGCCGCTGACAAGAAAACCGTAACGCTCACTGCGGCTTTTCGTCAGCAACCGGAAACGGAAGCGGTCTGGAGCATCGATTCTGACGACCTGGCCGTTCAACAGTTCCGCGTGATTTCAGTGCAATCCAACGATGATGGCACTTTCACCATCAGTGCGGTAGAGCACGATCCAAATAAATACGCGTTTATCGATAACGGTGTTCGGTTGGATTCTCCGCCGCTTACTGTCACCCCCCCTGGCACGATAGCCGCACCCGCCAATATCACTCTTTCCCGGTATGACTATGTCAGCCAAGGGATCAATATCGCCACTCTGCGCGTGCAATGGGCGAGGGTGACCGGTGCGCTGAAGTATGAAGCGCAATGGCGCAAAGACAGCGGCAACTGGGTGAATATCGGTGCGACCTCTTCGCTGGGGTTTGAAGTCAACGGTATTTTCGCAGGCAATTATGATGTTCGGGTGCGTGCGGTTAATGCAGTCGACGTCTCCTCACCTTGGGGCCGCTCAGAAACCACCTATTTGGCCGGTAAAGAAGGGGCACCGCCGCGAATCGTTGGGCTGCGCGCTTCTATCGATCGGGTATTTGGTATCCAACTTTCCTGGATGTTTGGTACAGGGGCTGAGGATGGTCTGAAAACAACGCTAGCCGTTGCTGCACGAGCGGATTTCTCTGATGAGAAACTGTTGGCAGACGTGCCTTATCCGCAAAATAACTATGACATGCAAGGACTCAGGGCGGGGCAAACGCTGTATTTTCGCGCGGCGTTTACGGATAAAAACGGCTTACAGTCTGAATGGACGGAGTTTGTACGCGGCATTTCCTCCGATAAAGCGGATATCGTTTTGGAACAGATTGCCAACAGCATTACCGAGACGGAGTTAGGTAAAGAACTGTTGGATAAAATCTCCAGTCTGCCGTCCGATCAAAACGTTCAGGATCTGGCGAATAAGATCGCTAAGGCGCAGCGTGACATTGAGCAAAACAAGGAGGCACTGGCCGGCGATGTCGGTGCGTTGGAGCAGGCTCTCGAGAGTGTTAAAGAACAAGTTGCCGGCACCAATACCGATCTGAACATGACCGTAGAAGGTTTGCAGCGCAACCTGGAGCAAATCAGCAAGGCGGCGATTGAGAATAGCCTGACACTCGATTTGGCACGCACTGATTTGACGATGGCGAAGCAAACGTTGGCCGGAGATATTCAAGATGCCCGGCATGAGCTTAGCGGGACGCGAGCGGCTCTGCAGCGGGCCGATACCGAGCTACAGGCTAAAGTAGACGCATTGACCGGCGGTGACGGCACCAGCATTGCAGAGGTGATTTCTCAGGTTAGCGTCTTGCGGGAACAGGACCAAGCGCTGGCAGAGCAATTGGCTGCCGTCGTGGCCAAATCAGCGGGCAATGCGGCGCAAATTGCTCAAGAAAAGCAGGCAAGGAGTGATGCCGATGAGGCAATGTCCCAAGTTATCAATTCGGTAAAAGCCGTTTCCGATAAGCAGCAGGGAACGATCGCCCAATTGGAACAAACGCAGGCAGATGCTCAAGCGGCGTTGGCCAAAGTGGAATCGGATGTGGCCGCCAGTGCCCAAATTGTCGATGACCATCATGCGGAACAAGGTCGGGTTAATGCGGCCGTTACGGCAAAAACGGAAGCATTGGCTAACCAGCAGCAGGCAATGGGTGAGCAGTTGGGCGGATTGGGCGCCGAGTTTAGCGATAATCAGGCCCAGGTTACGCAGCAACTGAAGACTTTGACGGATAGCGAGTCGGCTCTGGCACGGCAACTCAGTGCCCTGGAATCACAAGCGGGCTCCAATACGGCAGCGATAGCAGCGGAATCGCAGACTCGCGCAGAAGCTGACAGCGCTCAGGCGAAAGCGCTTAACACGTTGGGAACGGCCGTTGATGGCCAGGCTTCGGCCATCAATGTACTTCAGCAGGCAGCCAGCAATGCCGAGAGTTCAATGGCGGGCATTACGCAATCGCTGGAAGCACTCAGCAAAGCGGATATCGAGAACGCATTAAATCTTGATAACAGCAAAAAAGATCAGCACGAAGTTAACGCCACGATTACCGTCCAACAGCAAGTTCAGGCCGATCAGTTGGCGTCTCAGGCACGGCAGTTGGCACGTTTGCAGGCCAACTTTGGTGATGTTTCTGCAGAACTCCAGCAAGAGTTAACCGTGCGTGCAACGGAAGACGGCGCGCTGTCACGACGTTTGGACTCGCTCAATAGTCAAGTGGGCGATAGTCGTGCAACCTTGGCCCAACTGCAGCAGGTTGTCAGCGATGCCGAAAGCGCACGGGCGGGAATGACGCAGTCGCTGGAAGCCTTGAGCAAAGCGGATATTGAGAATGCGCTAAACCTTGATAACAGCAAGAAAGAACAGGTTGGGGTAAACGCCGGGCTTATTTCGAAACAGGAGGTTCATGCCGACAAGCTGGAGTCGCAGGCACGGCAGTTGCTTATGCTGCAGGCTAACTTTGGCGATGTTTCTGCCGGGCTGCGGCAGGAGCTCACCGTACGCGCGACCGAGGACAGCGCATTATCACAACGGCTGGATTCACTTAATAGCCAGGTAGGGGAGAGCCAGGCTGCAATTACGCAGCTGCAGCAAACGCAATCTGATGCCGATAGCGCCAATGCCAGTCTGTCACAATCGTTGGCAGCGACGGCGAAAGCCAATATTGAGCTGGCATTGAAGCAAAGTGGGGATGTTCAGCAACAAAACACCATTACTGCGGGGCTCCAGACTCAACAGACGGTTTTGGCCGATAAGCAACAAGCGCAGGCTAGGCAGTTGATTGGCTTGCAGGCCAATTTTGGTAGCGTTGCGGCTAAATTGGCCACAGAGTTGACGGTAAGGGCGCAGGCCGATAGCGCTTTGGCACAACAGTTGACGACGTTAAGCGGCACGGTTGATGAGAATCAAGCGAACGTTGAACAACAGCTGCAGGTTTTGGTGGATACGGGTAGCGCTCAGGCAAAACAGCTTACCGATATATCCAGTAAAACAGAGGGAAACCGCGCTGCACTGACCCAACTGGCGAAAACAGTTACCGATAACCAATCGGCCTCTTCACAACAGATTGTTCAACTTAATACTGAAGTGGGTAAGGTCAAAACCAATCTGCTGAATGAAAGCAGCGTACGTTCAAGCGCCGATAGTGCATTAGGACAACGTATTGATCACGTGACGGCGACCGCCGGTAATAACACTGCGGCGGTACAGGAGGTCAAACAGGCACAGGCTTCATTGAACGGAAAGATATCGGCATCATGGAGTTTGAAGGTACAGGTTGACAACGCAGGGCGGCAGTTTGTTGCAGGGATGGCGTTGGGCGTAGATGGCGCGGGCAACAGTCAGTTCTTGGTCCAGGCGGATCGTTTTGCGTTGCTGAATAATCCAAACGGAAGTGTCTCCTCCCCGTTTGCCGTGCAAAATGGCCAGACGTTTATTAACGCCGCGTTTATCGCCAATGCTTCGATAGACAGTGCAAAAATAGCACAGGAAATCACGTCGTCAAACTACGTTTGGCATGACGACCCCGCTTATCGGCAGGGATGGGCGATCAATAAGAATGGTTATGCCACGTTCAGTAATATGGATGTGCGCGGACGTATTTTCGCCACTTCAGGCGTATTCAACAACGTGACCATCAATGAGAACTGCGATGTCAGAGGCAAGGTTTATGCGAATAGGATAGATGGTGATATTGCCAGCATGCAGGCATTCAGTGCCCAGACGCTACGCAAGCATGATGGCGTATATACCTACGTCTATGCGGGTGGAATGAACTATGCCGTGAGACTCGTCATTCCCAATATCAAGGTCGTGTATTACAGCAGCCCGCGAGGTTCGGTATGCAATATGCGAATCAAACTGAATGGGAATATCCTTCGTCAACATCGATTCAGTAGAGTGAGCGGAGGGGATGTTTATGAAGATGCTATTTCAATCGATATTCCAGCGTATGCCGGCGAGCAGCAAATTAGAATTGAGACTGACGCTATGGATGATCGAGATAGCACAATAGTTTCCTCTTTTGTCATGATGGTTTTCCCTCTTAAGAATAATAGGTTCTGGTCCTGGAGAGGATGAATGTTCTTTGGCGTTTAATTACCTTAATTTAATTTTTAGAAACATGGAGAAATAAGTATGTGGTATAAAGCGGGTAAAATTAATGTTGTCGCTAATAGCGCCTCTGTTTCTGCGACCGGCACACAATGGGGAGATGCAAAGTACGGCGTGATGCCGGGGATGATGTTGCTGGCACCAGATAATAAGCTCTATGAAATCAAGAGCGTTAACAGCAATGCTTCATTGACCTTGAACAGTAGTTATTCGGGTGAGACGGCCAATGGGCAACCCTATGCCATCATTACGACTTACGAAGGAGATATCAGTCAGTTCTCTGCTCGATTCAGCGCCTTGCTAACCTATTTTCAGGGAAGTCGTAGTGAGTTGATCGATGTCTTGACTGGTACCGGCGACGTTAAATTAACCAAAGAAGATGGTTCGTTGATCACTGTACCTTCGTACAGCAAATTGATGGCGGATATGCAAGACAAGGCGCTTGTTTCCATCGATCGTTTACGCTTTGCGATGCCGGTGACAACAACGGCAGATGTCACTTATTTGTGGGGGACGCTGGTGAACTTCCCGCAAAATGGCGCAACGGTGAGTATAGATATCGTTGGCGGGGCGGGATTTAATGGCCAGGTTTACAATAACACTGGAGCACAGGTTATTATCAGAACGGGGACGCAGAATAACGTTGTTAATTCACGTGGGCGCATTTCAGCTAGAGTGGTTCACTCAGGTAATGAAGTTATTATTAAAGCTCTTTCTTTAGTAGAAACATCGGCAAATAATTACGATGTTTATGTGACTCTGGGCAGTTTCATGGCCTCCAACTACTATACGGTGCAAGGAGGGTCACTTTCGACCATGCTGAGCCGTTGGGTCAACAAAGGGACTCGTTTCGAGGGCGACCTTCCTGCCAGCAATATGAACGTGGGAATCTATGCGCAGTATGTCGAGAGTTTGGCAAACAAAAAAATAGATCTGCAGAAGTGCATTTGGGCTGGCGATGGTACCGGGATTGGCGGCACTTCTGTGCACAAAGATGATGCGTTTGAAATGCTCAACCGTTTTTATCGGATAAATCAAGACTCGGCTAACTATCCAGGTGGTGCGGGTAACGTAGCGGTGGTTTCCCTGCCGCTGGATGGCAGCCCATCGGCGGCTTATTTGGCGGTGAGCGGGCAGCGGCATGCCTGGGTAGGGCAAGGAAGCAACTATGGGGAAAATAAAGGAAAAATATTCTGGCAGCGCGTGTTTACCGATCTCTATGCTCCTGCCGTTTCGGAGTTGAGAAATGGCAAAGATTACGGATTGACGGGGGCAGTCACCGCTGCAGCTCGGCTTAATTTAGATTCGCTATACCAGTCCAGTCCGTTGATGGTGATTAATGACGCTATTAATCGACCGGCGGAATTGGGGGTGGGCGCCGCGTTTATTAAAGTTGAAAGCTGGAAAGTGGATGGCGGAGCGGAGCCCGGTTCGCTTCGCACGCGGCAGGTGGTTTCCGGTTATGGCAGCCTTGGTTCTGAAAGCGGCAAGGTTTTTACCCGGGTGTGGAACGGTACGAAATGGACTGGATGGATTAAGGACTGGACAGAAGCGACGACGACGGTAGATGGCAACGGCTTTATCAAGAAAGCTTCGCCGATTGCTCGCTTGTCCAGCGATCCGCAGCGCATGAACAGTGATTTTTTAGCCGGCTTTATGCTTGCCGGCGTAGCGGCGATCAATCCCGAGGCGGCGGGAGTCACTGCAGAAAAGCTCACGACTGGCGTTTATCGCCTCACTGGTGCTCGTGGCTTCGCAAAGGAGGGGTGGACGTTTGAAATACCTCAAGATGGCAACGGCAACCGTTTGTGCTTCGTAGAGACGGAGACTGACGACGATGGCGTCGTCACGGTCAGAGTCAGTAAACGGCGATTCGATGCAGATACGGCGATGGTTATTGCCGGTGAGCCTATGGATATTCCGGCGGGGCGCTGGATCGATCTACGACTGGATGTCCTTCAGAATCAGGAAGTTGATGAGAAGGAAAAACATGCGGCAGATTTTCGCGATATTGATCTTGCCGATGCAGATGATGCCAACGTTGGACCTTTGCAGTAATTAGAATCGACTATTTATTTCTCTCTTTCGTGAGTTGCTAATTATAAATATGTCATTAACGGCAGGCATTGGCGCGCCTGCCTTTTAATCATGATGCAATTGCATATCAAGGAATTTAAGCATGTGGTACAGAACGGGAAAAATTAATGTTGTCAGCAATGGGACATCCGTCGCAGGGGTGGGGACGCAATGGGCTGACGCAAAAAATGGCGTGATGCCTGGGACGATTTTGCTGGCTCCAGACAATCAACTTTATGAGATTAAATCTGTAAGTAACAACAATCTCTTTGTATTAAGTTCGCCTTATGCAGGTTCGACGGCCACTGGGCAAGATTACGCGATTATCACTACTTATGAAGGTGATATCAGCCAGTTTTCCGCAAGATTGTCAGCTTTGCTAACTTACTTTCAAGGAAGCCGCAATGATTTGATGAATTTATTGACTTCATCAGGTGATGTCACCATAGAAAAAGACGATGGGCAACGCATTATCTTGCCGGGATATAGGAAAGTGCTCGATAGCATGGATGTCACGGTTAAAAAAGTCATTAATAACACTCGTTGGAAGATGCCTGGTACGGCAAAGAACCCAGGATGGTATTTGCTTGGTGAAATCAGCAAATTTACGCAAGGTGGAAGTACGCTAAAGATCGATGTTACCGGCGGACCAGGTTATAACGGAGCTTGGATCCATAATGCGATGGCGAGTATTGTTATACGTACCGGTGATGGGCAAGTTTCGACTGTCAACGCAGCTGGACGAGCGGGGGTGACATGTTGGAACGCACTGCAAGAGCGTGCGGCGGTCATTGACGTTTGTTTGATTGAGCGAACGGCGAATATGTATGAGGTACATGTCAATCTTGGTAGCTTTATCAATCAGTGTTTCTATGAGATTTCTAGCGTAGATATGGCTATGGTCGATAACTGGAATCATGTCGCCACCAAAGATAGCGTTATACCTGAGAGCCCTCTGGGTAAAAAAGTGATTGCGAACTTGACCGATGCAACTGTCGTCGATCGTGATTATCTCGACAGCCGGTTGATTTCAAAAGGGGAGTTTGGTCTGGGAGCAGGTGCCCAGCATAAAGATGATGCTTTTCAACGAATTTACAACATGTATCGAGTGACGCCGGCCTCTGACAATGCTCCACTTCCCAACAACATTTTTGGCTGTGTCTCACTGCCGATCGATGGTGGCCCAACAACAGGGTATATGGCTGTGGGCTCATCGGGAGCACTCTTTACCGGTGTATCCAACTCGGTATCGGCGGGGAAAATCAGCTGGGGGCGAACCTTCGGTGATACCTGTTTGCCTACGGTATCGGATATTTCCAACCTGAAAGATTGGGGATTGACCTATGGTGTAACGGCAGCGAGAAAACTGGATTTTAATGATCGATACTTCTCGCGCAGAGGGATGGTAGGAACGGATCCTTTGGGGAATCCGTTCAAAGATGTCGGGACGTATTTTCTGGATGTGTATGGCTGGAAAGTCGGTCAAGAAGACACCAAAGAAAATTATCGCGCGGCGCAAACTTGTTACGGTTATGGGGTGTCGGGAAACCAGAGTGGGAAGATGTTTTTGCGTACCTGGAATGGCACCGAGTGGAGCAAGTGGTTCAAGGTTTGGACAGAGGCCTCCACGATCACGGACACCAATGGGTATCTCAAACCCGCCTCCCCGGTAGTCAAGCTCTTTGGTGATGGCCGCAGCGTATTCAATGAAGACGTTCTGGGGGTAAAAACGGAGAGGCTCAGCGAAGGGGTTTACCGCATGGCAGGGACGCTCGGATTCAATGCCGACCCAATTTGGGGGGGGATAAACGGTGGGATTGAAATCCCATTAGACAGTAACAAGCAAGCATTGATTTGGGTTGATTATCAGGTTGAAACCAATGGCGATATCATTATTCGCAGTTATCACCGTACCCACGACGGTGTTCCTGTTTTCGCGCGGAATATTAAAGAAGGGTATGTGGATGGTCAGCCTATCGACATTCCTGAGGGACGTCATATCGATCTGCGCGTACAAATGCCCGAATTCCCCATAGCGGCAGAGGTGTAAGCGAGACAACGTCTGATAGGCAGCGGAAAAGGGAGGAACGTCAATGGCAGCAGGAGCTGCCATTGACGTATCGATGAATTATTTATTAAATATTTTATAGTCCAGCGAATAACGGCCGGCGCCGGTCACCGCCAGCAACAGCAAACCGCCAATGATGCTGATGTTTTTAAAGAAGTTGATTTCGTTACCCATCATTTCCATGCCGGTCATCTTCCAGAACGGATGGCCGATAAACGCGGTGCCCAGAACATACAGGGCGAAAATGACCGCGATAGGGCGAGTAAACAGGCCGAGAATAAGCGCGATGCCGAAAATAAACTCCACCACCACGGCGATAATCGCCGCCAAATAAGGCATCGGCGTGCCATAACCTTCCATCGCCGTGAC
Organism: Serratia sp. YC16; assembly: GCF_009707615.1. Taxonomy (NCBI): domain Bacteria; kingdom Pseudomonadati; phylum Pseudomonadota; class Gammaproteobacteria; order Enterobacterales; family Yersiniaceae; genus Serratia; species Serratia sp. YC16. The sequence goes on along the minus strand of NZ_WLYN01000011.1, from coordinate 44,943 downwards.
GGTCGCACCGAAGTTGACCAGTTTCATCCAGCCGAAAATGATAAACAGAACCATCAGTAGAATGCGGGACAGCAGAATTACGCCGTCTTTTGAGCTATCACCCATTTCGAACTCCTTAGCCACTGTCGGAATTATGTTGTCTTGCTGATTAAAGATTAGATCAATTTACGTTTTTTTCTAGCGGCGGCGGGCGGTTGCGCCTCTTTTTTCGGTGAGCGAGACGCGTGGTGAAGCCGGCGACATTGCCTATACTTGAGCCTGGAGCAAAAACAATAAAACAGGCAATGTGAGGCCATGATGGACGAGGAATTGACCGCAACCGGTTACCGCCGTTATTCCGGCGATAAGATTGACGTTTATTTTAACAGCGCGATATGCCGCCATTCCGCCAACTGCGTGCGCGGCAACGCGGCTATTTTTACCCTGAGCCGCCGCCCGTGGATTATGCCGGACAATGCCGACGCGGCGGAGGTGAAACGCGTTATCGACACTTGCCCCAGCGGCGCACTGAAATATAGGGAGAAATAATATGGATCTTAAAATACTGGCAGACGAGAAGCGTTTTTATATCAATGACGAGCAGGGCAAGACGATCGCCGAGATCTCTTTCGTGCCGAGCGGCGACAAGCTGACTATTATCGATCACACTTGGGTAGATGAGTCATTGAAGGGACAGGGCGTCGGCAAAAAGCTGGTGGCGCTGGTGGTGGAGAAAATGCGCGCGGAACAGCGCAAAATCATTCCGCTGTGCCCGTTCGCCAAGCATGAGTTCGATACCACACCGGCCTATCAGGACATTCGCGCCTGAGGCGATAACGGGGCGCGGCGCGCCCCGGTCATTCAGCAGACGCCGAAATCGCCGTCTTCGTGGTACAGCGCCACGTCGCTGGCCTGCACCTCCGTGCGCAGCTCTTGACCCAGTTCATTCCAGCTGCAAACCAGGGTTTCGCCGTCGATCGCCACCACGGTCATCTTTGGGCCGCCGGTGGTGCGTTGCACAAAATCACCGATATTGAATGCCATGCGTTCCTCCACAACAGATTAAACCTCATCTATTGATAACACAGAATGGCGCTGCCGTTGGCAGATGTTTCGTTATGTATTAATTTATACAGCGATTATCAACAAGGAGAGCAGAATAACATGCCGGGATTATTGATGTTTTATGTGGGCGGTACGGCGCCGGGCGCCAATATTGAGTTGCACGACGTGCAGTTTGCGGCGGCGGATCGGCCGGAAGAGGCTTACCCGCTGCTGCGTGAAAAGTGGTTTGGCGACAAGCGCAAGGTGCATGTCGACGGCTATGCGCGCATCGACTGGGCGGACGGTTACGACGTAAGCCTGGAACCTGCGCCGTTCGCCGGTGAAGAGAAGCTGTTTTTCGTCAATGTGGGCGGTTACCGCAGCGATGAGCTGGCGGAACTGCACCAGTTCGGCCTGTTCGTGGCGCGTTCCGCCGATGAGGCCAAAGACAAAGCCAAGCGGGTGTTGCTGAGGGACAGCGCGCAACAGCACAAGGATGATCTGGCCGAAGTGGACGACTGCCTGCTGCTGCAGGCGCTGCAGGGCTACCACGTTCATCTGCGGGCCAACCCGCATGGCAAACCGGCCCGGCCGCTGTGGCAGGGGTATCTGCCGATCGGCGAACCGGCGTTATAACGCCGCCAGCGCCTGCAGCTGTTGCCGTAACCAGCGGCAGGCCTCCGGTCTGCCGTTCTTACGGTGCAGGTAGATTTTGATCTGATACGACGGCACCGGAAACGGCAGGGGGTGGACATCCAGTACCGCCGCCTGGCGTAATTTTTGCGCGGCGTAGCGCGGCATGCTCATCACCAGTTCGCTGTCGGCGACGATGAACGGTGCGCCCAGCAATGAAGGCGTGCGAATGGCGATATCGCGTTGCAGCCCCAGTTTGTCGAGCTGATAGTCAATGACGCCGCGCTGCTCGTTCCACGGCGTCACCACCAGATGGCGCGCCCGCAGGTAATTTTCCAACGTCAGTTCGCCGTATCTTGCGCTGAACGCGGGCGAACAGATCGCCACATACTCATCCTCCAGCCAGCTCACCTCGTCGATCTCCGGGTAGCTTTCGCCGTCAGTTTCGGTAAAGCCCAGTGCGAAATCGATGCGCCCCGCCAGCAGATCGTTCAGCGCCACTTTGCGCTCGGAATAGCGCAGCTGAAATGACAGCCCAGGCGCCAGACGCTGCATTTGCGCCATCAGCGCCGGAAACACCGCGAAGGCGGTGTAATCGGTAATGGCGAAAGTGAAGCTTTCCCGGCTTTCGGCAGGGACGAAGCGCGGGCGCGGATGCAGCCCTTTAGACAGCAGCGCCAGGCTTTCGCTGACGGTAGGAGCCAGGCTGTCGGCATACACCGTCGGGTGCATGTCGTTGCCGACCCGGTAGAACAACTCGTCCGCCAGCGCCTTGCGCAGCCGGATCAGCGCGTGGCTCAGCGCCGATGCGCTGAGGGCCAACTCTGCGGCGGCGCGCGTCACCGACCGCAGCCGATACACCGCTTCGAACACCAGCAGCAGGTTGAGATCGAGACGTTTCAAATCCAGATGCATGATATTCATTACCTGTTGATGAAAATGCAGTTCATACAGTATTGGAGGCGCTATATGCTGGCAAGCACAGTCATCAATACACTCAGGATTCACCATGACCATTGAGATTTACCCGGCGCAAAAAAGCGATGCCAAACTGATTCTGGATATGATTATCGAGCTGGCGGTGTACGAAAAGGCGCGGGAGCAGGTGCTGGCCAGCGTGGAAGATATCGAACGCAGCCTGTTTGGACCGGGCGCCTGTTCCGAAGCACTGATTTGTACGGTGAACGGCGAGCCGGCGGGCTATGCGGTGTTCTTTATGAGTTACTCCACCTGGCTGGGTAAAAACGGCATCTATCTGGAAGATCTGTACGTGGCGCCGAAGCATCGCGGCGCGGGCGCCGGTAAAACCCTGCTGCGGCACATCGCCCGGCTGGCGTGCGAGCGGCAGTGCGGCCGCCTGGAGTGGAGCGTGCTGGACTGGAATCAACCGGCCATCGATTTCTACCTCAGCATCGGCGCTCAGCCGCAGGGCGAGTGGGTGCGCTATCGCATGGAGGGCGAGGCGCTGACGCACTTCGCGGCGCACGGGGCGGCGCTGCCGGCGCAATAGCCGTTGGGGGGAGGCGGCCTCCCCAAATTTGGCGGTGTTAATGGTGTACTGCGGGTAAATCAGGCAAGCATCAGGCGGGTTTGCGGGCGGCGAGAATGAAGATCATCGGGCGTTCCTGCTCTTCGTCCAGCGCCGGATTAGCGGCGATTTGCTGCGCGCTGGGGCCCCATTCGTTCAAATACGCAATGATAAACCCTTGCTGCGCCAGCGGATTGATATAGCTGCCGAGCGTGCGGTGCTGCTTGATGACGCCTTCCGCCAGCCAGTTGGAGACGCGCTGGCCTTCCCGTTGGTAGCCGTTGACCGGCCAGGATTTCTGCCCGTTGCCGTCGGTCAGCCAGCCCTGCTGCGCCGGGGCGGTGTAGATCGGGTGCTCGGCGGTGAAGATAAACTGCCCGCCGGGTTTCAGCGCGGCGTAAACCGTGGCGAACAGCGCGGCCAGATCTTCCAGGTAGTGCAGCGTCAGCGAGCTGTAGACCAGATCGTAACTTTCCGGTGGCAGCTGCAGCTGCGCCAAATCTTGCCGACGATACTCGATGTCCGCGTCGGCAGTCATCTCCCGCGCCCTGGCCAGCATCTTTTCCGAGACGTCCAGCCCCAGTACGTTGGCGGCGCCCTGTTCGCGCGCGCTGCGGCAGAACCAGCCGTAGCCGCAGCCGAGATCGACCACGCTTTTGCCCTGTAAATCCGGCAGGATGCGGCGGATGGCGGGCCATTCCGGCGCGCCGTCCAGGCCATGCTGCGAACGGCTGAGCTGCGCGTAGCCGTCGAAAAAGGCCTGATTGTCATAGATGTTTTGCGTCATGATGACTCCTTGGAATGAACGATGGCGGCGGAATGCCGCTGCCATACTCTGCATATTGCTGCATAATTCTACGCTGACAATATCGATAACAGGAATGACGATGGACATGATTTCGGTGCGGCAAGCGCCCGAGCTGGCGCCGCGCGCCATTGCGTATTTTCAGCGGCACTGGGCCACGGCAGAAACGCTGATGATGTATGAAGACGCCATCAACCGCAGCCTCGGCGCTGCCAACCCGCTGCCGCAGTGGTACCTGCTGATGGAAAATGACCAGATCCTCGGCTGCGCGGGGCTCATCACCAACGACTTTATCAGCCGTGGGGAGTTGTATCCCTGGCTGTGCGCGCTCTACGTAGAAGAGACGCAGCGCGGCAGGGGATACGGCGCCAAACTGATTGAGCATGTAGCGGCGGAAACCCGCCGGCTGGGCTTCCCGCAACTGCACCTTTGCACCGATCTGGAAGGGTACTACGAGCGTAATGGCTTCGTTTATAACGGGCTCGGCTATCACCCCTGGGGCGAGGCCTCGCGGGTCTATTCGCGGGTGCTGTGAGCCGCCTGCCATTTGCCAGGCTGGCCCGGCCGCTATCCGGGGGATGGGTTACGCTGGTGACTTCAGTTTTGCTCTGTCTGCTACGCTCGGTGTTTCCGGTGCGTCTGAGTCGGGGCGGTTTTGGTTGGTCGTATATTATCATTCATTTTTTTAATTTAAATTAAATGATTCATCTGGTTTATTATTTATGCGGTTTTTCGGGTTTGATGTTGTATATATATGGTTATTAATGGTGGCTGGTGTTGGTTAATCATTAATTAAATATAATTATCATGGGTGTTTATCTGTGGGGTGGCGCATTGCCGCTGTTTTTATGTTGTTGTTCTCTGCGTTTTTGTTATTTATCTTCCTATATATTCTGAATTTTCCTTCATATTTGGCTTTATATTTCAATTGGCTTCGTAGGGCGTTAGATTAGCATCTCCCGTGTCAGCGACGACAACGATGCGGGTAAAACCGTGCCAAGAAATAAAAACTGATGGTTATCTAATGAGAAAACGTTTATCGCCTCTGTATCAGGAGAGGCGGGAACTATTTATCTCGTCGATGGCTTGCGTAATTGCAAGCGTGCGGATTAATGGGAATGGAAACCACGCTGGGATGAAAAAGAGACTGTTGCAAACAAGCCTGATCGCTTTATGGGTTCTTTTTTCCGGTCAACTTATCGCTGCGCCTTCGGCTGAGTTGAAAGTATCAGGAAAAATAAAACATTCAGGATGCACCGTTATCGCCGGTAATGACGGCGTTTATGATTATGGCGCCGTGCGGGGAGGTACTCCGGGTGAGGCGCAGAGATTACCGACCTTGAAACAAACCTGGCAGGTACGCTGCGAAGGCGATGCCTATCTGGCCATCATTCCGACGGATAACCGAGCGGCCAGCCGCAACGAGCCGGATCTGCGCCGTTTCGGGCTGGGCAATGCGCCGGATGGGCAACCCGTTGGCTATTTTCTGCTGGGGCTGTCCCACTCTGCCGTGAATGGCACGCTGGCTACGTTGCGTTCACGCAATGCGTCAGTGCCGCCGAACACTGAAGCCGCGCTGATTTCCGGTGAGCGTACCGATTGGTTGCTGGCGGATGCGACGCGCGCCGCCGGCCAGACCTACACCATGGATATTTCAGTGACGCCGATTCTGACCGCCAATATCCCCGCCGCCGATAAAGTGGAGCTGGACGGCTCTGTCACGTTGAATTTCGTTTTCGGGCTCTGAATAACAAGCAACAAGTGCGCAGCGTCCATTCATGCATTGTTTTTACGCCAGCATGGGTAACGACAACGAATTTGAGTGGGCACAATGGGGATTTATCCCCGCTTAACATCCCGTCATCTGTTTTGAACGGGATAATATTAACTATGAGTATGGATATTCATGATGAAAAAAACAGTAATCTCTGCAAGCATCGTCGCTGTCATGATGATGGCGAATCAGGTCTCTGCGGCCTCCATGTCGCCGGAACTGAAAGTAAAAGGGCAGATGGCGGTGCCATCCTGTGAGGTGTCCATCACCAACGATGGCGTGTTCGATCTGGGCAAGCTGTCGAATAAGATGATTAGCTCCACGGCGGCCACGGCGTTGGCCAAATCGCAAAAACAGCTGGTCGTTAACTGCGAAGCCGAAACCTTCCTGAACTTCACCGTGGTCGATAATCGTGAGGGGACCGCCAGCGCCACCGGCGGCGCCAACTTTGGCCTGGGCAGCGTCAATGGTGCCGGCAAGCTCGGTTATTATAAGGTCAACGTACTCAACCCCGCGGTTAATGCTTCGGTTTCGGCGTTGTTCAGCGTGAAGAAAGGCACCACGGCGTTCACCACCGTCAGTTCGGCCTATATCGATAAAAACAACGTCACCGGCTGGGCAAAGTCGGGCAACGTACAAAACAGCGGCAAGCTGTTTACCGCCATGCTGGAGGTCGAACCTTATCTGGCCTCTTCCAAAGACATGAATGGCCCAATTACCGACAACGTAAAGCTGGATGGATCTTCCACCCTGAGTTTTGCGTACGGCATCTGAGTGCCTGAAAAGTTATTTGGATTGTAGCGATATAAGGATATCGACTGATGAATAAAATTGCGTTGCGCATGTTGGTGGCTTCCACGCTGCTGGTCGCCGGGGGCAGTCTGGCCGCCGGCCCGACTGCGGAAATCAAAGTGGTGGGAGAGCTGGTGGCGCCGGTCTGTGAGGTGTCACTCCCTAACGACGGGGTTTTTGATTACGGCAGCATCAGCCATACGAAAATCAGCAGGGACAAAGCGGTCAGCCTGGGGGTAAATGGTAATGGCATCATGGAGGTAAAATGCGATGCCGAAACGCCGATGACCTTCAACGTTATCGACAACCGCCTGGGCACCGCCAGCGAGGCGGGAAAAACCTTTGGTCTCGGTAGCGTCAATACTACCGGCAAGCTGGGGTTCTATGCGATAGCGGTCTATCACCCACAGGTTGATGGCAAACTCGGTCGGCTGTTCGTGACCCAGGACGGTACTATCACCTCCCCAACGGGTAGAGTACAACTCGAACACGGCAAGCGCGTAGGTTGGGTTTCAAATGACGATACGCTGGCCATCGGCAAGACCTTCACTGCATATCTTAATGTTGAAGCCTATCTGGCCAAAAGCGGCGATATGCATGGCGGTATCGGCGAAGATACCCAGCTGGACGGCTCCACCACGCTGGATTTCGCGTTCGGACTGTAATGTCTGATGGATAACGCAAGGGGGAGGGTTCTCCCCCTTTTTCTGAATCAGTCGCTCCCGGCATTAACCCAGAGAAGATGACGTGTCTATCAGGCAAAGGGCATCGGCGTTGCTGTTTTTGTTGGTCTGGCCGATGACGAAAACCGCCGCTGCCGGATTTGATGTTAAAACCCTGGCGCAGCTGGGGTACAACGCGGATATTGCCGAATTTTTCAATACCGCCCGGTTCTTGCCGGGCGTGCACCGGGTGACGCTGGAGGTCAATGCGGCGCAGCGTTACCAGGAAGAGGTGCGTTTCGATTCGCAGGGGGCGCTGTGTCTGGATGAACGGCTGGCGCAGACGCTGCGTCTGCGGGTCACGCCGCCGCCGGGGGCCTGCGAACGTTTCGCTTCGCACTGGCCGCAGGCGGTGGTGCAGGTGTTTCCCGGCGCCTTTCGGGTGGAAATCACCCTGCCGGAGGCGGCGTTCGATGCGGACAAACTGCGCAGCGAGCAGTCGGGCGGCCATGCGGTGCTGCTGAACTACGACCTGTACGCCAACCGGCGTCAGGGGCGCTACGGCCATCAGCAGACGCTGCAGGCGATGCTGGAGCCGGGCGTCAACCTGCGTAACTGGGTGCTGCGCAATCGCTCAAGCTACAGCAACGACGAGAGCGGCGGTCGGCTCGAGGTGTACGAGACCTCGGCGAGCAAAGACTTTCCCGGCTGGGGTGCGGTGGTTCAGCTCGGCGAGTTCAGCGCCGGCGGCGCGCTGAGCGGCAACGTGCCGCTCAGCGGTGGGCAGTTGCTCTCCCTTGAGGCCGGCGCGCCTGATGCGGCGCTGACGGTGCCGCTGCAGGGCAGCGTGGCGAGCCCGGCGACGCTGGAGGTCAAACAGCGCGGGCAGGTGATGTACCGCACCTTGCTGCCGGCCGGGCCGTTTTCGCTGAGCGAGCTGGGCCCGGTGGCGGCCGGGGTGGAGGCCGAGGTCACGCTGACCGAAACCGACGGGCGGCGGCAACGCTTTACGGTCACCCCCGACGCCGGCGACCCGGCGGGCCGGGCGGGCGGTTATCGGCTGGCGGCGGGGCGTTACCGGCCCTACGGCGCCGGGCGTGAGGGCGCATCGCCGCCGGCGCTGCTGCTGGGGGAGCAGGAGTTCCGTCTCGGTCGGGGGCAGATAACGGCGGGCGGGCTGCTGGCGCGCACCTACCAGCGGCTGGGCTGGCAGAGCAGTGTGAGTGACGACGCCGGCAACTGGCTGTCGGGCGGCGCGACCTTCACCCGTGGCCGGCAGCCCGGCGTGCAGCTGGAGGCTCAGGGGCAGGTGGCGCTGGGACAACATCTGGCGCTGTCGCTGTCGTCGCAGTACCGCACCGAAGGTTTTCGGGACGCGGATGAAGGGTTAAACCCACCGGCAGAGGCGCAAGAGACGACCCGGCTGCGCTACAACGGCGGGGCGGCGCTCGCCTGGCACACCCTGAGCGCCGGGGCGCTGACCTACTCGCTGTCGCACGAGCGCTATTACCGCGACAGCCGGCGCAGCTGGACCCATGCGCTGGCGTACGGCGTCAGCCTGGGAAGGGCGACGCTGAGCGTCAACCTGCAGTCTTCCGCTTACGACCGCGCGGCGGTCTACGCCGGGCTGAGCCTGCCCTGGGGGGCGGGCAGCGTCAGCAGCCGCCTGCAGGCGCGGCGCAACAATCAGCTGACGCTGGGCGGCAGCTGGCAGGGGCCGGTGAGCGAGCGGCTGAACGGCTATCTGGACGTGACGCGGGACGCGGACGGCGAGTACCAGGGAGCCGGCAATCTGAACGGCGAGACGGCTTATACCCGGCTGGCGCTGGGGGCTTCGCACAGCGGGCAGGGCAGTTCCTCGCTGTCGCTTGCATCGTCTGGCGGGCTGGGGGTGGCCAACGGCACCTGGGTGACGTCGCCGCAGCGCATCGGCGACACCTTCGCGGTGATGAGGGTGGCGGGACAGTCGGGGGTCAGGATGTCGGGCGGCGGCAGCGGCATGACGGATTTTGCCGGCGACGCGCTGCTGCCGATGCTGATGCCTTATATGCCGCTGCGCGCGCAGGTCGATACGCTGTCGCTGCCGCTGAACCTGCGGCTGGACAGCACCGAAGCGGTGTTCGAGCTGGCGCGCGGCACGGTGGCGGAGCGGCGTTTTCGGGTGACCGAAGTGCGCCAGCTGCTGCTGACCCTGCGGGATGAGAGCGGCACGCTGCTGCCGACCGGGGCGTCGGTGCACGACGAGCGGGGGCAGCTGCTGGGTACGCTGATAGGCGAAGGCAACCTGATGCTGGTGAACGACGATATCGGCAAGGCGCTGCGGGTGCGGCGGCTGAACATGAACGAATGCGTGGTGAGTTACGTGGTGCCGGCGGCGTTCGACCCGTCGGTGCTGTACGAAGAGGGCGATGCCGTCTGCCGTCCGGCGGGCAGGACCGATAGCGATAATGGATGAAAGGAGAACGGCAATCATGACGATAAAACGGAGTCTGGCGCAGTTGCTGGGTGGGCTGTGGTTGACGCTGGGGGTGGTGCATGCCGCCGGGGCGTCGTTTCAGCTGGAAAGCATGGGCATCGTGCTGGAAGAAAACCCGGGGCGGGTGAACTTCAGCATCAGGAACAGCTCGTCGGAGCCGATACTGCTGGCGACGAAGGTGGAGGATTTGGATGGCAAAGGGTTCAGCAAGGCGGTGCTGCTGTCGCCGCCGATAGCGCGCATCGAGGCGGGGCAGAGCCAGCAGGTGAACTTCGTGCTGAAGCCGGGGACGGCGCTGCCGCACGAGGTGATGCTGAAGGCGTCGTTCGAGGGGATAGGGCAGGCGGTGGACAACAGCGCGCGGATGCCGGTGCGTCAGAGCATCGGGCTGATATTGCAGCCGAAATCGGTGGCGGTGAGCAAGACGCCGTGGGACGACCTGCGGTTGAGCGCGGCGGATGGTCGGCTGACGCTCAGCAACGGCGGGTTGCACGTGGTGCGGCTGGCGCCGCAGCTGACGCTGCAGCCGTCGGGCAAGGTGGTGACGCTGGAGAACTACTACCTGATGGCGGGCGAGACGCAGACGCTGGCGGTGGAAGGGCGACCGACGTCGGTGGTGATCACGCCGCTGAGCCGCTACGGCTTCAAGCAGGACGCGGTCACGCTGGCGGTGAAGTAGCGTGATGCAAGTTAAGGGGCCCGGTGACGTTTACCGGGCTTTTGGGCTTATTTTTTCGCACCGCAACACTTCTTATACTTTTTACCGCTGCCGCACGGGCAGGGAGCATTGGGTTTGGCGCTGCCGGCGCCGGCCCGCTGTTCCTGAGCCAACGCGTACATGATGGCCTGTTCCGGGTAGCCGTTGGCGAGCAAGTCCTTCATCACGTTCATTTCGCGAGAGATATGCCTGAAGAAATGCTTGTATCCCGGGCAGAGATAGTTATGCCCAGGATGACCGGACGGCGACACGGCGAAGCGGTGTTTGGGGCAGCCGCCATGGCAGACAAACCTGAATTCGCATTGGCGGCAATCCGGCGTTAGCGACGTCTTTTTCGCGCGGCCGAACGTATGTGCCTGCTCGCTGTTATTTAAGGTGCGGATATCTTGCTGATGAATATTCCCCAGCCGATGCTCCGGATAGACGAAGTGATCGCAGTTATACAGATCGCCATTGGCTTCCAGAGCGAAGGCGTGCCCACAGGTTTCGGCGAATACGCACAGCACCGGCGGCTGATCGCACCAGGCGGAAAGCGCCACGTCAAACATCTGTACAGAGACGTGCCCGACATCCCGCCGTACCCAGATATCGAAAATCTGATTGAGAAACTCGCCGTATTGCCAGGCAGGCACTGTCCAGGGCGCCAGCGTGGCGGCGCTTTCACCCGGCATGACCAGCTTCAGCGCGGCGCTCTGCGCCGTGCTCAGGCGTTCAACCAATGGAATGAATTGAATATGGCGAGAGCCTGCGGCCAAAAGAAATTCGTAAACCTCGCGCGCCTGGCCGACGTTATGCTTACCGACGACGGTGAGCGTGTTGAAGTCGACGCCGTGTTCTTGCAGCAGAGTGAGGGCGGCCAGTACCTGGGCATGGGTGCCTTTGCCCGAACGCGAGGTGCGGTAACGATCGTGCAGCGCTTGTGGGCCGTCGATCGATATGCCGATCAGGAAGCGGTGTTCGGCGAAAAAGCGCGCCCACTCATCGTTCAGCAATAGCCCATTGGTTTGCAGCGCGTGTTGAATGCGCTTGCCGCCGGCATATTTTTGGCACAGTTCAACGATGCGACGGAAAAAAGGCAGCCCCATCATGGTGGGCTCGCCGCCCTGCCAGGAGAACATCACCTGCTCGCCATCCTGAGCTTGGATATGCTGTTGAATATACAGCGCCAGCGTTTCATCTGACATGCGCCAGTTCTGCTGGCGTTCGGGATAAAGCGCCTCTTTTTCAAGATAAAAACAGTAGGTGCAGTCGATGTTGCAAACCGATCCGGTGGGCTTCGCCATCACCAGACAACCGTGGGTAGCCGTCATTGAATACTTCCTTCCGATAACAGCATGAGCGCGCTGTGTAGCGCGAGACCCAGCGCATTAAACAAGAGGGCGAGGCTGAGCAATCTTTTAAACCACGCCGACCAGACAAGCGGGAGCGCCATCGCGCCCATCAGCGATTTTTGCCGAACAAAAGAGCCAAATACCAACAGCATCGCCACGAAAAAAGAAGCGCAGCCCAGTGCGGCGAGCACATATTCTTCGCGGTAAAGGCCGGTACGCGCGGTGATAAGCGCCAGCAGCAATAGAGAGAATGCGGTTCTCTGCCACGCCAGCGCCGTTCTTTCCGGCTGCAGGCCAGGATCGCGCTGCGGACAAGCGGCGTTCATGGCCGAACCAATGTGGCCAGCGTCAGCAATATCCCTGCCGCCAGGCCCGTGCTGAGCCAAATCAGCAGGCGTGGATAGCCTAAGGCTTGTTCATGCCGCATCGCTTTCTCGTTGCCCGCCCAGCGATGGTAGGCGTAGCAGGCCAGCGCCGCCGCCGTAAGCGCCAGCGCGATGATCAACACCTTCAGCGATGTTGAGTCCGTCAACTGATCCAGGCCGACGGCGGCGGCCATAAAGGTCAGCGCGGTGCGGATCCAGGCCAGAAAGGTGCGTTCATTGGCTAATGTAAACCGGTAATCCGGCGATTTTCCCTGCGTCCACCAGCTCATTTGCTGTTCTCGACGATGTATTGATAGTAACGCGCGATATGCTTGGCGATGGTGTATTCCACCAGTAGGCCCTGCTCGTTGTACCCTTTGCGGGTTTTGACCAGCAGCGGCACCGAGGGGGAAACGCCGAGGATTGCGCAGTCTTCCGGCGTCGGCAGTTCGGCCGTGATGATGTCCTCGAAGGCATCGATGTTTTCGTTGTGCTGTTCCAATGCGCAGTACAACCCTTTTTCCAGATCCGACAACGTCAGCGTGTTTAAACGCGGGGTCAGATAGATATAGTTGACCTGCGCCGGTTCCTCGTTTTGGCGGTAAATGGTGCGCGTCAGCAGTAGCGCGTTGTCGGCGTCGAACAACTGCGCGATAGGCTCCGGCGGCTGCACAGGGGCCAGGGACAGATTGTTGCGTGCTATCGCCTCCGTTTGCTGGCCGTCGATCAAGCTGATGCGGGTCTTGACGCTCTGCTTTTCCGATGTGCTGATGACCATGGTGCCGATGCCGGCCTGACGTTTGACCAACCCTTTTGCGACCAGTTCGGCCAGCGCCCGCCGCGCGGTGATGCGACTGACGCCGAACATTTCTTCAAACTCGGCTTCTGTCGGCAGTACGTCGTTCTTCCGATATTCGCCGTTTTTCAGCTTCTCCAGCAGGATGTCATACAGCTGGGCATACAGCGGCTTGGCGCCGCGCGAGTAGTCCAGTTCTTGTCCCATCGTTAATTTTCCTTCTGTTCTGCAGTCGCCCCGCCGAAAGGGCGGGGCGACCTCTCAATCAAGCCGCATTTCCAGCGCCAGTTTATAAAACACGCTGGCGTGCTGTTCAGGTGGGACTTCTTGCTGCACGAAGGCCCACAGATCGGCGGGGGTCCATGAGGATTTGGCGGAAGCATTCAGTTTATCAATTATTGCCGTTTGATGAGTGCCTTCCAGATGTTGCGTCAGGGCCAACATACCGTAGCGCAGTTGCGGCGCATAATCTTTGAATGCCGGCACCCAGTCTGGATCGGCGCCCAGCAGCGGAGAGGCGGGATCAGACAATTGGTAGCGTGCCCAGAGTTCCGGCGGCGCGTCGCTTTGTTCCAGCATGCAACGGATGGCGGATAGCAGGCGTTCGGCGACGGCGGCGTCCCGGCACTGACGATCCTGCTTCGGATTTTCCGCCAGGTCATACAGCCGGTGCCCGAAGCGATCGGCACCCCGGGTCATCACCGAAGAAGCGGGGATGCGCAACACCTGGCAGCCCTTGGTGAAACGGAATCCCGGATGCAGCGTCATGTGCCGGAGTTCTTCAGGGGACAGCCGGCGGTTGATGCTGGTGGGCATCAGGGTGTATTCGAACAGGTTCTCGGCGCCGTGTACCTGCGGTGAACGCATATAGACATAACGGCCGTCGGTAATGTTGATATGGCAGCCGTGGTAGCCGAACAGCGCATAGTCGCGTATCGGCGTATCGTCGCAAATCGCCGGCACCAGAGAGGCGCCTTGCATATCCGCCGGCTTGTCCAGCTTGAAGAAATCCAGCAGCGTGGCGGGAATGTCGATGGTTTGCGCCAGCGCCTGCCGCGCTTCGCCGCGATAAGGGTGCTCGGGATGCCAGATGAAGAAGGGGATATTCGCCACTTCGTTATACAGCGGCATGATATTTTTGCCCCACCACTCATGCTCCCCCAGCAGGAAACCATGGTCGGTGTTGACGATCAGCAGGGTATCCCGCCATAAATCGTATTTGTCCATGTAGTCCAGGACCTTGCCGACATAGGCGTCCACCATGGTCAGCAAGGCCAGGTAGTACTTCTGAATGGCGTCCTTGCGTTCTTCGCTTTCGGTGACGAAGTAATAGGGCGGCCAGCCGTCGAAAACGCTGGCGTCGTCAATGCCGTACATCCGCAGGTATTTTTCCGGCACGAAAAACGGCTCGTGGGGATCGAAGCACTCCAGTTGCAGGAACCAGTTATCGGCCGCGTGGTTCTCGTCGATGAACGCCAGGCCTTTCTGGATGGTTCTGGCCAGCGGATGATCCTGCTCGTCCTTCATAAACTGCACGTTAATTTGATGTTGCGTGCGGCTGGCGATGCGGCGCTGTTTGATCTCTTCCGGCTCGCCGGATTCATAATGATAAATCGGCTTGTCGACCACGCCCTTCCAGGAGTCGCCCTCTTGCCCGCGCACGAACTCATAGGTGTTGTAACGGGAGTGGTAGGTGGCGCCGCCGTCGCGCCAATAATGTTTATGGTCGGTGACCAGATGGGTGTGGATACCGTGCTTTTTCAGAATTTCCGGCATGGAGTCGTCGAAGGGCTCCAGCGGCGACCAGGAGCGGTGCAGGAAATTGTAGCGGCCGGTATGGATCTCGCGTCTGGCCGGCATGCAGGGCATGCTGCCGACGTAGAAATTGTCGAAACGCACCGTTCTTTCTTTCAGCCGCTGGAAGTTGGGCGTGATGGCCCGGTCGCTGCCATAGGCGGACAGCAGATGCTTGTTCAGTGAATCGAACATCAACATGATGGCTTTCATTTTTTGCTCCCTTAACTGTTTGTCGTCCCGTCAGACGCTTTCCCGATCGTATTTGCGCAGCTTGCCCGTGATGTAGGTCAGCACAAAGGCCGCCAGGCAGCCGGTGAGCCAGGCGAAGATATACTGCAGATATTTGCCGTCGGCGATCAGCGGCAGGGCCGACAAACCTGCGGCGCCGACGCCATTGGTGGAAACACCGAGCAGCACGACCATCATGCCGCCGAAGCCGGCGCCGATAGAGCCGGTGATAAAGGCGAATCCCGCCGGAATATTCACGCCGAAGATGGTGGGTTCCCCTACGGCGAGGATCGAGGTGGGAATGGCGCCTTTGGCGATTTTTTTCATCACCGGATCGCGGGTGAGCAGCAGCACCGCCGTGGCGGCGCCGACCATGCCTGCATTGGACATGATCTGGATGGCGAACAGCGGAGCATGCCCGGTCGCATTGATCATCTCCAGATGGATCGGGAACAGGCCATGGTGCAGACCGAGCGAAATCAGGAACGGGAACAGCGAGGCCAGCACGAAGCCGGCGGCCAGCCCACCCGTGGCCAGCAGGCCGTTCAAACTGTGCAGGATGCCGTTAGACACAATGCCGGCGACGGGCATGATGGCGAACAACAAGGCACCGGCCATCACCGTTAGCACAATCGTCGGCGTCAAGACCACGTCCAGAATGTCGGGCACGATGCGACGCACCTGTTTTTCCAGCACGCACATCAGCCAGACGCAGAAAATAACGCCGATCAACCCGCCCTGGCCGGGGAGCAGCCCCAAAAGAGGCAGTTGGGGTGCGATGGTGATGGCGCCCAGCAGGCCGCCCATGATGGCGTTGCCGTTGAACTCTTTCGCCGTGGTGACGCCGGTATAGATGGCCAGGAAGCTGAACAGCGCTTTGGAAACGATATCAAGAAATTGGCTCAGGCCCAGCAGATGGCGCTGATCCAGCACCACCTGGGCCGGAGAAAGCTCGCCGCTGGTCGCAATGGCGTGCGTCAGCGCATAGGAGGCGGCGGAGTTGACCAAGATGTTGTTCAGCCCCATCAAAATCCCGGCGGCGATCAGCGGCGGCAGGATGGGAACGAAAATGTTGGCGATATGCTTCAACACGGCTTTGGTGCGTGTGGGTTTGCGGGATTTCTCGCGCGCCAGCGCCGCTTTTTGCTCTACGTCGCTCAGCGGCGCCGTTTGCGGGTCCGAGGCCAGCAGTTCATTGATCGCCGTCGCCACTTTAGACGACTTGCCTGGGCCGACAATCACTTGCAAAGTATCGTCTTCCACTACGCCCAGCACGCCTTCGATGCCTTTAAGCGCCTGAATATTCACTTTTGCAGGATCGACCAGGGTCATGCGAACCCGTGTCATGCAGTTGGTGACATGGCGTAAGTTATTTAAACCGCCGCTGTGCTCAACAATGGCGCTGCCAACAAGAGGGTAGTTCATCCAGAGGTTCCTTTTGGTTGTTGTCGCCATTTGTTATAACAATATAATGTTATCATGTTTGTGAGGGCGATCATACAATGCCGTTTTTTTACGCAGGAGCGGAACGAAACAATGCGTGTGGTTGGTTTTAAATTTAACTAAATCAGCATGTTGTTTTTTTCGGGGAGTTTGAAAGGTTCGCAGGGAAGGAGGAAAGGTGTTCAAACCAAGGGGAGCAGAGATTTGAGCCTGGGGCTGTTGACTGCGCCAATTTTTCGCTTGTCAGTACATTTTATCTTCGGTATGAAGAATGTTCTTATAAAAACCATTTGCCATTTTGAGGGTGCGATGAATAAAAAGGTTATTCATATGTTAATTGGCGTGCTTATTGGCGCAGTCGTCAGCACTCTCTATTTCAAGCAATTCGCTAACCAGAACCGGCAAAATGTGAATGAATTGTCACTGAGTATGGCGATAGAACGCGCAATACCATCTGTTGTATATATATATGCTAAAGATTGTAATGATGTTGCTTATGGTTGCCCGTTGGGCACCGGGGTTATTATGGACAATCGTGGGCATGTGGTGACGAATTATCATGTGGTCAATGGCGTCAAGAACATGGTGGCGCTGCTCAGCGACGCGACGGTAAGAGAAGCGAGCGTCGTTGGCTATGACAAACTGACCGATTTAGCCGTGATGAAACTGGATCCTGTGGCGACCACGCCCATCCGTATCGATGAAGATAACAAAATCAAAGTCGGTGATTTTGTTTTAGCCATCGGCAATCCTTACAACCTGGTTGGCTCCGTTTCGCACGGTATCGTCAGCGCCATTGGCCGCAGCGGCTTCGGCGTCATTGGCAGACAGACGTTTATTCAAACCGATGCGCCGATCAATAAAGGCAACTCCGGCGGGCCACTGGTTAATGCATCTGGAGAAATGATCGGCATGAATACGTCGGTTTTCTCGGTAGACCAGGCTCTGAATAGTGTAAAAGGCATCAGTTTTGCCTTGCCGACGAGCCTGGTGAATAAGGTAATGAAAAAAATCGTGGCGGATGGGCGAGTCATTCGCGGCTGCATCGGCGTGGAAGCCGCTAATGTTTCCGTGATTCATGGAAAGCTGGGGGGACGATATAATGTGCTGGTGACGGGCGTAAAACACGCGGGGGCTGCGAGCGACGCCGGTTTACAGGAAGGCGATGTCATTAATAAAGTGGCAGGGAAAATGATTGATAATGCCCAGGACGCTTTGAATATCTTTGCCGAGACGCCGCCGGGTCAATATGTTGAGGTTATGGTGGAAAGAAAAGGTAAAAACAGGGTTTCATCGCTGAAGGTTGATGATTGTGATGACGAATAGCCAAGGGGGATTCTCTGACAGAGAAAATAGTATGGCTATGATAACATTTAAATATAACCTCATGTATTAAAAGGTTAATTATTCTTATTTAAGAATATTCCTATAAAAAGTGCGTTGTGATATCATTTTAGCGTTCAATAAGAGGTGCGCTATGGCTTATGTGATAAACAACAAAATTATTTATCGGGATGATGTTTCTGAGCTTTGCGTTATTGATGATGAACAGTCTAAAGTCTCGTTAACCGCGACGGTTAATCGGTTGTTGTTATTATTTGTCCGAAATGAGAGTAAAGTATTAAGCCGCGAATTTTTGCTGAGTCAGGTTTGGGGTAGCTATGGCCAGATCGAGTCGGGCAATAATCTGAATAATGCGCTTTCTCAGTTGCGCAAGGCGTTTACCGAACTGGGTGAAGGCGAAGTGTTGATCACCCTGCCAAAGCAGGGAATTCAGTTCCAGGCGGGGGTTGCGCGTACCGATGAGACAGCAAACCAAGACAAACCTGAGTTGAATAAAATCCTTATCGGGAAAGGGGCCACCCGGCGGATGAAGTATTTATGGCTCTGCGTGGCAATGGCCGTTTTTATCGGTGGCCTGGTGATGTTGGCTGCAGGGATGCGCCAGGTTTATATCCCGACGGCGCAGTTTGTGCCCGCTCAGCGCATCGATAATTGTGAAATAGAAATGATTAACAGCCACCACAAGCTGGTGCGTACGGCTATTTCAGTGCAGGATGTGAGGAACATCATCGCGGAAAGCGGCTTTGACTGCAATAAACCGGCCACGGTTTATTATTATAACGGCGGTGCGTTGGTTCTCAGCGCTTTGCATTCTTTGGCGACCTTTTTCGCTTATTGCCCAAAAAATGAAAAAAACATTAACGCGGCCTGTGAGAATGTCTATGTTTCCAGGAAATAAAAAAGCAATAAAAGGGTGGCTCGCATCGCTGATGATTATTGGTGTCGCCTTTCTATTTTTCGGCATCTACCTGCAGTTTTTTGCTCCGGTCATGCCGGAATGCAACGCGGTAATCCGCACCGATTATCATGATGAAAAACATTCGCTATCCAGAGTGTTGTTTGTCAGTATTGTCAATATAAATGCGAGGGAAAGTGCATTTATCATCAATGGGTCCGCCACCTATAATAATGAACATGTTACGATCTCTCGTACTATTACCATGAACTATACGGCGAATGCAGGTCGCTTCTTGCTGCGCCCAACAAAAGTTGTTCGGCGCGCCAATGACAATAACGACAGCAAGGAGATTAACCGGCTGTTCCCGGCAGTCGGGAAGGACATCTTGTTTACGGTCGAGAGGATCAATGACCGGCAATACATCTTTGCCGACAACAGTTCCCCCAATTTTATTTGCAACAAGCGTTGATGCGCTAACGACTGCACCCTTCTGATGTGAAGGGTATATGCCCTACTGTTGCAGCTTTACCGTTTTGCACGCAGCCAGGCCTTGCCGGGGGCAGTAGGTCATCACGGCCGCTGTGCTGTCGTCATCGGCAACCTGATCGTATAAGTATACGCTGGCGCTGCTGTTGCAATCATAATCAAACTCGCTCAGCAGCCGCCTGGCCGAAGAAATATCCTGCCTGCTGTCGATGGCGAACACGTTGCAGCTGTGATATTTACCGATAAAGCTCAGGTCATTATTGGTAGTGTAATAATGCAGCGCGACGCCGATGGCAATAAGGCCGGCGGCCAGGGGCAGCAGAAGCAGAATGAGCGGTTTTATACGTCGGGTTTTCTTTTCCGCTAACGGATGCGCTTCCGGCGTTTCGCCATTATCTTCACCTTCTTCTTCCCCCAAAAGGGTTATCGACTCGGCGACGAACTTAAACCCTTGCCGCGGGTAAGTAACCAGAATGTCATCCTCACCTAGCTGAGCCAGCGTCTTGCGTAACCCTGAGATATAATTGCTCAGGTTATTGTTCGATGCCGTCAGGCCATGATTATTCCATACCTCATCCAGCAAACGCTCCCTCTCTACAATTTCATTATTGCTTTCAATAAACAATGAAAGCAGTCGCTGAGCAGGCTTTAATAAAACCACCTCTTTATCGCTACTCTTACTGAGTGATAATGTACCTCTGCGAGCATCATAGAAAATGGTGTTATTTATAATGTATTTCATGTTTTTCCCTGTAAATAATCTGTCCGTACTTAATATTGTGGCTGCGCGAGTTTTTTTTCAACCGCCTGATGGGGATTGGAATTGGGATTTTCTTATATTGCATGGGTAATTGGTTAATTAAACCTGAATCAAGCGGTTTTTTTATTTACAGATTGGTTAATTTCACGCCTCGATTGGAGTTAAAATCTATTTTTAAGGTATTTTATTTATACATATTCTTAATTTTATTTAATTTACAGTTTTATATTTCAAGAAGTGCGCTGTGATAGTAGATTGTTCTCACTGGTTTGAAGGCCAGAAACAGAAGGTTTCCTGTGCTGATACGAAAATGGCGATAAGCCGGGAAGCGTTATCTTCTGCAGATAAAGTTAGTTGTTTTTAACTCTTTCACTTACTAAGGAATGTAAGAAACTATGAAACTGAATAACATCATGATGGCGGCGGCGGTTGTTTTTGGTCTGTCTTCTACCGCTTTCGCGGCTGACCAAGGCCACGGTAAAGTGACCTTCAGCGGTTCTATTATCGATGCGCCATGTTCGATTGCTCCTGAAGCCGCAGATCAGACCGTTGAACTGGGCCAGGTCTCTAAAGCGGCGCTGCTGAACGGCGGTAAATCTACCCCGCGTAACTTCGCCATCCAGCTGGAAAATTGCACTTTTGCCAATGATGAAGCTACTGGCAACCCACAGAAAAACAAGGTAACGCTGACCTTTACCGGTATGGAGTCCAAAGCCAATAACGGCCTGCTGGGTATTACCGGTACCGCACAGGGTGCCAGCGTAGCGATTACCGACGGTTCCGGCCAGGTGATCAAACTGGGTAAACCAACCAAGGCTCAAGAGCTGCAAAATGGCTCTAACTCCCTGAACTTTGCCGCTTACCTGCAGGGTGACGCTGCCTCTGGCGCGGTGCTGACCGAAGGCGAGTTCCAGTCGGTGGCCGACTTTACCCTGGCTTATAACTAAGCCGCGTTAATTTCTTCAATATTGAAGTGAATTAAACATGTTTATGCATGCGGGCTTCCCGCATGCATTTTTCAGGGCCGCTTTATCGGGGAATAACGTATGTGGACTAGAAAAACGGTTTTACCGGTGGCAACTTGCCTATTTATCTTCACTGCCTTTATCGCACAGGCAGGCAGCGCTATTCAGGGCTGGGGCAGGGTGAATATGCAAGGCGCTATTATCGATACCGCCTGCGCCATTGCGGTTGAAAGCCGTTATCAGACCGTGGATATGGATATCGTGCCGATAGCGGATATTATTCGCGACGGGCAAAGCCAAACAAAACCTTTCGTTATCGAATTGGTTAATTGCACCCTGGAACGCGCCAATAATAAATTGCCGGACTGGAAACAGTTTCAGGTGACCTTCGACGGCGATGCCGAAGGGGATTTATTTGGCATGCGCGGCGAGGCCGCCGGCATTGCTCTGCAAATCACCGATGCCGCCGGCAATATCGCCACGCCTGGCCACCCGTTGCCGCGCGGCGATATCATTCCCGGCGATATGCGGCTGAATTACGCCCTGAAATTGGTTGCCAATAATCATGCGCCGAAGGCCGGTGATTATTTCTCGGCCGTCCGTTTCAAGCTGGATTATTTCTGAGGCCGGCGGTGAGGACAGATTGCAAAAGCACAGGGACAAGAAATAATTATAAGGGAACGGGGACATGAGGAAATCACCAGCAGGAAAAATGGCGCGTATTAATACGCTGGGATTATGTATCGCGTTGGCGCTTGGCGCTTCCCCGGCACTGGTATATGCCGCCGACGACATTCAGTTCAATACCGACGTGCTGGACGTGCATGACCGGCAGAACATCGATCTGAGCCAGTTTTCACGCGGTGGCTACATCATGCCGGGCACCTACGGCATGGTGGTGCACATCAACAAAAACGATTTGCCGGAACAGCAAATTCCGTTCTACCCGCCGCAGGATGACCCCAACGGCAGCCGCGCCTGTATCAACCAGGCGCTGGTGGAGCAGCTGGGGCTCAAAGAGAGCGTGATGAAAAACCTGCGCTGGTGGCATCAGGGCGAGTGCCTGGACGAGGGTAGCGTGGCGGGCATGGAGACGCGCGGCGATCTGGCCACCTCGTCGCTGTACCTGAACATTCCGCAGGCGTACCTCGAGTACACCGCCGAGAACTGGGACCCGCCGTCGCGCTGGGACGAGGGTATTCCGGGGCTGCTGTTCGACTACAATCTCAACGCCCAGACCCAGCGCCAGCAGCGCAGCGGTAACCGCAGCTACAACCTGAGCGGCAACGGCACCGCCGGCGCCAACCTCGGGGCCTGGCGCCTGCGGGCGGACTGGCAGGGCAGCCTCAGCCACCAGACCGGCAGCGGGCAGCCGACCGACAGGCGGCTGGACTGGAGCCGTTACTACGCCTACCGCGCGCTGCCGGCGCTGCGCTCGAAGCTGACGCTGGGCGAGGGCTATCTGGACTCCGGCATGTTTGACAGCTTCCGCTTTGCCGGCGCCAGCCTGGTGTCGGACGACAACATGCTGCCACCCAACCTGCGCGGCTATGCGCCGGAGGTGGTGGGCGTGGCGAAGACCAACGCCAAGGTGGTCATCAGCCAGCAGGGGCGGGTGTTGTACGAGACCACGGTGGCGGCCGGGCCGTTCCGCATTCAGGACATCAACGACGCGGTGAGCGGCGAGCTGAACGTGCGGGTGGAGGAGCAGGACGGCAGCGTGCAGGAGTTCGTGATGAACACCGCCAGCATCCCGTACCTGACGCGGCCAGGCTCGGTGCGCTTCAAGCTGGCGGCGGGCAAGCCGTCGGACTGGGAACATCGCTCACAGGGGCCGCTGTTCGGCACCGGCGAGTTCTCCTGGGGGGTGAGCAACGGCTGGTCGCTGTACGGCGGCGGCCTGTTCGGTGGCGACTATAACGCGCTGTCGCTGGGGTTGGGCCGCGACCTGATGGCATTGGGGGCGCTGTCGTTCGACGCTACCCAGTCGCGGGCGCGGCTGCCGCAGGAAGACGGCGCGCTGAGCGGCGGTTCGTACCGGCTCAGCTACTCGAAGAGCTTCGACGAGTACGACAGCCAAGTGACCTTTGCCGGCTACCGCTTCTCGGAGCGGGATTTCATGAGCATGAGTGAGTACCTGGACGCGCGCTATTACGGCAACCGCAACGGCAGCGGCAAGGAGATGTACACCATCACCTTCAACAAGCACTTCCGCGACTGGGGGCTGAGCTCGTACCTCAACTACAGCCACGAGACCTACTGGGACCGGCCGGCCAACGATCGCTACAACCTGACGCTGTCGCGCTATTTCGATATCGGCCGCTTTCGCAACCTGAGCCTGTCGCTGTCGGCCTACCGCAACCAGTACAACGGAATGAAGGACGACGGGGCCTACCTGTCGCTGTCGATGCCGTGGGGCGAACGCTCGACGCTGAGTTACAACACCACGGTGAACCGCAACGACAGCACCCACCGGGTGAGCTACTACGACCGGCTTGACGAGCGCAGCAACTACCAGCTGAGCGCCGGGCACTCGCGCAGCGGCGCCAACGCCAGCGGCTACTACACCCGTGAAGGGGATATCGCGCGGCTGAGCGCCAACGCCAGCTATCAGGAAGGCCGCTACAGCGCGGTGGGGCTGAACGCTCAGGGCAGCATGACGCTGACGGCGGAGGGCGGCGCGCTGCACCGCAGCGGCATGGCGGGCGGTACGCGGATGCTGATCGACACCCAGGGGGTGGCGGGGGTGCCGGTGCGCGGTTACGGCAGAGTCAGCCGCACCAACGCCTGGGGCAAGGCGGTGATCGGCGACGTGAACAGCTACTACCGCAACAAGGCGAGTATCGATCTGAATCAGCTGGGCGACAACGCCGAAGCCACCAAATCGGTGGTGCAGGCGACGCTGACGGAGGGGGCCATCGGCTACCGGCAGTTTGACGTGATAGCGGGCGCCAAGGCGATGGCGGTGATCAAGCTGNCTGGGGCAAGGCGGTGATCGGCGACGTGAACAGCTACTACCGCAACAAGGCGAGTATCGATCTGAATCAGCTGGGCGACAACGCCGAAGCCACCAAATCGGTGGTGCAGGCGACGCTGACGGAGGGGGCCATCGGCTACCGGCAGTTTGACGTGATAGCGGGCGCCAAGGCGATGGCGGTGATCAAGCTGGCGGACGGCAGCGAACCGCCGTTCGGCGCCACGGTGCTGAACGCCCGCAAGCAGGAGACCGGCATCGTCAACGACGGCGGCAGCGTCTATCTCAGCGGCATCAACGCCGGTGAGGCGATGACGGTGCGCTGGAACGGCGCGGCGCAGTGTGAAGTGCGCATGCCGAGCCCGCTGCCGGCGGAGATGCTGATGAATACGCTGCTGTTGCCATGTCATCAATTAGGCCAAGTAACGGCAGGTGAGTTAGATGAAAAGTAAAATAGTGCGGTATCTGGTTTCCGTATTTTTTCTTTTATTAGCGGGGAATACCTATTCCGCAACGGTGGAGGGGAGTTTTTCCGACTGGTATTGGTTAAATAACCAACCGGCGATAAATTATAACTTCACCAGTGTTGTCGTTACCGGGGTGGAGGACGGAGCATGGTGGGCGTGGACACCTAAGCGTATTGTATGTGCCTGGCAGTGCAATCTCATGGTATATGCCAATTTTGGGTGGGGCCCCGGCGATTGCTTTGCTGCACCTAAAAGCTGGGGGGGGGATTAAAATCGGCGATCAAGGAAGTGAATTTACTCTTGCTGAGTTTAACCAGAAACTGAAATCAGTGATGCCATTTGTGGGGACGATTAATTACCGGGTGCCGCCTAATTGTAAGCCGATACTTTGGTTGCGATTAGAAAATGGAAATACAATTCGTCTGGCATCGACGGAAGACGGTACGCTGCCACCGCTGGACAAATTACCGCCCGTTGACGTTTTCTGCCGGGTCGAGGGTTTAAGCAACAGCGAAATTAATTTTGGCGTAGTCAATCAGGAGTCTAAAACCGCCAGTATTAGCGCCTCGTTGATTTGCGATGGCAATTACGCTGGTCAGGCGACGGCGCGCTTAATATTTACCGATGCCAACCGCAGCGGCGGCAATACCATCGTATTGACCAATCCGCAAAATAAACAGCAAATTAAGGTGAAACTGTCCGTTGATTCACCGGGCGCCGGCAATAAACGGGATGTGACCGTCAAGGTCGGTTATAAGGGTAGCGTCGAGCTGTTCGCCTCTATCGATGAGGCGGAGCTGAAAAAAGAAACCTCGGGCGACTTTACCGGCAGTGCGGTGATTATTTTTAACGTGATTTAAATGAGCTTTTATTGCTTGGATAGATTTTTATATTTATTGAGTTGAGGTAACCATGAAAAATACAAAACGTTCATTGGCGGCGTTTGCCGAAAAACACATTGTGACGGCGGCGGGGGCCGTGCTGCTCGTCTGTGCGTCGCTGCCTGCCCAGGCGGCTATCGCGCTGGATCGCACCCGCGTAGTGTTTGACGGTTCGCTGAACTCGGTGAGCCTGAGCGTCAGCAACCAGAACAAGCAGCTGCCCTATCTGGCGCAGGGCTGGATTGAAGACGCGCAGGGCAACAAGATCCAGAGCCCGCTGACGGTGCTGCCGCCGGTGCAGCGCATCGAGCCGGGCAAGCCGAGCCAGGTGAAGATCCAGGCGCTGCCGGCGGCCAAACAGCTGCCGCAGGACCGGGAGACGGTCTACTACTTCAACCTGCGCGAGATCCCGCCGAAGAGCGGTAAGCCGAACACGTTGCAGATCGCGTTGCAGACTCGCATCAAGCTGTTCTACCGCCCGGCGGCGATTGCGATGGACAAGAATGCGCCGCCGCCGCAGGAGCAGCTGACGCTGACCCTGCAGGGCGACAAGTACGTGTTGAACAATCCGACGCCGTACTACGTCACCCTGGTGGATGCGGGCAGCGGCAAGAACGCGCCGGTGAAAGCCTTCGAACCGATGATGGTGCCGCCTAAGGGCAGCCTGCCGCTGACGGTGAGCGCGGCAGCGGTGGGCAACAGCCCGGTGCTGACTTACGTCAACGACTACGGTGGCCGGCCGCAGCTGAGCTTCAGCTGCAGCGGCAATATCTGCAAAGTGGTGCCGGAGCAGAAAGGCGCTTAACCGCTGCATCCAGATAAAAGTAGACAGGGGGATAAATGGCAAAGGAGCTGATGGCGGAACGCGCTTACTGGCTAAGCGAGCTGCGATATTACGCCGTGCTGACGGCGCTGGCCTTGATGGTGCCATTGAGCCTGACCGCGCTGCTGTGGCTGCCGCCGCCGGCGCAGGCGGCGGATAACTGGCAGGTAGAGGGCGCTAATGGCGTGTTGTACCTGCAGGGCGCCCTGACCGAGAGCGCTTGCCGGCTGGAGATGGCCAGCGCGCGCCAGGATATCGCGCTGGGTGAAGTCGGCAGCGGCCGTTTGAAGCAGCCCGGCGATCGCGGCACGCCGGTACGCTTTGAGCTGCGGCTGGCGGACTGCCTGCGCAGCCCGGCGGGCAGCCGCGACCTGCGTACCGGCGGGTTGGTCTGGGCCAATAACCAGCCGGCGGTCACGGTAAGCTTCCGGGCGCCGCGTGATGCGGACAACCCGCAGCTGGTGCAGGCGCGCGGCGTATCCGGTCTGGGGCTGCGGCTGGAGGACGGCCACGGGCGCGATGTGCGGCTGGGTGAGCGGGGCGCGCCGCTGTTGCTGACGCCGGGGCAAAGCACGCTGAGCTATACCGTTGCGCCGGAGCGCACGGCGGCCAGCCTGGCGGCAGGCAGCTACCGGGCGACGGTGGATTTTCATCTGAGCTATGACTGAGGCGGAGCTGAACATGGATGAAACGATAACGAGAGTAAGGAACCGACAACGAATCGGCCGCCTTGGCGCATTGTTGATCACCGCGCCGCTGATGTTACAGGCGGCCACCACGGTAACGGTCAAAGTCACCGTGGTGGCGCCGCCGCCCTGCGTGATTAACGGCGACCGGCCGATCGAGGTGAATTTTGGCGAAGTCTTGACCACCCGGGTGGACGGCAAAAATTACCGTACGGCGGTAGGTTATACCCTGTCCTGCAGCGGCCAAAGCAAAAACGCCATGAAGCTTCAGGTGCAGGGCACCGGCGCGGCCTTCGACGCGACGGCATTGAAAACCAATAAAACCACCTTGGGCATCCAATTGCAGCAAGGCAGCAGCAAGCTGGCGCTCAATAGCTGGCTGAATTTCACCTATCCGAATGTGCCGGAACTCTGGGCGGTGCCGATTAAACAGGGCGGCGCGACGCTCAGCGGCGGTGAATTTACGGCGGGCGCCACGCTGAAGGTGGCCTATCAGTAAGGAAACGAAAATGAATACAACGATGCGTGCTCTGTTGTTGATAAGCGGCTTGGCTGGGCCGTTGAGCGCCGCGATGGCTGCGGAGAATATGACCTTCCGCGGCACGTTGCTCACGCCGCCACCGTGCCGCATTAATGACGGCAACCAAATTGAGGTGGACTTCGGCCAGCGCGTCGGCATCAACAAGGTGGACGGGGTGAACTACCGCCAGGCGCTGAACTACCAAATCACCTGCGACAGCGCAGCCAGCGGCAATTGGGCGCTAACCCTGAGTTTGAAGGGGGGCGCCAGCGGCTTCGATAAACAGGCGCTGGCGACCAACAAAAGCGATTTGGGCATCCGCCTGTACCGGGACGATGAGCCTTTTACGCCGGGCAGCACGTTGAACATCACCTTGGATAACCCGCCGCAGCTGGAGGCGGTGCCGGTACAAAAACAAGGAGTCACGCTGAGCGAGGGGGCATTCGAGGCCTGGGCGACGTTGCAGGCCGATTATCAGTAAGGAGAGACAGATGAAGCAGGCGATCGGAAAACATCTGGCGGCAGTGGCCCTGCTGCTGGCTCTGACGATGGTGGGGAATATGGCCTGGGCGGCGGCGAATAACCTGCGTTTGCATGGCGCTCTGGTGGCAGAGCCGTGCGTGATCGCGCCGGGAGATGAAGAAATCGAGCTGGATTTCGGCACCATTATCGACAAATACCTGTACCTCAATACCCGCACGCTGGGGCAGAAGTTTGAAATTCGCCTGGCGGAATGCGATATCAGCTTAGGCAAAACGGTGTCGGTGGATTTTCTTGGCGCGGAGAACCCGGTATTACCGGGGTTGCTGGCGATTAGCGCTGCCAGCCAGGCGAAAGGGGTCGCGATAGGGCTGGAGACGGTAGAGGGAAAAGCATTGCCGATCAACAAAGCCGGCGGCAAGTATACCTTGCAGGCCGGTGGTAACGTGATTGCGCTGCGGGCCTATGTTGAGGGGGAGCCTAAAGCGTTGGCCAACCAGGCTATCGGCCGTGGGGCATTTGGCGCGGTGGCTACTTTTAGGCTGGAGTATGAATAATTTTATAGGTGGTGTGCAATGAAACGTCTTTTCCTTTTATTCTGTCTGTTTTTTTATTCTTCGGTGGCGTGTTCTGCTGCCTATGAACTTAAAGTTATAAAGACGCCTGGATACTATGATACTGTGAGCGTGGAATCGTGGGATATTAACGATCCACGTCCTAATCCCATGAAGACTTTTTCCGGGTGGGGCGGGGGGTTAAAACTGATGATATTTATTTTTACTATAACGATAGATTTGGTAATAGGCATAATATTAATGCGTCTACCGTTCCTGGCGCCAGGAATGCAAAACTATGGGGGATTTAGGTAAATTATTTATTGCGTACGGATTCATCGGGAAAACAGTCGTTGGCCATAGGGATTCTACGCCAACGAATAAAAGTTGCTGGCGGTTGGGATATCTTGATATCAGTTTTGGGGATGGAAGTGCAACACCATTTGATATAACTTGTAATTATGCCGAGTATCCACCAACCGTATGCTGGATCGACCAGCCGGCCTTGGAAATAAACCATGGTACATTGACCGTCAGGGAAGTTAACGGCAACTCGGCTTATACTGATTTTTATGTTACGTGTTCTTCTGCGATGTCTGTTTATGTTATTTCACCTACGGCAATAAGCTCGGTGACTTTATCCCAGACTGATGGATTGCGTAGTGATATCACTATCAACGATAGAAAGCTGGGGGATGGTGTCCGGATTTCCGCGTCGACATCACCGATCCGGGTGAGGATTACCTCAACATTAAACGGATTTACCTCTCAACTGGGCGGGGATTTTTCTGGGAGTTTCACTATTATTGCTCCCGTGTAATATTGAAAAAATAACGTGTCATTTTTACCAAAAGAGAGGTTGGCGGCAAGCTCGCTTATGCTGATTTTTATTTTTCGTGTTTTTCTGTTATGTCTGTTTATGTCGTCTCATCGACAGAAGATTGCTCGGTTACCTTACGGTTATTTATAATAATAGATCTAAATGGTTGTGTGAAAAAAAACGAGGTTTTGATATGAATAATGGCGTGTGCTTTCAGGAAAAGCTTATTTGTTTATCAAGGTGGCGACTATTTTTTGCGATAATATGGGCCGGTTATGGAGGGATTTTCCCTACGTTTGCATTAGCTTATCCCGTGGAGTTAAGGGCCGTTGACGTTTCTAAAGTAGGAAATACCGGAGCTTATGTATATGTTTCTCATTGGGATCTCGGTGATGGCGGCCCTAATCCCATGTACGGATATGGCCTGGATGACGATATTTATTTTGTTTATAAAAACTCTTTCACTGGTGGTCAGGATGAGATGCCATACCCAATGCATGTTCCAGGTGCCAGGAAGGCAAAAACGATGGGAGAGTTGGGGGCGTTAGTCGAAGCTGCAGGATATATTGGTCGCGGTTCAACAGTCTATAATCGCCGTTCAGGCCGAGACGTTTGTTGGCGGTTGGGACATACCTCGAGGTTGCTTCCTGGTTATGTGTTTACTTTTGAAGGGATGCCGTGTCAGAAATCAGAGTTAGCCCCAGATGCCTGTTGGATAAGTGATTCATTTCTTGAAATAAATCATGGTGTGCTGTCTCCTTCAGCCGTTAACGGTAATTCTGCTTCCACCTATTTTAGCGTTACGTGCTCTTCATCATTGCCGGTGAAGGTGATTTCTCCATCGGGGGTGAATTCGATAGCCCTTTCTACAACGGATGGGTTGCGTAGTGATATTACTGTGAATGGTTCCTCTCTGGGGGAAGGATATGCGTTACGTGCTTCGGAAATACCTACCACAGTAACGATTACATCGACCTTAGGTGGGTTTAATTCACAATCCGTCGGGGATTTCTCAGGGGCTTTTACTATTATTATTTCACCGAATTAAAATGTATTTGATGTTTTTTTATATGTGAAGCTTATCATTAATACTTGTTTTGTCTGTTGATAAATAGGGCGCTCGTAACTATATGGTGACGGCGAAAGTAATAATGGTTTGTTGAGGGGGGGGACGTCATCTGACTCTGGCGTGGTTGCAACTCTGGGAAGGCGGGTTTTCAGACCTTATTGTGTAGGCATTGTTTTCCAGAGGAAAGTGAAAAATTCGATATCGATACTTATTTTATCAGCGTTGAAAAATGAGGTGGTAATTTGTTCGGTTCGTTTAGTGACAGTAACGTCTTGATATTGGATGTGATGTGAGTTGTGATATGTTGTAGTGTACGTCGGTTGGTTTGTTATATTTTATAGTGAGTGAGAATGTATTTTATTGAGTGAAGTGTTATTCAATGTTTCTTTTAGGAGATGAGGGATGCGCTGCATTAATTTACCATCGATATTTGTTTTTTTTTTTGCTAATTACAGTTTTGCGCTCTCGGTTGATATGTCATTTGGCGATCCCTATGTGAAGGATGGAGTCTATTATCAACCGGTTAGCATTAACCAGGTTTTAAATCCGGGGCCTCAGTATGATGTGCATCAAGGTTATTGCACGGCAGGCAGCTGCTACGCTGGGGTCGCCATAGTCAGTAAAATGGGATTTGCGATGGGGTCCCCTAGCACTAAAAAAATATTGTCTCCTCGTTTACGTTTTGACGGGATGGAAAGTGGCGCTTACCCGACGGTATCGCAAGTTCTGATAAGATATGGCATATGGGCATTACCAGACTCTGGGATCGTTGCGGTTCCAGTAGGCCGCCTTATTCCTGCCAAGCCCTATTGTGTTGGTTTTGTATTCCAGGACACCGATCGTGATGACGCAAACACGTACAGCCCTAGCGGGCTTTTTGCCTGCACGGATGGTTCTGGTAATACGGAGTTGCCTATTCCGCCGGATCCTGAACCTTCACCGGTGGCCTGTGAGATTAATGCGGTTTGGGGGGAGTTCGATTTTGGTACCGTGTCCGTTCATGAGCTCCAGGGAAGAGTAAGCGATATTTCGGTGAATATTCGCTGTAAAGGCGGCGTAGGGAAAAACGCTTCGGGGTATTTGACGTTAACAGGGAGTGATGGCAGTCCCATCACTAAAATGAAAAATAAATCCGGAGATAGTATTGATGTGAAGCTAATGGCTGAAGCGGGTAGTAACACGAATAAGTTGAAGTTTGCGGCTAAGGCCGGGTATTTTGAAGCGCATCAACTGTATGCAGAGATCATGCCTTTCGATATTTCAAGCTATGGTGATTATTCAGGTCATGCCATTCTGACTGTTACGGTAAATTAATGCACGTTGTCTTTCTCCTGTGCTGATGGGAATGGTGAAATATAATTATGGAGTGAGAGTGAAAATGACAGTTTATGTTGGCTTGCTTGATAGGGACCTCTTCCATTCTCAGGGGTTAATGTTTTTCTTAAAAGAATACTTTTATCAAAAAAATAAGAACGTGATTTTTGTCAATAAGGACAGGCTAGATATTGCTGATGTTATATTTTATGAGTCAAGCAACCACATGGCCTATTTTATTGGCAAAGTTTTGCGTTCGTCTACCAAGAGTATCATTCTTTTTTCACTGGGTGAGGGAAAAAATAGCTTTTCAACATGGCGATTGGCGCGCTTTCAGCAGGCATTGTTAAAGAAAGAAAGTTTGCAACAGCTGCGTTTCTACCTGGATACCTTATGGCGTGAACGAGAGAATTTTGGTTATCAGCGCCGGGTGAATTCGCCTGAAGAAGATTTGACATCTCGTCAGCAACAAATCATGCGCCTGTTGGCAAAGGGTTTCACGCCGGCAGAAATTTCAATGCGGCTGAATATCAGCATTAAAACCGTCAGTTCCCACCGTGGGGCTGTGATGAAAAAGTTCGGTTTTAACCGCAAAATTGAGCTCTATAACTGGCTGATTTTGCGTGGTAATGAGCTTTAACGGAATGTTTTAATATAAGGAGTATTGATGTTCTTATTGCTTTCGGCGTTCTTGCTATTTTTGCTGAGTTTGTTTTCATTCTATATGCACTATAAAACGGTTAGTGCAAAAAGACTCAATATAAAGACTAAGGCGATGGTTTGGGATTCAGTAAGAAAGACAGGGCAACCGGCAATCCGTCGTCGTATCGCGAGTTTGTAGCGGATACCAAATCGTTAGCTGCATATACCACACAAATCTCGCTTTTCATTCACCTCACCGTTCATTGAGGTTACACTGGCCGCTTGTTCGCCACCGACCGGGTTAATTCGCCGCCGCGATGAGAGTGCCACGTCAGCTACAGCAACGCCTTACCGCCTGCATCGCCATTATGGCGGTGCTGTTGCTGTTTGTGGCGCCGGTGGTGTCGAAATCGCTGATGCACCATCAGATGATGGGCGGCATGGCGCAGCCGGCAGCCGCCATGCCGCATGAGATGCACGCGATGGCGATGCCTGCCGCCGATCATATCGGCCACCACGGCATGAGCCCGGAGGAAATGATCTTCTGTGGTTATTGCGAACTGCTGATCCACGTCCCGTTGCTGCTGTGGGTATTCGTACCGCTGCTGTGGCTGATGACGCGCATCGCGCGCCTGCCTTGTGCGCCGCGCGTCGTCCCTCCGCCCATTCGGCGTCTTTCCCTGCGGCCGTGCCCGCGCGGGCCGCCCGGCCAGCCGTTTTTCCTTATTGCTTGATCATGGGTAACGCCGTTCGTATCGCTGCGGACGGTTTGCCTGCGCGCACAGTTTGAAAAACGAGAAAGGCCATGTCTTCGATAACCAAAACTCCACCTGCCGCATCGCCGAGAGGCGCGATGCTGAACCTGATCAGACGGCTGCATTTTTATATCGGCCTGCTGGTCGCCCCTTTTATTCTGGTCGCCGCACTGACCGGCACGCTGTATGTGCTGACCCCGCAGCTTGAAGAGGCGCTGTATCGCGATGCGCTGTCTACCGAGCCGCACGGGCACGCGAGACCGCTGGCCGACCAGATCGCCGCCGCCCGCCGTGTGGCGGGTGACGAGGCGCGCATTTACGCCGTGCGTCCGGCACCCGGCGCAATGGACACCACGCGCGTACAGTTTACGGGTGCCGATTTGGGCGCTTCCGAGTCGCGCGCGCTGTTTGTCGATCCTTACACCCTGGCGATCAAGGGCGATATGACGGTGTACGGCACCTCCGGCGTGCTGCCGCTGCGCACCTGGCTGGACAAGCTGCACAGCAGCCTGCTGCTCGGCGACCTGGGCCGCAATTACAGTGAGCTGGCGGCCTCCTGGCTGTGGGTGGCCGCGCTGGGCGGCATGGCGCTGTGGCTGGCGACGCGGCCGAAGCGCAAGCTGAAAAGGGCGAAAGGGGGCTTTGCCGCCAGCCGCCATTGGCATATCACGCTGGGCGTGGCGTTGCTGGCCGGGCTGCTGTTCTTCTCGGCCACCGGGCTGACCTGGTCGCAGTGGGCCGGCGGCAACATCGACGCGCTGCGGGCCAACCTGGGCTGGCTGACGCCGCAGGTCAACACCAGCCTGCAGGCCGATGCGCCGCAGACGCCGGCCGATCCGCACACCGAGCACCGCGGGATGATGCCGGGCATGAAGATGGGCTCTGCCGCGCAGGCCAATGCGTTGAACGGTGATTGGGATCGGGCGCTGCACGCCGCGCGCGCCGCCGGGATTGACGCCGCCAAGGTCGAGCTGCGCCAGCCGAAAGGCGAGGGCAAAGCCTGGACGGTAACCGAAGTGGATCGCAGCTGGCCGACGCAGGTGGACGCGGTTGCCATCGCGCCGCAAAGCTTCGCCGTCATCGACCAGGTGCGGTTCGACACCTTCCCGCTGATCGCCAAGCTGACCCGCTGGGGCATCGACGCCCACATGGGCATTCTGTTCGGCTTGCCGAATCAGCTGCTGCTGGCGGCGTTCGGCCTCGGGCTGTGCCTGATGATTGTGCTGGGTTACCGCATGTGGTGGAGTCGCCGCCCGGCGGCGGGTGCGCAGCATCCGGTGCATACGCTGGTTGCCGCCTGGCTGGCGCTTTCCCTGCCTGCGCGCGCCGGCACGCTGCTGGTGGCAGCGGCGCTGGGTTATTGCCTGCCGGTAATGGGCGTGAGCCTCGCGGCGTTGCTGCTGGTGGACGTATGGCGCTGGCGCGGCCAGCGGCAAGGCCAGCGGGATGACACGCCGGAAGCGGCCGCCCGCCGCGCCGAGGTGCGCAAGTTCCGCGCGGCGGTGGCGACGGTGGCGGTAGCGGTCGGTTGCGTGATGGGCCGAGCGATCCTCGGCGGCACCGTCGAACAGTTTCAGCTGCCGATCGGCGACTGGAGCGCCCAGATGGTGATCATGCAGAGCCTGATGGTGTTGCTGTATACGCTGGTATTCACCCTGCTGCTTTCCATTCCGCTGTGGTATTTCTTCCTGGGGGAGAAAGAGGGGCGGTAAAGGGGGCGCCCGGTATGCGGTTTAGCCTGCTGGGCGCTGCGAATGCAAAACGGGCGGAACGCTGCGTTCACCTGGTCTGTGATTCATATTGTGGCGCGTTGGGATAATGTGATGCGCCTCTCATACTGGTTTTTGATAGAATTTATTTCTTCTTATTCTTTTTTTATGGGATTTTTTTCTCTTTGATAGCCTTAATCCATACAAATATTGTGACTTTTTTCTCTTGTTTCAGGGGTAAGATTTCGCACATTAAAACGATAACTCGCCTGCATTTTAGAATTATCCATCGTGCAGAAACTATTAAAAAAAACCTCTACCTACACAAGCGAGAACCTTATGGAAACGGCTTCAAATAATAGCGTGCTATTGGATGACACGTCGCCGGCGTTGCGGGCGAAGATGACGGAAAGTGAATGGCGTGAGGCAATTAAATTCGACAGTACCGATACCGGCTGGGTGATTATGAGTATCGGCATGGCGATTGGTGCCGGCATTGTTTTTTTACCGGTGCAGGTTGGATTGATGGGGCTGTGGGTATTTCTGCTCTCCTCTATTATCGGTTATCCGGCTATGTATTTATTCCAGCGCTTATTTATCAATACCCTCGCGGAATCGCCCGAGTGCAAAGACTATCCCAGCGTGATTAGCGGCTATCTGGGGAAAAACTGGGGCATCCTACTCGGCGCACTCTATTTTGTCATGCTGGTGATCTGGATGTTCGTTTATTCCACCGCCATCACCAACGACAGCGCGTCTTATTTGCACACCTTCGGCGTGACGGAAGGGCTGTTGTCCGACAACCCTTTTTATGGCCTGGCGCTGATCTGCATTTTAGTGGCGATTTCATCGCGCGGTGAACAGCTGCTATTCAAACTTTCAAGCCTGATGGTGCTGACCAAGCTGCTGGTTGTGGCGGCGCTCGGCGTGTCGATGATTGGCCTGTGGCATGTGCATAACATCGGCGCGCTGCCACCGGCGGCGCTGTTGATTAAAAACGCCATTATTACGCTGCCGTTTACTCTGACTTCGATTCTGTTTATTCAGACGCTTAGCCCGATGGTCATTTCCTACCGCTCGCGTGAAAAATCGATTGAGGTTGCCCGCCATAAAGCGCTGCGCGCCATGAATATCGCCTTTGGCATTCTGTTTACCACCGTCTTTTTCTATGCCGTCTCTTTTACGCTGGCGATGGGGCATGATGAGGCGGTAAAAGCCTATGAGCAGAACATTTCCGCCCTGGCGATCGCCGCTCAGTTTATTAGCGGTGACGGCGCCGCCTGGGTCAAAGTCGTCAGCGTGATCCTTAATATTTTCGCCGTGATGACCGCCTTTTTCGGTGTTTATTTGGGCTTTCGCGAAGCGACGCAGGGCATCGTGATGAACCTGCTGCGCCGCAAGCTGCCGCTGGAAAACATCAATGAAACCTATGTGCAGCGCGGCATTATGGTGTTCGCTATTCTGCTGGCCTGGAGCGCCATTGTGCTGAATGCGCCGGTGCTGAGCTTCACATCCATTTGCAGCCCGATCTTCGGCCTGGTGGGCTGCCTTATTCCTGCGTGGCTGGTCCATAAGGTGCCGGCGCTGCACAAATATAAAGGCGCATCGCTGGTGCTTATCATCGTGACCGGCTTGCTTCTGTGCGTCTCCCCGTTCCTGGCATTCTCCTGATAGAGCTAATACGGTATTAAGGTTGTCATTATGTTGAACCCTGAAAGTCTTTCATTATGGAAAAAATACATCCGCGTCGTGCAGGAGGAGGTGAAGCCTGCATTGGGATGTACCGAACCGGTTTCCCTGGCGCTGGCCAGCGCCACGGCGGCGGCTCATTTACCGGGGCCGGTGGATCGCATTGAAGCCTGGGTTTCGCCGAATTTGATGAAAAATGGCATGGGCGTGACGGTGCCTGGCACCGGCATGGTGGGATTGCCGATCGCCGCCGCGTTGGGGGCTATCGGCGGCGATGCCGACGGCGGTTTGGAAGTGCTCGAGAAGGCCTCTGCAGCGGCCATAACGCAAGCGAAGCGGCTGTTGGCGCAGGGGGCGGTGCGCGTCATGCTACAGTCGCCTTGCGAAGATATCCTCTATTCCCGGGCGAAGGTTTACGCCGGCGATCAATGGGCCAGCGCCACCATCGTCGGCGGGCATACCCGCATCGTCAGTATCGAGCGGCAGGGCGAGACGCTCTATACGCTGAAGGCGCAGCCGCAGGGCGCCGAGCCGGCATGCCCGCTGCAAGTGCTGGAGCAGACTTCGCTGCGTGAGATCGTGGATTTCATCGAGCAGGCGCCGTTCGCGGATATCCGTTTTATTCTCGATGCCGCGCGCCTCAACGGTGCGCTGTCGCAAGAAGGGCTGCGCAGCCAGTGGGGGCTACACGTGGGTGCCACGTTGCAAAAACAGCGCGCACGCGGATTGATGGCGAGCGATCTGGCCAGCGACATCGTGATCCGCACCAGTGCGGCGTCCGATGCGCGGATGGGAGGGGCGACGCTGCCCGCGATGAGCAACTCCGGCTCGGGCAATCAGGGGATCGCTGCCACCTTGCCGGTGATGGTGGTGGCGGAGCACTTCGCGGCCGATGAGGAACAGCTGGCGCGTGCGCTGATGCTGTCGCACCTGAGCGCCATTTATATCCACTATCGCCTGCCGCGCCTCTCCGCGCTGTGCGCCGCCACTACCGCCTCGATGGGGGCGGCCGCCGGAATGGCGTGGCTGGCGGATGGCCGGTACGACACCATCGCCAAGGCCATCGGCAGCATGATTGGCGATGTGAGCGGGATGATTTGCGATGGCGCTTCCAACAGCTGTGCGATGAAGGTTTCCACCAGCGCCTCGTCGGCGTGGAAGGCGGTGCTGATGGCACTGGACGACACGGCGGTAACCGGCAACGAGGGGATCGTGGCGAATGATGTTGAGCAGTCGATCGCCAACCTTTGCGCGCTGGCCAGCCGCTCGATGCAGCACACCGACAGGCAGATCATCGAGATTATGGCGAAAAAAGCTTCCTGAGCTTTCCCCGCTGCGGCGGGATTTTTTGTTAAATCAGCCGATGTGCGTGCGAGCGTACAGGCGGTGGTATGCACTGGGCGGATCGAACACGCCCCTATGATACGCAACGTGCTGCTGCACACAACCGGCTGGCTACGCATGGTCTCTATCGGGAACACTCGCCTTTGCCGGCCAGAGGGCGTTCGGGTTGTGGGGGCCTTCGCCCCTGAGTGCCACAAAAACAAAAAAGCCCGCAACCGAAGTTGTGGGCTTTTTCGCTATTATCGCCGGGTCTATCTGGTTCACTGGCGACGTATTTGGTGGAGCTGGGGGGATTTGAACCCCCGTCCGAAATTACTACACCGTCGGCACTACATGCTTAGTCCAATCTTTACATTCGCCGGCCAGCTGCGGATGGACACGCTACTGACAGACTAGCCTGATTGAGTTTAACGCTTCAGCCCCAGGCAGGACATCCACGCGATCTCTTTTGGGTTTGACCTCTCTTGATCCCCGTCCTAAGAGCGGAGGCTAGGGAGAGAGGGCTCTAAGCAGGGTATTAAGCTGCTAAAGCGTAGTTTTCGTCGTTTGCGACTATTTTTTTGCGGCTTTTTACGAGGCCAACCGCCCCTCGGCATGCTCCTAGGGCTTCGCAAATCCCGTCGAATCCAGAATCAGCCCCAAGTAACTTTGTGCAGTATACCAGAAGTTTACCTCGATAAGCCAGCGGCTTAACGATTGGCGTGCTTCATGATACGGGCTTTCGCCGTCTGCCATTCGCGATCTTTGATGTCATCGCGTTTGTCGTGCTCTTTCTTGCCTTTGGCTACGCCGATCTTGATCTTGCTCCAGGCATTTTTCCAATACAGGGACAAGGCCACCACGGTGTAACCCTCGCGGTTGACGCGGCCGAGCAAGGTGTCCAGCTCGCGTCTGTTCAGCAGCAGTTTACGGGTACGTGTCGGATCGCACACCACATGCGACGAGGCCACGTTGAGCGGAGTGATGGTGGCGCCAAACAAATAGGCTTCACCGTCACGGAACGTCACGTAGCTGTCGCTGAGGTTGGCTTTGCCAGCACGCAGCGATTTAACTTCCCACCCTTGCAGCGACAGGCCAGCCTCGAACTCTTCTTCAATGAAGTATTCGAAACGCGCGCGCTTGTTTTGGGCAATGGTGGCGGAACCGGGTTTGTGTGCTTTTTTCTTTGTCATAGTGCGTTCATTATACTGGATGCTTCAGCGAAAGAAATCCTTTCCCGTTCAGCACCTGCGCAATTTTTCGCATTTTTGGTTCCCTCATCCCTTAGCAGATTTTTTGTTTGCCGCCAGATAAATGGTATTATCTGTACGTTTTATGTCTTACAGGAAATGATATGCCCCAGATCAGTCGGTCTGCATTAGTGCCGTTCAGCGCCGAGCAGATGTATCAGTTGGTTAACGATGTTCATTCTTA
Organism: Serratia sp. YC16; assembly: GCF_009707615.1. Taxonomy (NCBI): domain Bacteria; kingdom Pseudomonadati; phylum Pseudomonadota; class Gammaproteobacteria; order Enterobacterales; family Yersiniaceae; genus Serratia; species Serratia sp. YC16. The sequence goes on along the minus strand of NZ_WLYN01000011.1, from coordinate 5,979 downwards.
TCCCGATTTTCTGCCAGGCTGCACCGGCAGCCGGGTGCTTAACGCTACCCCCAATGAAATGACCGCCGCGGTGGACGTCGCCAAGGCCGGTATCAGCAAGACCTTCACCACGCGCAATACGCTGTTGGATAACCAACGCATCAATATGCAGCTGGTCGATGGTCCGTTCCGCAAGCTGATGGGTGGTTGGCAGTTCACACCGCTGAGCGAAGAGGCCTGCAAGGTGGAGCTGCACCTGGACTTCGAGTTCACCAACAAACTGATCGAACTGGCGTTCGGCAAGGTATTTAAAGAGCTGGCGGGCAGCATGGTGCAGGCATTCACCCAGCGCGCGAAAGAGGTCTACAGTGTCTGACATTCAGGTCGAGGTGGTGTACGCCTTACCGGAGCGCCAGTACCTGCGCAAGGTGAAGCTGGCCGAGGGCAGCAGCGTCGAGCAGGCGATTGCGGCTTCGGGCCTGCTGGAGCTGCGTCAGGATATCGATCTCAAGAGCAACAACATCGGTATCTACAGCCGGCCGGCCAAGCTGGGCGACACGCTAAACGACGGTGACCGGGTTGAGATCTACCGGCCGCTCATCGCCGATCCGAAAGAACTGCGCCGGCAACGGGCAGAAAAGGCAAAAAAATAAGGCGCTATGAGCGCCTTATTTTTTATCTGAAACTGATTCTCTCTTCCGCGTTGCAGCCTGCGACTGTCATGAGGAACATCATGCCTCCTCATGGGCCGGAAGAGCGGGCGGCGCCGATTACTTGGTCAGTGCCGGTTTGTTCTGGATATCGGTCAACACGCCTGCGCTGTCGAAGGTCAGCGTCAGCGTTTGCTGGGTGATATCTTCATGGCCAGGCTGCTGGCGGAACACATAGAACCACGTCTGAGTCCCGAATGGGTCTTGCAGCATTGGGGTGCCCAATGTGTAAGCGACCTGTTGCTGGGTCATCCCTTTCTGGATTTTCGCCACGTCGGTCGACGTCAGGTAGTTCCCCTGGTTGATGTCAGGACGATAAACCACCTTTTCAAAAGTAGAACAGCCTGCAGTCAGCATCACAAGAACTACAGCGGCGGCAGTCAGCGTTTTACAGCGCATAGTAATCACATTCCTTTAGGGCATAGGATGCCGATGATAATAGACCTTGCGGCAGTTGGAAACCTTTATACCCTTCATCTTTCACGTTGCGACGCATTGGCTTTCCTTCAGCACCTCAAGCGCTTGGCCTGTTTCAGGCCGTTGAGATGGCTTCGGATCGCCGCCGCGGCGCACTTTAGATATTTCTCGGGCCAACAGCGTCACTGTCAGACCGCAGGAAAGTGAAAAAGTTGAGCTTTTTTATGCCGCCAGCAGTTCTTTGGCATTGGCCAGCGTATTGCGGGTGACTTCGCTGCCGCCGAGCAGGCGCGCCAGCTCTTGCAGCCGGGCGCGTTTATCCAGCGGCGCCATCTGGGTTTCGGTCACCGTGCCGTCGGTCTGCTTGCTGACGAACAGATGCTGATGCCCGCATCCGGCCACCTGCGGCAGGTGGGTGACGCACATCACCTGGGTGGATTCGCCGAGCTGGCGCAACAGGCGGCCGACGATGGCGGCGGTAGGGCCGCTGATGCCCACGTCCACTTCGTCGAAGATCAGCGCCGGGGTTTCCATCTTGCGGGCGGTGATCACCTGAATGGCCAGCGCGATGCGCGACAGCTCGCCGCCGGAGGCGACCTTCGCCAGCGGCTGCAGCGGCTGCCCCGGGTTGGTGGAGACGCAGAACTCGGTGCGGCTGGCCCCTTCGGCGCTCAGATGCTGCGGTTCGAAGCGCACGTCGATGTTGAACTTGCCGTGTGGCATGGAGAGCGCCTGCATGCTGTCGGTGATGAGCGTGGTCAGCTCGGCGGCGTAGTGCAGGCGTTTCTGGTGCAGCTCTTCCGCCAGCGCCAGCGCCTGCTGATGATGCAGGGTAACCGCCTCGTTCAGGTGCTCATGGTCGCTTTCCTGCTGCGACAGCTGCTGTTGTTCATCCAGCAACTGCTGATGCAGCTGCGGCAGCTCTTCCGGCGCGACCTGATGTTTGCGCGCCAGGCTGATTTGGCGCGACAGGCGTTGTTCCAGTTCGTGCAGGCGGTTGGGATCGAGATCCATGCGATCGGCGTAGTGGCGCAGTTCGTCGCTGGCTTCGCTGATCTGGATCGAGGCCTCTTCCAGCATGTCCAACAGGCCGCTGAGCTTGTCGTCCAGCCCGGCCAGCTCGATCAGCAGGTGTTTGGCGCTGTAGAGCTGGCTGAGCATGTTGTTCTCGTCGCTGTCGGCGAGCAGCTGCAGCGTCTGCTGGCTGAGGGTCAGCAGCTGGCCGCTGTTGGCCAGGCGCTTGTACTCGGCGTCGGTCTGCTCGAACTCGCCGGCCTGCGGCGCGAATTCGTTCAGCTCTTTCAATTGGTATTGCAGCAGCTGCTTGCGCGCTTCGCGCTCGATGGATTGCTGCTGGTGGTGCGCCAGCTCGCGGCAGCTCTGGTGCCAGCGTTGATAGGCCTGGCTCATCGCCGCCAGCAGGGCGGGTTCGTCGGCGTAGGCGTCGAGCAGCGCTTTTTGGTGCTCCGGCTTGAGCAGCAGCTGATGGGCGTGTTGACCGTGGATTTGGATCAGGCGTTGCCCCAGCTCGCGCAGCTGCGACAGCGGCACGGCAGTGCCGTTGATAAAGCCGCGCGAACGGCCGTCGGCGTTGATCACCCGGCGCAGCAGGCATTCGTTGCTGTCATCCAGCTGGTTTTGCTCCAGCCACTCGCGCGCGGACGGGGTGTCCGCCAGCGAGAAGCGGGCGCAGATGTCGGCGCGGGCGGCTCCCAGGCGCACCACGTTGCCGTCGGCGCGGTTGCCGAGGCACAGCCCCAGCGCATCGATGGCGATGGATTTGCCGGCGCCGGTTTCACCGGTGATCGCCGTCATACCCGGTTGAAAATCGATTTCCAACTCACGAACGATAGCAAAGTTGCTGATGGTTAATTGCGCCAGCATGGGAACCTTCCTGTGTATAAACACATAACTGTAGTTTCATACAGTATAAACTGGTTTTATATACAGTAAAGTGGCCGACGCAGATTTTAGAACAATTTTTTCGACCAGCCCAACTTGGTGCTTAACGTGTTGAAATAGCTGTAGTCCTTCGGATGAATCAGATTCAGGTGGAAATCGCTGCGGCGGATCAGCACTTCTTCGCCTTCCTGGATCGGCAGCGCGATCTGGCTGTCGCAGCTGATCTCCAGATCGCTGCCGATCTGCGAAAACTTCAACCGGATGGTGCTGTCGCCGTTGATCACCAGCGGCCGAGCGGAGAGGGTGTGCGGGAACATCGGCACCAGCGCGATCGCTTCCAGCGACGGGGTGAGGATTGGCCCGCCGGCGGAGAGCGAGTAGGCGGTGGATCCGGTCGGGGTGGCGATGATCAGGCCGTCGGAACGCTGCGAGAAGGCGAAGCGATCGTCGATGTACACTTCGAATTCGATCATGTGCGCCACTTTGCCGGGGTGCAGCACCACTTCGTTGATGGCGGTGCTGATGCGGCACTGCTGGTGCTCTTTATGCACGATGGTTTCCAGCAGGAAACGCTGTTCGTCGATATACTCGCCTTCCAGCACGTCCGCCAGCTGCTGCAGGGCGTTGTCGGGATCGAGATCGGTGAGGAAGCCGAGGTTGCCGCGGTTGACCCCGATCACCTTGATGTCGTAGCGCGCCAGCACGCGCGCGGCGCCGAGCATGTTGCCGTCGCCGCCAACCACCACCGCCAGATCGGCCCGCTGGCCAATATCCGCCAGGCTGCCGGTGACGGCGTCTTTCAGCCCCAAATCATGGGCGATTTGGCGTTCGACCATCACCGAATAGCCGCGGGCGACCAGCCAGTGGAACAGCATCTCGTGGGTTGCCAGCGCTGAAGGGTGACGCGGGTGGCCAACAATGCCAATACAGGCGAATTTTTTATTCATTTGTTGTGATTTTCCTCACCGGGACCCGTTTATGCCCCACATTGTGACCGGTTGACTTGAAACCCCGGTTTTGATCCCCATAATAAGCCAAGTTGCGAGATTAATGCTAAAACGCGGAGATATTCATGAGTAGTAAAGAACAGAAGACGCCAAACGAGCAAGTCTCGGAAGAAATGGAACAACACGCTCATCACGAGGATACGCTGCCGGAAGCGGCGGAAGGCGTCGATCTGCGCGATGCGCGTATCGCCGAACTGGAAGCCCAACTGGCGGAAGCGCAGCAGCACGAGCGCGACAGCCTGCTGCGCGCCAAAGCGGAAGCGGAAAACATCCGCCGCCGCGCCGAACTGGACGTTGAGAAAGCGCACAAGTTCGCCCTGGAGAAATTCTCCGGCGATCTGCTGCCGGTGATCGACAACCTGGAGCGCGCGCTGGATCTGGCGGATAAAAACAATCCGGAACTGGCCGCAATGATCGAAGGCATCGAGCTGACGCTGAAATCGCTGCTGGACGTGGTGCGCAAGTACGGCATCGAAATCGTCGGCGAAGTCAACGTGCCGTTCAACCCGGAAGTGCATCAGGCGATGAGCATGATGGAATCCGCCGATCACCAGCCGAACCATGTGATGATGGTGATGCAGAAAGGCTACACGCTGAACGGCCGCCTGCTGCGCCCGGCGATGGTCGCGGTCTCCAAAGCCAAGGCGTAATCGCCCCGGCAACGGCATAAAAAAAGGCACCCGAGGGTGCCTTTTTTGTCTCTGGGCTACGCCTGCGGCAGACGCGGCATCCAGTCGATCGGCGTGAGGCCTTGCTGCTCCAGCAGCTGATTGGCCTGCGAGAAGTGGCGGCAGCCGAGGAAACCGCGGTGGGCGGAGAGCGGCGACGGATGCGGCGCTTTCAGCACGTGGTGGCGGTTGCGGTCGATAAAGTTGCCTTTCTTCTGCGCGTGCGAGCCCCACAGCAGGAATACCACGCCTTCACGGTTCTCGTTCAGGGCGGCGATCACTTTATCGGTAAAGGCTTCCCAGCCCAGGTTGGCGTGCGAGTGCGCGCGGCCGCCTTCTACCGTCAGCACGGTGTTGAGCAGCAGCACTCCCTGCTCGGCCCAGCTTTGCAGGTAGCCGTGATCCGGGCGTTCGAAGCCGGGAATGTCGGTCGCCAGCTCTTTATACATGTTCACCAGCGACGGCGGCGCCGGCACACCGGGGCGCACCGAGAAAGAGAGGCCGTGCGCCTGATTGGGGCCGTGGTAGGGATCCTGGCCGAGGATGACGACCTTGACGTCTGCCAGCTCGGTATAGCGGAAAGCGTTGAACACGTCCTTCTGCGGTGGATAAATGGTCTTACCGGCCTGGCGCTCAGCGGCAACAAAGGCGAGCGTTTCAACAAAATAGGGCTGCTCTTTCTCTTTGCCGATCACGTCATGCCAGGTGAGGGAGGTGGCCATAAACGCTCTCCTTTGTTTTCTTTAGCAATTCATAGGCTATAGCTTACCGTGTCGGCACGCGCAGTGAAACCCGCTTTTCGTTTCTCGCCGTCGCGCGCAATGCAATTATTTTTGAAAATTTACAAAAATAATTGGTTTTTGGCGCGACGGGAAAATTGATATAAAACATAAATTTGCCCATTCACGCGTTGTGCCTACCCGGTAAAAATTGACTTTAATCAAAGAACTGGCCCGGTCAGGCTGGTATACAGAACAACAAGACAACAATGGTTTTACCAAATGGCCGAAACCAGAATTGGGTTTTCTCACGACGTGAATTTTTACGCCCTTGTACGGAGGCAACATAATGATTACCGGTATTCAAATTACCAAAGCGAACGACCAGGCGCTGGTGAATTCTTTCTGGCTGCTGGACGATGAAAAAGCGGAAGCTCGCTGCGTGTGCGCCAAGGCCAACTACGCGGAAGATCAGGTTGTCGCAGTCAGCGACCTGGGCCAGATCGAATACCGTGAAGTGCCGCTGGAAATGCAGCCGACCGTGCGCGTAGAAGGTGGCCAGCACCTGAACGTCAAC
>NZ_WLYN01000010.1:0-115950 GCF_009707615.1 Serratia sp. YC16 | reverse complement strand
AGCCGGCATGCCGGCTCCGTTTTTATTTGCGGCGGTGGGGGGAGTCCGTATGATGGCGCGGCGCCAGGGCAATAAAAAACCGGGACCCTTGCGGATCCCGGCTTAAAAGTGGGTAAAACAGATTAGCGCTAAAGGCTCAAGCCCCGTTTTGCTTGTGCAGTCCGAGCGATGTGAGCATCGTCTCAGTAGCGGCAACGGAACAAATTTTCCCTGGTGTGACTATGGTTATTATTAAAAAACGTGCTGGTGTTATTTTTTATAGTGTATTGCTGTATGTCTCTTTTGATACCATGTTTGACGATGCAACATGGTATGTCAAGCAACGTTTTTAACGCATAATTGCATGAGATGCTAGTTTTAGATGTGGCTTTTTCATCAGAAATAATCAAAACGACTGATAAATCAGTAAAAAAAATCGAAGGAACAAATGGATAACAATCATCAAAAATTCGATTCACAGTCGATTGCCAATCGGGTCAGGGAGCTGTTTTTACATTACGGGATTGGAAAACGTCAGCATGCCCGAGAGCTCAGCCGCATCTTGGATCTGAGTTTTTCACATGCGCACCGCAAACTGAAAGGGCAAAGTCCCTGGACGCTGGAGCAGATCAACAGCGTTGCGGCTGCGTTGGGAGAAACGCCGGCGGCGATCGCCGATTTTAGCGCCGAACATGAGAGCGCCGAGCCAAACATGGCGCGTGATGCCATCTTTTTCGTGGCTGGGGTGGCGATGCCTTGCGTCGGGCACATCGGTGATGAACTGCCTGCGGGGCGGCCAGCGGAGTTTGTGGCGCTGCGCGTAGAGGGGCAATGGCAGATCTATCGCGCCGATGAGGCGCCGGCAGGCCCACGTTACGGCGTCGATCTGATCGAAATCCGGCCCGGTTACGGCGACGACGAGCGCTTGAGCATAGCGGTATTGGACGATTCGCATCAGGCGGCCGATGAGCTGGCCAAGTACCTCGGCGGTTGCGGTTTCAACGCGGTGGCGTTTTACGACGTCGACAGCTTCTGCCAGGCGTTACAGCAAAGCCTGTTTGACGGTTACGTGGTGGATTGGCTGATCGGTGAAGAAACGGCGGACCGCTGCATCGCCACCATCCGCGCCTCCGACAACCCGGATGCGCCAGTGCTGGTGCTGACCGGCGAACTCGGCACCGACCGGCGCGAATCAGAGATAGCGCAGGCAATGCGTGAGTACGACGTGCTTGGCCCTTACGAAAAACCGGTGCGGCTCCATGTGATCGAAGCCGCACTGCAACGTTGTTTTAATCTTTAGCGGGAAACACCTCGGCCAGCGCGCTCGACAACGCATCCAGCCGGACCGGCTTCATCAGATAGTTGTCGAACAGCGCACGCTGGTCCGCCGTCAGCTGCTCCGGCGTGTAGGCGCTGATGCCGATGATCGGCACATGGCGGTTGGGGCCGCGGCGGTTGCGCAGCTGCCTGGCCAGGGCGGCGCCGTCGATGCCCGGCATCTGCAGATCCAGCAACAGCGCGTCGTAAGGGCGTCTGAGCAGTTTCTGCAGCGCGCGCTCCGGTGAATCGCACAGTTCGTGCTGGTAACCCAGCTTGTCCAGCAGCGCCGCAAAGGCGTCCCCCACCGACTTGTTGTCATCCACCACCAGGACCTGCTGCGGCTTCTGCTGCAAAGAGGCATTGGCGGCGGCGGGCTCGTCGGCGCGCTCTTCTTCACTGATCTGCACCGGAATGCTGACGATAAAGGTGCTGCCCTTCTTGATTTCGCTGTACACCGTGATGGTGCCGTCGAGCAGCGTCACCAGGCCGTGCACGATCGCCAACCCCATCCCGACGCCGGCATACTGCTTGGTATGCGACTGATCCAGCTGGGTAAAGGGTTTGAAAATCTGATCGAGCTGGTCCTTTTCGATACCGATGCCGGTATCGGTCACTTCGATAATCAACGAGCTGCCGCCCGGCTGACGGCGCAGACAGCTGTGCAGCGTAATGCTGCCGCTTTCGGTGTACTTGTAGGCGTTGGTCAGCAGATTGACGATGATCTGCCGGATGCGCAGCGGATCGGAGTGCACCAACAGGTGGCTGCACTCCACTTCGCAGCTCAGTTTGACCTGCTCTTTGCGGGTCAGGGTGGCGATTTCGTTGGCGGTCTCCGCGATCAGCTTCTGCGCGTCGAACGGCACGATGCGCAGCTCCATCATACCGCTGTCGAGGTGCGCGTAGTCGGTCAGATCTTTCATCTGGCTTTCGATTTGCTGCGCGGCGGTTTCCAGCCGTTGGAAGGTGTCCGCATGTTCCGCCGACACCCGGGTGTTCACCAGCACGTCGATGGCCGACATCACGCTCTGCAGTGAAGTGCGCAGCTCGTGGCCGATGGCGCCGAGGAAGGCGTTTTTGGTGCGGGTCGCTTTCTCCGCCTCGATCGCCTTGGCCTGCTGGCGAATGGTCAGCCGCTGCTGACGGAACACGATGAGCGTAATGGCGATCAACGCGATCACCGAGAACATGACGATCACCAGCCCATAGAAAATGATGTGCCGTTTCTCGATGTAGTCCTCATAGGCGGCGGTGCGTTGCTTCACCTCGGCGTGGTCGGTCAGGTTGGCCATTTCGATGGCGTAAGGTTTGATGGCCTTCATGGCCGCGAAAACCTGGCCGAAGTCGATTTTCGGGCTGTCCAGCAGCTTATCGATGCGATCCATCTGCAGGCGCATCTGTTTGACCACTTCCGGGTAGCCCGGTTCGGCGTACAGCGGCTGGGTGGATTCAGAGACGGTTTCCAGCACATAGAAACGCGAATAGAGGATCTCGAACCGCAACCGCAGGTTGTCGCTGTCCACCTGCGGGGCGTGGCTCTGCTGTTCGACCAGCGTGTCGAATTCCGCCAGCTTGATGGAGAACTTGGCGATCGACCAGGAGTAGTTCTCCTGAGTACCGGCGATGGCGTACAGCCCTTTTTTCGACAGCGTGGCGCTGTAGTAATAGAGCGTAACGGTCGAAGCCACCAAAAACAGCGCGGCGAAAATGGCCGGGATCGCCAGCCTGCTGCCGTTCTTAAAGGTCGTCAGTTTCATTTGATCACGATCCGGTCGACTTGCCAGATAAAGCGCGAGTTGTAGAGCGGCGAATTCAGCTCAGGCCCGGCGGCGTCGCGCGGGTAAACCAGGAACAGCGGGCCGAAGTTTCTGAGCTTCAGCATCTCCCCGTCCATCTTGTAGGCCAGGATCATGTTGTACTTCTTGACGTCCGACAGCGGCACGTCGATGTAATAGTCGTTCAGCGCGTAGAAGGTCAGCGTTTCGCCTCTGGCGCCGACGCGCTCCAGAATATCGGCCACCGAAATCCCTTCAAACTTTCTCTGCGGTGTCCAGGAGGTGGAGGTGGTGATGCTGCGCACCGGCATCGCCAACAGTTGCTTATCGGTGAACAGATAGCTTTTGTTGACCGGGTCGGTCACGTTGTCGATCTTGCCCGCCACTTCCAGGGTAAAGCTGAGCGCGCTGCTCTGGGCGATAATCAGGGCCACGCAGGCCATCGCAAGGGTTTTGCATAGTTTGAACAGCATCGGTGTTCTCCAGAGGCGCGGGGAGGTTGTATCAGTCCCGCTAATTTATCAGGCTGAATAATGGCAGAAAAAGCAGGCGGGTGCGAAGGGAATAGTAAACCGCACAAAAAGAACAGGCCGGATAAATACCGGCCTGCGAGTTGGCTAACCGTAGCGGTTAGCGCATGGTGACGAACTCTTCCGCCGCGGTCGGATGGATGGCCACGGTGTTGTCGAAGTCCTTCTTGGTGGCGCCCATCTTCACCGCTACGGCGAAGCCCTGCAGGATCTCGTCCATGCCGAAGCCGATGCCGTGCAGGCCGACGATTTTCTCTTCTTTACCCGCGCACACCAGCTTCATGCGGCACGGCTGGCGGTGCTGCGTCACGGCGCTGTACATGGCGGTGAAGGAGGATTTGTACACCTTCACGTTGTCCGCGCCGAACTTCTCGATGGCTTCCGGCTCGGTCAGGCCAACGGTGCCGATCGGCGGGTGGCTGAACACCACGGTGGCGATGTTGCTGTAGTCCAGATGCTCTTCCGGCTTGTTGTTGAACAGGCGTTCGGACAGGCGGCGGCCGGCGGCCACGGCGACCGGGGTCAGCTCTACCGCGCCGGTGTTGTCGCCCACGGCATAGATGCCTTTGACGTTGGTGTTCTGGAACTTATCGACGTCAATGTAGCCTTGCTCGTTGGTTTTCACCCCGGTGACGCCGAGGTTCAGGTTGTCGGTCGCCGGTTCGCGGCCGATAGCCCAGATCAGGCAGTCGACGGTGAATGCTTTGCCGTTTTCCAGCTGCAGCGTCAGGCTGCCGTCGGCGTTCTTGACGATCGCTTTCGGCACCGATTCGGTGTGCAGGCTCGGCCCTTCGGTGTTCATCACTTCCACCAGGGTTTCGACGATCATCGGATCGAAGCTGCGCAGCGGCGCGTGCTTGCGCACGAACAGGTGCGTTTCGGCGCCCAGCGCGTTCAGCACGCCGGCGATCTCCACGGCGATATAGCCGGCGCCGACTACGGCGACGCGCTTCGGCATGGCGTCCAGCTCAAAGAAGCCGTCGGAGTCGATGCCGTATTCGGCGCCCGGAATAGCCGGATGGCTCGGGCGGCCGCCGGTGGCGATCAGGATGTGGTCGGCGGTGATGGTCTCGCCGTTCACTTCCACGGTGTGAGCATCCACGAAGCGCGCGAAGCCTTTGATCACGTCGACCTTGTTCTTGCCCAGCACGTTATCGTAGGAGTTGTGGATGCGATCGATATAGGCGGTGCGGTTGGCGACCAGCTTTTTCCAGTCGAAGGCGTTGACGGTGGTGTCGAAGCCGTAGTCCGGGCCGTATTGATGGATAGCCTCGGCGATCTGCGCCGCGTGCCACATGACTTTTTTCGGTACACAACCCACGTTTACACAGGTGCCGCCCAGCTCTTTGGCTTCAATCAGCGCACACTTTTGGCCGTACATGGCTGCCCGGTTGATCGATGCGATACCGCCGCTGCCGCCGCCAATTGCTAGATAATCGTAATGTTTCGTCATCTGGGATTTCCATGAGTTGTGAATTTGAAGAGGGTAAGAGTTTAACGCCTGACCGGGGTTTGTCGCAAAGATTGCGTCGATGGCTGCGATAGGTGGAGGCAGGGCGCGGCGAACCGCACCCGGCTGGGGATTATTCCGGTACCACCCAGTTCACCAGATGGTGGCCGATGCCCGACGGCACCAGCACCTTGTGCAGCCACGGCAGCACGTTTTTCATCTGCTGTTCCAGCTTCCACGGCGGGTTGATGACGATCATGCCGGAGGCGGTCATGCCGCGCTGATCGCTGTCGGGCTTCACCGCCAGTTCGATCTGCAGAATGCGGCGAATGCCGGTGGCTTCCAGATCGCGCAGCATGCGTTTGATCTGCTGGCGCATCACGACCGGATACCACAGCGCGTAGGTGCCGGTGGCGAAACGCTTGTAGCCTTCCTGAATGCCTTTGACCACGTCCTGGTAATCGGTCTTCATTTCATACGGCGGGTCCATCAGGATCAGACCGCGGCGCGACAGTGGCGGCAGCTGGGATTTCAGCTGCTGATAGCCGTCGGCGCGCTGCACTTTGGCGCGCTCGTCTTTCTGGAATTCGCTGCGCAGCAGCGGGTAGTCGCTCGGGTGCAGCTCGGTCAGGTGGATTTTGTCCTGCGGGCGCAGCAGCTGGCGGGCGATCAGCGGCGAGCCAGGATAATAGCGCAGCGTGCCGGAACGGTTGAAGTTATGCACCACGCTCATATAGGCCGCCAGCTCTTCCGGCAGATCGTCGCGCTGCCACAGCAAGCCGATGCCTTCCAGGTATTCGCCGGTGCGCTCGGCGTGTTCGCCGCTGAGCTGATAACGACCCGCGCCCGAGTGGGTGTCCAGATACAGGAACGGCTTATCTTTTTCCTTCAGCGACTCGATGATCAGGCTCTGAACGGTGTGCTTGAGCACGTCGGCGTGGTTGCCGGCGTGGAAACTGTGGCGATAACTTAACATGACGGGTGGCGGTTCCTTGTGCTCCGCAGGCGGAGCATTCAATGCAATAAGGCTTATAATCTGCACAGTATAAACTGTCTGGCCGGGAAAAACTGGACTCCGTTGCCGCAGACGTTCACAGAAAGGGACAGGACGATGAGCAAACAGGCGATTTTGGCGAACTACCCCGACGCGGCGCGCTGGGCGTTCGGCGACGGCCCCGAATTGGCCGACGAACTGCTGCAGTTGGTGCTGAGCGGGGAAAAGACCGCCACCTGCAGCTCCTATGCGAGCTATCGCCGGGAGCAAACGCCGATGATCGGCGACGATAATATTATTCTCGACGGCCGTGGCGAACCGGCCTGCGTGATCAAAACCCTGGCGCTGCGTTTGGTGCGCTATGACCGGATGACCGCCGAGATGGCGGCCAAAGAGGGCGAAGGCGACAAAAGCCTGGCGTTTTGGCGCCAGGGGCATCAAGAGTTCTTTACCCGCGAGGGCACTTTTGCGCCGGACATGTGGCTGGTGTTCGAAGAGTTCGAACTGGTTGAAACGCTGTGAATCACAAGGAGAAAGGATGAGCTGCATTTTTTGCGACATCGTGGCGGGCAAGGCACCGTGCCATAAAATCTGGGAAGACGACGACCATCTGGCGTTCCTGTCCATCTTTCCCAACACCGACGGTTTCAGCGTGGTGATCCCCAAGGTGCACCACCCGAGCTACGCGTTTGAGCTGCCGGACGAGGTACTGAGCGCGCTGATGCTGGCGACCAAGCGGGTGGCGAAGCAGCTGGACCGCGCGTTCGACGACGTCGGCCGCTGCGGCATGGTGTTCGAAGGCTACGGCGTCGATCATGTGCACGCCAAACTGATCCCGCTGCACGGCACGGCATCGCTGGAGCAGTGGCGGCCGATCGAATCGACCTCGCCGAAGTTTTTCGAACGCTACGAGGGCTATATCTCCTCCCACGACGCCGCGCGCGCCGACGACGAGCAGCTGGCGGCGCTGGCCGCCCGCATCCGCCAAAGCGCCGTTTAAGGCACGAACGATCAACGCCGGGCATTGATTTTCCTGCTGTCTGGCTCCATGTTAGAGATTCATACGCATTTTAAGGCTCGCCCCCGCGGCGGGCCTCAACGCTAATCAGGACTGCCCTATGACAAATCCGTTGCTGACCCCGTTTTCCCTGCCGCCGTTCTCGGCGATCCGCCCTGAAGATATCGTGCCTGCGGTGCAATCCGCGCTGGCGGACTGCCGCGCCGCGGTAGAGCGCGTGGTCGCGCAGCCGGGGCCGTTCACCTGGGACAATCTGTGTCAGCCGTTGGCGGAGTCGGACGATCGCCTGTCGCGCATCTGGTCGCCGATCGGGCACCTGAACTCGGTGAAAAACAGCCCGGAGCTGCGCGCCGCCTATGAACAGGCGCTGCCGCTGCTGTCCGAGTACGGCACCTGGGTCGGCCAGCACGAAGGGCTGTACCAGGCCTACCGCAGCCTGAAAGAGGGCGCGGCGTTCGAGGCGCTGAGCGTGCCGCAGCGCAAGGCGGTGGACAATGCGCTGCGCGACTTCGAACTGTCGGGCATCGGCCTGTCGGCGGACAAACAGCAGCGCTACGGCGAGATCGTCGCGCGCCTGTCCGAGCTGGGTTCCACCTACAGCAATAACGTGCTCGACGCGACCATGGGCTGGAGCAAGCTGATTACCGACGAAGCGGAACTGAGCGGCCTGCCGGAAAGCGCTCTGGCGCAGGCGCAGGCGATGGCGCAGGCCAAAGAGCAGGACGGCTGGCTGCTGACGCTGGATATGCCGAGCTACCTGCCGGTGCTGACCTACGCCGACAATCGTGCGCTGCGCGAAGAGATGTACCGCGCCTTCGCCACCCGCGCTTCCGATCAGGGGCCGAACGCCGGCAAATGGGACAACAGCAAAGTGATGGCGGAAACGCTGGCGCTGCGCCATGAGCTGGCTCAGCTGCTGGGCTTCGACACCTACGCCGACAAGTCGCTGGCGACCAAGATGGCGGAAAGCCCGGAGCAGGTGATCGGCTTCCTGAGCGATCTGGCCAAGCGCGCCCGTCCGCAGGCCGAGCAGGAGCTGGCGCAGCTGCGCGCCTTCGCCAAACAGCACTATGGCGTGGACGAGCTCGAAGCCTGGGACATCACCTATTACGGCGAAAAACAGAAACAGCACCTGTTCTCCATCAGCGACGAGCAACTGCGCCCGTACTTCCCGGAGCAGCGGGTGGTGGAAGGACTGTTCGAAGTGGTGAAACGTATCTACGGCATCACCGCCAAAGAGCGTAAAGACGTCGAGACCTGGCATCCGGACGTGCGCTTCTTCGATCTGTTCGACGCCGACGGCGAGCTGCGCGGCAGCTTCTACCTCGATCTGTACGCCCGCGAAAACAAACGCGGCGGCGCCTGGATGGACGACTGCGTCGGCAGCCTGCGCAAGGCCGACGGCACGCTGCAAAAACCGGTCGCTTACCTGACCTGCAACTTCAACCGCCCGCTGGGCGATCAGCCGGCGCTGTTCACCCATAACGAAGTGACCACGCTGTTCCACGAATTCGGCCACGGTTTGCATCACATGCTGACGCAGATCGATACCGCCGGCGTCTCCGGCATCAACGGGGTGCCGTGGGATGCGGTCGAGCTGCCGAGCCAGTTTATGGAAAACTGGTGCTGGGAGCCGGAAGCGCTGGCGTTTATCTCCGGCCACTATCAGAGCGGCGAGCCGCTGCCGAAGGAGATGCTCGACAAGCTGCTGGCGGCCAAGAATTACCAGGCGGCGCTGTTTATCCTGCGCCAGCTGGAGTTCGGCCTGTTCGATTTCCGCATGCACTTCGAATACAGCCCGGAAAAAGGGGCGCAGATCCTGCCGACGCTGGCGGAAGTGAAGAAAATGGTGGCGGTGGTGCCTTCGCCGAGCTGGGGCCGCTTCCCGCACGCCTTCAGCCACATCTTCGCCGGCGGTTACGCGGCGGGTTACTACAGCTATCTGTGGGCGGAAGTGCTGTCGGCCGACGCCTACTCGCGCTTCGAAGAAGAGGGGATCTTCAACGCCGAAACCGGCAAATCCTTCCTCGACAACATCCTGTCGCGCGGCGGTTCGGAAGAGCCGATGGCACTGTTCAAACGCTTCCGTGGCCGCGAGCCGCAGCTGGATGCTATGCTGCGCCATTACGGCATTAAAGGATAACCCGACACGTGAGCGTGTGTTTATTGTGTGAAGCAGGCGCCGATCCCGGCGCCTTGTCTGTTTTGGCGCAGCGCTGGCGGCTGGCGTCTGATGACGACGCGCCGATGGCGCTGGTATTGACCCCGCAGCGGCTGGAACTGCGCAAGCGCGACGAGCCGAAGCTCGGCGGGATCTACGTCGATTTTGTCTCCGGCGCCATGGCGCACCGGCGCCGCTTCGGCGGCGGCCGCGGCGAGGCGGTGGCCAAAGCGGTCGGCATCAAGGGCAGCTACCTGCCGGACGTGGTGGACGCCACCGCCGGGCTGGGGCGCGACGCGTTCGTGCTGGCGGCGCTGGGCTGCCGGGTACGGATGCTGGAACGCAATCCGGTGGTGGCGGCGTTGCTGGACGACGGCCTGCAGCGCGGTTATCAGGATGCGGAAATCGGCCCGTGGCTACGCGAGCGCCTGACGCTGCTGCACGCCTCCAGCCTGACGGCGCTGGCGGATCTCAGCCCGCGTCCCGAGGTGGTGTATCTCGATCCGATGTTCCCGCACAAGCAGAAAAGCGCGCTGGTGAAGAAAGAGATGCGGGTGTTTCAATCGCTGGTAGGCAGCGACGATGACGCCGACGGCCTGCTGGAACCGGCGCGCCGTTTGGCGACCAAGCGCGTGGTGGTGAAACGCCCGGACTACGCGCCGCCGCTGGCCGACGTGCCGGCGCACGCCGCCACGCTGACCAAGAGCCACCGCTTCGATATCTACATGCCGCTGTAATCTCTGCCGGGCCCGCGTGTCGGGCCCTCAACGCTGTTCCCGCAAACTTTTCCCTACGCCGCCGCCCGGATGCACCGCCAGCAAGGCGTCCTTGTCATAACCGCTGCGCGCCATCAGGCAGGCGCAGGCGGCGTCGAAGATCGCCAACACCAGCACAATTGAGGTGGTGGCCAGCATGTTCAGCGGATCTATCTCCTTCTGCACCCCGGTAGCGATCGTCAGCTGCGCCGCCTGCGCGATGGCAGAATGCGGATTTTCCGTCACCGCGATCAGCGTCACCCCCTTGGCCTGCAGCGTCGGCAGCAGGCGGGTCAGCTCGTCGGAATTGCCGCCGCGCGAGATCAGGATCAGCAGATCGTCGGCGCGCAGAAAGCCCAGATCGCCATGCGCTGCGCCGGTGGCGTCGAGATAGACCGCCGGCCGCTCCACGCAGGCCAGCATATGGGCTATCTTGCGCGCCGCAATCCCCGAAGTGCCGACGCCAGTGACGGCGATTTTACCGTGGCAGTCGGCCAGCAGCGCCAGCAGGCGCTGCCAGGTGCGCGCGTCGAGGCGCTCGCCCAGCTGCGCCAGCTCCTGGCTGTAGGTTTGCCAGCCCTGCACGGCCTGCCGCCATTCCTGCTGCATCACGCCTCCTCCTGCATCAACCGGCGGTATTTCATGTGGTCGTTGTACAGCTCGTGGAATACCCGGTATTTGCGGTCGTAGTAGCTTTTTATCTGGTTGGTCTGCGGCGTGACCGTCTTGCCGATGCGGCTCATGGCGCTCATCGCCTCCGGCAAGGTGTCGAACACGCCCGCCGCCACGGTGCCCATCATGGCACCGCCCAGCAGCATCGCTTCGCTCTCCTCCGGCAGCAGCATGGCGCAGCCGGTGGCGTTGGCGTGCTCCTGCACGAAGATCGGGTTCTTGGTGCCGCCGCCGCTGGCCATGATGGTGTCGATGCTGTAGCCGCTGTGGTTCATGGTTTCGATGATGTGGCGGGTGCCGAGCGCGATGGCCTGGATGGTGGCCAGGTAGTGCAGCGCCATGTCCTCCGGCGTGCGCGACAGCTTCAGCCCGGTCAGGATGCCGGTCAGCGTCGGATTGGCGCGCGGCGAGCGGTTGCCGTGGAAGTACGGCAGCATATGAATGTCCCGCGTCAGGAAAGCGATGTTCTCCGGCTCACCGGCCATGCGGCGCAGAATGGCGTTCAACACCTCATAAATGGTCTGGCCCTGGGTTTTTGCCTGCGCCAGCAGCTCCGGGTAGCACGGGTGCGACTGGATGACGTGATCGATCAGCGCGCCGGTGGCGGACTGGCCGCCTTCGTTCAGCCAGTATTCCGGCAGGATCGCCGAATAGTACGGCCCCCAGACGCCACCGATAAAGCGCGCGGTGCGCGACATCGCCATATGGCCGGTGGAGGTGCCGCCGATCAGCGCGACACGACGGTTGAAGTCGGCCACTTCACCGGAGACGCCGGTAGCGCCCAGCGTGCCGAGGGTGCCGGCGTGCGCGTCGATAATCGATACGCTCACCGCCGTGCCGGCGATCAGGCCCATTTCGCTGGCGGCGCGCTGGGTCAGGCCGTGGCCCAACGGTTCACCCATCATTTTGACGTCGCTGCCGATCTTGGCCGCGTCGTGTTCCAGCAGGTCTTCCAGCCCGATCTGCTGGAAGTAGCTCTTGTCCCAACGCTGTTCATGGCCGAGATAGGTCCACTTGCACACCGTCGAGCACAGCGAACGGGTGGCGTCCTGGGTGGCGCGCCAGGTGAGGAAGTCCGGCAGATCGAACAGGTAGCCGGCGTTGGCCCAGGTGGTGGGCATGTGCTGTTTCAGCCACAGCAGTTTCGGCGTCTGCATCTCCGGCGAAATGATGCCGCCGACGAAATCCAGCACCCGGTGTTTGGTGGCGTTGATGCGCTCGGCCTGGGCGATCGCCCGGTGATCCATCCACACGATGATGTTCTGCTCGGTGCGGCCTGAAGGGCTGACGGTCAGCGGTTTGCCTTCTTTATCCAGCACCACCAGCGAACAAGTGGCGTCGAAGCCCAACCCTTTAACCTGGATCGGGTTGATGTCGGCCTGGTTGACCGCGTCGCGCACCGCATTGCACACCGCCTGCCAGATGTTATCCGACGACTGCTCGACGAAATCCGCCTTTGGCCGATACAGGTCGATGGCCCGGCTGGCCTGACCGACCATGCGGCCGTTGAGATCGAATACGCCTGCGCGCGCGCTTCCGGTGCCCACATCTACGCCAATAAAATAGCTCGCCATTATCTGTTTTCTCCTAAGCTTTTCGATTCTGTAACGCGATAAACAGGATCAGCACGCCGCCCCACAGAGCCATGGTCAGGTAGCTGCTGACCCCTAGCAAATTGAGGCCGCTTTCCAACATTTGCAGCACGATCAGCGCCAGCACCAGACCCAGAATGCGGCCGAAACCGCCGTCCGGGTTAATGCCGCCCAGCACCGAGGCCAGAATGGTCACCAGCAGATAAGATTCGCCGTAGCCGGCCTTGGCCGAGTTGAACTTGGCCATCATCAGTAGCGCGGCGCCCCAGCCGAGCAGCGCCGACAGGATATACACCGCGATCTGCACCCGCGCGGTGTTCACGCCGCTAAAACGGGTGGCCTGCTCGTTGGAACCGAGCAGGTACAGGCTGCGGCCCAGCGTGGTGTGCTCCAGCAGCAGCCACAGACCGATCGCCACCAGCAGGAACAGGATCAGCGCCACCGGCACGCCGAGCACGGCGCCATTGCCGAGAAATTGAATCGTCGCCGGGAAGCCGGAGATCACGGCGCCGTTGGTCAGCAGGATATTCAGGCCGGTGATCAGGGTCATGGTGCCGAGCGAGGCGAGGATCGGCGACACGCCGATCCAGGCCACCAGCGCGCCGTTGAGCGCGCCGATCGCCACCGCCACCAGCAGGCCGGCCAACAGCGCCAGCACCAGGAACAGCGGCTGGTCGGGATGGCTGACGATGATCGCCGCCATCACCAGCGAACAGGCGTTGGCGCCGGCGATGATCGACAGGTTGATGCCGCCGGTCAGCATGGTGATGCCCATGCCGAGCGCCAGCAGGCCGAGGATCGGCAGTTGCGAAGCGATCGACTGGAAGTTGCCGAGGCTGAAGAAGCGCGATCCGAGCAGCCCGGCGAACAGCAGCGCCACCGCGATGATGATCGCGCCCTGCAGGCGAATGATTCGATCGCTTGGGATCAACCGAGTTAACTGCGTCATGTCAGATCTCCTTGAGCAGCTTGCGTTTTTCGTTCCAGGCGGTGGTGCTGATGCTGATCAAAATGATCGCGCCGCTGAATACCTGGTGCCAATAGGCCGAGACGCTGAGCAGCGTCAGCCCGTTTTGCAGGAAGGCCAGCAGTACCACGCCGAGCAGGGTGCCGGTCAACGACCCGCGGCCGCCGCTCATGCTGGTGCCGCCCAGCACCACCGCCGCCAATACCGTCAGCTCGAAGCCGAGCAGCGAGTTGGGCGCCACCGATTGGGTGATCTGCGCCTGCACCACCGCTGCGACGCCGGCCAGGATGCCCATGTAACCGTAGACGCAGAAGTGCAACCGCAGCAGGTTGAGCCCCAGGCGCGACGCCGCGTCGCGGTTGCCGCCCATGGCGTAGATCTGGCGCCCCAGCCGGGTACGGTTCATCAGCACGCCGGTGACGACGATGGTCGCCAGCAGGCACAGCAGCGGCAGGGTCAGGCCGTAGTCGTAGCCGTCGGCGCCCTGGAACGAGAACCAGTTGATGCCGTTCATGAACCAGTCCGGGAAGCCGTACAGCCAGGTGCCGTTGGTGGCGTACACCAGCAGGCCGTAGAACAGGTTGAGGGTGGCGATGGTGATGATGATCGCCGGCACTTTCAGCCAGTACACCAGAAAACCGTTCACCAGCCCGAGCAGCAGGCCGACGCCGGCAGCCAGGACGAACGCCAGCGGGAAGCTGCCGCCGTGCTGGATCACCCAGCTGGCCATCACATATTGGGCGATGGCGGTGATGGCCGGGAACGAAATGTCGATGCCGCCGGCGATCAGCACCACGAACAGGCCGCAGGCCAGGATGCCGAGAATGGCGTAGCTGGTGGCGACGTCGGTCAGGTTGCCGAGCGTCAGAAACTCGTCGGTGCCGGCGCTCAGGCCGATCGCCAGCAGCAGCACCAGCAGGCCGAGATAAAACTCGTGCCGCCCGGCCAGGCGGGCCAATAATGACTTATCCATTCACCACCTCGGCGATCTGTTGTTCGGTACTCTGGTGCGGCGCGAATTCGGCGATCAGCTCGCCCTTGCGCATCACCATCACCCGATGGCTGTTGTAATAGGCTTCCGGGATCTCGTCGCAGATCATCAGCACCGCCATACCCAGCTGCGCCAGATCGCGGGCGATCTGGTAGATCCCCTCTTTGTTGGCGATGTCTACGCCGACGGTAGGCGAGTCGAGGATCAGGATCTTCGGCTGAGTCGCTACCCATTTGGCGATGGCGATGCGCTGGGCGTTGCCGCCGGACAGGGTCTTCACCGGCAATGCGCTGTCGGACACCTTGATGTTCAAATCGCGGATCAGCCGGTTGACCAGCTCGGTCGCTTTGGCGTGATCCAGCAATCCAAGCGAGGTATGCAGCCGATCGAAGACGGTGACGATGGTGTTGTCGTAGATCGATTGATCCATGATCAGCCCCTGCGTCAGACGATCCTCCGACACATAACCGATGCCGTGGCGCACCGCTTCGCGGTTGTTGTGCAACTGTACCGCCCGGCCCTCGATGCGGATCTCGCCGCTGTCCGGCCGCGTCATGCCGAACAGGCTGAGGCACAGTTCGGTGCGGCCGGCGCCGAGCAGGCCGACGATCGAGACGATCTCGCCGCCGCGCAGCGCCAGATTGACGTTGCGGTATTTCTCGCCGCGGCTGAGGTTGCGCACTTCGAGCAGCGGTGCCTGTTCGGTTGACGGCAGCGGCGGCAGCGGGCTGTAGTGGAAGCGTTGGCCGGTCATCAGGAACGCCAGTTCATGGCTGTCCAGTTCGCTGGCCGGCCAGGTACCCACCAGCTTGCCGTCGCGCATCACGCTGATGCGGTCGGCGACTTCCATCACTTCATCCAATCGGTGGCTGACGAACACCACGCAGATGCCGGCGGCCTTCAGCTCGTTGACCACCCGCAGCAGGCCGTCGACCTCCTGGCGGGTCAGCGAGGCGGTCGGTTCATCCATGATCACCAACCGCGCCTCGGCGGCGATGGCGCGACAAATCGCTACCAGCTGCCGATCGGCGATCGACAGTTTTTCCACTTTTTTATCGGGGTCGATACGCACGCCGACCCGCGCCATGGCGTCCAGCGCCGTCTGGCGCATCAATCGCTGGCGTACCCAGAAGCGGCCGCCGGGCAGGTAGCTGTGGATGGCGATGTTTTCCGCCACCGTCAGGTTAGGGAACAGCGACAGGTCCTGATAGATCACCTGTATGCCGTAATAACCGGACAGCTGCGGCGTCAGGGCGTGGAAAAGTTTGCCTTCCAGCGAAATATTGGCGCCTTTTTCCGGCTGATAGACGCCGGAGATGATTTTAATAATGGTGCTTTTGCCGCAGCCGTTTTGCCCGGCCAGGCAGTGCACTTCGCCTTTATTCAGCGTCAGGTTGATCTGGTCTAATGCCAGCACGCCTGGGAATCGCTTGCTGATATTCTCCAGGGTGATAAATGCGGGGGAGGTTGTCATAACGTTAACCTGTGCTTGCGTAGCGGCCGAAGCCCTGGGCGCAGCAAAGCTGCGCCCCTACGAGGGTTTAACTACTTTCCCGGTGTGGCGAAATTACGCGAAAAATCAGAATCCGAGCGATTGGGCGTTGTCTTTGGTGACTTCCAAAATCTTGTTAAACCGAATCACTTTGTGCTCCATATCGACGTCGGCCTTGCCCAGCCCCTCGATCGACAGATCTTTGTTCACTTCCTTGCCCTGCAGCAGCTGATCGGCCACCGTGACCAGCGCATAACCGGCATCTTTCGGATCCCACAGCAGCGCTTTCTTGATGTCGCCGCGCATCAGGTAAGGGGCGGCCTGCGCCGGCATGGCGATGCCCACCACCGCGATTTTGTCCTTGGCGCGCTTCTTGGCCACCGCCTGGCCGGCACCGATTGGGCCGAGCGAGCCGAAGCCGATGATGCCCTTCATCTGCGGATAGGTTTTCATCAGATCCAGCGTGGTGGCGTAGGATTTGTCGATGCTTTCCGCCACCGGCAACCGCGAGGTGACTTCAAACATGTCCGGGTATTTTTCTTTCTGGTATTTGATGGCGGAATCGGCCCAGGCGTTGTGCAGCGGTACGGTCAGCGAACCGACGTAGATCGCGTAACCGCCTTTGCCGCCCATGTCTTTCGCCAGCTCATCGACGTTGGCCTGCGCGTATTTCTCGCTGTCGATGGTCTCGATGTCCCACTGGCCGATCTGCTGGTCCGGGGATTCATGGGTCAGCACCACGATGCCTTTGTCGCGTGCCTTTTTCAGCACCGGCTCCAGCACCTTGGCGTCGTTCGGCACCACGATGATGGCGTTGACGTTCTTGGCGATCAGATCCTCAATCACCTTGACCTGCGCGGCCGGATCCGGCGTAGCAGGGCCGGTCTGATAGGCGTTGACGTCGAGTTTTTTCGCCGCCTCGTTAACGCCCGTTTCCATGCGGTTGAACCACGGAATGCCGGTCACTTTGGCGACCACGGCGATCTCATATTTATCAGCGGCGAACACAGGTGTTGTCGATAACATGCACGCAGAAACCACACATGCATTTAATAATGCGAGGTTAAATTTCATTAGCTGTACCTTTTTTTATCTGTAGGGGTGGCGGTTTTTCCACCGCTGCAGATTACAAAGGAATGGAAGAGGGGGCGTAGCTGAAGTTAATAAAATGTGATCTGCGCACATTTAAGTAAAATATTGACGGGTTTGTTGTTAAATAAATGTTTAATTATTTGGCAGTGGTAAATTTACTACCGATTAAATGGTAGTTTGAAACCATTTGATAACTTAAGATTAACAAATTGAGATCATTTTGACGGCGTGAGGGCGGAAAAAAATGCCGGCGCAGAGGCCGGCATTGAAGCATTTAATCGATGTGTGAACAAGATCACCTTTGCGGCGATTACAGCACGCCCTGCGCCAGCATGGCGTCGGCGACCTTGACGAAACCGGCGATATTCGCGCCGTGTACGTAGTGAGTTTGCTTGCCTTCGCCGCCGTATTCCACGCAGGCGTGGTGAATATCCGCCATGATATGTTGTAAACGTACATCCACTTTCTCCGCCCGCCAGCCGATGCGCGCGGCGTTTTGCGCCATCTCCAGCCCTGAGGTGGCCACGCCGCCGGCGTTGGCCGCCTTGCCCGGCGCGAACAGCACCCCGGCGTCGAGGAAGGCGTCGGTGGCCTGGATGGTGGTCGGCATGTTGGCGCCTTCCGCCACCGCTTTCACCCCGTTGCGGATCAGCGTCTGCGCCGCGTCGAGATCCAGCTCGTTCTGAGTGGCGCACGGCAGGGCGATATCCACCGGCACGTTCCACGGCTGCTGGCCCGCCAGATAGGTCAGGCCGCGCTCGCGAGCGTAATCCGCCACTCGGCCGTAACGCTGGTTTTTGATCTCCGCCAGGTGCGCCAGCTTCTCGGTGGTGAAACCATCTTCGTCCACCAGGGTGCCGCCGGAATCCGATACGGTGATCACGCGCGCGTCCAGCTCCAGCGCTTTTTCGATGGTGTACTGCGCCACGTTGCCGGAGCCGGATACCGCCACCCGCATGCCTTCAAAGCCCAGGCCGTGGCGTTGCAGCATGGCGTCGGTGAAGTACACCAGGCCATAGCCGGTCGCCTCGGGGCGGATCAGGCTGCCGCCGAAAGAGAGGCCCTTGCCGGTAAACACGCAGGCGGTATTGTTGGACAGCTTCTTCATCATGCCGGTCATAAAGCCGACTTCACGGCCGCCTACGCCGATGTCGCCGGCCGGCACGTCGGTGTCCGGTCCCAGATGGCGATACAGTTCGGTCATCAGCGCCTGGCAGAAGCGCATGATCTCGCCCTGGCTTTTGCCCTTGGGATCGAAATCGGAGCCGCCTTTGCCGCCGCCCATCGGCAAGGTGGTCAGCGCATTCTTGAAGGTCTGCTCAAAGCCGAGAAACTTCAGGATCGACAGGTTTACCGACGGGTGGAAGCGCATGCCGCCCTTGTAAGGGCCGATGGCCGAGTTGAACTGGACGCGGAAGGCGCGGTTGACCTGCACCTGGCCGCGATCGTCCACCCAGCTGACGCGGAACTGAATGACGCGCTCGGGCTCTACCAGGCGCTCCAGCAGCGCCTGTTCGCGATAGCGCGGGTTGCGTTCGATAAACGGCCACAGCGAAGTGAACACTTCGCGCACCGCCTGCAGATATTCCGGCTGGTGGGGGTTATGGCGCTGTAACGAGGACAGGAAAGACTCTACCGATGCGGCATATTCCATGGATAACTCCTTTTAGCATTAAATGTTCCCCCGCTGTTTTTTATAGAAATGGGTTTAGGCGATGCTCGGGGGGAGGATGTTGTGTCTTTAGCGACTATATCATCGGAGGGCGGTTGATTATCAAGCGATTAATCGGTGTGACGGCATGAAAAACGCCCGCATGGCGCGGGCGTTGGGCAGCTTGGTTAGCGGGCGCTTACTTTTTACTCGTCTTCTTCATCGCGCAGCGGCACGATCAGCATGTCGATGTGCACGGTATTGATCAGCTGGCGCGCGGAAGACATCAGCTTGCTCCAGAAGTCCTGGTGGTGGCCGCACAGCACCAGGTCCATATCGTATTTCTTGATGGCGTCCACCAGCACCTGCGCCAGATCGCCGCTGCCGCTCAGGGTCTCGCTGATCGGGTAGCCGGCGTTCTGCGACAGCTCGGTCAGCGCCTGATGGGTTTCCTCGGAGATGCGTTTTTGCATGTCGCCGAGGTTGACGTCGATCAGGCCAGTATAGAGATCGGAATAGTTGACATCGACGTGGATCAGAGAAACTTTAGCGTTGTACGGCCGCGCCATAGAGACGGCTTTCTCTACCAGGATCTTGCTTTCCGGGGATAGGTCTACCGCGATCAATATGTGTTTGTAAGCCATAAGAATACTCCTTCCATAAACATGCCGATTAAAAAGGGTTAGCAGGCGTTCCATGTACCCGCCTGGCGCTTTTGGTTCCATAGTATCATTCGGATAACGCAATGATATGTTGGGGCGATCACACTGCGCCGCATCGAAACGCTCTCCGCCCGATACCTTTCGTTGTACACCCGCGCGGCGTAAAAGCCTATGGGTTATGCGAATGCTGACGGTCTGACCGCTTGAATTATAAGCGTTATTAAACAAAGTATAGCGCTAAATGTGCAATCAGCGTTCCAGATGCGGCTGCAGCAGGCTTTCAAACCACTCGTGAAACACCGCCAGGCGGCGCGAACGCTGGCGGCGATGGGGATAGATCAGCGCGATCGGCATGGAGGCGGGGCGGTAATCGGGCATCACTTCCACCAGTTCGCCGGCGTCGAGCAGATGCTGCACGTCGTAACGCGGGATTTGCATCAACCCCAGCCCGGCACGGCAGCAGGCGATATAGCTTTCGGCGTTGTTGACTACCACCCGGCTGGGCAGTTCGAGCCGCTGCGTGTGGCCGTCGTCGGTCAGGTATTCCCAGGGGGATTCGCGGCCGGTTTTGGGGGAGGCGTAGCCGATGCTCCAGTGTCCTGGCGCGAGATCGCCGGGTTGCTGCGGGTAACCAAATTCGCTCAGGTAGGCGGGGCTGGCGCAGTTGATCTGCGCGATCCGGCCGAGCGGGCGCATCACCAGGCTGCTGTCGTGGAGATCGCCGACGCGCACCGCGCAGTCGACCCCTTCCTGCACCAGATCGATGGCGCGATCGGCGGAGCCGAGCATCAGCTGCAGGTGAGGATGGCGCCGCAGCAGGCCGGGCAGCGCCGGGGCGATCAGCCGGCGGGCGATGCGGCTCGGCACGTCGACGCTGAGCCGCCCGGAGGCCTGGCGCTGGCTGGCCTGAAACGACTGATCGATGTCTTCCACTTCGGCCAGCAGCGGGCGCAGTCGTTCGAGCAGCTGCTCGCCGTCGGCGGTCAGCCGCACCTGCCGCGTGGTGCGGTGCAGCAGGCGCACGCCCAGCTGCGTTTCCAGTTGTTGCACGGCGGCGGACACCGAGGCGCGCGGCACCTCCAGCGCATGGGCCGCCCGGATAAAGCTGCCCATTTCCGCCACCTGCACGAATACGCGGTATTGATTGAATCTGTCCATCTCGTTGACCTGCTGTTCCTTGGCGCCGTTCCCGACAGAAAGTGTAGCCGCATGGCGCGGTTGCGCGCGAGCAGGTGCGGGGGCGATATTTGCCCCCGCCGGGATTATTTGGTGGTGTAGCCGCCGTTGATCAGGATGGTTTGGCCGGTTACCCACCAGCCGTCGCTGACCAGATGGCGGATGAACGGCACCACGTCTTCGATATCGGTCAGGCCGGTTTTGCTGAACGGCGACAGCGCCGCCGCCGTTTTGTGGTAGGCCACGGCGTCCGCGCCTTCCGCCGGGTAGAAGAATGGCGTATCCATCGGGCCGGGGCCGACCGCGGTCACGGAGATGCCGCGTTCGCCGAACTCCTTGGCGGCGGCGCGGGTGAAATGCTCCACCGGCGCCTTGGTGCCGGCGTAAGCGGCGTAGAACGGCGTGAAGGCGCCGAGCAGCGAGGTGACCAGCGTGCAGATTTTACCGTTGTCGTTGAGGTGCTTGCCCGCCTCTTTCAGGAAGAAGAACGCAGTTTTGGCGTTGACCGCCGTCATCTCGTCATACTCGGCTTCGCTGATGTCGACCATCGGTTTTTTCAGCACTTTGCCGACGGTATTGATGGCGATATCCGGCTTGCCGACGGCGGCGATCGCATCGGCGAACAGCTTCTCGACCGCGCCCGCGCTGGTCAGATCGGCCTGCAGCGCGACGCCTTGCGCCCCGGCGGCCTGAATGGCGGCGACGGTTTTCTCCGCCTCGGCTTTGGAAGCGGCGCTGTTGTAGTGGATCACCACCGCTTTGGCGCCTTGTTCAGCCAAATCGCGAGCGATCAGCCCGCCGAGATTTTTGGCGCCGCCAGCGATCAGAACGGTTTTTCCCTTGATTGAATGGTTTGCCATAACAGTTTCCTTGGATGAACGTAACGGAAACCTGAGTCTAGCCAGCGCCGGGGGAAAGATCAGCGGCGTGCGGCGGGATAGACTATCCAGAAAAACCGACTAATTATCGGCCGGCGACAACTCGCTATCTCGCCCCGGCGGGGGGCTTTCGGCGCACGGCGGTAAATTTTATCCACTGATCAGGCCAGTTTGCGTTTCATTAACCTACAATGATGGATATGGGCCTCATCATTTCCCCTCTGAGTAGAACCACGCTGTGCAAGTTTCTCTGTGCGGTGCGGCAACGTCTTCGGAGGCGGTGGGTTATGGGCGTGGCCCGTGCAGGCAAAAAAAGGGGATGAGAGCGGTAAGCTCCAGCAGAGTATCGGGTAATGAGGTAGGGCGGTTGGACCCGGCGGATGGCCGTGGATAACAACGCCTTGAGGGGGTAATCATGATCAGTACCGTCGCGCTGTTTTGGGCCTTATGTGTGGTGTGTGTGGTAAACATGGTGCGGTATTACTCTTCTCTGCGCGCGCTGCTGGTGGTATTGCGCGGCTGTGACCCGTTGCTGTACCAATACGTCGACGGCGGCGGTTTCTTCACCGCCCACGGGCAACCCAGCAAGCAGCTGAGGCTGGTGCGCTATATCTTTGCGCAGCGCTATGTCGAGCACCACGATCCGGAGTTTATTCGCCGCTGCGAGCGGGTGCGCGGGCAGTTTATGCTGACTTCGGCTCTGTGCGGCCTGGTGGTCATCAGCCTGATAGGGCTGATGATCTGGCATTGATGTCTGTCCGTTTCCTTTGATGCAGGCAAAAAAAAGGCGGCCATTCGGCCGCCTTTCTCATGATGCTATCGGTTAGATCAGCTTCAGCGCCACCCAATACAACGCACCGGAAAGCAGAATCGAGATTGGCAGGGTCAGTACCCAGGCCAACAGGATGTTTTTCACGGTTTTGCTCTGCACGCCGCCGCCGTCCACGATCATCGTCCCGGCAACCGCCGAAGAGAGCACGTGGGTGGTGGAGACCGGCATGCCGGTATAGCTCGCTACGCCGATCGACAGCGCCGCGGTCATCTGGGCCGACACGCCCTGGGCGTAGGTCATGCCTTTCTTACCGATCTTCTCGCCGATGGTAGTAGCCACGCGTTTCCAGCCCACCATGGTACCGAGCGACAGCGCCAGCGCGACGGCGACGATGATCCACATCGGCGCATACTCGACGGTCTGCAGCAAATCCTGACGCAGGTTCTTCAGGAAGCGCTGGTCGGCAGATGAGGTTTCCGGCAGCTTGGCGACTTTATCCGCCGTGTCGGTCACGCACATCAGCAGGCGGCGCAGGTGGCTGCGCTGCTCAACCGTCAGCTGATCGTAGCTTTGCAGGTTGGTCAGCATGCCCTGAGCCAGTTCGATCGCCGGCATGGCGCGCGAACTGTCGCAGTGGAACTCGGCCGGCTTGTTAGGTTCGGCTTCGTCATCCGGGCTTGGCACCAGCGGCGTCAACGACACCGCATGCGACAGTGCGTCACCGTGCTGCTGGTAATATTGCTGCAGGTGGGTCACGGCATCACGCGTACGGGTGATGTCATAACCGGTTGCATTCATATTGACCACGAAGCCGGCCGGCGCCACGCCGATCAGCACCAGCATGATTAGGCCGATGCCTTTCTGGCCATCGTTGGCGCCGTGCGAGAAGCTGACGCCAATCGCCGACAGGATCAGTGCGATACGGGTCCAGAACGGCGGCTTGCGTTTGCCGTCGACCTTTTCACGTTCCGCAGGGGTCATGTGGATACGCTGGCGTTTCTTGGTGCCACTCCAATAGCGGCGCAAGGCGAACACCATCACTCCCGCCACCATCATGCCGACCAGCGGCGAGAACAGCAGAGAAAGGAAAATGCCAATCATTTTCGGGACGTTAAGCGCATCCACCACCGAAGTGTGGGTCATCAGGGCGTTGGTTAAACCGACACCGATGATTGCGCCTATCAGCGTATGGGAACTGGAGGCCGGCAGACCGAAATACCAGGTGCCGAGGTTCCAGATGATTGCCGCCAACAGCATGGAGAAGACCATGGCTAATCCGTGTGCTGAACTGACGTTCAACAACAGATCGGTAGGCAACAAGTGGACGATGGCGTAAGCAACACTCAAACCGCCGAGCATTACGCCAAGAAAGTTGAACAAACCTGCCATCACGACCGCAAGTTGCGAGCGCATGGCGCGGGTATAAATAACTGTAGCGACCGCATTGGCCGTATCATGAAAACCGTTGATGGCTTCATAAAACAACACGAACAACAATGCGAGAATTAACATCAGGCCGGTATGGAAATCCAGGCCAGCGAACAAATGCAGCATAAGCGTTACGCCAGTTTGTGGACATGAACGCCGCGCATTATCAGTGACAACCGGGGCCGGGGAAAAGGAAAATATGACGTTTTTTTGATTTGGACATGACGAAACGATGGCGTGTCTATAACAAAAATATGAAATATCAACGCGTTATTCTCCTCTGACCTCTGTAATATTTTCTTACTATGGCGTTGACGGCGCCGGGGCTTTACAATCTGCCGCCGTGAATTTGGCGGTGACCGGCGGCGAAACGGCGTAATATGGCGCTCTTTTGTCGCGATTGTGGTTTTGATAAGAGAGGCTCAGGTGGAACAGTTTGATGTCGTAGTGATTGGGGCGGGCGCTGCCGGCATGTTTTGCGCCGCGCAGGCGGGGCAACTCGGTTGCCGCGTGTTGCTGCTCGACAACGGCAAAAAACCGGGCCGCAAGATCCTGATGTCCGGCGGCGGGCGCTGCAACTTTACCAACATGTATGCCGAACCGGCGGCCTACCTGTCGAACAACCCGCATTTCTGCAAGTCGGCGCTGGCGCGTTATACCCAGTGGGACTTCATCGATCTGATCAACCGCTACGGCATCGCCTACCATGAAAAAACGCTGGGGCAGCTGTTCTGCGACGACTCGGCGCAGCAGGTGGTGGATCTGCTGGTCAAAGAGTGCGAGCTGGGCCAGGTGACGATGCGCCTGCGCAGCGAAGTGCTGGGCGTGGAGAAAACCGCACAGGGTTACGAACTGGCGCTGAATGGTGAAAAAGTGAGTGCTTGCTCACTTGTGGTGGCCAGCGGCGGATTATCCATGCCGGGACTGGGCGCCTCGCCGTTCGGTTACAAGCTGGCGGAGCAATTTGGCCTCAAAGTGCTGCCGACGCGCGCCGGGCTGGTGCCTTTTACCCTGCATAAGCCGCTGTTGGAGCATTTGCAGACGCTATCCGGCGTCTCGGTGCCGGCGGTGATCACCGCCGAGAACGGCGTCAGTTTCCGCGAAAGCATCCTGTTTACCCACCGTGGCCTCTCCGGGCCGGCGGTGCTGCAGCTGTCGAGCTATTGGCAGCCTGGTGAGTATGTGAGCGTTAACTTACTTCCTGAGCTGGATCTGGCAGCTTTCCTCGATGAACAACGCCGGCAACACCCGAACCAAAGCCTGAAAAATACCCTGGCGCTGCAATTGCCGAAGCGGCTGGTGGAATGCTTGCAGACGCTGGGACAACTGCCGGAGGCGACGCTGAAGCAGCTGAATGCCCCGCAGCAGGCGGCGCTGGTGGATCTGTTGCAGAACTGGCGCGTGCAGCCGAACGGCACCGAAGGCTACCGCACGGCGGAAGTGACGCTCGGCGGCGTCGACACCAACGAACTTTCCTCCAAGACGATGGAAGCCCACAAGGCGCCGGGGCTCTACTTCATCGGCGAAGTGGTGGACGTGACCGGGTGGCTGGGCGGTTACAACTTCCAATGGGCCTGGAGCTCGGCCTGGGCCTGCGCCCAGGCGCTGGCGGCGCAGGAACGTTAAAACGCCGCTCAACCTAGAAATGCGCCGGGTCACATTGGCCCGGCATTGAGCTGATTCATTAATTTTGTTTTAGTGTCATCGTCGAGAAAACTCGCCTCCAGCGCCTGCCTGTTACTGCGGTTAAAATCTTCATCGCGCCAGCCGAAGGCGTCGTGCAGCAGCTGATACTCCTTGTTCAGCGTGGTATCGGCGACGGTGCGCGCATCGGTATTCACATTCAGCCGCACCCCCCACTTTTTCAGCCGGTCTATCGGATGATCGTCGATGCTGTCGAACAGATTGCAGGTGAGGTTACAGCTGGGGCAGATCTCGAGCAGCACGCCGGTGGCTATCAGACGCTCGACGAGCGCGGGGTCCTCGATGCTCCGGACGCCGTGGCCGATGCGCGACACCTGCAGCCGATCCAGCGTCTCCCGCACGCTGTCTGCGCCTTTCGCCTCACCGGCGTGGGCGATGACGTTCCCACCGGCCTCACGCACGGCGCGAAAGGCCGCCACATGGTGGGTTAGCGGATAACGCGCCTCGTCGGCGGCCAAATCCAGCGCTACCACGCCACGGCCCAGAAAGTTAACCACGAGCCCGGCGGTTTGCAGGCTGGCGGCCGCATCGAAATGCCGCAGCGTGCACAGGATCAGCCCGGCGGTGATGCCGTAAGTTTGCGCGGCGTCATGCATCGCGGCGAGCACCGTCTCGACCACCGATTCGCCGGTTAATCCCATCCGGGTATGCAGCAGCGGAGCAAAGCGCACTTCCGCATAGATGACGTTATCCGCCGCCAGCTGCGCGAACAAGTCATCGACGGCCAGCGTTATCGCCTGGCATGTCTGCAAGAGGTCTATTTGCGGCGCGATCTTGCTTAAAAAGTCCCCCAGATCGGCGCATCGCTTCGGCGCGATAAATTGCCGATTAAATGCCGCTCTGGTTATTTGCGGGTCGGCCTTCTTTACATAGTGATAGCTTAAACAGGTATCCAAATGGACGTGTAATTCCACCTTGTTTAATTTGCTCGGATCGAAAGTCATGGCGGCCACCTATTTCATTCGCGGTGAGATAACAGCGAGAACAGTTTTTCTTTAAACAGGCCGGGTTTAATGCGGGTAATTACGCGCGCATTGGCCGGTTTGCCGGTTAGGTGGGTGGAATCGATGACGTAATGGCCGTAAGACCCTTCACTTTTATATTCTACCCAGGAATACGCCTCCAGACTGGTCTCGACGATGTCCGGGTAGAGCGCCACCGCCATGGTGGTCGGATCGGGTAAATCAAACCCTATACGCTCGGTGCGCCCGGCGTTAAACGCCATCAGCGTGCGGTTGCAGCGCACGGCAAAGCGCCCCAGCTCGCTGAGATCATTCAATCGAGCTATATCGCGTTGGTCGATAAACGCTTCCCCCATGCCGATCTCCCAGCCGACCAGGGTGAGCGGCAGCCCGGCAGTGAGCACCAGATGCGCGGCTTCGGCGTCGGCGTAAAAATTAAATTCGGCCAGCGGGGTGATATTGCCGGGCATCAGCCCGGAACCGCCCATGACATAAACCCTTTTCACTTGTTCGGCCAGCGCGGGCGCTTTCAGCACCGCCATCGCAAGGTTGGTCAGCGGCCCGAGGGTGACGATTTCCAGCTCGCCATTGAGCCGTGCGGCACAGTCGATGATGGCGTCTACGGCATGAACGGGTTCTGCGCTCAGCTGTGGGTTCGGCAAGGCCATGTCGCCCATGCCGTCTTCGCCGTGAATATGGTGCGAGTGATAGCGCGTGCGGAAGAGCGGTTTCGCCATGCCGGCGTAGACCGGAGGGGCATAGGTTCCCGCTTTTTCCACGCAAATGAGCGCATTTTTGACGCATTGTTCAAGTGGGCAGTTGCCTGCGACGGTGGTGATCGCTTCCACCTTCACGTCGGATTCGCGCAACGCCATCAGCAGCGCGACGGCATCGTCGGAAGCGGTATCGGTGTCTATCAGAATATGTCGCATGGCACTCTCCTTGGGTGGGGTCTGCGGAGAACATACCCAGACGACCCGAGGCAAAAAAGGCCAGATGTCCTTTTTCGTTCTGAAGCGCGCCGGCTATGCTGGGCGCAGCCGAAAAGATAGGATGCAAGACGTTAACGGATAAGCCCCGGGAGTGAATCACCGTGAAAACTGTCGGTGACAGCAAGCTAAAAGAAGCGTTTATCGACGCTCACGATCTGCGAACGGCGCTTTCGCCCCCGTTGCTGGCCGCCTTGCGCCTGGTCAGCGTCGAGGCCGGTGAGCACCTGGTGACGCAAAGCGATCGTTTGAGCCACCTATATTTGCTCGTACAGGGAAAACTGCAGGTGGAGAATTACGACGCGAACGGCATGCACATCGTCTTTTCCTTTGAAACGGATTTTTCCGTAATCGGCGATCTGGAGCTGTTCTCCCAGGCGCAGCGGTCGGTGTTCAGCAGCGTTCAGGCGGTGACGGACGCGCTGATCTTCACGCTGCCCATCGAGGTGATCAGAGAGCGAGCCATGCGCGATCCCGCCTTCCTCACCTTTATGTGTCGGCAGCTGAGCGACAAGCTGCTTAACGCTTCATTGCTGCATGCGAGCGGCGGCTTAACGGCAGAATATAAGTTGCGAAAGTTTCTGTTATTTAAAATAAAAGACGAAGGCGTGCAGATTCAGCTCGAAAATCGGGAGTTGTTGGCGGGCAGATTAGGCATCTCCGTCAGGCAACTGAGCCGCGCACTGGCGCAGCTCGCGGCGGACGGCATGATTCAGTTTAAAAACAAGTCACTGCGGGTGACGGATCGCCAGCGGCTGTCCGGCCTGGAAGACAATCAGAGGGCCTAACCGATCGCCGGCCCCTTCAATTCCACGCGATTGCCGTCCGGATCGCTGAAATAAATGGACGGGCCGTCTCCCTCCGCGCCATAGCGCGATTCGGCGGGATCAACGTCGATCCCCTGCGATCGCAGATAGGCCAACAGCTCGCCCTCGTTGAAAGGATCGATGCGCAGGCAGACGTGATCGACATTTTGCCGGTGAGGATCGGGCGCCGTGCCGCCTTTTTTCCCCAGCACGCCGTTAATGTCCACCAGATCGATCATGGCCGCACCGGCGCGCAGGTGCATCAGCCCCAAATCCGGCCGCTGTTTGGCGATATCACAGCCAACGATCTGGGTATAAAAATGCAGGCTTTTCTGCATATCGCGCACGCGCAGAACCACATGGTCGATAGTCTTCAGGCTGAAAGGGCGCATGATTTTCTCCTGGAATCGCTGCGTTACCCATCAGCATAATCGGCAATGCCCGATTTATCCTGTTTACGCCCTCCTATTGCTGCCAGAGCCGCTGCTTATCTCAGGGCGGCGACGATCGCCGCCAGCTCGGCGCGCTGCTCGTCTGCCAGCGCGGGCTGCGCCTGCGCCGCATTCGCCGCCAGCAAGGTCTGCAGGCCGATCAGCCAGTCATAGATATAAAACGCGGTATTTTTGGTCGGCGTCGGCGCCAGCCGGGTGAGCCGCTGCTGGCCGCTCCAGTCCACTGCCGGCTGCGGCGGCGGGGTAAAGATCGGCTGGCCGGGGTTGACGCGGCTCTCGGGGCGCGTTGCCGCATCGCGCCGCTGGAAGCCGAGCCAGGCGACGAAGTCGCCCAGCAGCGCCAACGCCTGGCTGATCTGCCGATCTTCCCCTTGTTCCGGCAGGCCGCCGGCGCACAGTGCGCGCTGCAGCTCATCATCGAGCTGCAGGCGGCAGGCGGCGCCGATCAGCGCATCGACCAACAGTTCGAGGTGCGGTTTGTCGACGCCGAGCAGGTCCAACAGCTGCCGGTTGTCCGGCAGTGCGCGCAGATGATTGATCCAGTCTGCGAAGATTCGCGCGGCAAAAGGCGATGCCGGCTGTCCGCCCGCCGCCGCGGGTTCTTGCGCGCCGAACAGATCGATATCCAGTCCGAACGGTGAAGGCGTCGCCGTCGGGGTCGGCGCGGCGTGCTGCTGTTGCTGATAGAGCTGGCGCAGCGTATCGCGCTGGGGCAACAATCGTTCCAGCAGTTCGCCGTGGCGGCCGGCCTGCGCCTGCAGCGCGCGCAGCAGCTGTTGGGCGCGTTGTTGGGTCGCGTGCGGATCGGCGGCGGTGAGCCAGTTGCCGAGCAGGCTTTCCGTCAGCTCGCGCTGCAACTCTTCGCGCAGCTCGAGCAAGCGCGCTTGCTTGTGGGACGGGCGCGCCTGTGCGGCCAGGTAGTTCACCATGCGGCGGCAATCCTGCTCATCCAGCGCCAGCAGCGTGGCCCAGCTGTCACCGGGTTCGCCGACCTGGCGCTGAACGGCGTCGTCGGGGCGCGATTTGCCTTCCTGGCGTTGGTCGAACGGCGTGATAGCCCAGATTAAACCGGGCTTGCGGCGCTGGCGCAGCGCCGGGGTTTCCCCCTGGGTGTGGTCGACCCAGCCGGCGAGCGCCTGGCCGATGCGCGCGGCGTCCTGCGGCGTTGCGGCGGCATCGGTCACCAGCAGCAGGCTGGCGTGCAGGCCGTCCGCACAGCGGGTCAGCAAATGGGCGCGCTTCGCCTGCTGCAGGCGCTGCGTTGGCTCTGCCTGCGGGCAGCTGCGGCTGCCGGGCAGGTCGATCAGAGCTACGTCGGCGGGCAGGCCTGCCTGCGCCGCCGGCGGCAGGGCGGTGGTCACTTCAGCGGTCAGCCAGGCCAGATCGCTTAGCCCAATCTCCCGCTCATCGCCTTGTTCGGTCAGCACGGCGAACGCGGCGTTTTCCGGCGCGGTGCTCGCCGTCAGCAGCGCCAGCGCGCGGCGCGGAGCGTGAACCTGCCGGCTGCCGCCGAGGGCCTGCAGCGCGTGCGCCAACTGGCGATAACGCGCCGTCAGCGTCGGATCCTCCCCCCACAGCGGCGCAAACAGGCGCGCGCGATCGTCGATGCTCAACTGCGGCGCCAGCGTCACCGCCTGCGGCCAGAAGTGCCTGTCCAGCGTGTGTTGTGCTTTGCCGCCGTGGCGGCGCAGGCTGTCCCACAGCGCCAGCACATCGTTGCCGTCAAGGCCGTCGACGGCGATCGTCTGGCGATGGCGCGCCAGCGTCTGCAGATGGTCGGCGATCGCGCGGGCGTCCCAGTCCGGGCGGAAGCCGCTCATCGCCGCGGCGTCGAGCGTGATGGCCAGCCACTGCGCTTCATTGAGCAGGGCGAGGGCGATCGGATACTCGGCGGGGCCCGCTTCGGCCGCCGTGCAGTAGCGCACCGCGAGCGAAATGTCCGCGTTGAAGCGCTTTGCGCCCGGCGCCAGCGCCGCCAACAAATGGGCTTTGGCGGCGGCGTTGTGGCCATACAAACCGATGGCGAGCTGTGCAGGCCGGGTGTTTTCCAACCGGGCGGCACGGTTATGGCAACGACGCAGACGCTGTATCAGGCGATCGGCCTCCCGCTCCAGGCGGGGGGATTGGCGGCGTGCGGCGTCTACCCAGTCGATCGCCTGCAATATGCCGGCGCTGAGCGCGTTATTCGGGGCCGCTGGGGCGAAGGTTTGTGTGTTCATCGTGGGTAAATGCTCCCGCTGTCTATCCAGTAGTGGGTCGCACCGGAGGCGCTGGCAGCCAGGGTATTGAGTTTCAGTTGCAGGTGGTGCGCCGGGACGGGGCTGCCGTCGGCCAGCAGCGCCTGCGCGATCTTGACGCTCTCAGCGCCCTGTTCGGCGCTGGCGGTGATGGCCAGCCGCAGACTGATCACCGCGTCGCCGGCCAGCTTGCGCGCCAGCTGGGTGTCATTGATGGTCAGCGTATAGAGCGGCGAGGCCGGCCAGCGTTCGTTGTCCAGCTGGCGGAAGCCCAAACGCAGCGGGCCGCGCAGCTGGAAGCTGCCGGCGGGGTCGAGCGCGAAATCGGCGCGATCCAGATCGATGTCGCGGTAGTAGACGTTATCATCCGCCAGCATGTTGTTGCCGTCCAGCATGCCCAGATAGCGAATGGTGGAATAGGGCTGGAAATCCCCGACGTTGAAGTAAAAGCTTTCCAGCCGTAGATCGATCGCCAGCAGGCACAGCATGGCGCCCACGGCGGCGGTGGATTTGGGATTGTCGATGCGGCCGCGTTTGTTAAACGGATACCAGCTGCGGGTGTGATAGCCCTCAAGCGGCAGAATGCGGCTGGCGGGCAGCGGCTGCAGGTGGCGCAGCAGCGCCTGTACGCCGGGGAAGCGCGCCGGGCGGCCGGTCAGCAGCAGTACGTCGCAGGTATACAGCGCCACCACTTCGGCCAGCAGGCGCAGACAGTGGCCGATGCCGATGCGATCGGACAAGAAGGCGGCGTGCAGGTCGGCCAGACGGATCACCAGCGGCGTGTGCAGGATATCGAAGGCGTCGCTGTCGGCTTCGCGTTGCACTTCGCCGTTGATAAACGCCAGCACCTGCGGCGTCGGCCGTTGCGGCAGCAGATCGCCGAGGCTGGCGGCGATTTCCGCGCGGCTGTCCAGCGGATCGTATTCTTCATAGGCACCGAGCAGCGCGCGCCCGGCAGGCATGAAAATCTGCAGCGCGGCCTGCTGGCGCAGGGTGGAAAGCCCGTCCATGCGCCCTTCGTTGCCGAACAGCTTATCCATCAGCGCCGCTGCGGCGCTCACGCCGGCGGCCTCGAACGCCTGTTGTACGGCGGGCAGGACAAACTGCTGAATGATGTCCAGCAGGATGTCGTCGCCGGCGACCTTAAAGCCCTCGCGGAACAGCAGGCGCGGATTGATTTTTATGTTGCTGCCCACGCCGTCGTCGAGCGAGTAGTGCGTAATCGCCAGATCCGTGGTGCCGCCGCCAATGTCGATAGAGGCGATGCGCAATGTCTTGCCGGCCTGTTCACCCGGCGCCAGCGGCCGATCGGGCCGCGCCATGGCGGCGAAGAAGGCATCGGTGCGGCCGGCGAAGTTCACCTGGGTTTCGTTGTACAGATAGACCATCTGGCCGCAGGTGGCTTCGTCCCACTCGATCTGCACCTGCGGCGCCGGGAAGCGGGTGTGTTCGCCATCGAACGGCGCATCCTGCGGGTGCCAGCCGAGGGCTTTCCACACCAGCCCGATCGCTTCCTGCATTCGGCGGCGGAAGAGTTCGCGCTCCGGCTTTGGCATCGCCGAAGGCAGCGTCAGAATGATGGCGCGCAGACGGCGCGGTGCGGCGGCGTTCGGCATGCGGCTGCGCTGGGCGATGCTGTTGATCTGCATCAGCGCCTGCGCCAACAGCTCGCTCAACATCAGGCTCATCACCGCACTGCGGCTGTAATGGGCGGCGAATACCGGCAGCCGTTGCGCCGTCGGCAGGGCGGACAGCGGTATGCCCTCATCGTTGATCAGCGTGGTCAACGGCGCGGCGGCGGCCATCGGTTCGTGCCGTTCGTTGAAGCGCCAGCCGGGCGCATAGCGCTCCTCATCCCACAGATAGCGGCGCGGGCTGGAGATGCCGGTGGTGCCTTCATGCCCTTCGCGTCGCTGCGCCAATTGCGCGGCTTCGCGGCCGACCCGGGTGATGGAGGGCCATTGGAAGGCGTCGTCGCGCCCGCTCTGGAAAGACAGATGCGGCTTGCCGAAGACGGCCTGAGAAAACTCCACCCGACTCTCGAACAGTTCGTTATAGACGCGATGCGGTTCGGACAGCGATCGCAGCTGCAGCTCATAGGTTTGCTTCAGGCCGTTGCTCTCTTCCGGATGGTCTTCGACCAATACGCCGCAGGTGTGGGAGTTGCCGACGTCCAGCACCAGATCGACGTCGATCGCCGGCTGTTGCAGCGTCGCAGCCGCCATTTTTATCTGCGGCACCGCCAGCTGATGGCCGAGCATGTGCAGCAGGTTGAGGTAGTGCGCCTGGTACTCGAAGGTTTTCAGCCCGGCGTTGATCTCCGCCTCGGCGCGTTGTTCCAGCTCGACGGCGCGCTGGCTGAACGCCTCGCGCAGCCAGCCGTCCACCCAGGTCAGATCGAGAAACTCACCCAGTTCGTGATTGCGGTGCGCCAGCGCGAAGTTAAGGCCGGCGCCGAGATCGCTCTCGCCCGGCGCCAGCGCTTCCTGGGCGGGCGCGGCGGCGCGGGTGTCGAAGGCCAGCACCACGCGCAGCAGGTGACCGTCCTGATCCGGCTCATCCAACTGCACCACCTGCAGGCGCGCCCAGTTATCCGGGCCTGATAAAAACACGCCCGCCGGGGTGTGGCGCAGGAACGGCAACGGCAGCCAGAGCTTATCCAGCAGGCGCAGCGACTGCTGCAGCGGGTAGCTGAACTCCGGCCGTACCACCTCGGCGGCCTGTCCGCCTTCGGCCGGCAACTGGTATTTGCCGCTCTCGGCCTCCCATTGCAGGCGCAGCAACGGGCCACTGGCGGTCTTGCGCACGAATTTGCCGGGAAACTCGGCGTCCAGCAGCGGCGTCAGGGCAAAGTCCAGAAACTGGATGCCGCTGTCCTGAATCAGCGTAATGCCATGTTTGTAGTCCGTAAGAGGTGCCAGCATCATTTACTCTCGCGCTTGAACGTCATGGGATAGGTGGTGTCCGCATCGTAGCGGCCGGTGCACTCCGCCGCCCCGGTCTCGCCCTGGCGGCAGACGATTTCCGGGATCTGGTAGCGGCTGCCGTCGCTGCAGCGTGCCTTGGTTCGGCTGTTGATCACCAGATTGCCGGACTGCATCAGCCCGGCCTCGACCGCCACCCGGCAGCTGACGCCGTCGCCGTAGGCGATGATGGCGTTGCCCTTGCCCGCGTTCAGACGGTATTGCAGGCTGGGGCGTTTGCCGGTGATCGGATCTTTCAGCGCCACCGTGGCGCGCCATTTGCCGTTAAGAAAACGGGTGGAACCGGCCTTTACCGCTTCGGGTGGCAGCACCAGAGCGTTTTTGTCCACCGGCTGCGGGAGGACCGGCGCCGGTGGTGGCGGCATCAGCGTCGCGTGTGCCAGCGGCAAGTGCAGTTTTGGCAACGGTGCGGCCGCCTTCACCGGCGACACCGGCTGCGGTTTTGCGGCCAGCGGTGCCGGCTCTGGCGCAGGCGGGGTCGGCGAACGGCCCAGCCAGCCGGCCAAGGCGCCGCCCAGTAGCAGCATGAGCGGTAACCCTATCCAGATAGCGCGGCGCCGGCGTGGGCGTGCGGCTACCGGGGGCGCGACGGTTTCGGCCGGGGTGGGCACCGGTTCAGGTTCTGCTACCGGAGCCGGTGTTACCGGCTCGGCCATGGCCGGCTTGCGCGGGGCGGCGGCGATCGGCGCCGGTTTTTCCACTTCCGTTTCGGCAGGCCGCAGGCAGGCCAAAGGATCGTCCGGGTTCTGCGCCTGCGGTTTGATAAAGCCCCAAAAGGTCAGCACCGGCCGGTCGTCCACCAGATAGACGTGGTTGGGATCGGGGATATGCATCGCTTTGGCCAGCAGCGCGCCGAACAGGCGGTGGCTGGGGTGATCGGTCGCCTGGGTTTGTTCCGTCAGGCTGCGGAAGGTCGTCAGGCAGTGTTCCAGGTGGCGCACCGCCTGCGCTCGCTGGGCATCGCTCGCCGCCAGCCAGGAGGTGACCTTGCCGGGGAAGGGTGCATACCAGTCGATGCGGGTGCCGCTTTCGTTCGGCTGCGGGATCGCCAGGCAGTCGGCGGCCTGCTGCTGCCGGCGAAGGCGCAGGGTTTCCCGCAGCTGCTGCGCGCAGGCGTAGACCGGTTGCCCGTTCTCGCCTAAAGCCAGCACATCATCCAAACTGCCACTGCGTAAGAAGGGTTTCACCACGGCGCCGCACCTTGTCCTGTTCTACAAAAACGCATAAAAGTCCATGATACCGCGCCGACTGCACCGCCAAACGGCCAAGGACAGCCCGAAAAACGCCCTTCTTTGGCGTTAGCGCCGCGCTTTGCTAACCGGTACAGCGATAATCTCGCTATCTGGACCTGTCTCTGAACCGCTTTATCTGAAAAATAGAACGCAGCCCCGGCAAGCTGCGCTGGGGAACGATGTTCTCTTTCACTTATGGCATCGCCTCGCGGGTTGCCGATTTCGGTATGCCTCAGGCGTGCGGAGCGTTCGCATCATGGACAGCCAGTCTGAAAAAACTCTTGTGGTTACCTCTACCGCTCATCCCGCCGCCGGGCATTCGGCTCAGGGCTGGATGAACGGCTTCATCGGCATGATTATCTTCAGCGGCTCGTTGCCCGCTACCCGGGTGGCAGTGCTGGAGCTCGATCCGCTGTTTTTGACCGCGGTCAGGGCGGCGATCGCCGCCTTGCTGGCCCTGTGCGCACTGCTGCTTACCCGCCAGGCGCGGCCGACGCGGGCCGATTTAGCGCCGCTGCTGTTTGTGGCGCTCGGCGTGGTCATCGGTTTTCCGCTGCTGACGGCGCTGGCGCTGCAGCACACCACCTCGGCGCACTCGCTGGTGTATATCGGCCTGCTGCCGCTGGCGACCGCCGGTTTTGGCGTTTTGCGCGGCGGAGAGCGGCCCAAGCCCGCTTTTTGGGCGTTTTCGGGCGTCGGCGCCGCGCTGGTGGGGGCCTTCGCACTGAGCCAGGGGAGCGGCGGCTCCTGGCTGGGGGATGCGCTGATGGTCGGGGCGGTGCTGCTGTGCGGCCTGGGTTATGCCGAGGGTGCGGTGCTGTCGCGCCGGATCGGCGGCTGGCAGGTGATCTCCTGGGCGCTGGTGGTGGCGTTGCCGTTGACGCTGGCGGCCGCCTGGCTAGCGGCGCCGGCCGGATGGCCCGTGGTCAGCGGCAAGGCGTGGCTGTCGTTGGTTTATGTCTCGGTGTTCAGCATGTGGATCGGGTTTATCTTCTGGTATCGCGGCCTGGCGCAGGGCGGCATCGCCGCGGTTGGCCAGCTGCAGCTGCTGCAGCCGTTTTTCGGCCTGGCGCTGGCGGGCTGGCTGCTGCATGAGACCGTTCAGCCGATGATGATCGCCGTGATGGCCGGCGTGGTAGTTTGCGTGTTCGGCGCCAAACGTTTTTCCCGCTAGGCACCGTTGCGGGCGCATGTTCGGATCACCTCTGCGAGCCGCTCCACCGCCTGTTGTACCTGGCGATCGGCATAACCGCCCAACCCCAGCACCAGCCCCGGTTCGCCGTTGCCGGGTGCATACATCGGCGATACCGCCCGCAGCGCCAGCCCGGCTTGGTTGGCGCGCAGGGCGATCTGTGCGTCGTCGAGATCTTTCCTCAGCCACAGCACCATATGCATGCCCTGATCGCAGGGCTGCACCATCGCCAACTCGGCCGGGATATGCGCGTTGATCGCCTCGATCAGCACCCGGCGTTTCTCGGCGTAGACGCCGCGCATTTTGCGGATATGCCGGTCGAGATACCCTTCGGCGATAAAGGCGGCCAGCACGTGTTGATCTGCGCTGGGCGGATGGCGATCCATCAGGATCCTGGCGCCGCAAAATGCGTCGACCAGCGGCGGCGGCACGATGGCGTAACCCAGCCGCAATGACGGGAACAGCACCTTGCTGAAGGTGCCGAGATAGAGCGTCCGTTCGGGTGCCAGCCCTTGCAGCGAGGGGAACGGATGACCGGCATAGCGCATCTCGCTGTCGTAATCATCCTCCACGATCCAGGCCTGCCGCTCTCTGGCCCAGGCCAGCAGGGCGCTTCTTTTCGCCATGCTCATCGGCATGCCCAGCGGATATTGATGCGACGGCGTGACAAAGGCGGCGCGGGCGTCGGCGGCCAGACGGATGCCCGCGGCGACGTCGATGCCGTCGTCGGCGACGGGCACCCTGACCATGCGGCGGTCGCGAAACAGGCTGTCGAAAATGGCGGTAATGCCGGCGTAGGCGGGGTCTTCCACCCAGGCGCTGTCGCCGGCGTCCAGCAGGATCTGCGCGGCCAGATACAACCCCTGCTGGGTGCCGGAGGTAATGAGGATTTGCTGCGGCGTGCAGTTCACGGAGCGGGAACGCCGCACATAGTCGCAGATGGCTTCGCGCAGCGGCAATGCGCCCAGAGGATCGCCATAGCCCGAAGGTGCGCCGGGGCCGCGTGCCCGGATGCGGTTGCCGAGCCGCCGCCAGACATCGTCGGGCGCGGTATCGCCGATCGGCACCGAGACGGTGAACGGCACCGGCGGCAGCGCCCGCGCCTGAGCGGCAAAGCGCGCCAGATGCTGCGCCTGTGAAGAAAGCGGCATCGCCGGCGGCGGACTGGCCTGTACGGTGGCGTGGGGCAGGCGGCGCGGTGCCTGATAGTGAGCGACCCGGGTGCCGGAGCCGGGCTGCGGTTCGAGAAAACCTTCCGCCGTCAACTGGGCGAACGCCTCCAACACCGTGCCGCGCGCCAGATTCAGCGCCGCCGACAGCCGGCGCGTCGAGGGCAGCAGATCGCCCGCTTTCAGATCGCCGCGGTGGATGGCCTGACGCAGAGCCTGCGCCAGCTGGTGGCTAAGCTGACCCGCCTGGCGATCGAGCTCGCCGAGGGCGGGAACGTCAACGACTTTGGCTGTTCTGGGCATGAATTCCGGTTCGCTTTACGGTGTGAAAATAGACATTCAGAGTAAACCGCTTTTGCCCTGTGCGCTATGCGCCATGCAAGATTGAAAAAAGAACGCGCGCCCGGCGCTGCGGCGCTTATGCTTTTGGCTACGACGACGTTTTTTGCACGGAGATCGCGCGTATGCACCTCATTCTTGCACCGAGCAATCTGGGCCTGCGGCCGTTGCGGCCCGGCCATGTGCCCGGCGTCTGGCGGGCGCCGCAGGCGCTGATGGCGCAGCGGCTGGTGGAAAGGCTGGCGGCGAGCGCGGTCAGCACCTTGCCGCAACGGCCTTATTCGCCGCTGGCGCAGCCCGGCACTCGCATCCGCAATGGGCATGCTATCCGCGCCTTCAATCTACAGTTGGCGGAGGTGGTTGCTGCTGTGCAGGGGCAAGGAGACTTGCCGTTGGTTGTCGGCGGCGACTGTTCGATCCTGTTGGGGGCGCTGGCCGGGGCGCGCCGGGCGGGGCCACTGTCGCTGGTGCATATCGATGGTCACAGCGACTTTCGCCACCCCGGCAACTACGATACCGCACAGCTGCTGGGGGCGGCGGCAGGGATGGATTTGGCGCTGGCGAGCGGTCGCGGCGAGCCCCTGCTGACGACCTGGCCCGGCATCGCGCCGCCGCTGGTGCCGGAACGGCAAATTGTGCAGCTGGGGGAGCGCGAAAACCGAGATGCAGACTTCGCCTGGCCGGATATTGCGCAGACGGCGATCGAGCGCATCGACGTTTTTACCGCCCATCAGATCGGCGAGGCGGAAATTGTCCGGCGTATCGAGCGGGTATTGGCCGCGCAGCCGCAGTGGCGTTTCTGGCTGCATTTCGACGTGGACGTGCTCGACCAAACAGTGATGCCGGCGGTCGATTCGCCGGGGTCACCCGGCATCGATCGGCAATGGCTGGAGAATATCGGCGCGCGTCTGCTGCAAAATCCGCTGTGCTGCGGCATGACGGTGACGGTATTCGATCCCGATCTCGACCCCGCCGGCCATTATGCGGCGCTGCTTGTCGATATGTTGGCGGCGATGTTTCGGCAATCTGACGCATAATGGTGTGTTATCGCCCTCAACCCAAACCCCGCTGATTGAGCAGCACCTTATTCAACTCGCTGTTTTTACGCACGTTCAGCTTGCGCATCGCCGAGCGTTTATGGGCGCTGATGGTTTTCTGGCTGCGTTGCAGCAGGCCGGCGATGCTGCAGGCGGACATGCCGCTGCTCATCAAACCCAGCACCTTTTTCTCGCAGTGGCTGAGCGCGGCGATGCGGCAAGCCTGGCATTTCCACGTGCCGGCGGCGTGCAGCGCCACCCACGGGTGCTGGATGAACTTTTCCAACGCCATTTGCAGCTTGAGGCGGATGGCGTAGGCCGAATCGCGCCGATGAATGCTGAACAGCGGCGGTGAATTTTTTACCTGTTGCTGGGTCGCGTCGTCGAGGATCAGCAGGGTCAGCTGCCGTTG
Organism: Serratia sp. YC16; assembly: GCF_009707615.1. Classification (NCBI taxonomy): domain Bacteria; kingdom Pseudomonadati; phylum Pseudomonadota; class Gammaproteobacteria; order Enterobacterales; family Yersiniaceae; genus Serratia; species Serratia sp. YC16. The sequence continues at coordinate 77,083 of NZ_WLYN01000010.1, read as the reverse complement.
GCGCGGGGTGCCGTAGGGGCTTTGATAGCAGCTGGCGCAGCCCCAGCGCTCTTCCGGCGTGCGAAGCACGATTTCGATGTTATCCAATGCCTGCAGCGCCAGCGGCGAGAACTGCGGGTACAGGCGATGGCATTCGTTCAGGGAGTGCAGATAGTCCTGCAGCAGCAGACGCAGCCCCTGCTGGTAGAAGTTATCGCTGTCGAACAGCGTGAAGCGAATATCTGGCATGGGTGCCTCCTTAAAAGGCCGCGCCGGAGCGAACGGTGACGGCCAATCGCCGGCGATTGCGCGCCGGTCGTTTTCCTGATTTCCCTGGGAAGGTGCGGGGCTTATTGGTACGCCAGCACAAAATTGGCGACGGACGTGAATTCGCCTTCGGTAATGCTTTGGTTTTGAATCGCGCTGGGCCTCCCCTGCACATAGGCGGTGAAGTTCAGGCTGTTGGGGCCGTTTTGCAGTGCGACGGCGCTGGTGGCCTTGTTCAAATCGATGTCCGCGCCCTGATGATCGAACAGGGCGATGGCGGCGCCGTTCGCGCCGTTGTTGATCGCCAGCTTGCCCGGCAGTTCTCCGTCTTCGGTGCCGCTGAAGGTCACGCTGACGGATTTGAACACCGTGGTCTTGCAGTCGGTCAGCTTGATGCTGAACGGCACCGGCGTGGTATGGCCGTAGCGGTACAGGGTTTTGACGATCACCGTGCCCATCTCCACCAGTTGATCGGCGGACTGCGGTTCGATATTGCACGGGCGGCTCACCACGGTACCGTGGAACTGCACCGGCGCGCCGATAAGCTCGGTGTTCGCCGCTGCCGGCATGACGGCAACCCACCAGGGCGCGCAGACCAGCAGCGTTAAAGCGCGTAGACGCATTTTTTTGTTCCTCCCTCGGTTACTGGAATGCCGCCACGATGGTGGCCGACGCGTTGAATTCCCCTTCACCGATCTCCGCGCCGCCGTTGGCGAACGGCGCCGCCACCAGGTTCCAGGAACCGCCGTTGCCGATGTTCGGCACCGGATAAAACTCATTCGGGATGACCAGCTGGCCGTTGTGGGTCAGCCGGATGCCGAGATCGTTCTTGTCGGTTTTGAACACCTCGTTGCTGAAGGAGGCCGCCGTACCCGACACCGCCAGCTTGATGTTCAGCGTGCCGTCCTCGAAGCTGCCGCCCTCGCACTGGAAACGCACCGGGATGCTTTGCGGGTAGTTCGAGCCGTTGAGATCGCTGCCGCCGATCTCGCCGAACTCCACGTTGATCAGCTGGCCTTCGTTCACCACGCATTTATCCGGCACATAAAGGATCGCGGACTGGATAAACACCTGCGCCATCGGATTAGGGCCGAAGCCGCCGTCGGTCGAGCCGAGACGGCCGTACATCTCGATGATCTGCCGATCGTTAATCTCGACGCCGTTGATGATCTTCTTGCGCACCCGGAAGGTGATCTTGCCTTTGGAGCCGCTGCCGTAGTTGTTGACCTGCAGGTACGGTGGGCGGCAGCTGTGTTGGCTCAGCAAATTCGATTCGTTGTAAAAGGGCACGGTGACGTAGGCGTTCTTGTTGCCGGCGATCCACACCTCGGCCTTTAAATCCAGAAAGTCATTCAGCTTTAAATAGCCGTTGCCGTAGTCGGAAGGAGGCAAGGCTGAATCCGATTTGTAAAAGTGTGGGCTGGTGGGGATAGGGGTATCGCAATACACCTTGCCGGTATAGGTTCCGCCGAGATCATAAGGAAATAGTTTGGTGAACCCCACCTGGTTGGTGATGTTGCTTTCATTCAGATCGATATAGAACTGTTTCGGCCCGCCGTCCGGCGTGACATAGCCGTTGGCCCAGGCGGCGGGGGCCGCCAGCGCGATCGCCAGCGGCAGGCAGAGTTTGGTCAGTTGAGTTTTCATTGCGTTCTCGAACCTCACAGGTAAATCACCTGAATATGCGCCACGGCGGCGAACCCGGCCGCCATCACCGCCCGCTGGGTGGATTCCACGCTGGCGCTGAACCACAGGGTGTTGCTGCCGGGCTGCAGAATGTAGGGGCGGCTGCGCTGATTCAGTTCCAGCGCGCGGCCCTGCTGATCTTGCAGCCGCAGGCCGATGCCTTGCACGCCGCCGTTCAGCTTCAGCAGCGACGGATTGTCGACGTCGCTTTCGCCGAGGAACACCAGCGTGGCGGCCTGCTCACCCTGCAGGTAGAGGCGGCCGGCGTCGCCGTTGCGCGGGCCGGCCGGGTTATCCGCCAGCGCTCGCGCGCCCAGCAGGCAGTTGCGGAACGAGAGGCGAAAACGCACCGGCGCACTGCGATCGCCGGTGTTTCGGAAGTCGCGTGCGCTGACGTCGCCCAGATCGACGGCCTGATCCCGGCTATCCGGCGTCAGGCTGCAGGGAGAGCTGAGCAGGCCGCCGTGAAAGCTGACGGTGCCGGTCGTGCCTTCGATCACGCCCAGCGGCGTTGCCGCCAGCGCGCTGCCGCCGCACAGCAGCGCGCCGAACAGCAGCGGACGCAGTCGATCGGTGAATTCAGCCATGCTGGACCTCCTTATTTTTTCTCGGGCACGGCGGTGCAAACGCTGCCGTTGCAGGCGAAGCGCAGCTCGGGGTGGCCGCCGTAGTCGTTGATGTAGGTGATGACGAAGCTGTTCATGCCGGTGTCGTGCAGCTTGAGGCTTTCGCTGGATTTCGGCTTCAGCATCAGCGGTTGAAAACCGCCAATCGCGCCGCCGCCCTGTTTTTGCGTTTGCCGCGTCATGCCGGTCAGGGTGATGTAAAACGGCGTCGGGTTGTCGACGGTGATGGCGCCGCCGCTTTTACGGAACACCAGCTTTTCCTGCCACACTTCACCCTTGGGCGCGACAATCGCCTTCGGCCGGTAGAACAGCTTGATCTGCGTTTGCAGCGCCAGCTGCATCACGTTGGTTTTGGTGCTTTTCGGCGGGATCTCGCGCAGGTTGAAGTAGAACACCGACTCGCGATCCTGCGGCAGACGATCCGCCTCCGGCGTTTTGGTGATGCGCACTACGCTGCGCTCGCTCGGCTCCACGCGCTGCAACGGCGGCAGCACCACCAGCGGCGAGGTGATTTTCTGGTGCTGCTCGTTCTCCAGCCAGGACTGCGCCAGGAAGGGCAGCTCTTTGTTTTCGTTGACGATATTCAGGCTGATCGATTTGGCGTCGCTCACATAGACGGCGCGCGTGCGATCCAGCGATATCGCCGCGTCGGCGGTGGGCAGTACGGCGCTCAAGGCCAGGCCGGCGGCGGTCAGTAGCGTTATCGGGTGTTTGTTCATGTCATCATTTCTCAGCGTTACGGATTACAGGGTGGCGCACGGCAGCAGCAGCTGGTCCAGCGGCTTGGCGGCGCCCGGGATCACGATGCGGCAGCGGCGTTGGCCTTCCCAGGCGACGTCCAATTTTTCCTCCGGCTGCACGCCGGTCAGGTAGACCGAGCCGCCGTCGTTGACCACCGCGACCTCGCGGCCTTTCTCGCTCAGCACCGCAGCGCCGAACGGCGGTTCGCTGCCGTCCGCAAGGCGAATGGTGGCCAGCAGCTTGCTGCCTTTCACCACCTCGAAGTGGCGGTAGCCGATGGCGCCTTCGGTCAGCGTGCCTTGCACTACTGCGCGGGTGGCCTCGACGTCGTCCGCCAGCTTGTTGACGTCGATGCGGGTGTCGGTGTTGTAGTAGCTGGTGATGTCGGAAATCACCGCCAGCCCGAAACGGTTGCTGTAGGCGCGGCCGTTGTTGATCGGCACGCCGGCGATGCCGTCGGTGTCGAGCATCATGCGGCTGCCGCCGTTGCTCGAGTTCTGGTGCGCCGCGATGCCGTACCGGGTAGCGGTGAGGCCGCCGCGGAACGAACCGCCGATCGACGAGTAGCTGTCCTGCTGATAAGAGGCGCTGGCGTTCAGCGAGCCGAACGAGGCGTTGTGGGTGTAGTACCCGCGCGCCAGCGATTTGCCGGACTGATTAAAGCCGCCGCTGACCTGCCAGGTATTGTCCGGATCGCTGTAGTCGTTGTACGACGCGGTCTGCGTAACATCGCCATTGTTGGTTTGCAGCGCATAGCCGACACGGCGGCGATCGCCGATCGGCACGGTGAAGTTGAGCATCACGCTATCGTCGGTGCGGCCCTGGTAATAGGTGCGGTAAGCCGACAGCGAGGCGGTGATGTTGCTGATATCGCCGATGCTGAACAGCTTGCTGGCCGACAGGCCATAACGATCCTGAGTTCGCGCGTCCCAATAGGTCTGGTGCGAGTAGGTCAGGTAGGCGGTGATCGCCTTGGTGGTGTCTTCCGCCATAAAGGTTTTGCTGGCGGTGATGGTGTACAGCTCTTTCTGTCGGCCGTTGTAATTCTTGTCGTAATCACCGTAACGCTCCTGCAGATATTGCGACATGTTCATGAACTTGCGCTGTGAGAAGCGGTAGCCGGCGAAGGTGATCTGGCTGTTCAGCTCGTCGAAGCGTTTGGCGTAGTTGAGCTTGAACGACATGCCGCTGGCGGTTGGCTCGCCGGGCAGACGGGCGATCGACTGGGTGACGTCCAGCGACATGGCGCCGAACACGTTCAGATCGCGGCCGAGGCCGAGCGCCCAGGCGTTATAGTCGCCGCCGAGCAGCGCGCCGCCATACAGCGACCAGGCGTTGCTTAACCCCCAGGAGAAGTCGCTGGCGGAAAACAGCGGCCCCTGAGTGCGGTGGTCGTAGGCCGAGGTCTTGCCCAGCGCCACGTTGTAGCGTACGTAGCCCGGCCGGGTCAGGTACGGAATGGTGGCGGTGTCCACCTGGAAGGTCGAGACGGTGCCGTCCTGCTCTTCCACTTTGACGTCCAGCTTGCCGCGTACCGAGCTGTTGAGATCTTGAATGGCGAACGGCCCGGCGGGCACGGTGGTTTCGTACAGCGTGCGGCCTTCCTGCGAGACGGTGATCTTGGCGTTGCTCTTGGCGATGCCGCGCACTTCCGGCGCATAGCCCTGCAGATTAGGCGGCAGCATGCGCTCGTCGCTGGCCAGGTTGAGGCCGGTGAAGCGATAGGCGTCGAACACCCCGGAGTCGAGATAGATCTCGCCCACCGTCAGCTTGGCGGCCTGCATCGGCAGCGCGCGGTAGGCGTAGATCTGGTTCCAGTCGAAACCGGTGCTGCGATCGCCGGCCTGCTGGTTGTAATTGGACTGGAAGTCCGCGCGCAGACGCCAGGCGCCCAGGTTGGCGCCCAAGGTGCCGTAGCTGCTCAGGTTCTGGGCGGTGTTGTTGTTATGGCTCTGTTTGCCTAGCTGGCCGCTGATGTTGTAATCCAGCAGCAGGCCGGGAATGCCGTCATCCCACTGTTCGGGCGGCGTCCAGTCGGGATCGGAGTATTTCATCCATGCCTGCGGGATGGTGATCGCCAGCACGCCGCCGCCGATGCGATCGGAGACGGTCGCACCTTTGATCGCGCGAATGTCGGCGCACTGGTTGTCGTGCCACAGGGTGACTTTCTTGGCCGCCTCTTCCTTCAACGCCATTTTTTCCACCAGGTCGGGCGGCAGGCACACCTGGCTGCCGCTCTTGTTATCCGGTGACGGTAAATACTGAATGCTGCGCTGAGGCAGCGTTTTCTGGTTGATCTTGATATCCAGCAAATAAGCGCCGGGCATGACGTAGTCGGCGTCGGAGAAGCGCGAAAGATCCACTTTGCTGCGCTCGCCGATATCCAGGACGTCGGTATTGAATTCCGTGGCGGAAAATGCCGGACGCACCCAGAGGAAAGACAGAATGACGAGGAGAGGTAGGTGTTTCCGTGTCAGTAATGACGTCATAACATAATCACTCATGGCAAGTCCGCGCCCAATAGCAGGTCATCCGTACGACCTGAATACGTAATGCTGTGCAGCGCCCGCCGGCGCTAGAGATAAGACAGGGTGAATTTGGCCAGAGAGCTGAAGCCGCCCGCCCGCGCCTTATCGGGATGTATGCGCAGCTGTGCGCCGAAACGCAGCGTGTTGTCGCCGGCAACGATCTGATAATCCGCCGTCGTGCTGCCGAGCGGGATCGGGGCGCCGGCATCGGTCAACAGCTCGATAGCCACGCCTTGCGCCTCGCCATACACGCCCAACAGGGAAGGATCTCGGCTGTCGGCGGTGCCGTCGAACGTGACGTTGGCCGCGCGATAGATAAAGTCGGGCTTCACCTGGCTGGCCAGTTCGCAATTCACCAGTTTGATCGTGAAATGGCGACGGCTGCCGATCAGCACCGATTGCCCGTCCTGTGAGGCGTCGGTCATGGAAATCAGACCGAAATCGACGGTTTGATCCAGGCTGTCGCTGGCGATGCCGCACGGTGTTTCGACGATGGTGCCGCCCAGGCTGACTTTGCCGTGGCCCTGATTTTTCGCTGCCGCCGCGTTGCCTACGCTGAGCGCGATGAGCAACAGACCGCAAAGGCGGATAGTCATGCTGGCGTCTCCCTGTCTTTCCCTGTTCCCTTGCCGCTCTCGTCGGCATGCAATAAAGCGGGGGATGCCCTGCGGCATCCCCTGTGGGGTATTACAGGTAAGCCAGGGTGAAGTTCGCCACGCTGGTGAAGTCGCCCGGCACCACGGCGGCGGAGGCGCTGCTGCCCTGCAGGTAAGCGGCGAATTTCAGCGAGTTGTCGCCGTCGTTCAGGCCCTGACCGTCGGTCGCCGTGCCCAGTTCCACTTCTTTGGAGTGCAGGTTGTCGTAGATCACGATGCCGGCGCCGGTTGCCGTGCCGCTCAGAGCCAGCAATTTGTTGTTGACCGGATCAGGCGTGCCGGTAAAGGTCACTTTGACGTTTTTCATGGTGGAGATGGAGCAATCTTTCAGTTCGATGTTGAAAGGCTGCATGCTGGATTTACCCTGGTTGGCCAGGATGCGGCTGCTGATCTGGCCCATTGGCACGGTTTGGTCAACGGATTCCGGTGCGACGCTGCATGGCGCATCGATAATTTCGCCGGTAAAGGTGACTTTACCGCTGCCCTGATTAGATGCGGCATGAGCAACAGATGCGGAAGCGAAAGCAATCACGGTTGCCAGCATTAATTTATTCAGTTTCATTTCTCAAGTTCCTGTAGAGAGTTTTTAAATAAAAAGAACAGCACATCTAAATCCCCCGCAGCGGCGGCAACGCCATGTCGCCGGCCGTACGGCTGGAGCCAGATCCTTTTGCTCTGGGCAATACGCCAACATCCGTTATTTATGAGAAATAACGAGATTTTGGAAATCAGCAATGGATTTCTTGGTAAATAAAATACGAGTTTTAAGTGTGACGTGTTGCTGGGAATATTCTTGCAAATAATAGTATTGCTTGGAAATAGATTTTATTAAATTAAGTCAAATTCAGAATATAAAACCAAAAGGAAAAAGAAATATATTTGCTTTAAAATCAATAGATCGTATACAAATATTATCCAGTATAAATCACTATATAAATAACGATATGCGAGATATTAGATCGGGGGAAATAGGGTGGCACCTACAATTCACAATATTGTTTTGCTAATATCGCCCTTAGGCAGCAGAGGCTGAATTTCCTTACTGAAACAAAATATAAAACATAATTTATTGTTTTTATTGCTATTTCATGGTTGTTTGTGCATGAGGGAGTGGGGTTTCTTATTCGCGTTTAGCCAGCGTTTAGACCTAATTGGTTAACAATTAAATAACAATTGCACCGGTAGTGAATTATTCTATCGCATTGCGTGATAGGGATTTTTCGCTGCCTAACCCATTTTGATTAATCAAATTAAGGCATGCGTTGCTGCCGTTCGCTACATAATGATGACTTGCGTGACAATTAAAGGATTATAAACGGAATGATAACGATGATTAATGCTTGCGGCGGACGCCGCGCGGTGGGTTTGGCCATATTTTTGTTTTCTGTTATGGCGCTTTCTGGCTGTGCAGGCGGTAGCAAGACAAACCTGAATTCCGTGAAAAAACTTTCACAGAACAATCCTAATGATAAATCTGATGAACAGCGCATCGCGCTTTGTCAGCAACGGGTTAATTCCTTAAAGAATATTAATCCGCAAAGCTATCAAAAACGCATCGCCTATTTTAACGGCCTGCTTTCCAACGCCTCCGGATATGCCGGGGTGCGCGGCAACGTAGATGAAAGCACCCGCAAAGCTATTGATGCGCTTTATCAATATAAAACCGAGAAATTCTGCGCCGACGTCGAACATGAGCTGATGTCCGATCTGTCTGACCGGGTCGAGAATCTGTAGCCGTGAAGCGCAGTGCGCAAGGATGGGGGATAGGGATCCTGCTGTTGGCGGTGAGCGGGACCGTTTGCGCCGATGACGACGGCATTCCTGCCCTGTTGAAGTTTGCCGAACAGCGGCAGGCGCCGCCGGCCGCGCCCAGGGACAATGCCGAGCGCAAACCGGCGTCCGCACCGGCCGCTAAACCGGCCGCCGTCGCAGGCGCAGATGGTGCTCGTTTAACTGCACTGACGCACTCTTTGCAACAGCAGGCGGAGAAAATCCGTCAGTTGGAGTTGCAGTTGGCGGCGGCTCAGGCCGCTGCGGCGCCGAAAAGGGAGCCGGTCGGCGTCGATATTCGGCCGCTTATCAATGCGTTGAAAGGGGGGAAGCAGGCCATTGCGCCGGTGCCTGAGGTGGGCGTGCTGGTCGCCTCGCTGACGCGAGCCGAACAGCGCAGCGCAAGTTTGATCGCGCAGCTGGCGCAGCAACGGCAGCGGATAGAAACCTTGCTGACAGAACGGCGGCAGGCGGCGCAAGCGCCACCGCTGGCCAGCGATGCGGACAAGCAGGCCTATGCCGCCGGCGTATCGCTGGGGCGCGACATTTTGCATCTGCAGCAGGAGAACCAACGGGCAGGGCTGGAGGCGGACAGGCAGCTTTTGCTGGCGGGCATCGCCGATACCCTGGCCGGTCGGTTGCGGTTGGATGACGCCGCCATCGACAGCGCGCTGCGCACGGCGCAGCAGCGTTTGCAGCAGGCGCAGACTCCCCCTGCGGACGGCAAGGCCTACCTGGCCGATTTCGCCCGACAGGAGGGGGTGAAGCGGGATGCGCTCGGCTTCTACTACCGGGTCGACTATGCCGGCAGCGGCGCGATTGGCACCGACGATCGGGTGGACATCGTGGTGCGCGAGAGTTTGCCCGACGGCCGGGTGGTCAAAGATATGGAGCTGGCGGGAACGGTGATCTCGCAGCCGTTGACGCGCTATCCGCCGCTGTTTCGCGCCGCTATCGAGAAGCTGCAGCGCCACGGCTCGATCACCCTGGTGGTGCCGCCTGCGCTGGCATACGGCAAGCAGGGCAGCCCGCCGGCGATCCCCCCGAACGCCACCATGATTTACACCCTGCGCATCGCGGACGTGCAGCCGTGAGCGGGGTGCTCAGCAGTAACCACTCAGGAGGAATGCTATGGCCAAGGTGCCGAATACGTTTGAAAGCAGAAAATCGCTGATGCTGAATGTGTTGCAAGGATTGTGCAGGGATCGTGTGGAAGGGTCAGGGGGCCATCATCCCCCGCCGGAGCAGTGGCCGAAGACGCGCGAGCTGGCAGATAAATGCGGTGAAAACATCTATACCACCCGCACCCTGCTGCTGGCGTTGGAAAAGGAGGGCAAGGTGCGCTGCACCCACCGCAGCATCAATAATTCTCTACGCTGGTACAGCTGCGAAGAACAGGCAGCGATGAAAAAAGAGTGATTCGGCCCTGGCGGTCGCTTTTGACTATTCCTACAGCTAAGCATTAATTAATCTTATCATTTGGCGGGGCTTTCCGCTCCGCCAATCCTCCTTTGCGTTCCCCGCCCGCCGCGCAGGCATTGCTAAGATGTTTTTTGCGGCCATATACTTATCGCTCAGACGGAAACAGGTGTAGGGAGCCGGCATCGTAATGAAGGAAAAGAAAGACATACTGAGATTGGATGATATTCATTATCAAATAGACAACCAGGTGATCCTGGACTCGGTCTCTTTCACCCTGGGTGAAGGCGAGTTCAAGCTGATCACCGGACCTTCCGGCTGCGGGAAAAGCACCCTGCTGAAAATCATCTCTTCCTTAATGGATCCGACCCGCGGAAATATCTATTTCGACGGCCGGGCGATCGCCGAGATGTCGCCGGAGGCGTACCGCAAGCAGGTCTCTTATTGTTTCCAGACGCCGGCGCTGTTCGGCAATACGGTTTACGACAATCTGGCGCTGCCCTATCAAATCCGCCAACAGTCGCCGGACACGGCGAAAATGAAGGCCGATTTGGCGCGTTTCGGGTTGCCGGAGGCGATGCTGACCAAAGGCATCAATGAACTTTCCGGCGGGGAAAAACAGCGCGTGTCCCTGATCCGCAACCTGCAGTTTATGCCGCGGGTGCTGTTGCTCGATGAGATCACCAGCGCGCTGGACGAGGAAAACAAGCGCAACGTCAACGAAATCGTTCATCAGCTGGTGGCGGAGCATCGGCTGGCGGTGCTGTGGGTAACGCACGATACCGAAGAGATAGCGCATGCGGACGAGGTGATCACCCTGCGCGCGCACCGCGCCGAGCAACAGGAGCAACAGCATGAATCAGCATAACATCACCAACGAATCCTTGGGCTTGTCGATGATCCTGGTGGTGGTCGCCATTCTGATCAGCCATCGGGAAAAGCTGGCGCTGGAAAAGGACATTATCTGGAGCATCTGCCGCGCGGTGGTGCAACTGATCATCGTCGGCTATGTGCTGAAGTATATTTTCGACCTGGATAACGCCGTTCTCACCGTGCTGATGGTGCTGTTCATCTGCTTTAACGCAGCCTACAACGCCAAGAAACGCAGCAAGTACGTCGAACACGCCTTCGTGACGTCGTTTATCGCCATCACCACCGGTGCAGTGCTGACGCTGGCGGTGCTGGTGTTGACCGGGTCTATCGAATTTACGCCGATGCAGGTGATCCCGATCTCCGGGATGATCGCCGGCAACGCCATGGTGGCGGTGGGGCTGTGTTACACCAACCTCGGCCAGCGTTTCAAAAGCGAGCAGCAGAAGATTCAGGAGATGCTCAGCCTGGGGGCGACGCCCAAGTTCGCTTCGGCGGCGCTGATCCGCGACAGCATCCGCGCTTCGCTGATCCCGACCGTGGACTCGGCGAAAACCGTCGGGCTGGTCAGCCTGCCGGGCATGATGTCCGGGCTGATCTTCGCCGGCATCGATCCGGTGAAAGCGATCAAATACCAGATTATGGTGACCTTCATGCTGCTTTCCACCGCCAGCCTGTCGACCATAATCGCCTGCTATCTGGCCTACCGTAAGTTTTATAACCAGCGTCACCAGCTGGTGGTCGGCAACCTGAAGTAACGCCATGAAAAACGGCCTCCGCGGAGGCCGTTTTTTTTACCCTTGCAGCAGGGCGATGCTCTGGCGGATTTCCCGTTCGATATCCGCCTCACTCCAGCTGTCCAGCTGGGAAGAGAAAGGTTCGAAGGCATAGATGCCGGCGTAGCCCAGGCGTTCCAGGTTCTGCACCTGACGGCGGCTCTCCAGCCGATCGCCCTCGCTCAGCATGATGCGCTCTTCGTCGCTCAACGCGCCTTTCTCCCGCGCGTCTTCCACGCCGGACAGATGCACCAGGCCGATCTGCGCCACCTGGATTTGGGCGTCGAAATCGGCCTGCGTCACGCCGCTCAGATAGTGGTGGAAAGTATCGAGCACGATGCGGTACGGCGCGCCGGCATCGCGGATGATCGCCTGGGTCAGCAGCGACGATCGCAGCGAACTGATGCCGAAACCCAGCGGTTCGACGTATCCCTGTACGCCATAGCGGGCAAACAGCGGCGCCAGCAGCCGCAATGCGGCGAGGGTGTCATCCCGTTTTTGCTGCTCGCTGCGCTGGTCATCGGCGCTGCAGTGCGGGCACAGTACCAGCGCCCGGCTGTGGATGGCCTGGGCCTGCGCCAGCAGCGCTTCGGCGCGTTGCAGAAGCGCCGCCGGGTCGTCCACCCGGTTGAACATGCCAAGGGCGTTGATCGTGACGATGTCGATGCCGTATTGTGCGGCAAGCGCGCTGAGCTGCGCGTCGCTCAGATCGTCGGTCACCTTGCCGCTGGGCATGTCGTTGCGCAGCTCAACCTTGCTGAGCCCGCAACGTTGCACCAGGCGGAAAAAACTGTCCAGATCGAGATTCGGCGCGATCTTGCGGTTAATGCAGAAGCGGTCCAGCGCAATGGTCATGAGGCATTACTCCAGCGGTCAGGGTGAGAGATCAGGATTTGCCGTTTTCCAGCGGCAGCGGCTTGCCGTCGGGCAGAGGATGGCGGTGGCGTTTGGCCAGCACCACCTGCTCCATTTTTTCCAGTGAGACGCCTTTGGTTTCCGGGATATAACGGCCGATAAACCAGTAGCTGAACAGGCAGCAGGCGGCGAAGATCCACATCGGGAAGGCACCGTGGAAATGCGAGAACAGGTAAGGATGATCGTTGATCATCGGGAATGACTGCGATACCGCGAAGTTGGCGACCCACATGCAGCCGACGGCGATGCTCATCCCCTGCGCGCGCATGCGGTTCGGGAAGATCTCCGACACCAGCACCCAGGCGCCGACGCCCCAGGACAGCGCATAAAACACCATGAAGAACAGCATGCCGAACAGCGCGAAATAGCCGGTGGCCTGGGTGTAGAGCGCGTACGAGGTGAGCAGCAGGCCGGCGATGGCGCCCAGCGTACCGTAACGCATCAGCGGAATACGGCCCATGCGATCCATCAGCATGGCGCCGATCACCGAACCGACCAGCTGCAGCACGCCGATCCAGATGGTCTGGAACAGTGCTTCCTGCGCGTTTTCGGTGACGGTTTTCAACACCACCGGCGCGTAGTACATCATCACGTTGACGCCGGTCACCTGTTGCAGCATGGCGATCATGCAGCCGACGAACAGGATGAACCGCACCCGCACGTCGCCGTAATTCAGTTTCCGGTGTTGTTGCTGCCGATCCTGCTGCAGCGAGTCTTTGATTTCTTTCAGCAGATTCTGCGCGTGGGCAGCGTTGGAGACCTTGGTCAACATCGCCAGCGCCTGATCGTCGCGGCCCATCATCACGTTCCAGCGCGGCGATTCAGGGATAACGAACACCAGGATGCAGAACAGGATGCAGGGGATCACGCCCGAGGCGAACATCCAGCGCCAGCCCATTTCCACCAGCCAGGCTTCGCTGGCGAGGCTGGCGATTTTGAAGTTGACGTAGAAAATCACGATCTGGCCGAACACGATGGCGAACTGCTGCATGCTGAGCGCCCGCCCGCGCATGTCTTTCGGCGACACTTCCGACATGTACATTGGCGACACGGTGGCGGCGATGCCGACCGCCAGGCCGCCGATGATGCGGTAGATGACGAACCAGGTGAAGGTCGGTGCCAATGCCGCGCCGACGGCGGACACGGTGAACAGCAGCGCCGCCAGCATCAGCGCCTTTTTACGGCCCCAGCGCGCCGCCAGCGGCCCGGCGGCGAAGGCGCCGACCACGCAACCGATCACCACGTTGGAGACCGCCCAGCCGGTTTCGGCCGGGCTGAGGCTGAAATAGGTTTTCAGCGCTTCGATGGCGCCGGAGATCACGGCGGTGTCGTAGCCGAACAGAATGCCGCCCAGGGCGGCGATGCCGCAAATTCGCAAGATGTAGCCGGTATTGTGCTTACGCTGATATGACATGTGTTGCTCCGATTTTTATCCTGGCTTCCGTCCGCACGGTTGGGTTATCGGAAAGAGGGCGAGCGGAAGGGTGTGAACCGTGCCTGTCATCAAGGCGATGTCGTCGATAAATGCTGGAACAAACAAGAACATTTATTTCATAATTAGTGAATAATGGAATATTGATTTTTAGATCCAGTTCAAAAAAAACCGTCGCGAGTGGCCCGGACGCTTTGAGCGTTCGGCGCTGGGCGATAGCGACGGCAGGGCAGGTGCAGTGCGGATTTTCTGTAGCAAAGTCAGCGTGCATCACCCACGGTTTCTCTCTCGTCGCGGTATCTGCCCTGGCACGACAATGAAAGCGTCGACCGATCGACACCGCAAAATTGCGACCTCACGCACTAAAAACAAATTTTCCAAAACAATTTATTTGAAACTTTTTTTTCAATGAAATAGAGTTTGCTGCATCCGGTCAGGATTTAGCCGGCTTGCCGACGGAGTGCGGCGAGCGGGACGATTAACGCCGCTGCCGCCTGCGTGTGGCCAGGCGGCAGCGGACTTGAAAAGAGGGCGTGACATGAAAACCGTGGGTAACTTTATTGACGGGCAGGTGTGCCTGAGCAGCAGCAATCAAACCGTCGACGTGCATAACCCGGCCAGCGGGCAGGTTGAGCGGCGCGTCACGCAGAGCACCGCCGCCGAAGTCAAACAGGCCATCGACGTGGCCCATCGGGCGTTCGCCGACTGGTCGCGCACCACGCCGCTGCGTCGCGCGCGCATCATGTTCAATTTCAAGGCGTTGCTGGAACAGCACCGCGACGAGCTGGCCGAGCTTATCGTCAGCGAGCACGGCAAAGTGTATTCGGATGCGCTGGGCGAACTGACGCGCGGCATGGAAGTGGTCGAATTCGCCTGCGGCATCCCACATCTGATCAAGGGCGAGTATTCAGCGGACGTCGGCAGCGGCGTCGACAGCTTCTCGCTGATGCAGCCGCTGGGCGTGGTGGCGGGCATCACCCCGTTCAACTTCCCGGCAATGGTGCCGATGTGGATGTTCCCTATCGCGCTGGCCTGCGGCAATACCTTTATCCTCAAGCCGCCGGCGCTGGTGCCTTCGGCCTCGGTGCGCCTGGCGGAGCTGCTGAAAGAAGCCGGCCTGCCGGACGGCGTGTTCAACGTGGTGCACTGCGCCAATGAAGACGCGGCGCAGCTGTGCACCGATCCGCGCATTCAGGCGGTGAGCTTCGTCGGTTCCTCCACCGTGGCGGAACATATCTACACCACCGCCAGCGCGCACGGCAAGCGAGTACAGGCCTTCGGCGCGGCGAAAAACCAGGCGATCGTCATGCCGGACGCCGATCTGGACGCCACGGTCAACGCGTTGATGGGCGGCGCGTTCGGCTCCGCCGGAGAACGCTGCATGGCGTTGCCGATCGCCGTCGTGGTCGGCGATGATACCGCCGACAAGCTGATCGCCAAACTGAAGCCGCTGATCGCGCAGCTGCGCGTCGGCCCTGGCTTGCAGCAGGGCGGCGAAGAGAATGAAATGGGGCCGCTGGTGTCGTCCGCTCACCAGAAGAAGGTGCTGGGCTACATCGATCTGGGGGTGGAAGAAGGCGCGACCCTGGTGGCCGACGGCCGCAATTATCAGGTGCCGGGCTATCCTGAAGGCTATTACGTTGGTGGCACGCTGTTCGATCACGTGAAGCCGAACATGCGCATTTACCGCGAAGAGATCTTCGGGCCGGTGCTGGGCATCGTGCGGGTGCCGGACTACCGCACCGCCATCGATACGGTCAACGGCCATGAGTTTGGCAACGGCAGCGCCATCTTTACCGGCAGCGGCCACTACGCGCGCCAGTTCGTGCAAGAAGTGCAGGCCGGGATGGTCGGCGTCAACGTGCCGGTGCCGGTGCCGATGGCGTTCCACAGCTTCGGCGGCTGGAAGCGCTCGGTGTTTGGTGCGCTGAACGTGCACGGCACCGATGGCGTGCGTTTCTACACGCGCATGAAGACCGCCACCGCGCGCTGGCCGGCCGGGCAACAGACGGTGTCCGAATTCAGCATGCCAACGCTGGGTTAAGCGATCGCAGAGTATGAGCGGGCCGTTGTTCCTTTGGGGCAGCGGCCTTTGCACGGGGTGTTAACAGGAGAATCGAGATGTCTTCACTGCTTGCCAAATGTCAGACGCCGAACGCCGAGGGGCGTATCCAGCACGTGACGCCGGAAAATGCCGGTTGGCGCTATGTCGGCTTTGACGTTTACCGCCTGGCCGCCGGGCAGTCGCTGCAGTTGGAATGCGGCGACAACGAGCTGTGTCTGGTGCTGGTCGCCGGTATCGCCTCCGTGGCCACGCTGCGCGCCGAATACCCGCATATCGGTAAGCGCATGAGCCCGTTCGAACGCACGCCGCCTTATGCGGTGTATGTGCCGCACCACGATCGCATCGAGGTGCGGGCGGAGACCGAGCTGGAGCTGGCGGTGTGCAGTGCCCCCGGCGGCGGCCACCTGCCTTCACGGCTGATTACGCCGGCGGATATCGGCGTGGAGCGGCGCGGCAAGGGGCGTAACCAGCGGTTGGTGCACAACATTCTGCCGGACAGCGAGCCGGCCGACAGCCTGCTGGTGGTGGAAGTGTATACCGACGAGGGCAACACCAGCTCCTACCCGAGCCACAAGCACGATCGGGAAGACTCGCCGGACGAAACCTATCTGGAAGAGACCTACTATCACCGCATTCAGCCGGAGCAAGGGTTCTGCATGCAGCGCGTCTATACCGACGATCGCACGCTCGACGAGTGCATGCCGGTCTACAATCGCGACGTGGTGAAAGTACCGCGCGGTTATCACCCGGTGGCGACCCTGGCGGGCTACGACAACTATTATCTCAACGTGATGGCCGGGCCGGTGCGGCAGTGGAAGTTCACCTGGGAAAAAGACCACGCCTGGATTAACGGCGAAGGTTACCCCGCCGCGCAATAAGCGCTTGAGGCCCGGCTTGCCGGGCCTTCTCTTTATCAGGGTATAAATTTGCCCTCCATCTTGCTCAAATGATAACCTGTCGGCACGCGTTCGCTCTCTGACTGAGTGAATCCCAATAACCGCTGTGATACAGCGTGATTGCCTATGCGCAGGAGGAACAACCATGACGACCACCATGTCCCAAAAAGCGGCGCGCGAAGGATTAGGTTCGCCCGACCTGTTTGAAGGCGGGGTCTATGTCACAAAAAATGGTGTCGCTGAGCTATTTGTGCAAACGGCGGCTGAGAGAGAGGCCGAAATTCGGGAACGCAATCTCGAGCGCCAGTCCAATGCGTTGTTGAAACTGACTATGATGGCGAAGCAAGAGATTAAGAATCAGCGCGGTCTGTCGCCCGAAGAAACCTTGCAGCGGCTGCGTGACGCGCGGAAATAGGCCCAGGTGCAGGATGCCCCAGGAAATACGTTTTACCGTCGCGCCGGCGGCGGAATGGAGCCTGAAAGACATCGAGTCTTACAAGAGCGGAACGATAGGGGCCGCCGCAGCCGGGGTGTTCGTGGATAACCTGCTGTTATCGTCCCTTGCGGCAATTGCCGACGATCCCGCCCGCTACCGCTTCAACGCCGTGCTGGCGGGCATGGGGGTGCGGTTGCACGAACGATTGGATCCCGACAGCGAATACCGTGTCATCTATGACTACGACGGCCAGACGGTGGAGATTCTGCTTTTCATCAGCATGAAGCAGGATCTGGAAAGCGTGCTCTACCGTTATTTATTGCTGCAATAATCCCGCCGCGCCCGAGCCTGTCTCGGGCGCTTTCGTCAGACGTGCCGCTTACTCGTCCCGGGCGTTATTCAGCGCCAACGAGACCGCCAGCGTCTGCGCCAGGCACATCGAGGCCACCTGCGAACGGAACCCGTCCACCTGCGCTTCGCGCACCACGAAACAGACGTCGCTGAAGGCGGCAAGCGGGCTGACCTGGCTGTCGGTGATGGCGATCTGCTGAGCGCCGCGCTTGGCGCCCAACTCCACCAGTTCCACCGCCTCGCGGGCGTATGGCGAATAGCTGATGGCGATCACCACGTCTTTCGGTTTCACCATGCTCAGCTGTTCGGTGAACATCCCACCCAGCCCGTCGATCAGAAACGCGCGGCGCTCCAGATGGCGCAGCGCATAGGTGAGGTAGGAGGCGACGCTGAACGAGCGGCGCAGGCCGATCACGTAGATGTTTTCGGCGTTGTTGAGCAGATCCACGGCGCGATCCAACTGCTCGGGAGCGATTTGCATCGCCAGCTGCTGCAGCGCCTGCGCGTTGACCATGGTGAATACGTTGAGGATTTCGGCCGGTTTCTCCGGCGCGACGTTGTCGTCGGTGGAGGTCTGGCGGAACAGGCGCGCGCGCTCGGTATAGTTCACCGTCTCTTCCATCAGATGCTGACGGAACACCTGCTTCATTTCGTTGAAGCCGCTGAAGCCAAAGGCGTTGGCGAAACGGATCAGGGTGGAGGGCGGCACGCTGGCCTGTGCGGCGATGGAGGCAACGGTATCGAAAGCGATGCTGTTACTGTTATCCAAAATATAGCGCGCCACCTGCTTCAAACGCTTGCTCAGCGTTTCATAACGGTGGCGGATCTCGTCCTGTAACAGCGAAAGTTGAGTTGGGTTGTTCATCCATTCGGCTCGCAGTGGGGTGAAGGCGCATTGGCCTGACGCCTGACATATTGACAGGGTATTTTAACAGACGGAGTGGAAATTTCATTTCCTCAAAAAGCGATTTATTCGATCGCACGTTGCGCGACTTCACAGAAAATGGGCAAAAAAATCCCCTTAAAGCGGCGAAATGGCCTTAAGGGGACGTGAACTCGCTTCTCGCTGTCAGTGAGCGCCGCTCGTCTGCGGGCGGTACTGGCGCCAGAAATCGATCAGCGTCAGGTATTTTTGTTTCACCTGCTCGATCAGCGCCGCATCGTCGAGTTCCCCCTGCAGCCAACGGCGCGAAGGTTGACCGAAGATGGTGCGGCCGACGGCGAAACCTTTCACCCAACGCGCATCTGCGGCGGCGGCAAAGCCCGCCTTCAGCACCGCCTCAGGGGAGTCGAGCCCCAGGATCAGCACGCCGCGGCAGAAGGGATCGTAGCTGTCGATCAGCGCGCCGACCCGTCGCCAGTTTTCCGCGCTCAGCGGCGGCAGTTTCCACCAGTCCGGCTGAATGCCCAACTGGTAGAAATGCTCAATCATCTCCAGGTAATAACGTTCGTCCTTGTCGGCGTTGCTGTCCGGCAGGATCACCTCCAGCAGCAGCTCATGGCCGGATTTGCAGCAGCCGCGGTAGACGTCGGCGATCAGCTCATCCTGTTCGCGGCGCAGTTCCGCAGCGTCATGCGGGTGATAAAACACCAGGCACTTCACCACGTGCTCCTGCGGCCAGTCGATCAACTGCGAGCCGATATTGCCGTGCTCCAGACGCAGCGGGCGCGAGCTGGGCAGCTCTACCGGCCGGCCGATCCACCATCCCTGGCCGGTGATTTCGTTCAGCGCCGCCTGCCCGTAGGTGGTGTCGGCCAGAATGCCGCTGTTGCCGTTGAGGCCGGCCTGTGCGGCAGCCTGTTGCGCGGCGGTGAGCAGCAGGGTTTTCAGATACGGAATGCGTTCCTCGCCGACGCCGGCCTCGCGCGCCATGTCCGCCAACTGTTTGCGGTGATCGAAGGCGAACACGCACAGTTCCGGCCACTGTTGCTTGCGGGTGGTGACCCGGTGCAGGTGGTTCAGACGCGCATCGCGATCCGGGCGCGTGACCTGCTGTTCACGCTGCAGATAGTCGTCCAGCTCCCGTTTGGTCGGCATGGCCGGCGCGCAGCCGTGGCGCGAGACCACCAATGCGCCGCAGGCGTTGGCGTAACGGCAGGCCTGATCCCAGCCCTCATCGTTCAGATAGCCGCGCAGCAGGCCGGACATAAACGCGTCGCCGGCCCCCAGTACGTTCAGCACCTCAACCCGCACGCCGGCGTGCAGCTTCACCTGCGCCCAGCTGTCGGCTATCTCGCCCTCGAATACGGAGCATCCCTGCGCGCCGCGCTTGCACACCAGCGTGGCTGCCGTGGTGCGGCGCACGTTTTTCAATGCCGTCAGCGTATCAGTGCTGCCGCCGGCGATATGAAATTCCTCTTCGGTGCCGACGATCAGATCGAAATGGTGCAACACCTCTTGCAGCTCGCGGGTCACCTGTTGCGATTCCACAAAGCGGGTTTCGCCGTCGCCCAGCGACGTCAGCCCCCACAGCACCGGGCGATAATCGATGTCCAGCACGGTGCGCAGGCCGTGGCGGCGCGCGTATTCCAGCGCCTTCAGCACGGCGGCGCGGGTGTTCGGGTGCGACAGGTGCGTGCCGGTAATGGCCAGCGCGCGCGAAGAGGCGATGTAGGATTCGTCGATGTCGCTCGGCGTCAGCGCCATGTCCGCGCAGTTTTCGCGATAGAAGATCAGCGGGAAGGTTTCCTGATCCTTGATGCCGAGGATCACCAGGCCGGTTAACCGCTGTTTATCGGTGATCAAGCAGCGGGTATCGGCTCCGACGCGCTGCAGCTCTTCGCGCAAAAAGCGGCCCATGTGCTCGTCGCCGACGCGCGCCAGCATGCCGGATTTTAACCCCTGAATGGCGGTGCCGTAGGCCACGTTGCCGGAAGAGCCGCCGAGGTATTTGGCGAATGTGCCGGCGTCTTCCAGACGCGCGCCGATCTGCTGAGCATAGAAATCGACGGCGATGCGCCCGAGACAAATGACATCAAGCTGTTTTTCTTGTGTAGCCATACCCGTTTCCTTCTGTTTAAGCAAAACTCCGGCGGCGGCCCGAGCGTGGCGCCCTGCTGGAAGCATGTGGACAGTATGGGGAATGAAAATTTCAATTTCAATATAGAATGAAATTTACACCCCAAAAATGTGATGAGTTTAAAACATCGACAAAGGAGAGGAAAAAGCCGATGAAGCGGCTGTGAAACGGCGGCCAGGGGCGCGCGGAAAAGGGGCGTGACGGCAGGATAAAAGGCTGTCGCCTTGCGCGTCGATGGCTTTACCGGCTGATACGCGGCGTGAAGCCGGTGAAGGCCAAGCCACGAGATGAAACGGGCTTTTCATGCAATATGCGATCTTTATCGCAAAATGAAATGTTTCTTCTGTAATGTGATTTTATGAAAAATATATTTGTTTATAATCGCTTCACGTTTCAGGTTGTCGACTTCGTGAGCAGCGGGCATCGCCTGCTCAAGATAATAGCTGCCGCCGCGTAACACAAACACGGGATTGTCGGCTCGGCGCGAGCCCTTTCCGGGGCGGCCCTCAATCTAAAGGGTGAGTAAATGGGCAAGATCAGGCTAACCATGGCGCAGGCGCTCGTCAGATTTCTCGATAACCAGTATCTGCTGGCCGACGGGGTGGAAACCAAATTCGTCGCGGGCATTTTCGCGATTTTCGGCCACGGCAACGTGCTGGGGCTGGGGCAAGCGCTGGAGCAGGATAGCGGTGAACTGCGGGTGCATCAGGGCCGCAACGAACAGGGCATGGCCCACGCGGCGATCGGCTTCGCCAAGCAGAAACTGCGCCGGCAGATCTACGCCTGCACCTCATCGGTCGGCCCCGGCGCCGCCAATATGATCACCGCCGCGGCCACCGCCACTGCCAACCGCATTCCTTTATTGCTGCTGCCGGGCGACGTTTACGCTTCCCGCCAGCCGGACCCGGTGTTGCAGCAAATCGAACAGCCTTACGATCTCAGCATCAGCACCAACGACGCGTTCCGTGCGGTGAGCAAGTATTGGGACCGCATCGTGCGGCCGGAACAGCTGATGAGCGCCTGCATCAACGCGATGCGCGTACTGACCGATCCGGCGGAAACCGGCGCGGTAACGCTGTGTCTGCCGCAGGACGTGCAGGGGGAAGCCTACGACTATCCCGACTATTTCTTCCAAAAGCGGGTGCACCGGCTCGATCGCCGTCCGGCGACCGACGGCATGTTGGCGGACGCGCTGGCGCTGCTGACGGCCAAACGCAAACCCTTGCTGGTGTGCGGCGGCGGCGTGAAGTACTCGCAGGCCGGGCGGGCGCTGCGCGAATTCGCCGAGCGCTTCGGCTTTCCGTTCGCCGAGACCCAGGCCGGCAAAGGCACGGTGCCGAGCGACCATGAATTCAACCTCGGCGGCATCGGCGAAACCGGCTGCCTGGCGGCCAACACGCTGGCCCGGCAGGCCGATCTGGTGATTGGCGTCGGCACCCGTTACACCGATTTCACCACCTCGTCCAAATGGCTGTTCCAACACCCGGACGTCAGCTTCCTCAATATCAACGTCAGCGCCTTCGACGCCGGCAAGCTCGACGGCGTGCAGGTGTTGGCGGACGCCCGCGAGGCCCTGAACGCGCTGGGCGCGCTGCTGGCACAGGCCGATTATCGCGCCGGCTGGGGCGATGCCATCGCCGCGGCGCGCGGTGCCCAGCGCGAAGAGAGCGAGCGTGTTTACTCGGTGGAATACAGCGGTACAGGCTTTGTGCCGGAGATAGACGATCACCTCGACCGTGAGCGGGTGTTCGCCGAATTTATCGCCCAGACCGACTCGGCTCTGACCCAGAGCCGAGTGCTGGGAGTGCTGAACCGCGAACTGCCGCCGGACAGCGTGATCGTCGCCGCCGCCGGCAGCCTGCCGGGCGATCTGCAGCGGGTCTGGCACAACCACGGCGAGCATGGTTACCACGTGGAATACGGCTACTCCTGCATGGGGTACGAGGTCAACGCCGCATTGGGGGTCAAGCTGGCCGAGCCGCAGCGCGAGGTGTACGCGATGGTGGGCGATGGCGCCTTCATGATGCTGCATTCCGAACTGGTCACTTCGATTCAGGAAGGCTGCAAGATCAACGTGGTGCTGTTCGACAACATGACCAACGGTTGCATCAACAATCTGCAGATGGAACACGGCATGGACAGCTATACCACCGAGTTCCGCTTCCGCAATCCACAGGGCGGCAAGCTCGACGGCAAACTGGTGCCGGTCGATTTCGCCATGCTGGCGGCAGCTTACGGTTGTAAAACCTATCGCGTCACCACCGAACAGCAGCTGCTCGACGCGCTGGCCGACGCCCGCAGGCAAACCGTATCCACGCTGCTGGATATCAAGGTGCTGCCGAAGACCATGGTGCACAAGTATCTCAGCTGGTGGCGCGTGGGCGGCGCTCAGGTGGCCGACAGCGAGAAAATCGTCGCAGTGGCGCGCAAGCTGCAGGAAAACATCGATAAGGCGCGCGATTACTGATTCGTTTTCATACATAAATCTCGAGGGTAGCGAAAATGACATTGAACATTGGGGTTATCGGCACCGGCGCCATCGGCCGCGATCATATCCGTCGCTGCAGCAAAGTGTTGCAGGGCGCTCGCGTGGTGGCGGTCAACGACATCAATCGCGACAACGCCGCCAAGGTGGTGAGCGATCTGCAGCTGGATGCGCGGGTGTATGACAACGGACACGATCTCATTAAGGCCGCCGACGTACAGGCGGTGCTGGTCACCTCCTGGGGGCCGAGTCATGAAGAGTTCGTGTTGGCGGCCATCGCTGCCGGCAAACCGGTGTTCTGCGAGAAACCGCTGGCGGTGACCGCGCAGGGCTGCAAAAACATTGTCGACGCCGAAGCGAAGCACGGCAAGCGGCTGGTGCAGGTCGGCTTCATGCGCCCCTATGACCAGGGCTATCGCGCGCTGAAACAGGTGCTGACCAGCGGCCAGATCGGCGAGCCGCTGATGCTGCACTGCGCGCACCGCAACCCGACGGTCGGCGAGGCCTACACCACCGATATGGCGATCACCGACACCCTGATCCACGAAATCGACGTGCTGCGCTGGCTGCTTGACGACGACTACGTGTCGGTGCAGGTGGTGTTCCCGCGCAAGAGCCCGAAGGCGTTTCCGCACCTGAAAGATCCGCAGATTGTGCTGTTTGAAACCGCCAAGGGTACGCGCATCGACGTCGAAATCTTCGTCAACTGCCAGTACGGCTACGACATTCAGTGTGAAGTGGTGGGGGAAACCGGCATCGCCAAGCTGCCGGAACCGTCCTCGGTGCAGATGCGCAGCGGCGCCCGCCTGTCGACCGAAATTCTGACCGACTGGAAGGATCGCTTTATCGATGCCTATGACGTCGAACTGCAGGGTTTCATCAACGACGTGGCCGCGGGCAAGTTGACCGGGCCTTCCGCCTGGGACGGCTACGCCGCCGCGGTGACCGCCGACGCCTGCGTGGCGGCCCAGCTCAGCGGCGAGATCGTGCCGGTGACCCTGCCGGCGCGCCCGGCGTTTTACGGTAAATAACCGCTCGCAGCGCGTAACCACGATTGCAGAGGAGTGACCATGAAGATCGCTTTTGATGTCGACGTTATCCGGGATTTGGGCGTGACCAAAATGGTTCAGCAGGTGGCGGACTGGGGCTATAAGTACATTGAGCAGTCGCCGCACCCGCAGATCAACCCGTTTTACAAACATCCGAAGGCCAGCCGCGAAATCATGGCGGAGTATAAAAACGCCTTGAAAGCGACCGGCGTGGAGATCTCCTCATTTATCGTGGTGTATCGCTGGTCCGGGCCGGGAGAAGATCGCCGCCAGGCGGCGGTCAAAAACTGGCGGCGGATGATCGAAATCGCGGTGGAGATGGGCGTGCAGGTGATCAACACCGAACTGGCGGGCAACCCCAATGAGCCGGAGATCTGCGAGGAGCTGTGGTATCGCTCGATGGAGGAGCTATTGCCGATCGTCGAGCGCGAGGGCATCCGCATGGAGATCCAGTCGCACCCTTGGGATTTCTGCGAGCTGAGCAACGAAACCGCCGATCTGGTGAAGTCGCTGCGCAGCGATCACGTCAAATACCTCTACAGCGTGCCGCACACCTTCTACTACGACAAGGGGCAAGGCGACGTGGCCGGCATGCTGCAGTACGCCGGGGACGATCTGTCCCACGTGCTGATCGCCGACACCATGAACCACACCAAGCATTGCCGCTATATCGTCAACCCGCCGGGCGTTGACGCCGCCGTGCACCAGCACGTCGGCATCGGCGAAGGCGAGGTGGACTTCGATGCCCTGTTCCAGACGCTGCGCGACATGGAATTCGCCAACCGCAGCTTCAAGGCCGGCGGCGAATCGATTATCTGCACCTCGCTGTTCGGCTACCCGGAAAAGATGCCGAGCCAGGCGGTGGCGACCAGAGAACGCATCGAGAGAGAGCTGTTGGGCAAATAATCTTATTCGGCTCGCCGGTGGCGTGTGCACCGGCGGCCCTCCAAGGACCGAGGCAGACCATGAATAAAGACAACGTGAAATTGGCCATTGCGCCGATCGGCTGGACCAACGACGACATGCCCGATCTGGGCAAGGAAAACACCTTCCAGCAGTGCGTCAGCGAAATGGCGCTGGCCGGCTTCACCGGCAGCGAAGTGGGCAGCAAATACCCGCGCGATCCGGCGGTGCTGAAACCGATGCTGGATATTCGCGGCATCCAGATTTGCAACGCCTGGTTCAGCACCTTTTTCGCCGACGGTCAGAAAGACAAAACCATCGATGAATTTATCAACCACATGAATTTCCTGCATGCCATGGGCGCCAGGGTGATCGGCTGTTCCGAGCAGAGCAAGAGCATTCAGGGCACCACCAAAGGGGTGTTCGAAGAGAAGCCTTACTTCAGCGATGAAGAGTGGCAGCGCGTGGCCGACGGTTACAACGAGTTGGCGAAGATCGCCGCTGGCAAAGGCATGCAGGTCTGTCTGCACCACCATATGGGCACCGGCATTCAGACCACGGCCGAAATCGACCGTTACATGAGCATGGTCAACGACGACGTCTACCTGCTGTTCGATACCGGCCACGCCTACTATTCGGAAGGCAGCCAGCAGGCGATGATGGCGATCCTGGAGAAGTATCTGCCGCGCATCAACCATGTCCATCTGAAGGACGTGCGCGATGAGGTGGTAGCGGAAGTGAAGGCCAACAAGCTGAGCTTCCTAGACGGCGTGAAGAAGGGCACCTTCACCGTGCCGGGTGATGGAGTGATCGACTTCAGACCGGTGTTCAAGCTGCTGGACGAGCGCGGTTACAAGGGATGGATGGTGGTGGAGGCCGAGCAGGATCCGGCGCTGGCCAACCCATTCGAGTATGCGGTGAAGGCACGCCGCTATATTCGGGAAACCGCCGGGATTTAAGCGGTGAGGGTCAATAACGATTAAGGGGCGCCGCTGGCGCCCCTTGTTTTATGGCGGCGTGTTAACCGCCGAGCGTTTGCCAGGTTACGACCTGGCTGCCCGGCCATGGCGTGGCGGCATGCACGCCACGGGCGATCGCCCGAGCCAGCGTATCCGCTGCCAGAGCGCCGATTTGCAGCACCGCCAGTTCACGGCTGCCCTGTACCTCGCGCTGGCCGGTGGACAAGGCGAACACCACGTCGCCGTCAAACGGGCTATGCAGCGGGCGGATGGCGCGCGCCATGCCGTCTTGCGCCATGATGGCCACCCGTTTCAACTCCACTCTCGTCAGCGCCAGATCGGTGGCGATGCAGGCCAGAGTGGTGTTTTTTCTGCCGCCCTGCGGCTCTTGCGCCATCCAGTCTTCGCCCTGAGCGCGCAGTTGCGCCAGTGCCGCCGCACCGCCGTTGCCGAATTCACCGTCGATCTCATAGGGTGTCGCCCAGAAGGCGCGGGTGCCGGGCGCCACCACCGAGCCCAGACTGTTGACCGCGACCAGCGCGCCGACGGTAGCGCCGTTGGCGGCGACGATCGACGCCGAGCCGAGGCCGCCTTTCAGCTTGCCCATGCCGGTCATGGCGCCATAGCCGGCACCGACGGTGCCCAGCGGAAAGTCCAATCCGGCCTTGCCGACCGCATCGATGCCCAACTGGCGATACGGCGGCGTGAGCTGCCAGTTTTTGTCGCCGCCGTTGGCCAGATCGTACAGGCAGGCGGTGGGCACGATAGGGGAGACCGGCACGCCAGGCGCCGGGCGCAGCGCGTAGCCCCGGCCCTGTTGCCCCAACCAGGCCGCGACGCCGTCCGCCGCCGCCAGGCCGTAAACCGAACCGCCGCTGAATGTCAGCGCATCGACGGTTTGCACCAGATTGTCTTCACCCAGCGCGTCGGTTTCCCGGGTGGCGGGGCCACCGCCGCGCACATCCACGGCGGCGATCGCCGGGCTATCCGGCAGGATCACCGTCGCGCCAGTGCGTACCCGGCTGTCTTGCGCCACGCCGACCTTCAGGCCCGGCACATCGGTAATCAGGTTGCGGGCGCCTGGGCGCCCGGCGGCGGAAGTTGGCATAGCGGCACCTAATGGGGTGAGAGGAGAGAATATGCCGGCGGCAGCGGTCAGGCCGGCCAGCGCCTGTAAAAAGGTTCGGCGGTTGATATTCAGGGGCCGCTGCAGCGGCCCCTGCCAGTGGGTGAGATCACGCATCGCCGCGCGGCTGCCCGGTGCGAAAACGCGCCATATGGTAGGCGTCGACCAGTACGCCGTCGCGCATGGCATAGGCGCGGCTGGTGCCCTCTATCTCGAAACCGAATTTGCGGTACAGCCCGATGGCCGCCGGGTTGTCGGTGAACACCGTGAGTTCGATGCGCTCGATGGCCGCCCAGTTGTCGCACAGGTCGATCATCGCCTGCATCAGACGGCTGCCGACGCCCTTGCCGTGGTAGCGCGGATCGACGCCGATGCCGAAGGTGGCCACGTGGCGGCGGCGCACGCGCTGATTCAGCATCACCACCAACTGGCCGGCAAGCTGCCCGTCGATGATGGCCGCCAGGTTATGCGTGCCCGGTTCGGGATTGGCGAGGCGTTTCTGCCAGGACTCGACGGACGGTAGCGGGAGCTGCAGCGTATCGCGATAGACGGGCGTCTGAGAATAAAGATGATGCAGGGCTTGTGCATCGGTTGTTTCCACGTGGCGTATCACGATCTCGCTCATGTCGCTGCTCCTGTCGCTTACCGGTTGAATAACCTCTGAATTTATCCGTTTACTGCCTTGAGTCAATATTATTTCAATGGGTCAAAAAAAACGCTTTACAGGTGCGAATGATAATGATTATTATTGCGATGCGTTCCGGGGAGGGCATCAACCCTTGATACTCTCACTGCGAAGGCACGACATTGCTCACATTGCTTCCAGTGTTTACTTAGCCAGCTCGGGTGCTGGCTTTTTTTTTGCCCTTTTTTCAGCCGCTTCCGCCTTCAACAAATCCGCTGCCCTTCCGCTGTTTCATTCCATCGAAATTTTTGAACAGAGGCATGAGTTTTTTACGCTTTCTTATTCTGCTGGCAGGACTAGACTGTAAAAAAACATTGAGGAGAGTTGAATATGATTTATGTACGTAAAGCGGAAGACCGCGGCCACGCCAATCATGGCTGGCTGGATAGCTGGCACACCTTCTCATTTGCCGACTACTACGATCCGAACTTTATGGGGTTCTCGGCGCTGCGGGTGATCAACGAAGACATGATCGACGCAGGGCAGGGTTTCGGTACTCACCCGCATAAAGACATGGAAATCTTGACCTACGTGCTGAGTGGCACGGTGGAACATCAGGACAGCATGGGTAATAAGGAGCAGATCCAGGCTGGCGAATTCCAGATCATGAGTGCGGGCACCGGGGTGCGTCACTCAGAGTACAACGCCAACCAGGATCGCCCGCTGCATCTGTACCAGATTTGGATCATTCCGGATCAGGTCGGGCTGGAGCCGCGCTACGAGCAGCGCATGTTCGACGCGCCGCAAGGTCGTCAGCTGGTGCTGTCGCCGGATGCGCGCGACGGTTCGCTGAAGGTGTTCCAGGATATGACGCTGTCGCGTTGGGCGCTGAATAAAGGCGAACAGGCGGAATACGCGATCGACGCCGGCCGCCGCATTTGGATCCAGGTGGTGCGCGGCAAGGTCTCGGTCAACGGCCAGGCCGCCGGCATCAGCGATGCATTTGCGGTTTGGGATGAATCAACGCTGTCGATTCAGGCCGACGAAGAGAGCGAAATCCTGCTGTTCGATCTGCCGCCGGTGTGATTTAGCGGTAAATATCAAGGGCTCACGATGTGAGCCCTTTTTGCGTTGGCCGTCGCATAACCGACAATATCGGCCCGCCGTTTTTTTTGCTAAAATGGCTGCCCATTCACGGTTAGTCAGTTCATTGATAATGAAGAAAAAACGGCCGGTACTCCAGGATGTGGCGGACAAGGTGGGCGTGACCAAGATGACGGTGAGCCGTTATCTGCGCAATCCCGACCAGGTTTCCGCTGCCCTGCAGCAAAAAATCGCCGTCGCGCTGGATGAGCTGGGTTACATCCCCAACCGCGCGCCGGACATTCTCTCCAACGCCACCAGCCGGGCGATTGGCGTGCTGTTGCCGTCGCTGACCAACCAGGTGTTCGCCGAAGTGCTGCGCGGCATCGAAAGCGTGACCGACGCGCACAACTACCAGACCATGCTGGCGCACTACGGCTATCTGCCGGAGCGCGAAGAAGAGCGTCTGACCTCGCTGCTTTCTTACAATATCGACGGCCTGATCCTGTCCGAGCGCCATCACACGGCGCGCACCCTGAAAATGATCGAGGTGGCGGGCATTCCGGTGGTGGAGCTGATGGACTGCGTTTCGCCGTGCATCGATCTGGCGGTGGGCTTCAACAACTTCGAGGCGGCGCGCCAGATGACCCAGCAGATCATCGCGCACGGCCACCGCCACGTGGTCTATTTCGGCGCCCGTCAGGATGAGCGTACGATCATCAAACAGCAGGGGTATGAGCAGGCGATGCGTGAATCCGGCCTGGAGCCGTACAGCATCATGACCGCCCGCTCTTCTTCCTATTCCGCCGGCGGCGAGCTGCTGCGCCAGGCGCAGCGCGACCACCCGCAGATCGACAGTATCTTCTGCACCAACGATGACCTGGCGATCGGCGCGGCCTTCGAGTGCCAGCGGCAAGGGCTGTCGATCCCGCAGGACATGGCGATCGCCGGTTTCCACGGCCATGACATCGGCCAGGTGATGGTGCCGAAACTGGCCAGCGTGCTGACGCCGCGCGAACGCATGGGCCAGATCGGCGCCGAGCGTCTGCTGGCCCGGCTGCGCGGCGAAACGGTGTGCCCGCGCATGGTGGACGTCGGTTTCACCGTGATCCCCGGCGGCAGCATCTGAGCCATTTTAACGCTCTGTTTTAACTCTCTTTCTTTTTGCAGCGCGCCCTGAGGCGCGCTGGTTATCCCGCCTGTAAGCCCGCTGCTCGTTGCCGGCATAAGTTTGATCTCTGTCCCAGAACGCGAATTTTAGCCGTTTACCCGGTTCCGAGGATTATGTTGTTACCGGTATCATGATACCGGTAACAATGAGCGTGCGGTCACCTTGCTGCAAGACTGAACCTCTGACTTAACAACACCTACAGCTCTTCTTAAACACCGGGAAAGAGCCTAAAAATAAAACAACCGCACGCTTTACGCCTATCGTAAAGAGAGTCGCGATAAAAGGTTGGAGAAAAATTATGCCATTAGTGATTGTTGCAGGCGGCGTAGCGCTGCTGCTGCTGCTGATGATCCGCTTCAAGCTGAACGGCTTTATCTCTCTGGTTCTGGTTGCTCTGGCGGTCGGGATTGCACAGGGTATGCCGGTCGATAAGGTTATCGGTTCCATCAAGGCCGGTGTGGGCGGCACGCTGGGCAGCCTGGCGCTGATCATGGGTTTCGGCGCCATGCTCGGCAAGCTGCTGGCGGACTGCGGCGGCGCGCAGCGCATCGCCACCACGCTGATCGACAAGTTCGGCAGAAAACACATTCAATGGGCGGTGGTGCTGACCGGTTTCACCGTCGGCTTCGCGCTGTTCTACGAAGTGGGCTTCGTGCTGTTGCTGCCGCTGGTATTCACCATCGCCGCCTCTGCACGCATTCCGCTGCTGTACGTCGGCGTGCCGATGGCCGCCGCGCTGTCGGTGACCCACGGTTTCCTGCCGCCGCACCCGGGCCCTACGGCCATCGCCACCATCTTCCATGCCGACATGGGTAAAACCCTGCTGTACGGCACGCTGCTGGCGATCCCGACGGTTATTCTGGCCGGCCCGGTCTATGCCCGCTTCCTGAAAGGCATCGACAAACCGGTACCGGAAGGCCTGTACAACCCGAAAACCTTTACCGATGCGGAGATGCCGAGCTTTGGCGTCAGCGTCGCCACGTCGCTGGTGCCGGTGATCCTGATGGCGCTGCGCGCGGTCGCTGAAATGGTGCTGCCGAAGGGCCATAGCCTGCTGCGCTTCGCCGAGTTCTTCGGCGACCCGGTGATGGCGACCCTGATCGCCGTACTGATCGCCATCTTCACCTTTGGCCTGAACCGTGGTCGCACCATGGATGAAGTGATGGGCACCATCACCGACTCGATTAAAATCATCGCCATGATGCTGTTGATCATCGGCGGCGGCGGCGCCTTCAAACAGGTGCTGGTGGACAGCGGCGTCGAACAGTACATCGCCGGCCTGATGGAAGGCAGCAACGTTTCGCCGATTCTGATGGCTTGGTCGATCGCCGCTGCGCTGCGTCTGGCATTGGGTTCCGCCACCGTGGCGGCGATCACCGCCGGTGGCATCGTGGCGCCGCTTATCGCCACTACCGGCGTCAGCCCTGAGCTGATGGTGATTGCGGTCGGTTCCGGCAGCGTCATCTTCTCGCACGTTAACGATCCGGGCTTCTGGCTGTTCAAGGAGTATTTCAATCTGAGCATCATGGAAACCATCAAATCCTGGTCGGTGCTGGAAACCATCATCTCGGTGTGCGGCCTGGTGGGCTGCCTGCTGCTGGCGACGGTTGTATAATCTTTATCCGGCGCCCTGCGGGGCGTCGGCGTTTATCAGTTGGGACGCGTTTGGCGCGCTCGCGCCAGTTCCCATAAGGGCATGATTATGAGTAATCCGCAGCATCACGTATTTGTTTTGATGGGCGTTTCCGGCAGCGGCAAGTCCGCCGTGGCCAGCGCCGTCGCTCACGAGGCCAACGCCGCCATGCTGGATGGCGACTACCTGCACCCGCGCGCCAACATCATCAAAATGTCCTCCGGGCATGCGTTGGACGACAACGATCGCGCACCGTGGCTGGCGGCCCTGAACGACGCCATCTTCGCCATGCAGCGCACCAACGACGTGTCGCTGCTGGTGTGCTCGGCGCTGAAGAAAAGCTATCGCGATCGCCTGCGCGACGGCAATCTCAACCTGCATTTCCTGTATCTGAAAGGCGATCAGTCGGTGATTGAGGAGCGTCTGAAGCAACGCAAGGGCCATTTCTTCAAGCCGCAGATGTTGATTTCCCAGTTCGCCACGCTGGAAGAGCCGGGCGAGCAGGAGCCGGATGTGCAAGCGATCGACATCAACCAGCCGCTGGACGGCGTGGTTGCCGATACGCTCGCCTATATTCGCCGCGTTACCGCCCGCTAAGCGCGGGCCGTTGTCGGCGCCGCCAGGCGCCTACAGCTTCATGTAAGCCCGCACGCCATCCAGGAACATCTGGGTCGACAGCATCACCAGAATCAGCCCCATCAACCGCTCCAGCGCGCTGACGCCCTTGCTGCCCAGCAGGCGCAGGAACAGGTTCGACATCAGCAAAATAGCCGCGGAGAGGCCCTAGGCGATCAACAGCGCCGCCACCAGATGCGGCAGCTGATGTGGATACTGGTGCGACAGCAGCATCAGCGCCGCTAGAATCGATGGCCCGGCCACCAGTGGGATCGCCAGCGGCACCAGGAACGGCTCCTCGCCGGCGGAGAGCCCGGAGCTGTTCCCCTCCTGCGAAGGGAAAATCATCTTGATGGCGATCAGAAACAGGATGATGCCGCCGGAAATGGAGACGGTTTCGGTGCGCAGGTTGAGGAACGCCAGAATTTTCTCGCCGGCGAACAGGAAGATCAGCATCAGCAACAGGGCGATCAGCAGCTCGCGGATCAGCACCACCCGGCGGCGGCGCGGCTCCAGGTGCTTGAGCACCGACATGAAAATCGGCAGATTGCCCAGCGGATCCATAATTAAAAACAGCAATACCGTAGCGGAAATCATCTCTGTCATGGTGACCTCGTGATCGGGAAAACGCCTCGGCCTTTTCGGCCGCGTCCTTGCCTATAAGAAGGATTGCTGAGAAATCCTCAGCCATCGAATAAATTCACTTTGCGCCCGCGCCGACATTTTGTAAGGTGAGGAGATATTGCACACAACTCGTTATCACCTAATAAGCCCTTATCCGGGCGGGACACAGATATTATGAAAAACGTTGGTTTCATCGGTTGGCGCGGAATGGTTGGCTCGGTTCTCATGCAGCGCATGACGGAAGAGCGCGATTTCGACGCCATTCGCCCGGTCTTTTTCTCCACCTCGCAGCACGGTTCCGCCGCGCCGGCCTTCGGCGGCCAGCAGGGCACGCTGCAGGATGCGTATGACGTCGACGCGCTGAGCGCGCTCGATATCATTATTACCTGTCAGGGCGGCGATTATACCAACGAAGTTTATCCTAAGCTGCGCGCCAGCGGTTGGCAGGGTTACTGGATCGACGCGGCCTCTTCGCTGCGCATGCAGGACGATGCCATCATTATCCTGGATCCGGTCAACCACGCGGTGATTCAGCAGGGCCTGGACAAAGG
Source organism: Serratia sp. YC16 (assembly GCF_009707615.1). Taxonomy (NCBI): domain Bacteria; kingdom Pseudomonadati; phylum Pseudomonadota; class Gammaproteobacteria; order Enterobacterales; family Yersiniaceae; genus Serratia; species Serratia sp. YC16. The sequence continues at coordinate 43,826 of NZ_WLYN01000010.1, read as the reverse complement.
CATCAAAACCTTCGTCGGCGGCAACTGCACCGTCAGCCTGATGCTGATGTCGCTCGGCGGCCTGTTCGCCAACGATCTGGTGGAGTGGGCGTCGGTCGCCACCTACCAGGCGGCCTCCGGTGGCGGCGCGCGCCACATGCGCGAACTGCTGACACAAATGGGCATGCTGCACGCCGACGTGGCGAAAGAGCTGCAGGATCCGGCCTCCGCGATTCTGGATATCGAACGCAAGGTGACCGAGGCCACCCGCAGCGGCAAACTGCCGACCGATAATTTCGGCGTGCCGTTGGCCGGCAGCCTGATCCCGTGGATCGACAAGCAGCTCGACAACGGCCAAAGCCGCGAAGAGTGGAAAGGCCAGGCGGAAACCAACAAAATTCTGAACACCGGCAGTGTGATCCCGGTCGATGGCCTGTGCGTGCGCGTCGGCGCGCTGCGCTGCCACAGCCAGGCGTTCACCCTGAAGTTGAAAAAAGACGTGTCGCTGCCGGAAATCGAGCAGATGCTGGCGACGCACAACGACTGGGTGCGCGTGATCCCGAACGATCGCGAGCTGACCATGCGCGAACTGACGCCTGCGGCGGTCACCGGCACGTTGAATACGCCGGTCGGTCGTCTGCGCAAGCTGAATATGGGGCCGGAGTACCTGTCGGCGTTCACCGTGGGCGACCAGCTGCTGTGGGGCGCGGCTGAGCCGCTGCGTCGCATGCTGCGCATCCTGCTGTAAACCTGCACTTCCCGGGGGCTGACCGCGTTCGGCCCCCTAAAGCCTCATTTTCCGCTTTTTTGTTCGCCACGCCCCACGTCGGGCAAGGTCATCGCAAGCCCTGCTTCCATGGGCTGTACCCCGCATCTCTCCTCGTCGGCCGCCGCAGGCACGCGCTATCGGGCTGGCAGTTTTCTTAATGAAGAATTTTCCTGAGCAATGCTGAGCAGTTTTTAACAGACATTGGCTATGCTTAACGCATTGGCGAGCAATTTTTCACCATGACTGAAATATTTCAAAAAATAAGCATAAAGAGCGAAATTCAGGTCGGCAGAGTAAAGATTGGTCAATAACCGACCGCAATCACGCTTTAGATACCGAATGCATTGCATGATGACCAAAACGGCCAAGGATTAACCAACAAGCCGTGCTTAGATCATGCTGTTAATCTAAGGAAGAAGACTATGCCTGTACTTCCCGATCGTGACGTGATTGATCAGATCATCGCCGGCCATTACGCCGATCCCTTCGCTCTGCTTGGCATGCATGCGACCGATAACGGTCTGCAGGTGCGGGCGCTGCTGCCGGACGCCAGCGAAGTCTGGCTGGTGGAGCAGCAAACCGGCCGGCGGCTGGCGCAGCTGAACTGCGACGATCCGCGCGGTTTCTTCAGCGCAGTGGTACCGCGGCGCAAAAATCCTTTCCGCTATCAGCTGCAGGTCAGCTGGCGCAATCATCAACAGATTGTCGACGATCCCTACCGATTCGGCCCGCTGCTGCAGGACATCGATAGCTGGCTGCTGGCCGAGGGCACGCACCGGCGTCCTTACGAACGCTTGGGCGCCCATCTTGTTACTCTGGATGGCGTCGACGGCGTCAGCTTTGCGGTCTGGGCGCCCAACGCCCAGCGCGTCTCGGTAGTGGGTGAATTCAACTTCTGGGACGGCCGTCGCCATCCGATGCGTCTGCGGCGCGAGAACGGCATCTGGGAACTGTTCTTGCCCGGCGTGCGGGCCGGCCAGCTGTACAAATATGAAATCGTCGATTGCTACGGCAACACCCAGCTGAAAGCCGATCCTTACGCCTTCGAGGCGCAGATGCGCCCGGACACCGCCTCGCTGGTGGCGCCGCTGCCGGAGGTGGTGCCGTCGACGCAGGCGCGCCGCCGCGCCAACGATTTTGATCGGCCGATCGCCATCTACGAGGTACATCTCGGCTCATGGCGCCGTCACACCGACAACCACTTCTGGCTCAGCTACGGCGAGCTGGCGGTGCAGCTTATCGACTACGTGAAGGATATGGGGTTCACCCATATAGAGCTGCTGCCGGTCAACGAGCATCCGTTCGACGGCAGCTGGGGCTATCAGCCGCTGGGGCTGTATGCGCCGACCCGGCGCTTCGGCACGCCGGCCGACTTCAGGGCGTTTGTGGCGGCGGCGCACCAGGCGGGCATCAACGTGATCCTCGACTGGGTGCCTGGGCACTTCCCCAGCGACGCCTACGGCCTGGCGAATTTCGACGGCACCGCGCTGTATGAATACGCCGATCCGCGCGAAGGCTTCCATCAGGACTGGAATACGCTGATCTACAACTACGGCCGCCACGAGGTGCGCAACTACCTGGCGGGCAACGCGCTGTATTGGCTGGAGCGCTTCGGCATCGACGCGCTGCGGGTCGATGCGGTGGCGTCGATGATCTATCGCGACTACAGCCGCGCCGACGGCGAGTGGGTGCCGAATTATTACGGCGGCAACGAGAACCTAGAGGCGATCGCCTTCCTGCGTTACACCAATCAGACCCTCGGCAAGGCGCAGCCGGGGGCGGTGACCCTGGCAGAGGAATCCACCGACTATCCTGGCGTCACCTTGCCGCCGGACGCCAACGGCCTGGGGTTCCACTACAAATGGAACCTCGGCTGGATGCACGACACGCTCAATTACATGAAGTGCGATCCGGTACACCGCAAGTATCACCACAACCAGATGACCTTCGGCATGCTGTACGCCTATACCGAGAACTTCGTGCTGCCGATATCGCACGATGAAGTGGTGCACGGTAAAAAATCGATCCTCGACCGCATGCCGGGCGACGCCTGGCAGAAGTTCGCCAACCTGCGCGCCTATTACGGTTTTATGTGGGCGCATCCGGGTAAAAAGCTGCTGTTTATGGGCTGCGAATTCGCGCAGGGGCGCGAGTGGAATTTCGATACCAGCCTAGACTGGCATTTATTGGAAGGGCTGGATAACTGGCATAACGGCGTGCAGCGGCTGGTGCGCGATCTGAACCACTGTTACCGGCAGCAGGCGCCGCTGTATGAGCGCGACTACTTCCCGGATGGCTTCGAGTGGCTGGTGGTCGACGATCACGACAACTCGGTGTTCGCCTTTGCGCGCTACGACTCGCAGGGCAATGAGCTGATCGCCATCAGCAACTTTACCCCGGTGCCGCGCTATCGCTACCGCATCGGCATTTCCCGCGCCGGTGACTATCGCGAGATCCTCAATACCGATTCGCACCACTATCACGGCAGCAACGCCGGCAATCAGGGGCGGGTCTCTTCCGAAACGGTCGGCAGCCATGGGCGCGATTTCTCTATCAGCGTGACGTTGCCGCCATTGTCGACCATATATCTGCTGCGGGAGGCGCCATGACCGAGCTGACGGCTGGCCTCGCCGCGCCGCTGGGCGCGCATTACGACGGCGAAGGCATCAATTTTACCCTGTACTCGGCGCATGCCGAGCGGGTGGAGCTGTGCCTGTTCGACGGCCAGCAGCGCGAAGTGCGCCTGCCGCTGCCGGCGCGTAGCGGCGACATCTGGCATGGCTATCTGCCGGGCGGCAAACCGGGGCAGCGTTATGGCTACCGGGTCTACGGCCCGTTTGACCCGGCGAACGGGCAGCGTTTCAACCCCAACAAGCTGGCGCTCGATCCGGCCGCACGCGCGGTGGAAGGGCCGGTGGCGGACCACCCGCACCTGCACGGCGGTTACGAGCAGCCGGATCCGCACGACAGCGCCGAGCTGATGCCGAAATGCGTGGTGGTGGACGAACAGTATGACTGGCAGGACGACCGCCCGCCCGCCACGCCCTGGGGTCAGACGGTGATTTACGAGGCGCATGTGCGCGGCCTGACCCTGCTGCACCCGAAAATCCCGCCGGCGCTGCGCGGCAGCTTTGCCGCGCTGGGGCATCCGGTGATGATCGCCCACTTCAAACGCCTCGGCATCACCGCGCTGGAACTGTTGCCGGTGCAACAGCATACCTCCGAACCGCGTCTGCAGCGGCTGGGGCTGATCAACTACTGGGGCTATAACGTGCTGGCGCCCTATGCGCCGGACAACCGCTACGCCAGCCTGAGCACCGACGGCACGCCGCTGAACGAATTGCGCGATGCGGTCAAGGCGCTGCACAAAGCCGGCATTGAGGTGATCCTTGACGTGGTGTTCAACCACAGCGCCGAGCTGGACAGGGATGGGCCGATGCTGTCGCTGAGCGGCATCGATAACCAGGGCTACTACTGGCTGACACCCGAAGGGGACTACGTCAACGACACCGGCTGCGGCAACACCCTGCGGTTGGATCAGCCGCAGGGCGTGGCCTGGGTGATGGATTGCCTGCATTTTTGGGTGCGCGAGTGTCACATTGACGGCTTCCGCTTCGATCTGGGCAGCGTGCTGGGCCGCACGCCGGGGTTCGATCGCGATGCGCCGCTGTTTCAGGCGATGCTGGCGGACGACCTGCTGTCGCGCTGCAAGCTGATCGCCGAACCCTGGGATGTTGGCCCCGGCGGTTATCAGGTGGGGGCGTTTCCCGGGCGTTTCGCCGAATGGAACGACCATTACCGCGATGACATGCGCCGCTTCTGGCTGCAGAACGGCGTATCGCTCGGCCAATTCGCCCGGCGTTTTGCCGCTTCCAGCGATCTGTACGATCAGCGCGGGCGAGCGCCTTACGCCACCGTCAACATGCTGACCGCCCATGACGGTTTTACTCTGCAAGACGTGGTCAGCTTCAACGAGAAACACAACCAGCTGAACGGCGAAGGCAACCGCGACGGCAGCGATCGCAATTTCAGCAACAACCACGGCGTGGAAGGCCTGGTCGCCGACGACGCCATTGTGCAACGCCGCAGGGCCAGCCAGCGGGCGATGCTCGCCACGCTGTTGTTGTCCCAGGGCACGCCGATGCTGCTGGCCGGCGATGAACAGGGACACAGCCAGCAGGGGAACAACAACGCCTATTGTCAGGACAACGCCACCACCTGGCTCGATTGGGCCACGGCGGACGATGCGCTGACCGATTACGTCGCGGCGCTGATCGCGCTGCGCCGCCAGATCCCCGCTCTGCAGCAGGACTGCTGGTGGCGGCAGGATGACGGCAGCGTGCAGTGGCTGAACGCGCAAGGCCAGCCGCTCGACGCGCAGCAGTGGGAGCAGGGCGAGCTGCTCATGCAGATCCTGCTGTCGCAGCGCTGGTTGGTGCTGGTCAACGCCACGCCGCAAACGACGGAGATGAGGCTGCCGGAAGGCGATTGGCAGGTTGTCGCCCCGTTCACTCAGGAAGACTCACGGGCGGTATTGCCCGCCTGGCACCAGGCCGCGCGCTCGGTTTGCGTACTGGTACAGAAATAATAAAAGGAGTCCGCTATGGTTAGGTTTGAAAATAAAGACCCCCTGATGTTGGCGCGCCAGCTGCCGATTAAATCCGTAGCGCTGATCCTGGCCGGCGGCCGCGGCTCACGTCTGAAAGATTTGACCTCCACCCGCGCCAAGCCCGCCGTCCACTTTGGCGGCAAGTTCCGCATCATCGATTTCGCCTTGTCGAACTGCCTGAACTCCGGCATTCGCCGCATCGGCGTGATCACGCAATACCAGTCGCACACGCTGGTGCAGCACATTCAGCGCGGCTGGTCGTTCCTTAACGAGGAGATGAATGAGTTCGTCGATCTGCTGCCGGCTCAGCAGCGCCTCAGCACCGAACATTGGTACAAGGGTACGGCCGACGCGGTGTACCAGAACCTGGACATCATTCGCCGTTATGAAGCCGAATACGTGGTGATCCTGGCGGGCGATCACATCTACAAGATGGATTACTCGCGCATGCTGATCGATCACGTCGAGAAGGGCGCTCAGTGCACCGTGGCCTGTCTGCCGGTGCCGCGCAGCGAAGCCAGCGAATTCGGCGTGATGAAGGTGGATGAAAGCGACCGCATCATCGAGTTTCTGGAAAAGCCCGCCGATCCACCGGCGATGCCGGGTAACCCGGATATGTCGCTGGCCAGCATGGGCATCTATATTTTTAATGCCGCCTATCTGTTCCAACTGCTGGAAGAGGATATGTCGACCCCCGGTTCCAGCCACGATTTCGGCAAGGATCTGATCCCGAAAATCACCGCGCAGCAGGCGGCGTGGGCGCATCCGTTTACCTTGTCCTGCGTGACGTCCAACCCCGACCTGCCGCCTTACTGGCGCGACGTGGGTACGCTGGACGCCTACTGGCGCGCTAACCTCGATCTGGCGTCGGTGACGCCGGAGCTGGACATGTATGACCGCGCCTGGCCGATCCGCACCCACATGGAGCCGCTGCCACCGGCCAAGTTCGTGCAGGATCGCTCCGGCAGCCACGGCATGACCATGAACTCGCTGGTGTCCGGCGGCTGCATCGTGTCCGGATCGGTGGTGGTGCATTCGGTGCTGTTCCCGCGTGTGCGAGTGAACTCGTTCTGCACCATCGACTCTACCGTATTGTTGCCGGACGTGAACGTCGGCCGTTCCTGCCGCCTGCGGCGCTGCATCATCGACCGCGCCTGCCATATTCCGGAAGGCATGGTGATCGGGGAAAACGCCGATGAGGACAGCAAGCGTTTTTATCGCTCGGAAGGCGGCATCGTGCTGGTGACGCGCGAAATGTTGTCAAAATTGTGAGTTAACGTGGGTGGCGGAACGATAGCCTGCCACCCGATGAACGGTTCGATGGCTTGCGCAACGCGGCACGCATAACAGCGGCAAGCCTGCTTTATTTCTTATCCAGAGGCCTTCGGCCGACTTTCAGGAGTGATAATGCAGGTCTTACACGTATGTTCTGAAATGTTCCCCCTGCTGAAAACAGGGGGGCTCGCAGACGTGGTTGGCGCACTGCCGGCGGCGCAAATCGCCGAAGGCGCCGATGTTCGGGTGCTATTGCCCGCTTTCCCTGACGTACGCAACGGCATTCCGGACACCGTGCTGGTGGCGGAAATCGACTCGTTCGCCGGCCGCGTTGGCCTGCGCTACGGCACCTACCATGGCGTGGGCATTTATCTGATCGACGCGCCCTGGCTGTATGACCGGCCGGGCAGCCCGTACCACGATCAATCCATGTACGCCTACCCCGACAACCACCGCCGCTTTGCGTTGCTGGGTTGGATGGCCTGCGAGCTGGCCAAGGGGCTGGACCGCTACTGGCGCCCGCAGCTGGTGCATGCCCATGACTGGCACGCCGGCCTGACCTGCGCCTATCTGGCCGCCAACGGCCATCCGGCACGTTCGGTGTTCACGGTGCATAACCTGGCCTATCAGGGCCTGTTCTCCGCCCATCACGTGACCGAACTGTGGCTGCCGGCGTCGTTTTACGACGTCTACGGCCTGGAGTTCTACGGCCAGATGTCGTTCCTCAAGGCCGGGCTGTTTTATGCCGACCACGTGACCGCCGTCAGCCCGACCTATGCGCGCGAAATCACCCGGCCGGAGTTCGGCTACGGCATGGAGGGGCTGCTGCAGGAGCGGCAGCGGCAGGGCAGGTTGAGCGGTATCCTCAATGGCGTCGACGACAAGATTTGGCATCCGGCCCACGATCCGCGGCTGACCGCCCGCTATGACGCCGACGATCTGAAAAGCAAGGTCAAAAACAAGCTGCATCTGCAAAAGACCATGGGGCTGAAGGTGGACGAATCGCTGCCGGTATTCGCGGTGGTGAGCCGTTTGACCAGCCAGAAAGGCCTGGACCTGGTGTTGCAGGCGTTGCCCGAACTGCTGGCGCAGGGCGGGCAGCTGGCGCTGCTGGGCGCCGGCGACGCGGTGCTGCAACAGGCGTTTCTGGCCGCCGCCGCCGACTATCCTGAACAGGTTGGCGTGCAGATTGGTTACCACGAATCCTTCTCCCACCGCATCATCGGCGGCGCCGACGTGATTCTGGTGCCGAGCCGCTTCGAGCCCTGTGGGCTGACGCAGCTCTACGGCCTGAAATACGGCACGCTGCCGCTGGTGCGCCGCACCGGCGGGCTGGCGGACACGGTGGTGGACTGCGCGCTGGAAAACCTGGCCGACGGCACCGCCAGCGGATTCGTGTTCGACGATTGCGACGCCGTCGCGCTCGGCAATGCCATTCGCCGCGCCATGGTGCTGTGGAGCCGGCCGAAACATTGGCGCCACGTTCAGCGTCACGCCATGAGCGTGGACTTCGGCTGGCCGGTGGCGGCGAAAGAGTATCTGTCGCTTTATCAACGCTTGTAGCCCGCGTTTCGCGTCTCGGGTTGACGCGCGGCGGGCAGCCGTTTGGGTTGATTGTCGGGGCGCGGCGTGCCGCGTCCATGTTCAGCGGGGCCAGCTATTCCGCGGCGGATGGCTGGGCTCCCTACAAGGGATTAAAAAGCCATGACTTCACCGTTTAGTTACACCTCACCTACGGTCAGTGTGGAAGCGCTGAAACACTCCATCGCCTATAAGCTGATGTTTATCGTCGGCAAGGATCCGGCCATCGCCAACCGGCACGACTGGCTGAACGCCGTGCTGTTCGCGGTGCGCGATCGCATGGTGGAGCGCTGGCTGCGCTCCAACCGCGCCCAGCTGTCGCAAGACGTGCGGCAGGTGTATTACCTGTCGATGGAGTTCCTGATCGGCCGCACCCTGTCGAACGCGCTGCTGTCGATGGGCATCTATCAGGACATCGACAACGCGCTGAACGAAATGGGCCTGAGTTTGGCGGAACTGCTGGAAGAAGAGAACGACCCCGGCCTCGGCAACGGCGGTCTGGGGCGCCTGGCGGCCTGCTTCCTCGATTCGCTGGCGACGCTGGCGCTGCCGGGGCGCGGCTATGGCATTCGCTACGAGTACGGCATGTTCAAGCAAAACATCGTCAACGGCCAGCAGATGGAATCGCCCGACTACTGGCTGGAATACGGCAATCCGTGGGAGTTTCCGCGCCACAACACCCGCTACAAGGTGCGCTTCGGCGGCCGCGTGCAGCAGGAGGGCGCCAAGGCGCGCTGGCTGGAGACCGAAGAGATCGTGGCCATCGCCTACGATCAGGTAATCCCCGGTTTCGACACCGACGCCACCAACACCCTGCGGCTGTGGAGCGCGCAGGCCAGTAACGAGATCAACCTCGGCAAATTCAACCAGGGCGACTACTTCGCGGCGGTGGAAGATAAAAACCACTCGGAAAACGTGTCGCGCGTGTTGTATCCGGACGACTCGACCTCTTCCGGGCGAGAGCTGCGGCTGCGGCAGGAGTATTTCCTGGTGTCGGCCACGGTGCAGGATATTCTCAACCGCCATTGGTTGATGCACAAAACCTTCGACAACCTGGCGGACAAGATCGCCATTCACCTCAACGACACCCACCCGGTGCTGTCGATTCCCGAGCTGATGCACCGGCTGATCGACGAACACAAATTCCAGTGGCTCGACGCCTGGGAAGTGGTGGAGCAGGTGTTCTCTTACACCAACCACACGTTGATGAGCGAGGCGCTGGAGACCTGGCCGGTGGATATGCTGGGCCGCATCCTGCCGCGCCATCTGCAGCTGATTTTCGAAATCAACGATCACTTCCTCAAGATGGTGCAGGAAGTGGCGCCGGGCGACAACGATCTGCTGGCGCGCGTCTCGATCATCGACGAAACCAACGGCCGCCGGGTGCGCATGGCGTGGCTGGCGGTAGTGGCCAGCCATAAGGTCAACGGCGTTTCCGCCCTGCATTCCGAACTGATGGTGCAGTCGCTGTTCGCCGACTTCGCCCGGCTGTTCCCCAATCGTTTCTGCAACAAAACCAACGGGGTGACGCCGCGCCGTTGGCTGGCGCTGGCCAACCCGCCGCTGGCGGCGGTGCTGGACGACTGCATCGGCCATAATTGGCGCACCGATCTCAGCCAACTGAGCGAGATCAAAGCCAACATCGATTACCCGAGCTTCCTGCAGGCGGTGCAGCGCGCCAAGCGGCAGAACAAGGAGCGGTTGGCGCTGCATATCGCCAAAACGCTCAACGTGGTGGTCAATCCGGATGCGCTGTTCGACGTGCAGATCAAGCGTATCCACGAGTACAAACGCCAGTTGCTCAACGTGCTGCACGTCATCACGCTGTATAACCGTTTGCTGGACGATCCGGAAATCGAGCGCGTGCCGCGGGTGGTGATCTTCGCCGGTAAGGCTGCCTCGGCCTACTATGCCGCCAAACAAATTATCCGCTTGATCAACGACGTGGCCAAAGTGATCAACAACGATCCGCGCGTGCATACTCAGCTGAAGGTGGTGTTCATTCCGAACTACGGCGTCAGCCTGGCGCAGATCATCATTCCGGCGGCGGATCTGTCGGAACAGATCTCGCTGGCGGGCACCGAAGCCTCGGGCACCAGCAACATGAAGTTCGCGCTGAACGGCGCGCTGACCATCGGTACGCTGGACGGCGCCAACGTCGAGATGCGCGAGCACGTGGGGGAGGAGAACATCTTTATCTTCGGCAATACCGCCGAGCAGGTCGAGGAACTGCGCCGCAACGGTTACAACCCGCGCCAGTACTATGAGCAAGACCCTGAGCTGCATCAGGCGCTGACGCAGATCGCCACCGGCGTGTTCAGCCCGGAGGAGCCGAAACGCTATGGCAATTTGTTCGACTCATTGGTGAACCTCGGCGACCACTATCAGCTGTTGGCGGATTACCGCAGCTATGTGGACACGCAGGACAAGGTGGACGAGGTGTATCTCAATCAGGACGAGTGGACGCGGCGTGCGGTGCTGAATATCGCCAATATGGGCTACTTCTCATCCGATCGCACCATTCAGGAGTACGCGGATGAAATCTGGCACATTCAGCCGGTGAAACTGTAAAGCGTGAGAGCAAAAGAAAAGGGCCGGATAACCGGCCCTTTTTTGTGACGCTGCGGCTCAGGAAGCCAGAGACAGCGCTTTCGTTTTCGCGTGTTCCGCCAGCCAGGCTTTCACGCGCGCCTGCTGCGCCTCGTCCAGCCACATGCCCAGCTTGGTGCGGCGCCAGATAGCGTCGTCCAGTTCTACGACCCACTCTTTCTCGGTCAGGTAACGCAGCTCGGCTTCATACAGACCGTGGCCGAAATCTTCGCCCAGATCGGCGAGGCCATTAGCGCCGGCCAGGATCAGCTCGCTCTGGCTGCCGTAGGTGCGGGCATAGCGACGCGCCAGGGCTTCCGGCAGCCAGCCGTGCGCGCGGCGCAGTTTGGCCGCGTAGCTGTCGCGGTCACCGTCGATGTCACCGCCCGGCAGCGTGGCGTTTTTGGTCCACGCCGGGCCGCAGCCTGGGTAGTAATGCGCCAGTTTTTCCATCGCATGTTCGGCCAGCTTGCGGTAGGTGGTCAGCTTGCCGCCGAAGACCGACAGCAGCGGCGCCTTGCCTTGTTCGTCGTGCACGTCCAGCGTGTAATCGCGGGTGATCGCCTGCGGTGAGTCGGATTCGTCATCGCACAGCGGACGCACGCCGGAATAGGTCCAGACGATGTCGTCGCGGCCCAGCTGCTTCTTGAAGTGGTCGTTGTACACTTTCAGCAGATAAGCGATTTCGTTCTCGTCGATCTTCACGTCTTTCGGATCGCCTTTGTACTCCACGTCGGTGGTGCCGATGATGGAGAACTCGTCATTCCACGGGATCACGAACACGATGCGGTGGTCTTCATTCTGCAGAATGTAAGACTGCGGCTGATCGTGCACGCGCGGCACCACGATGTGGCTGCCTTTGATCAGGCGGATGCCGTAAGGCGATTTCAGCTTCAGGCCGTCGTCGAAGAAGTTTTTCACCCACGGGCCGGTGGCGTTCACCAGGCCTTTGGCGCGCCAGGTGAAGGTTTTGCCGCTGTCGATATCGACCGCTTCCACCATCCACAGGCCGTTTTCACGCCATGCGCGGGTCACTTTGGTGCGGGTGCGCACTTCGCCGCCGCGTTTTTCCACTTCCTGCGCGTTCAGCACCACCAGGCGAGCATCGTCAACCCAGCAGTCGGAATATTCGAAACCGCGCTTCAGTTCAGGCTTCAGCACTGACTCTGGTCCAAAGCGCAAGCCCTTGCTGCCCGGCAGGCTGGTGCGTTTGCCCAGGTGATCGTACAGGAACAGGCCGATGCGGATCATCCAGGCCGGACGCAGGTGCGGCTGGTGCGGCAGGCGGAAACGCATCGGGAACGCGATGTGCGGCGCCAGCTTCAGCAGCACTTCACGCTCGGCCAGCGCTTCGCTCACCAGACGGAATTCGTAGTGTTCCAGGTAGCGCAGGCCACCGTGGATCAGTTTGGAACTGGCGGAAGACGTAGCACAGGCCAAGTCTTGCGCTTCCAGTAGCAGTACCGACAGCCCGCGCCCGGCAGCATCCGCCGCGATGCCGGCACCGTTGATGCCGCCACCGATAACGATCAAGTCTTTGGTTTCCACGTCATCTTCCTCCAGATGTTCGAAATAGCTCTTTCATGTTCGTTTTCGCTCATGATTGTAATCAAAAACCAACAAGCAAGCCAAGAGTTAACCAAACAAAAACATTTAGGCGTGATAGAGGTAACAGTTTGGTGATGATAGTCACATAATTGATGTGGATATGGCGCGGGCGCGCAGGCAGCGCTGGGCAAGGCGAGTAGAGGGGCGTGAAACGGGGCGGCGGTGCGCCCCGCAGGTTAAGACCGGATCAGCACAGCTCCAGCTGCACGTCGTACTGCTCGATGATTTTCATCACGCTCGGCGGCGGTAACTGATCGGTAAACAGGTAGTCGATCAGGTTCATGTTGCCCAGGTTGACCATGGCGTTGCGGCCGAATTTGGAGTGGTCGGTCACCAGCATCACACAGCGGGAATTTTCGATAATCGCGCGTTTGGTGCGCACTTCGTGATAGTCGAATTCGAGCAGCGAGCCGTCCATATCGATACCGCTGATGCCGAGAATGCCGTAATCGAGGCGGAATTGGGAGATGAAGTCCAGGGTGGCTTCGCCCATGATGCCGCCGTCGCGGGTGCGCACTTCACCGCCGGCCAGGATCAGGCGGAAGTCTTCCTTGGCGGTCAGCAGGGTGGCGACGTTGAGGTTGTTGGTGACCACGCGCAGGTTCTTGTGGTTCATCAGCGCATGGGCCACCGCCTCCGGCGTGGTGCCGATATCGATGAACAGCGTGGCGCCATCCGGGATTTGGCTGGCGACGCGCTGCGCGATGCGGGCTTTCTCTTCCGACCACATCACCTTGCGATCGTTATAGGCAGCGTTGACCGAGCTGGAAGGCAGCGCCGCGCCGCCGTGGTGACGCTGGATCTTGTTCTGGTCGGCCAGGTCATTCAAATCGCGGCGAATCGTTTGCGGGCTGACGTCAAAATGTTCGACCAGCTCTTCCGTGCTGACGTAACCCTGCAGGCGCACCAGCTCGATAATTGCGTCATGACGCTGTGTTTGCTTCACGATAATCCCCTAAAACGCCCGCTATGCCCGCTGGGGCATAGCTCCCGGCTGTTATTGTTCGTTGTGTGCGCGATGACGCGTATCCCAAAATGCCATCAATAACCCTAACACTAAACCGGCTACGTGTGCCGCGTTGGCGATCGACATTCCTAACATATCGAAATATCCGGCCACCAGCCACAGCACCGAGAACGCCATCAGGCCGCGCGGCAGCATCAGGCCGCGCTCCGGCGCCCGTTCGCCCGAGAGCCAGACATAGCCCATCAGCGCATAGACCACGCCCGACAGCCCGCCGAACAGCGCGCCGCTGAACAGCGATTGCGCCCAGCCGCTGAAGAAGGCCGACACCACCGCCAGCACGAACAGCTTGCCGGCGCCGAGGCGTTTTTCCATCTGGCCGCCGAGATACCACCACCACATCAGGTTAAACAGAATATGCAGCAGGGAGAAATGCAGGAATGCATGGCTGATCCAGCGCCACAGCTGTAAATACTGGCTGCTGTCTTGCGGCCAGGAAAGCCAGTACATCACGGTGTCGTCGCCCAGCACCTGCATCAGGATATAGACCGCGATGCACAGCACCATCACGCCGAGCGTCAGCGGCCCGGCCTTGCTGCGCAGGGTGTGCAGGTAGGATTCGCTCTGATAATGCAGGCCGGCGTCGGTATGGCCGGTCTGCCAGCTGGCTGCCTGATAACGGCGGTTGAGCGGATCGGCCAGAAACTGCTGCAGCTCGTGTTGCACCTGCTCGAGGTGGCCGTCGTCGGCCAACCAGATTTCCGCCGCTTCGCCGCTGTTGCGCAGCTCAAGCCGGATGCCCTGGGTCGCCATATAGTCGACAAAGGCCAGCGCCAGGCGCGGGTTGGATATGGCGATTACTCTAACCATTGCTCTTCCGTCGTAAGTGAATGATTTTGGCCGCGGCTTGCGCGCCGGCGACCCTGACGGCCGATTATAACGTCGAAATCCTGAGCGCTGGCAAACGGATCTGCGAAAAACCCGCGAAAACGCTCACAAAAACGCAGGGGAAGCCCGCCGATGCACGGCGGGCGGAGGGAATCAGGCGGAGGTTTCCACGTCTTGCGGATACTGACGGGCCCAGGCCTCGAAGCCGCCATCGATGCTGTAGACCGCGTCGAACCCCTGGTGCAGCAGGTATTGCGCCGCGCTGCGGCTGCTGTTGCCGTGGTAGCACATCACCATCACCGGCCGCTCGAAGTCGTTTTGCTGCATGAAAGCCGACAGGGTGGCGTTGGTGAGGTGAAAGGCGCCCGGCGTATGCCCGGCTTCAAAACTTTGCGGATCGCGGATGTCGACCAGGGCGGCGCTGCCCTCTTTCCAGCGGGCGTAGGCCTGCTCAACGTTGATCGCTTCGAACTGTTCCATACTGCTGACTGCCTCGTTATTGGGGGACGCCGCTATTGTAACCAACTCTGCGGCGTTTAAGACCAGAGCAAGGTTGTGGTTTTGTCACACCAGCAGCACTTCAACGCCTTGCTGACGCAGTTGCTCAACGATCGCGGGATCGGCGGCGCGGCCGGTGATCACCATGGCGATTTGCTCGGTGCGGCTAAACAGCATGCCGGCGCGTTGGCCGACTTTACTGCTGTCGACCAGCACTACCAGTTTGCCGACGTAGTTGAGCATCTTCTGTTCTGCCATCGCGGTCAGCATATCGGTTTTATACAGACCGTCAGCGGTGAGGCCGATACCGCTGGTGAACATCCAGTGGCCGGCGTACAGGGTTGCGTCGCCTTCCTGAGGCGCCAGCGTAATCGACTGAGTTTTGTTGTACTGGCCTCCCATGATCACCACGCTGTCGTGATCCTGATCGATCAGGTAATTGGCCAAGGGCAGATAATTGGTGATCACCTGAACCTGCTTACCGCAAATTTCACGCCCCAGCAGAAATGCGGTGGAGCCGCAGTTGATCACCACGCTTTCACCCGGCTGGCAGAGCTGCGCCGCCGCCGCCGCGATGCGCATTTTCTCGTCCAGATGCTGGGTCTGGTGAATATTGAGCGGCGTCCAGGCCGGACGAGGGGTTTGCGTGGCTTCAGCGCCGTTGCGCACTTTGCGCAATTTGCCGATTTCATTCAGTTTGTTGATGTCCCGGCGCGCCGTGGCCGGAGAGATGTCAAACGCCGCGATGACGTCCGCCACGGAGATTTGCCCCTTGCGCTGCAAGAGATTGAGAATGGCATTGTGGCGTTGGGACTCAGTCATGCGGGCTCCATCGGAAAGAGGGGGAACATAGTAGCGTTGATTATATGCGCGCCGTTTGACGATTTGAATCATTGCCGTTCAAAAGCGCGCATCGTTGTGCGGGGTTGCTTCAGCCCGCCGATTACAGGAAGGATTTGAAAGGCAGGTCGGGCTCGATGGTGAAGCAGTCGTCAAAGCCGCGCGGGTAGTGATATTCCAGATTGTCTTTGTCCTGCGGCCAGATGAACTTGCCGCCAACCTGCCAGATAAACGGTTTGAAACCGTACTTGAGCCGGTCCTTTTTCATCTCCCACAACACGCGGATCTCCTGCGGGTCTGCCTGGAAATTCGACCAAATATCGTGGTGGAAGGGGATCACGACCTTGGCGTTCAGCGATTCCGCCATGCGCAAGATGTCTGCGCTGGTCATCTTGTCGGTAATGCCGCGTGGGTTCTCGCCGTAGGAGCCGAGGGCGACATCGATCTGGTGATCGTTGCCGTGCTTGGCGTAATAGTTGGAGTAGTGAGAATCGCCGCTGTGATAAAGGTTACCGCCCGGCGTTTTGAACAGGTAGTTGACCGCCCGCAGATCCATGCCGTCCGGCAGTACGCCCGCGGCCTTCTGTTCCACCGGCAGCGTGATCAGCGCCGTACGATCGAAAGCATCCAGCGCATGGATTTCGACGTCCTTGATTTTTATCACGTCGCCAGGTTTGACGGTGATGCAACGCTCCGGCGGCACGCCCCAGCCAATCCAGATATCCACGCAGCTTTTCGGTCCGATAAACGGGACGGTGGGGGCGCAGTTCTGCAGCACTGCCGCCGCGACGTTCACATCGATATGATCATTGTGATCGTGAGTGGCCAATACGGCGTCTATCTGGGTAATGGCGAACGGATCGAGCACGAATGGGGTAGTGCGCAGGTTCGGTTGCAGTTTCCGCACCCCGGCCATGCGCTGCATTTGGTGGCCGGTTTTCATCAGCGGGTTGCCGTGACTCTGCTTGCCGGTGCCGCACCAGAAATCGACGCACAGGTTGGCGCCCTCTTCGGACTTGAGCCAGATGCCGGTGCAGCCCAGCCACCACATGGCGAAAGTGCCGGGCGCGACGTTCTCCTGCTCTATCTCTTCGTTCAGCCAGGTGCCCCATTCGGGAAAGGTGTTCAATATCCAGGACTCGCGGGTGATGTCGTTGACTTTACTCATGATGCGCTCCTCGTTGGCAGTGATTTCCTGTGTGATAAAATCACAAATAATCAAATAAAGATTTTTTGTGATCTATTTTGACGAAATCTAGCACCGTTCGTTGACGCTGGCAACGATCGAAATCGCGCATTCTCTCCCTTCACTGGCGCTTGCTCGGACGTTTTATGCCGTATTGTCTGGGCTGAAGGCTCAACTCGGTCTCCGCGGCAAAACGAAATGGTTAATGTGTAATACATTGAAAATAAGTGATATTTGTTTTTATCTTGCGAGCTTGCTCACAAATGGTCATGTTTAATCTTTTTGTGATTATTGGTGATTGGTATGGTGGATGCGTTACCTGCATGCCAACCTTTCCGGGAGAGCCGTATGGAAACTCTTTACACCATCTTCACCGTCTTTTTTAACCAGGTGATGACCAATGCACCGCTGCTGTTGGGGCTGGTTACGCTGTTGGGTTACACGTTGCTGCGCAAAAGCGCGGCGGTCATTATCAAAGGCACGATCAAGACCATTATCGGTTTCATGTTATTGCAGGCAGGTTCCGGCATCCTGACCGGCACGTTCAAACCGGTCGTGGCGAAGCTGTCCGAGGTGTACGGCATCAACGGAGCCATTTCGGATACCTACGCCTCGATGATGGCCACCATCGAGCGCATGGGGGATGCCTATAGTTGGGTCGGCTACGCGGTATTGCTGGCGTTGGCGCTGAACATTGTTTACGTGTTGCTAAGGCGCATTACCGGCATTCGCACCATCATGCTCACCGGCCACATCATGTTTCAGCAAGTTGGGTTGATCGCGGTATTTTTCTACATTCTGGGCTACGGCATGTGGACGACGGTATTGTGCAGCGCGCTGTTGGCTTCACTGTACTGGGGCATCACGTCCAACATGATGTTCAAGCCGACGCAGGCGGTGACGGAAAACAGCGGTTTCTCCATCGGGCACCAACAGCAGTTCGCTTCGTGGCTGGCCTACAAGGCCGCGCCGTACCTCGGTAAAAAAGAGGACAGCGTGGAAGATCTGAAGCTGCCCGGGTGGCTGAACATTTTTCATGACAATATCGTGTCCACCGCCATCGTGATGACGCTGTTCTTCGGCATCATTCTTTGTTCGTTCGGCCTGGACACCCTGCAGGCGATGGCCGGTAAAACCCACTGGAGCATCTATATCCTGCAAACCGGGCTGATGTTTGCGGTGGCGATTTTCATCATCGTGCAAGGCGTGCGCATGTTCGTCGCCGAATTGACCGAGGCCTTCAACGGTATTTCCCAACGTCTGATCCCCGGCGCGGTACTGGCCATCGATTGTGCCGCCATTTACAGCTTCGCGCCCAACGCCGTGGTGTGGGGGTTTATGTGGGGCACCATCGGCCAGCTGATCGCCGTCGGCATACTGTTGGCGCTCGGTTCTTCCATCATGATCATTCCCGGTTTCATTCCCATGTTCTTCTCTAACGCCACCATCGGCGTATTCGCTAACCACTTTGGCGGCTGGCGCGCGGCGATGAAGATCTGTCTGGTGATGGGGATGATAGAGATCTTCGGCTGCGTGTGGGCCATCAAACTGACCGGGTTGAGCGCCTGGATGGGAATGGCGGATTGGTCGATTCTGGCGCCGCCGCTGATGCAAGGGCTGAGCCTCGGCCTGTGGTTTATGGGCGTGGTTATCGTTATCGCGCTGCTCTACATGTTCTTCGCCGGGCGTACGCTGCGTGCAGAAGAAGATGCTGAAAAACAATCGGTTGAACCAGCGTCACGTTAATAGGAGTGCAGATTATGACGGTACGAATCCTGGCGGTATGCGGGTGCGGGCAAGGCAGCTCCATGATCATGAAAATGAAAGTCGACCAATTTTTAACGCAGCAAGGCGTAGATCATTCGGTCAACAGCTGTGCGGTGGGGGAATACAAATCCGAGTTGAACGGAGCCGACATCATCATCGCTTCTACCCACGTCGCGGATGAGATCGTCGTCAGCGGCAACAAATACGTAGTCGGGGTGCGCAATATGCTCTCGGCGGCGGACTTTGGCCCGAAGTTGATGGAAGTCATCGGTGCGCATTTTCCGCAAGATTTGAAGCCGTGAGGAGCGAGTGATGAAACTGAGCGATTCGTTGGCGCAGAACAACGCTATCCAACTGCAGGCTGAAGCTGCCGACTGGCGGCAGGCGGTGCGGCTGGGCGTCGATCTGCTGGTGGCTGCCGGGGTGGTGGAACCGCGTTATTACGACGCCATCCTGGCCGGCGTCGAACGGCATGGCCCTTACTTCGTGTTGGCGCCGGGTCTGGCGATGCCGCACGGTCGGCCGGAGGAAGGGGTGCTGAAAACCGGCTTCGCCTTGGTCACCTTGAAAACGCCGGTGTGTTTCGGCGATGAGGACAACGATCCGATAGACATCTTGATCACCATGGCGGCGGTGGACGCCAAAACGCATCAGGAGGTGGGCATCATGCAGGTAGTGAACCTGTTCGAAGATGAGGCGAACTTCGATCGCTTGCGGGCCTGCCGTCGCGCGAGCGAGGTACTGGCGTTGATCGACAAAACGTCCGCTGCGGCGGCGAATTGAGGGAGACAAGCAATGAACACGCATTTACCGATGTTGCAGGTGGCGCTGGATAACCTGTCGATGGCGGAAGCATACAAGACGACCCGCCTGATCGCGGCGGAAGTCGACATTATCGAGGTGGGCACCATTTTGTGTGTGGCGGAAGGCGTGCGAGCCGTGCGCGATCTGAAAGCGCTGTATCCGGATCGCATCGTGTTGGCGGACGCGAAAATCGCCGACGCGGGCCAGATTCTGGCGCGCATGTGCTTTGAAGCACACGCCGATTGGATCACGGTGATCTGCTGTGCCGACATCAATACGACCAAGGGGGCCCTGCAGGTGGCGCATGAGTTCGGTGGCGACGTGCAGATCGAACTGACGGGATTTTGGACCTGGGAACAGGCGCAGGCGTGGCGTGAGGCGGGGATTGAACAAGTGGTGTATCACCGCAGCCGCGACGCGCAGGCCGCAGGCGTCGCCTGGAGCGATGACGATATCCGCGCGGTACGTCGCCTGAGCGAGATGGGTTTCAAGGTGACGGTCACCGGCGGTTTGGCGCTGGAAGACTTGCCACTGTTCCAGGGTATTCCCATCCATGTCTTTATCGCCGGGCGCAGTATTCGCGATGCCGCCGATCCTGTCGCCGCGGCGCGGGAATTCAAATCCGTCATTGCCCAGCTGTGGGGCTGAGGAGCGGTTATGTTGCACAAATCCGTGCCGTTAGGCATCTATGAGAAAGCGTTGCCGCCGGGTGAAGACTGGCTGGCGCGCCTGCAACTGGCGGGTGAATTGGGATTCGATTTCGTTGAAATGTCGATCGATGAAAGCGACGGCCGCCTGGCGCGGCTGGACTGGAGCGCCGAACAGCGGCTCGCGTTGGTCAACGCCGTTGCGGCGAGCGGCGTGCGGGTGCCTTCACTGTGCCTCAGCGCCCACCGGCGTTTTCCGTTGGGCAGCGAAGACGACGCGGTGCGCGACCGGGGACTGGAGATCGTGCGAAAAGCGATTCGGCTGGCGCAGGATACCGGCATCCGGGTGATCCAACTGGCCGGGTATGACGTTTATTACCAGCGGTCTACTGAGCAGACCCGTGCCCGGTTCCGCGCCGGATTGGTGCAGGCGGTAGAGATGGCCAGTCGCGCTCAGGTCATGCTGGCGATGGAAATCATGGACTATCCGCTGATGAATTCGATCAGCAAGGCGCTGGGCTATGCCCACTACCTGAATAACCCGTGGTTTCAGCTGTACCCGGACATCGGCAATTTGTCTGCCTGGGACAACGATGTGCAGATGGAGCTCATGGCCGGACGCGGGCACATCGTGGCGGTGCACGTTAAGGATACGCGGCCGGGAGAATTTAAGAATGTGCCGTTCGGCGAAGGCGTGGTCGATTTCACGCGCTGCTTCGAAACGCTGCTTGCGAGCGGCTATCGCGGCCCCTATCTGCTCGAAATGTGGAGCGAGAAGGCACCCGATCCGCGGCAAGCGGTGCGGGAGGCGCGCGCTTGGGTGGTTGCACGCATGGCCGCGGCCGGATTGGAAATAGGGGGGGAGCATGCTGGAACAACTGAAATTGCAGGTCTACAAAGCCAATATGGCGTTGCCTGAACACGGGCTGGTGACCTATACCTGGGGCAATGTCAGCGGCATCGATCGGGCCGGCAAGCTAGTGGTGATCAAACCCAGCGGCGTCCCTTATGAAACGATGCGGGCTGAGGATATGGTGGTGGTGAATCTGCGAGGAGAGGTTGTTGAGGGGCAACTGCGTCCTTCATCCGATACGCCGACCCATTTGGCGCTATACCGGGCATTTCCTCAACTCGGCGGTGTCGTGCATACGCATTCCACCCATGCCACTGCCTGGGCCCAGGCGGGGGCGGCGATACCGGCGTTCGGCACCACCCACGCCGACTATTTTTCCGGCGACATTCCTTGTACCCGTGCGCTGACGGCGGAAGAGGTGGCGCGGGAATATGAACTGAACACCGGTAGGGTGATCATCGAAACCTTGAAAGGACTCGAACCGTTGCACATTCCCGGCATCCTGGCATATCAGCATGGCCCGTTCAGTTGGGGCAGCTCGCCGGATGAGGCGGTGCATAATGCGGTGGTGCTGGAGGAGGTGGCGAAAATGGCGTGGATCAGCCGGGGTATTAACCCCGGCCTGAGGCGGATCGATGAACACCTGTTAGCGAAGCATTTCAGCCGCAAACATGGTGCCGGCGCTTATTACGGCCAGCGTTGACTATCAGGCACCGTACCCCATCATCTTCAACAGCTGCTGCGCCTGCTGCACCGCTTCCTGGCGATGGGCCACGCCCAGTTTCTGGTACAGATTGCGGATGTGCGTCTTGATGGT
The DNA here is from genome assembly GCF_009707615.1 of Serratia sp. YC16. Taxonomy (NCBI): domain Bacteria; kingdom Pseudomonadati; phylum Pseudomonadota; class Gammaproteobacteria; order Enterobacterales; family Yersiniaceae; genus Serratia; species Serratia sp. YC16. The sequence goes on along the minus strand of NZ_WLYN01000010.1, from coordinate 22,152 downwards.
GGTGGCCGCCACGTCCAACTCGCCGGCGATCTGGTCGTTGCTGTAACCGGAATAGATCAGCCCCAGCACCTGCCATTCGCGTTGGGTCAGCGGGCTGGTGCGGATAAGTTCCGGCACCTGCGGATGGGTCAGCAGTTTATCGACGAAGTTCTCGTCAAAATGCGCGAACTTGTGCCGATGATGCTGGTTGATGTCGCGCAGGATGCGCTGGGCGCGATGCTGCTCCAGCTCCGGCAGCGTGTTGAGCTGGATCAGCTGACGCAGCTGCTGCGCCATCGCTTCGCCCTCGATGACGAAGTGGCTGATAAAGCCGGTGCGGTTGGCCAGCGATAGCGCTTCGATCAACGCCTGCTGCGCTTCGCCTTTGCGCTCTTGCAGCCAGTAAAGCTGGTTGCTGAGCAGCAGGTTGCGGTTGAGATCGCTCACCAGTCGCAAGCGGCGAGCGTTTTCGTTCAGTTCATCCAGCACCACCCCTGCCTCTTCATACTGGCCGAGCAGGATCTGCACCCGCGCGATGTTGCGCCATTGGCCCTGCGTGAAGTGGTTGTCCGCCATGCCGGGTTTTTCGGTGTGGCGCAGCCACTGGGCGGCGGCGGCGGTGTCGCCGGTCATCTGCCAGTGGATCACCCGCGATTTGTCGGTATTGGTCAGCCAGTCGCGATGGTAGTGGGCGCCGTGCAGCAAGGTTTCGCAGCGCTGCAGGTGGGTGTTGGCGTTGTCCAGATCGCCGCGCGCCAGCGAGCATTTGGCTAACATGGCAATGCACTGCAGCTGCTGTTGCGGCTGGTAGTTCGCCAGGATTTTCAACCCGCTGCGCGCCGCGTCTTCAGCCTCGTCCAGCCGCGACCACGACCACAGGATCTGCGCGCGGATGCGCAGCAGGAACTCGTGCATCGGCAGCTGTTCCAGGTGCTGCTCGCGGATCAGTTCGAACGCCTTGTCCTGGGTTTCGTAAGCGGCCTGCAGAAAGCCTTGGGCGATAAGAATTTCGCTCTGCTGCAGCAGCGCCCAGAGCGCGTAATGGTTCGCCTGATGGCGTCGCGCCATCTGCTCGGTCTGCTGCATCATCGGCAGCGCGCGCGCCAGTTCGCCCTTGCAGTGGTGCACTTCGCCGGTCACCGAGGTGGCGACGATGCGGCTGTAATAGCTCGACAGCGGCAGGAATTTCAACGCTTCGGTCGCCAGCCGTTCGGCTTCTTCCGGTTTGCCGGCGTTGATCGCCACCTGGGCGCGCAAGGCGTCGAACTCGGCGTGCAGCGTTTGGTCTATCTCGATTTTCTGTTCGCGCATGGTGCGCTCGGCGCGCTCCAGCAGGGTGTTGACCTCACTGTAGCGGTGCTGGCTCTGCGCCAGCCAGGCCTGCAGCAGCGCCAGCTTGGGGTTTTGAATCAGGCGCTCATAAGGCAGCGCGTTGAGGCACTCCTCCAGCAAAGCCAGTTCGCTGTGGTGGAACAGCGACCAGGCGTGTTGCAGCAGGATATCGCGCAGCATGCTGACGTCGCTGGCCGCCAGCGCGTGGTGAATGGCCTCCGCCGGATACCCCAGCGCCAGCCAGCCTTCGGCGGCGGCACGGTGCAAGCCCGGCAGCTCCAGCGCCAGTTCCCACTGGCAGCGCTGGCGCAGGAAAGAGGCGAACAGCGGGTGGAAGTTGAACCACTCGCCGGTGTCGTCCATGCGGTGGATAAACAGCCCCTGGCGCTCCAGCTCCTCCAACCGTTGCTGGCCGTTGTCTTCGCCGGTCAGCCGCACGATCAGCGCATCGTTCATCGAGCGCAGCACCGAACAGCGCAGCAGGAAGGCGCGCGCATCGGCATCGACGTGGTCCAGCACTTCATCCACCAGGTAGTCGGACAGATGGCTGGCGTTCAGCCCCGCCAGCCGCTTGGCCGACAGTTGGGCCGACGAGGCGGATTGGCGGGCCGACAGCGCGATCAGCTGCAGCGCGGTGGCCCAGCCTTCGACTTCATCGCACAGACGGCTGCTGTCCTGCTGTTCCATCGGCGCCGCCAGGCGGCAATCGAAGAACTGTTTGGCTTCCTGGTGGGTGAACGCCAACTGTTGCGTCCCCATTTCCAGCAGTTGATCGCGCACCCGCAGATTGGCGATACCGAGCGGCGGCAGGGTGCGCGAGAGCAGGATCAGCGTCAGGTTCTCCGGCTGATGGCGCAGGAAAAAGCGCATGGCTTCGTGGATGGCGTCGTTGGTGATCAGGTGGTAGTCGTCAATGACCAGATACAGCGGCTGGTGCCAGTCGGCCAGCTCGATAAACAGCTGGGCGAACAGCGCCGACAGGCTGGCGTACTGGTGTTTCTGGCTCAGCGCCTCGCTCTTGACGCAGCGGCCGCCGCTGGCCTGCTGCAGCGCGGCGATCAGGTAGCTGGCGAAGCGCTCCGGCTGGTTGTCGCTCTCATCCAGGGAATACCAGCCCAGATCGGCTTTGCCGGCCGCCCATTGGGCGATCAGCGTGGTTTTCCCGTATCCCGCCGGGCAATTGACCAGTGTCAGGCGATAGTTGCCCGCGCTGGCCAGTTTGGCCAGCAGGCGATCGCGGATCACGGTATTTTGCAGCCGTACCGGGCGGCTCAGTTTTGATGGGATCAGCATAGTATTCCAGGGTATAAATCGCGGTTCCCGCCGGGATTGGAGTGGCGCTAATTATTTTATGGTTCGTAATTAATAGCTCCCCCTAACTTCTGCCAACCCTAAACGTATTGCAACAAGCTTCCGCATCGGCTTGGAGTTAAGTTGCTGCCGATCACACTTTTTTACGTTTGGCGCCGGCGCGCGGCGATGCGATGGCGGATCGCATTTCCGGCCATGGACAAAACTTCAGCAGCGCGAATACTTGTGCTAACGTCATGGTTAACGTTCTCAGTGCTCGCCGCACGCGTTGGCGGGCTTTTTTGCATCGTTGCAAGGGAGTCAAAAAGTGCCTGAGATCACAATTCCAGCTACGCCCCAATCCTCCTCCCCAGCTAATCCCCAGGCGGGATGATGCCGTCAGGCTTTCTCACCGGCACGATAGCGGCAATTTGACCCACTTACTGGATAGAGAGTTTTCCTTATGTCACAGCCTACGCTCAAGAAGGATGCTTTTCTGGCGGCGCTTGCCCGCCAGTGGCAACGGTTCGGCCTCAGTTCCGCACAGCAGATGACGCAACATCAATGGTGGGAAGCCGTCAGCGCGGCACTGGCCGAGCAGTTGGCCACACAGCCGGCGCCGCGTAAAAGCGCCAAGCCGCTGCGCCACGTGAACTACATCTCGATGGAGTTTCTGATCGGCCGATTGACGGCGAACAACCTGATCAACCTGGGCTGGTACGACACCGTCGAGCAGGCGCTGGCGGAGCAGAACATCAAGCTGGCGGACCTGCTGGAACAGGAAACCGATCCGGCGCTGGGCAACGGCGGGCTGGGGCGCTTGGCGGCCTGTTTCCTCGATTCGATGGCTACGGTGGAACAACCGGCCACCGGCTATGGGCTGAATTATCAGTATGGGCTGTTCCGCCAGTCGTTCCGCGATGGGCAGCAGCAAGAGGCGCCGGATAACTGGCAGCGCGAGAGCTATCCGTGGTTCCGCCACAACGCCGCGCTGGCGGTGGACGTGGGCATCGGTGGCAAGCTGGAAAAGCAGGCCGACGGCCGCGAACTGTGGCGTCCGGCCTTCACCCTGCGCGGCGAAGCCTGGGATCTGCCGGTTCTGGGGTATCGCAACGGCGTGGCGCAGCCGCTGCGCCTGTGGCAGGCGACTCATCAGCATCCGTTCAACCTGAGCGATTTCAACGACGGCAAGTTCCTGCAGGCTGAGAAGCAGGGCGTAGAAGCCGACAAGCTGACCAAGGTGCTCTACCCGAACGACAACCATCAGGCCGGCAAACGCCTGCGCCTGATGCAGCAGTATTTCCAGTGTGCCTGCTCGGTGGCAGATATTTTACGCAAGCACCATCAGGCCGGCCGCAAGATTGAAGAACTGCCGAAGTATGAAGTGATCCAACTGAACGACACCCACCCGACCATCGCCATTCCGGAAATGCTGCGCATTCTGCTGGACGAGCACCAGTTGGAGTGGGAGGCGGCTTGGGCAATCACCAGCAACACCTTCGCCTATACCAACCATACCCTGATGCCGGAAGCGTTGGAGTGCTGGGATGAGAAATTGGTGCGCAGCCTGCTGCCGCGCCATTTCTCTATCATCAAACAGATCAACGTCAGGTTCAAAAAGCGGGTGGATAAGCACTGGCCGGGCGACGAGGCGGTGTGGGCCAAGCTGGCGGTGCACCATAACAAGCAGGTGCGCATGGCCAACCTGTGCGTGGTCAGCGGCTTTGCGGTCAACGGCGTGGCGCAGCTGCATTCGGATCTGGTGGTGAAAGATCTGTTCCCGGAATACCACCAGCTGTGGCCGAATAAATTCCATAACGTCACCAACGGCATCACGCCGCGCCGCTGGCTGAAACAGTGCAACCCGGCGCTGTCGGGCTTGATCGACGAGACGTTGAAGCTGGAGTGGGCGAACGATCTTGACGCGCTGCGCGGGCTGGAGAAATTCGCCGACGACGCGGCGTTCCGCCAGCGTTATCAGCAGATCAAACGCGACAACAAGGTGGCGCTGGCCCATTACGTGCACGACGTGATGGGGCTGACGCTCGACCCGGATGCGATCTTCGATGTGCAGATTAAGCGTTTGCACGAGTACAAACGCCAGCACCTGAACCTGCTGCACATCCTGTCGCTGTATCGCCAGCTGCGCGACAACCCGAATCTGGACATCGTGCCGCGCGTCTTCCTGTTCGGCGCCAAGGCGGCGCCGGGCTACTACCTGGCGAAGAACATTATCTACGCCATTAACCAGGCGGCCGAGAAGATCAATCACGATCCGCTGGTGAAAGATCGCCTGAAAGTGGCGTTTATTCCCGACTACCGCGTGTCGGTAGCCGAACTGATGATCCCGGCGGCGGATATCTCCGAGCAGATCTCCACCGCCGGTAAAGAGGCCTCCGGCACCGGCAACATGAAGCTGGCGCTGAACGGCGCGCTGACGGTGGGGACACTGGACGGCGCCAACGTCGAAATCGCCGAGCAGGTGGGCGAAGACAATATCTTCATCTTCGGCAATACCGTGGAGCAGGTGAAGGCGATATTGGCGAAGGGCTACGATCCGCTCAGCTATCGCAAGAAAGACAAGCACCTGAAGGCGATTCTGGACGAACTGGCGAGCGGCGCGTTCAGCCACGGCGACAAGCACGCGTTCGACATGATGCTGCACAGTCTGCTGGAAGGCGGCGATCCCTATCTGGTGCTGGCGGATTTCGCCTCGTACTGCCAGGCGCAGAGCCGGGTCGATGAACTGTACCGCGATCGGGATGAATGGACGCGGCGGACTATCCTTAACACCGCGCGCGTCGGCATGTTCAGTTCGGATCGCTCGATTCGCGATTACCAGCAGCGCATCTGGCAAGCCAAACGTTAAGGAGAGCGAATGGATCGCAAGCGTATCGATCAGGCGGCAGCGCAGGCGGGGATCGCTGCCGATTTCATCAATGCCCACGGCAAGCGGCAGGCGATTGAACCGGAGACCAAGCGCAAGCTATTGGCGGCCATGAACTGGGGCGCTGCCGAGCGGGAAAGCGCGCCGCCGCCGTTACCGGCGGTCAAGGTGTTCTATCAGGGCGCGCCGTTGGCGCTGACGCCGGCGGGCGAAGGCGAATATCTGTGGGCGCTGCAGCGTGAAGACGGCGAATGCTTGCAGGGCCGCGCCGGCGCGCGCAAGACCCTGACGCTGCCCGGCGATCTGCCGGCGGGTTACCACCAGTTGACGTTGAGCCAGGGCGCCCAGCAGTGGTCATGCCGGGTGATCGTCGCGCCGAGGCGCTGCTTTGAGCCGGACGCCTTGCTGACCGGCAAAAAACTGTGGGGCGCCTGCGTTCAGCTGTATACGCTGCGTTCCGATCGCAACTGGGGCATCGGCGATTTCGGCGATCTGCGCCTGATGGTAGAAGAGGTGGGCGAGCGCGGCGGCGCTTTTGTCGGTCTCAATCCGATCCATGCGCTGTACCCGGCCAACCCGGAGAGCGCCAGCCCCTACAGCCCCTCGTCGCGCCGCTGGCTGAATCTGGCGTACATCGATGTTAATGCCGTGGAGGATTTCCAACGCAGCGAAGCGGCGCAGCGCTGGTGGCAGAAGCCGGCGACGCAGAAGCTGCTGGCCAAGGCGCGCGCCACGGAGTGGGTGGATTATACCGCCGTGATGCAGCTGAAACTGGCGGCGCTGAAGCTGGCGTTCCCGCTGTTTCAGGCGCGCAAGCCGAACGACGCGCAGCGTCAGGCGTTCGAGCTGTTCGTGACGGACGGCAGCGACAGCCTGTATCAGCAGGCGGCGTTCGACGCGCTGCATGCCCATTTGGCGGCGGAGGACGTCAGTCAGTGGGGGTGGCCGGCCTGGCCCGAGCGTTATCGGCAGGGGGATGGCGAAGCGGTGCGGCAGTTCTGCGCCGAACATCAGGAGGCGGTCCGTTTTTACCTGTGGCTGCAATGGGTGGCGGCCACGCAGTTCGCGCAGTGTTTTGAGCAGAGTCAGCAGCAGCAGATGCCGATCGGCCTGTATCGCGATCTGGCGGTCGGCGTGGCGGAAGGCGGAGCGGAAACCTGGTGCGACCGCGAGCTGTACTGCCTGAAAGCGTCGGTCGGTGCGCCGCCGGATATTCTGGGGCCGCTGGGGCAAAACTGGGGCCTGCCGCCGATGGATCCGCACGTGATGGCGGCGCGCGGCTATCAGCCGTTTATCGATCTGCTGCGTGCCAACATGACCAGCTGCGGCGCGCTGCGTATCGATCACGTGATGGCGCTGCTGCGGTTGTGGTGGATCCCTTATGGCGAAACCGCCGATCGCGGCGCCTACGTCAAATACCCGGTGGACGATCTGCTGGCGGTGCTGGCGCTGGAAAGCCAGCGTCATCGCTGCATGGTGATCGGCGAGGATCTTGGCACGGTGCCGGTGGAGATCGTCGGCAAGCTGCGCGACAGCGGCGTCTACTCTTACAAAGTGCTCTATTTCGAAAGCGACGGCGAGCACCATTTCCGCGCACCGCAGGCCTATCCGGTGCAGGCGATGGCGACCATCACCACCCACGATTTGCCGACGCTGCGCGGCTATTGGCAAAGCGACGATCTGACTCTCGGCAACCGGCTGGGGCTTTATCCGGACGCGGCAATACTGCGGGAGCTGTTCGCCGACCGGGAACGCGCCAAGCAGGGGTTGCTGGATGGGTTGCATCACTACGGCTGCGTGCCGCAGAAGGTGGGCAAAAGGGCGGCGCTGCTCGGCATGAGCCCGCTGCTCAATCGCGGCCTGCAACGTTATGTCGCCGACAGCGCCAGCGCCTTGCTCGGCCTGCAGCCGGAAGACTGGCTGGACATGGCCGATCCGGTCAACATTCCCGGCACCAGCGATCAATACCCTAACTGGCGGCGCAAGTTGACCCAGACGCTGGAGGAGATGTTCGCCGATCCGCGGATAAACCGGCTGCTGAAGGATTTGGATAAACGGCGCCGCAAGGTGTCGGTGGGCTGAAAACGACAATGCCGGAACGGGTTCCCCCTTCCGGCATTGTGTTATCTATCGTGGCGCGAGCGCCGGGTATCAGTAGTAAGAGTGCTCACCGCGCTGGTGCTCGGTGAGATCACGCACGCCTTTCAGTTCCGGGAACTTCTGCAGCAGCTCTTTCTCGATGCCTTCTTTCAACGTGACGTCCACCATCGAACAGCCGTTGCAACCGCCGCCGAACTGCAGGATGGCCATGTTGTCGTCGGTGATCTCCATCAGCGTTACGCGGCCGCCGTGGCCCGCCAGCTGCGGGTTGATCTGCGATTGCAGCACGTATTCCACGCGCTCCATCAGCGGTGCGTCGTCATCGACCTTGCGCATCTTGGCATTCGGCGCTTTCAGCGTCAGCTGAGAACCCAGCTGGTCGGTCACGAAGTCGATTTCGGCGTCTTCCAGATACGGCGCGCTCAGCTCATCGACATAGGCGGACAGCTTGTCGAACTTCAGTTCGGTATCCGTCGCTTCTACCGCGTCCGGCGGGCAATAAGAGACACCGCATTCGGCCGTCGGCGTGCCCGGGTTGATCACGAATACGCGGATTTGGGTGCCTTCTTCTTGATTTGCCAGCAGTTTGGCAAAGTGTTCCTGTGCAGCATCTGTTATACGGATCATAGCATTAGCTCAATAGTTGACTTCTATAGTCGGTTATAATACGCCCATTGCCGTGGCACTACAACGTGCGGCAAACGCACCATATCTGCACCGAGGCGGCGCCTTGCCGCCGCAGCAGCGCCGCGATCGCCGAGACGGTGCTGCCGGTGGTCACCACGTCATCCACCAGGGCGATATGCCGGCCGGCGACCGGCACGGTACAGGCGAACGCGCGCTGCAGATTGCACCTGCGGGCCGAGGCGCTCAGCCGCTGTTGCAGGGCGGTTTTGCGTACCCGGCGCAAGGCGGTGGGCCGATAGGCACAACCCAGCCAGCGCGCCAGCCGCCGGGCCAACAGATCGCTCTGGTTATAACCCCGGCGCCAGCAGCGCGTTGCATGCAAAGGTACCGCTAAAATCAGGTCGGGTCTGTTCAGATACTGCTCTGCGCGCGCCTGCCGCCACCGCAGCAGCATCAGGCGCGCCAACGCCGGCGCCAATTCGGGCGCACGGTGAAATTTGAACCTTTTTACCAGCAGGCTGAGCGGCGTCACGTAGTCGCCGACGAACACCAGCCGCTGCCAGGGCGGCGGCCGTTGCAGGCAGCGGCCGCAGGGCGTTTGCGTATCACCGGCGGGCAGCCCGCAGCACGGGCAACACGGCGGCCTGGCCGGCAGATGGCGCAAACAGCAGCTGCAGATGCCATGACGCATCAGGCTTAATGGCTGCCGGCATAGCCAACAGCGGCCGCGGGTTGATAGCATAGCGTCTCCGAGACGAATAGGCATGAAAGGACAATAACCAATGACAGCGCTGTACTGGCAAACGATAGGTGAAGGCGAACGCGATCTTGTGCTGCTGCACGGTTGGGGATTGAACGCTGAAGTGTGGAGTTGCATTCAGGCGCGACTGACGCCGCATTTTCGCCTGCATCTGGTCGACCTGCCGGGATACGGCCGCAGCCAGGGATTCGGCGCTCTGTCGCTGGAGCAGATGACGGAGATTGTGCTGGCGGCCGCCCCGCCGCAGGCCTGGTGGCTCGGCTGGTCGCTCGGTGGGCTGGTGGCCAGCCAGGCGGCGTTGATGCAGCCGCAGCGGGTCAATGGGCTTATCACCGTGGCTTCCTCGCCATGCTTTGCCGCTCGCGATGAGTGGCCGGGGATCCGTCCGGACGTGCTGAGCGGTTTCCAGCACCAGCTGAGCCTGGATTTCCAACGCACCGTCGAGCGTTTTCTGGCGCTGCAGACGCTGGGCACCGAAAGCGCGCGTCAGGATGCGCGCCAGCTGAAAGCGGTGGTGCTCAACCAGCCGACGCCGAGCGTCGAGGTGCTGAACGGCGGGCTGGAGATCCTGCGCACCGCCGATCTGCGTGCGCCTCTGGCGGCGCTGGATCTGCCGCTGCTGCGGATCTATGGCTATCTGGACGGGCTGGTGCCACGCAAGGTCGCCGAGCTGCTCGATACCGCCTGGCCGAACTCCACGTCGCAGATGGTGGCTAAGGCCGCTCATGCGCCGTTTATCTCTCATCCCGACGAATTTGTGACGACGATCGAAGCGTTTATTGCAGCACATTGAATGCGGCGGCAAAACGCACAATAAGGTGCGAAAAAAAACACCGCCGGGTGGATAAAAGACAAAGCTGTTCGATACTTAGTGAGTCAATGCGTTGGCTGCAAAATGAAAAGACCGTACGCGGCGCTTTTCATTTTGGCGTTTCGTCTCTGGGAAACAGGCACCGTCAGGGAAAGCAACGGAGCCTGAGGATGTCGCGGCAGCCTGATGTACTACGCATGGATTCTTGACGGCTTTCATAACAGATAAATTATCCATTGAGAGGTTAGTGTCATGAAATCATTGAAGATGATTATTGCAGCGGCAGTGCTGGGTTCGGTGTCTTTCGGCTCCATGGCGGCAACCCTGCTGACCAAGGAGGATCTGGATAAAAACCCGGGTAAATACGAGAAGATCGGCACCGTGACCACCACGGCGCAGACCACGTCGCCGATGGATGCCAAGGAAGAGCTGTCCAAACTGGCGGACGAAAAGGGCGGGCAATATTACGTGGTTCTGGCGGGTCGCGAACACGGTAAATTCAGCGCTATCGCCGAAGTTTACAAAGACAAGAAATAAGCCTTCAACGGCAAAGGGGCGCCCGCCGTGGCGCCCCCGATCTTCAGGCCTTCAACCGGTAGGTAACCGTGCCGCACCCCTGGCCCTGCGGGCAGCTTTTGCAGCTGCCGCTCAGACAGGCGCCCTCATCCTGTTCGATACGCTCCACTTTCCCCATCGCCGCCAAACGGTCCAGCATCGCCTGCACCAGCGGCAGCGGCGTCGCCAGCGATTGGCTGAGCTGCTGCGCCTGGGCGCTGCCGAGCAGCGCCAGCGCATCGCGCACCTGCAGCAGCCCGGCCATCAGTGGCAATTCCCTTTGGCGCCCTGGCAGCAGGCCGCCGGCGTGGCGTTGCCCAGGCGTACCGTGACGCGACTGCGCGCCCGGCGCAGGCCGAACAGTACCAGCAGATTCACCGCCACCACGGCCAGGATCGCCGTCAGGCTGTACTGCGGGTGTTGGTTGAAGGTCGCCGCCTGATAGAACAGCGTTGCCAGCGAATAGGCGACGTTCAGCCCCCACAGGATGGAGAATGTCATCCAACCGCGGCTCGATTCACGGGCGATGGCGCCCATCACCGAGACGCAAGGCACATATAGCAGCACGAAGATCAGGTAGCTGTAGGCGGAGATGCCCGAGCCGAATTTGCTGCTCATCACCCCCATCGAGCCGACGCCCATCTCGCCGTCGCCCTTGCTGGCTTCGATCGGGTTGGAGAGCACGCTCAGGCTGAAGGTGTTTTTCAGGCCGTCCCAGGTTTCCTGCAGCGCGCCGCCCAGCTCATCGAGCAGATTGAAGTTGGCGGCGTCGAACGCTTCTTTGTTGATATGCTCGGCGGTATACAGCGTATTCAGCGTGCCGACCACCACTTCTTTTGCCATCGCGCCGGTCACCAGCCCGACGGTGGCCTGCCAGTTGTCGCTGTGGACGCCCATCGGTTGCAGCAGCGGCGTCAGCACCTTGGAGACCGAGGCCAGCGCGGAGTCGTTGATGTTATCGACCGTCTTGCCGCTGAACGAGAAGCTGTTCAGGCCGCCGATAAATATGCTGGCCACCACGATCACCTTACCGGCGCGCAGCACGAAACCTTTCAACCGCTGCCAGGTTTGCAGCAGCAGGCTTTTCAGGTGCGGCACGTGATAGACCGGCAGCTCCATCACGAACGGCGAGGCTTCGCCGCGCATGATGGTGTATTTCAGCACCAGGCCGGTGAGAATCGCCACCGCGATGCCGAGCAGGTACAGCGAGAACACTACCCCGGCGCCGTCCTGGCCGAAGAAGGCGGCGGCGAAGACCGCGAAGATAGCCAGACGCGCGCCACAGGACATGAACGGCGCCATCATGATGGTGATCAGCCGCTCTCGCTGGGCGTCCAGCGTGCGGGCGCCCATGATGGACGGCACGTTGCAGCCGAAGCCGACGATCAGCGGCACGAAGGATTTGCCCGGCAGCCCGAGCGCCTGCATCAGGCGGTCCATCACGAACGCCGCGCGTGCCATATAGCCGGAATCCTCCAGGAACGACAGGAACAGGTACATCATGCCGATCTGCGGCACCAGCGGCAGCACGGTGTTGATGCCGCCGCCGACGCCCTGCGCCAGGAAGACGGTCAGCCAGTCGGGGAAGTGCAGGGTATAACCCAGCCACTGAATGCCCTGGATGAAGATCGCCGCCGAGCCGATATCGAAGATCGGCTGCAGCGCGCCGCCGATGTTGATCGCCAGCAGGAACATCAGGTACATCACCAGCAGGAAGATCGGCACGCCCAGCCAGCGGTTGAGGATCACTTTATCCAGCAGCTCGGTCAGGCGGTTGGGCATCGCCTGCTGCGAGTTGCTGACCGCGTCGCACAGGGTGGCGATAGACTGGTAGCGCGCGTCGGCGATCACCAGTGCCGGGTCTTCTTGCTGCTGCTGTTGCAATGCCTGGGTAGCCGCAGGCAGCAACGCGACGGCGGGGCCGGCCAGCCGGTGGCTGTAAATGTCGCCTTCCAGCATCTGCAGCGCCAGCCAGCGGCGCTGCGCCGCCGGCAGCGTTTGCGGCATGGCGTCGCTCAGCGTGGCGACCTCTTTCAGCAACAGCGGCGGGTAGTTCACCAGCGCCTGCTGCTCGTTGATGTGATGATTGTCGATCATCTGCTTCAGCACGCCGATGCCGTCGGCGCGGGTGGAGACCATCGGCACCACCGGGCAGCCGAGGCGTGCCGACAGCGCGGCGACGTCGATATCGATATGCTGGCTTTTGGCGATGTCGAGCATGTTCAGCGCCACGATGCAGGGAATGCCCAGCTCCAGCAGCTGCAGCGTCAGATAGAGATTGCGCTCCAGGTTGGAGGCGTCGACCACGTTGATCAGCAGATCGGCGTCGCCGCTCAAAATGTAGTGGCAGGCGATCTGCTCATCGAGCGAGGTCTGTTCCGAGATGGTGGTGAGGGAGTAGGTGCCGGGCAGATCGACCAGCCGCACGTCGGACTGCGGGGTAGTGAAATGGCCTTCTTTGCGTTCGACCGTCACGCCCGCCCAGTTGCCGACCCGTTGGCGCGCGCCGGTCAGCTGGTTGAACAGCGTGGTTTTGCCGGAGTTCGGGTTACCGATTAAACCGATGGTGAGTTTTTTCATAGTTCAGCGTGTCGTCTTCAAGGAGAACAGCGCCGGCGCAAAGGCGCGTCGGCAAACGGAGGGCGCGCCGGCTCAGGACTGACCGTCGAGTTGCAGCAGCGCCAGATCCTTCCTGCGCAGCACCAGGCTGACGCGGCGAGTTTTAATTTCTATCGGATCGCCCAGCGGTGCGACGCGCACCACTTCGAATGAAGAGCCGGGCAGCATGCCGAGCGATAACAGTTTCTGGCGATAGGCCGGCGCAATTTCACTGGAAAAGCCGGCGATTTTATACGTGTGTTTAGGTTGAAGCTGCATGTGATTAACCTTCCGGGTGCCGATGAACATCGGGCTGATAATAATTGGACGTTGCCGGCGAAAATGCCACGCCGTCGGCGCTATTCATCCATAAGGTCATGCAATAAATTGAGCGCAAATAATAGTAATTATCATTATCGCGTTCAATACAAAAAGTAAGGGTATTGTAACCAATTATTATGGCGGCGGCAGTTTTTGGTTGTGTCGCTTTGATAAGCCCCGTTTTACCACTGCTTTTACTCGGCGACAAATGAGAATGGTGAGTTAAATCAGTTGCGTATTTGTAGCCGAATTTTCTCGTTTGCAAATATTGATGGCGTTTTTCCCTTATTTATTTCTGATGAAAGGCAATTCAATAACATTATTCCGCCGTAATACGAGCGGTAACCATTTGTGTTTCGCTCACAATTCGCAAAATGAAAAATGCGTGTTAACGACGTTGTTAATAAACGGCTACAGAAGGGATTTTTGCCGCTTTAACAATGGGAGGGCGGTCACGCAGCAACGGGAAATAAAAAGATGAAGGTTTATTGAGTCGGGTCAAAAAATGCCGCAAGTTTTCTTTCTCGGCAAGGGCGGAGCAGGCTCCGCCCTGACGGTTCTGGCTTAGCGTTTCTTACCGAACGCCGCGGCCAGCGCGTCGCCCATGGCGCTGTTGCCGGCCGGCGCCGCGTTGCGCGGTTTGGCCTTGTTGCCGCCCGCCGAACGATTGGCGTTGTCGCGCGTTTGCGCCGGCGCATTGCCGCCGCGGCGCGGCGAACCTTCGCCCGGTTGCTCATCCAGCCGCATGCTCAGCGCGATGCGTTTGCGTTGCAGATCGACTTCCATCACCTTCACTTTGACGATGTCGCCGGCCTTCACCACGGTATGCGGATCTTCAACGAACTTGTCCGCCAGCGAGGAGATGTGCACCAGGCCGTCCTGATGCACGCCGATATCCACGAAGGCGCCGAAGTTGGTGACGTTGGTGACCGATCCTTCGAGGATCATGCCCACCTGCAGATCGTTGAGGGTTTCCACGCCTTCGGCAAAGGTCGCGGTTTTGAACTCCGGACGCGGATCGCGGCCCGGTTTCTCCAGCTCTTTCAGGATGTCGGTAACCGTCGGCACGCCGAACTTGTCGTCGGTGAAATCGACCGCTTTGAGACTGCGCACCGCCGAAGCGTTGCCCATCAGGTCCTGCAGCGCCTGCTCGGTAGCGGCCAGAATGCGTTGCACCACCGGGTAGGCTTCCGGGTGAACGGTCGAAGCGTCCAGCGGATTGTCGCCGTGGTTGATGCGCAGGAAGCCGGCGCACTGTTCGAAGGCCTTCGGCCCCAGACGGCTGACCTTCAGCAGCTGTTCACGGTTGCTGAAGCGGCCGTTCTCGTCGCGCCAGTTGACGATGTTCTGGGCCATCATGCGCGTCAGGCCGGCCACGCGGGTCAGCAACGGCACCGACGCAGTGTTCAGGTCGACGCCGACGGCGTTCACGCAGTCTTCCACCACCGAGTCCAGCTTCTTCGCCAGCTGGCTCTGGCTGACGTCATGCTGATACTGGCCGACGCCGATGGATTTCGGGTCGATCTTCACCAGCTCCGCCAGCGGATCCTGCAGGCGACGGGCAATGGATACCGCGCCACGCAGCGACACGTCGAGATCCGGGAATTCCTGCGCCGCCAGTTCGGACGCGGAATACACCGACGCACCCGCTTCGCTGACGATCACTTTCTGCGCCCGGACGTCGCTGAACTGCTTTTGCAGGTCGAGATAGAAACGCTCGGTTTCACGCGAAGCGGTGCCGTTGCCGATCGCCACCAGTTCCACGTGGTGTTTGATGCACAGCGCCGCGACGATGGTGGCGGCTTTGGCCGCTTGCCCGGTGTGCGGGTAGACGGTGTCGGTGGCCACCAGCTTGCCGGTCGCGTCGACCACGGCGACTTTCACCCCGGTGCGCAGGCCAGGATCGAGGCCCATGGTGGCGCGCATGCCGGCCGGTGCGGCCATCAACAGATCATGCATGTTGCGGGCGAAAACGTTGATCGCTTCGTCTTCCGCGCGTTCGCGCACCGTGCCCATCAGCTCGGTTTCCAGGTGCAGCAGCACCTTGATGCGCCAGGTCCAGTTGACCACCGCCTTGCGCCAGGCGTCGGCCGGGGCGTTGTTCAGACGCAGGTTGAGGTGGTTGATGATGATCAGCTCCGCCTGGCTTTCGCGCGGCGCTTCCTCAAACTGCGGATCGGCGTTCAGCGCCAGCTGCAGCACGCCTTCGTTGCGGCCGCGGAACATCGCCAGCGCTCGGTGCGAAGGCACCTGAGAAATCGGTTCGTGGTGATCGAAGTAGTCGCGGAACTTGGCGCCTTCTTCTTCCTTGCCTTCGACCACTTTGGACACCAGATGGGCGTTTTTCCACAGGTAGTCGCGCACCTTGGCCAGCAGCGCGGCGTCTTCGGCGAAGCGCTCCATCAGGATATAGCGCGCGCCGTCGAGGGCGGCTTTGACGTCCGCCACGCCCTTGTCGGCGTCGACGTAGCGTTCGGCCAACTGCTCCGGCTGCTGCTGGGGATCTTGCCACAGCGTGTCCGCCAGCGGTTCCAGACCGGCTTCGATGGCGATCTGGCCGCGGGTGCGGCGCTTCGGTTTGTACGGCAGGTAGAGGTCTTCGAGTTCGGTCTTGCTCAGCGTGGCGTTGATCGCCCCCGCCAGTTGTTCGGTCAGTTTGCCCTGTTCATCGATCGACTTCAGGATAGTCTGGCGACGATCTTCCAGTTCACGCAGATAACCCAGGCGGGTCTCCAGCTGGCGCAGTTGGGTGTCGTCCAGGCCCCCGGTGACTTCCTTACGATAGCGTGCAATAAAGGGCACGGTATTACCTTCATCCAGCAGACGGATGGCGGAGTCGACTTGCTCCGGCCGGGCCTGCAGTTCTGTTGCAATAATGCGGCTCAGTGGGTCATTCATAGGTCTGGTATCTGTATTGAGAACGGTGAATAAACAGGGGACAGTTATACGGATTGATCGGGGAAAATGCCAGCGGAGCGGGCCGCCGCCGCGCGGCCGCGGCGTAGAGAACTGCGCAGGCGGCGGCGTTGGCGGCGGTTCGGAAAAAGCTGAAAGCTTACTTCGGGTAGTCTATCTCGTTAACGTACCACTGCGCTTCGCCCAGCGGGGTATTGACGGTGGCGATGTCCCCGACCTCTTTTTTCAGCAGGGCGCGCGCCATCGGCGCGTCGATGGAGATGTAATCCTTGCGGCCGAAAATCTCGTCGTAACCGACGATGCGAAAGCGTTTGATCTCGCCGTCGTCGTTCTCCACTTCTACCCAGGCGCCGAAGAACACCTTGCCTTCCTGCTGCGGGGAGTAATCGACGATCTTCAACTGCTCCAGGCATTTGGTCAGATAGCGGACGCGGCGGTCTATTTCGCGCAGCCGCTTCTTGTTGTATTGGTAGTCGGCGTTTTCGCTTCTGTCGCCCAGGCTGGCGGCCCAGGTCACTTTCTTGGTCACCTCGGGGCGTTCTTCGCGCCAGAGGTAATCCAGCTCTTGTTTGAGCTTGTCATACCCTTCACGGGTTATCAGTTGAGTTCTCATCGTGATTTATCTTTATGGGGCCACCGCCACAGTGTACGTGAATGCGGAAGGCTTTAAAAATGGCGCGCGGGCCTGCGCCTTGTCGCACGGTTTTTATTCAGTTTGCGCAGCTTTTAACAATCGGGAGTATGCTTAGCGATAGCGGAAAAGGAATGTGACGAAAGGAGGATATCTGGCGAGAGAGACAAGGAATTTTGGCGCACAACCCAACACATTGAAGGTATTACCGCATGGAATTTAAAGATTACTACGCAACGATGGGCGTCGAGCCCAACGCCGATCTGAAAACCATCAAAACGGCCTACCGCCGGCTGGCGCGTAAATATCACCCTGACGTGAGCACCGAAGAAGACGCCGAGAGCAAGTTCAAGGAGCTGGCCGAAGCCTATGAGGTACTGAAGGACGAAGAGCGCCGCGCCGAGTACGATCAGATCCGGCTGCACCGCAACGATCCGAACTTTGGCCGCCAGGCGCGCGGCGACCACGGTGGCTATCAGCAGAGCGCTTCATGGCACGGTGGCGGCGACGCACAAGACTTCTCCGATTTCTTCGAGAGCATGTTCGGCGGCCGGACGGCGGGCAGCCACCGTTCCTCTGCGCATTCGCACGGCGGGCACGGCTTCCGCGGCCAGGATCTGGAGATGGAAGTGCCGCTGTTTCTCGAGGAAACGCTGCATGGCCAAAGCCGCGAGATTTCCTACAAGCTGCCGGTGTACGACGAGCTGGGGCGGCAGGTGAGCGAAGCCAGCAAAACGCTGAACGTGAAAATCCCGGCGGGCGTCGGCGACGGCGAACGCATTCGCCTCAAGGGGCAGGGTGTCGCCGGTGTGGGCGGCGGCCAGAACGGCGATCTGTATCTGGTCATCCGCCTCGCGCCGCATCCGCTGTTTGAGATCGACGGCCACAACCTGAGCATCGTGGCGCCGCTCGCACCGTGGGAAGCGGCGCTCGGCGCCAGCATCGAGGTGCCGACGCTGACCGGCAAGATCGCGCTGACCGTGCCGGCCGGCAGCCAGAGCGGCAAACGGCTGCGGGTCAAAGGCAAAGGGCTGGCGGGCAAGAAAGAGCCCGGCGATCTGTACGTCATTCTCAAGGTGGTGATGCCGCCGAAACCCAACGAGAAAGCCAGCGCCCTGTGGCGAGAACTGGCCGAGCAGGCGCCGTTCAACCCACGCGCGGAATGGGAGTAAAGCACATGATGAAGAAAGAGATCACCTTCACCGTGGTGGAATTGTGCCAACGGGTGGAAATTTCAGAGGATGAGCTGGTCGAGATCGTCGGCCTGGGCGTGATCGTGCCGCTGGAGCCGGCGCAGCCGAGTTGGGTGTTCGATTATCCGGCGCTGAGCCATCTGCAGCGTGCGCGCAGGCTGCGGGCCGAACTGGATCTGGACTGGCCGGGGATCGCCATGGCGCTGACGCTGCTCGACCGGGTGGATGCGTTGCAGCAAGAAAACCGTCAGCTGCGTAGGCAGCTGGCGCGTTTCCTGCAGACTTCCTGACCCGATATCAAAACGCCACCGTGCGGTTCGCCGGTGGCGAAATTGCGTAAAATTGGGCCGCTGCCCCACATTGCGCCGATAAAGGGCGAAATTTTGACGAACCCCCGTCGACATTCGATGAAAATTGTTGATAAATGGGGAAAAGAATAAGCTTTGTAACAATTTCGTCTAGAATACATACCATTAAACGCTGTCTCAAATGGCAAGGTTTTCTAACAATATTCGAGTCAGGCAATAAAGCCTTTGGGAGTAATACCATGCAAGAGAATCATAAGATCCTGGTTGTCGATGATGACATGCGCCTGCGCGCGCTTTTAGAACGTTATTTAACCGAGCAGGGCTTCCAGGTTCGCAGCGTTGCCAACGCTGAGCAAATGGATCGCTTGCTGACCCGTGAATCCTTCCATCTGATGGTGCTCGATCTGATGTTGCCGGGCGAAGACGGTCTGTCCATTTGCCGCCGCCTGCGCAGCCAGAGCAACCCGATGCCGATCATTATGGTCACCGCCAAAGGCGAAGAGGTCGATCGCATCGTGGGGCTGGAAATCGGCGCCGACGACTACATTCCTAAACCGTTCAACCCGCGTGAGCTGTTGGCTCGCATCCGCGCGGTGCTGCGCCGTCAGGCTAACGAACTGCCGGGCGCGCCTTCGCAGGAAGAGGCGGTGATCGCGTTCGGCAAATTCAAACTGAACCTCGGCACCCGCGAGATGTTCCGCGAAGACGAGCCGATGCCGTTGACCAGCGGCGAGTTCGCGGTCCTGAAGGCACTGGTCAGCCACCCGCGTGAACCGCTGTCGCGCGATAAGCTGATGAACCTGGCGCGTGGCCGTGAATACAGCGCCATGGAACGTTCCATCGACGTGCAGATCTCTCGTCTGCGCCGCATGGTTGAAGAAGATCCGGCGCATCCGCGTTATATCCAGACCGTTTGGGGTCTCGGCTACGTGTTCGTTCCGGACGGCAGCAAGGCATGAGGCGATTGCGCTTTTCACCGCGTAGCTCGTTTGCCCGAACCCTGTTGTTGATCGTCACCTTGCTGTTCGTCAGCCTGGTGACGACCTATCTGGTGGTGCTGAACTTCGCCATCCTGCCCAGCCTGCAGCAGTTCAACAAGGTGTTGGCTTACGAAGTGCGTATGCTGATGACCGATCGGCTGCAGCTGGAGGATGGCACGTTGCTGGAAGTGCCGCCGGCGTTCCGTCGTGAGATCTACCGCGAGCTGGGCATCTCTCTCTACACCAATTCGGCGGCGGAAGAGAGCGGCCTGCGCTGGGCGCAGCACTACCAGTTCCTCAGCCAGCAGATGGCGCAGCAGCTTGGCGGGCCGACCGATGTGCGGGTGGAGGTGAACAAGAACTCCCCGGTGGTGTGGCTGAAAACCTGGTTGCAGCCCGATATCTGGGTACGCGTGCCGCTGACGGAAATCCATCAGGGCGACTTCTCTCCGCTGTTCCGCTATACGCTGGCGATCATGCTGCTGGCGATCGGCGGCGCCTGGCTGTTTATCCGTATTCAAAACCGCCCGCTGGTGGAGCTGGAACATGCGGCGCTGCAGGTGGGCAAGGGCATTATTCCACCGCCGCTGCGCGAATATGGCGCTTCCGAAGTGCGCTCGGTGACTCGTGCGTTCAATCAGATGGCGTCGGGCGTCAAGCAGCTGGCGGACGATCGCACCTTGCTGATGGCCGGGGTCAGCCACGACCTGCGCACGCCGTTGACGCGCATCCGGCTGGCGACGGAGATGATGAGCGCCGAAGACGGCTATCTGGCCGAGTCGATCAATAAAGACATCGAAGAGTGCAACGCCATCATCGAACAGTTCATCGATTATCTGCGCACCGGGCAGGAAATGCCGACCGAAAGCAGCGATCTGAACGCCATTTTGGGCGAGGTGGTCGCGGCGGAGAGCGGTTATGAGCGGGTGATTGAAACCGCGCTGTCGCCGGGCGAGCTGATGATGAACGTACACCCGCTGTCGATTAAGCGGGCGGCGGTGAATATGGTGGTGAATGCGGCGCGTTACGGCAACGGCTGGATCAAAGTCAGCAGCGGCCGCGAGCTGCAGCGCGGCTGGTTCCAGGTCGAGGATGACGGCCCGGGCATCAAGCCGGAAGAGTTGAAGCACCTGCTGCAGCCGTTCGTACGCGGCGACAGCGCGCGCAGTACCAGCGGCACCGGTCTGGGGCTGGCGATCGTGCAGCGTATTATCGATGCGCACGACGGGGCGCTGGATATCGGCACCAGCGAACGCGGCGGGTTGTTGATCCGCGCGTATATCCCGCTGCCGATGGAGAAAAAAGAGTCGGCCAACGGCCATCAAACGGCCAGGGAAAACGCCTGACCCTCCTGGCGCGGGCTGCCTCGCTGCGGCCCCGTCAGGACTTCCTGCTCATCACGTAATATTCCGCCGCATCCTCATGCAACCGACGGCCGGTCGGCGCCTGCCACGGATCGATGAGCTCGATGCCGCAGTGGAGGAAGGCTTTGGTATTGCGGGTGGCCAGGACGGCACCGTAATGCAGGCAGGTGGCGGCGATTTGGGTATCCGGCATGCTCATCGCTTTACCCAGAAGCCGATTCTTTGCCGTCAATTCCGCGTATTGCATCGCGCACAACCCATCAAACGGCAATATCTGCCCCTCGAACTTCAATTCAATCGCGTCCGCCAATTTGAGCTTGAGATCCCGCTGGCGCTTGCCGTCAGGCATGCAGGCGACGCCGCTGAACAGTTCGGCCAGGACAATGGCGCTCAGATAGAGCTCGTCATTGTCCTTTTCATTTAACCAGTTAATGACGTTGTAGTACGGACTGGGGCGCAGTGTTTCTGAAATGACGTTGGTGTCGAGAATAATCATGCGTTGTCATCTTCATCGTCAAAGGTGACGATGCGCGGTGGCACGGCGTCACGCGGTGGGATCTCCAGCTCGACGCCACCGAACTCGGCGAAGTGCTGATGCATCCAGGTACCCAATCCATAGCGTGGCGGCTTTTTCACCAGCGCCTGCTTCAGGATCATGCGCGCTTCCTCTTCCATGGAATGGCCGTTTTTCGCCGCTGAAATACGCAGCAGTTCTTTGATTTCGTCGTCCAGATTTCTGACGGTGATAGTAGCCATTGAAACCTCCTTTGCTATCAATGATTGCATTGACTTATTTTCTCGTCTCGCTGGTTAAAAAGCAATCACGGAAAATGAAAAAAGGCGCGGGATCCGCGCCTTAGCTGAAGAGGTAATGCTACCGAATTACAGCTTCGGGCCGGCGCTGACCAGCGCGGCGCCTGCAGGCGTATCGGTGTATTTGTCGAAGTTGGTGATGAAACGCTCGGCCAGATCCTGCGCTTTTTCCTGCCACTGCTCGAGGCTGGCGTAGGTATTGCGCGGATCGAGGATCTCCGGATTCACGCCAGGCAGCGCGGTCGGCATCGCCAGATCGAAGATCGGCAGGGTTACGGTTTCCGCCTTGTCGATCTCACCGCTCAGGATGGCGTCGATGATGCCACGCGTGTCTTTGATTGAGATGCGCTTGCCGGTGCCGTTCCAGCCGGTGTTGNCAGGAACGCGGCGCCGAAGCAGGCGGAGAAGGTTGGCGTCGGCTCGGTCACGCCGCGCTCGGTGCCGGCCAGCTTGGCGGTGAAGCCGGACAGGAAGTGGTACTGCGTCTGGTTGGCGGTCAGGCGCGATACCGGCGGCAGCACGCCGAAGGCGTCGGCGGTCAGGAAGATCACCTTGGTGGCGTGACCTGCCTTGGACACCGGTTTGACGATGTTCTGGATATGGTAGATCGGATAAGAAACGCGGGTGTTCTCGGTTTTAGAACCGTCGTTGAAGTCGATGGTGCCATCGGCCAGCACGGTGACGTTT